>JAFXUZ010000043.1 GCA_017524725.1 Clostridia bacterium | reverse complement strand
TCAAGCAAATTGTAAAGCATTAAATAGTTACAAATCTGTTAACTATTTTATCACTACCTAAAAGGGGTGCCTCGTTTACAGAAGCACCCCTTCGATGTCTATTCATCTGTTTCTTGTCCGCCCGTACCGTGAACAGTAACTCCGTCGCCATATCGGTCCTTTTCATAAGGGTGGGCGCCTTGACTTTAAAAGCACGGAAGTTATAATGAAAACACATGGGGGAAGGGAGGCGCGCCGCGGATGGCTGAAGAAAAAAGATACGCCTCCATCGACCTGAAATCCTTTTACGCGTCGGTGGAATGTGTGGAAAGGGGACTGGATCCCCTGATTGCGAACCTGGTGGTCGCGGACGAGAGCCGCACCGAAAAAACCATATGCCTCGCGGTGTCTCCGTCAATGAAGGCCCTGGGCCTGGGCGGCCGGTGCCGGCTTTTTGAGGTGACGCAGAAGATTCATGAAACGGAAAAACGGACAGGGAAAAAGGTGGACTGCATCATTGCCCCGCCCAGGATGCGCAAGTATATCGAATACAGCACACGCATTTATGAAAAGGTCTATCTCAGGTACCTGTCCGGGGAGGATGTGCACGTTTACTCCGTCGACGAGGTGATGGCCGACCTGACAGGATACCTGAAAATGTACGGGATGAACGCCAGGGAGCTGACCGCCACGCTGATCCGGGCGGTGTATGACGAAACAGGCATTACCGCCACCGCCGGGATCGGGACCAACCTTTACCTGAGCAAGGTGGCGATGGATATCCTTGCCAAGCACGAGGAACCGGATGATAATGGGGTGCGCATTGCCGAACTCGACGAGAGGTCATATCGGGAAAAGCTGTGGGGCCATAGGCCTATAACCGATTTCTGGCGGGTGGGGCCGGGTACGGCGAGAAAGCTGGAAAAGCGGGGGATCCGCACGATGGGGGATATCTGCCGCCGGAGCGTTTACGATGAGGAAGCGCTGTTTACCGACTTTGGTGTGGACGCCGAGCTGCTGATCGACCACGCCTGGGGATTGGAAAGCTGCACCATGGCGGACATCAAAAACTACCGTCCCGAAGACAGGAGCCTGTCGGTGGGACAGGTGCTTCCCGGCCCGTATGACGCGGAGAAAGGCCGCATCGTGGTGTGGGAGATGGCTGAACGGCTGTCCTGTGAACTGCTCTCCGGGGGACTTGTATGCGGCAGTGTCAGCGTAACGATCGGGTATGATCGGGAGGGAATGCCCGAACACTGGGCCGGCCCCATGGAAAAGGACCGTTATGGGCGCCTGTCACCGGCAATGACCCATGCTTCTTCCCCGGTTACTGACCTGGGCGGCGCCCTGATCCGTTCAAATTCAGCAAGGAAACTGACCGAAGCCGCGATGAGGGCTTACGACCGCGCCATCCGCAGGGAATTGAAGGTGAGACGTTTTTTCGTTGTTTTCGACCGGGTCGAAAAGGCGGACGAGGAAGGAAACGGACTGCCCAGACAGATGGATCTGTTTACGTCGGATGAGGAACTGGAGAAGGAAATGGAAATGGACGGGAAGGAAGAGAAAATGAACCGGGCGGTTATCGGACTCAGGTCCAGGTTTGGCCCGAATGCGGTTCTCCGCGGCAAAAATCTGATGGAAGGGGCCACCGGCGCCCAGCGCAGCTTACAGATCGGCGGGCACCGGGCCGGGGAGGACGAATGAATGGGCAGGTATGACGACATTATCGGCCTTGAGAGGCCCGATTCCGCCCATCCCCGCATGCCCCGGGCGGACAGGGCGAAGCAGTTCATGCCGTTCGCGTCCCTGAGGGGCTTTGGGGACGAGATCCGTGAAAAGGAAGAGGTCCGTGAGGATAGGCGCATTCCCGGCGAGGATGAAGAAGCCGAAAAAAACGCGCGTGTAAACGAGCTCGCGCGCGTCATATCTTCCCATCCGGCGGTACGGATCCTTCTGTTTGTACCAAGGCAGGCAGGCAGCGGGGAGGGCAAAACCGTCCGGCTGACCGGGAATGCGTCAGGATACGATCCTGTGGATAGGACAGTGCTCCTTTCGGGGAGAAAGATCAGTCTGGACGACGTTTACAGCCTGGAGATCCTTAGTGGGGACGAAACAGAGCAGAAATAATAAATTAATAAGATAATAATGTATGAAAGATCAGCCGGCAGGATCCGGGGCAAGTTCTTCCTCAAAATGGTAAAGAAGGGGGACGGCGTCGTTTTTGCAGTCTCTCAGATACATGAGCTGATAACGGATCCGCCTTTTGTCCGGCAGGTCAAACCGGACCAGTCCCTGACCGTAGACCGAAAGGATAAAGCCGGGGACCATGGCCGCGCCGCGGCATGCACGGACCATCATCAACTGGGCGTTGACGGAATTGGTCTGGGAAATATTGCCCGGGACAAAGCCGAACTCGTCCATGAACAGGATATTCAGCATCTGGAGGGATGAAGGACCGTCGGTTTCGCAGTTGGTGATCAGGCATTCGCTGCGGAGCATATCCCTGACGTCGCCGCCGTATTTTTTTGCTACATCGGGATGGGCCACGATGTAATTGGGTGATGAAAAAAGTGTCCTGGAGATCAGGTAATTGTGGGGAAAGGCGTCTTCACAGAGCCTGTCGCAGATAATGATATCCACCTCGCCCATTTTCAGTTTCTCGGTCAGGGTCGAATAAGGATACTGCAGGATATCCAGGCGTACTTCGGGATGCAAGGAGAGAAAACGGGAGATGAAGCCTTCGGTGGAGCAGTATTCGTACATCCCCACGCCCACTTTCAGCCGGGCGCGGTATCCCTGGGCAAGGGTATGCAGGTGGTTCAGGGTCTCGTCGTAGGTCCTGAGCATGGCTTTGACCCGGGCATAATAATACGCGCCGGCTTCGGTCAGGGTCACCTGACGCTGGCTGCGCTCGAAAAGGCGTACCTTCAGCCTTTCCTCCAGGGAGGAAATGTACTGGCTGACGGCTGTCTGGGATACGTCGTACTGGGCGGCGGTCTGTGTGAAGGAAAGGCATTCGGCCAGGGTAACGAAATACCGGATCTTGCGGTTGATCATCATGACCTCCGGTAAAAAACGGAAAAAAGTAAATAAATCGTTACACAAGTACGGGTACGGTAAAAGCATCGTTCAAGCCGGCTGTTAGCTTATTGAAGAAGCGGTTCGGGAAATAAGCATGCTTTTTATTTGCGGCTCCACCTGTCCGGGATGTCCGGACAGGCGGAGCGCTTTTTTGAGGCCCTGAGCTGGACAAAACAGCCGCACAGGGCGCAGGTGCCGCTGTATAGATGGTCACATTGCCGGCAAATATCCAGACGTCGGTTTATTTCTGATTGATCCGACCTATCCTTTATAGGGATCGATTCCGTCAGGCGTTTAAGGAGAGCCGCGATGTCCATTCCGTTTTCCATGTCTTCCAGCATGCATTTCCTGCACATCGGAAGGCGAGAGGACCATTCGGACAGATCCTTCATATCCATGGTATCCGTCATGCACGGATCCTGAGAGAGGCCACGGAGCAGGCGGGAAGGGCCACACCGACCGAACCGTCCGTAAGGGATATGCCTTCGAGAGGACGGACTTCAAGGATTGAACAGCCGAAATCGTTGAAGCTGTCCATGGGGCCTGTCAGCACCCTGCCGCTGCATTGCGCGGCGCGGATGCCCTCCACCTGTACCCGAACCGGGGCGGCGGCGGAAAGATTGGCGAGCGTAAGGGTAAAGACCCCGTCTTTTTCGGATGCGGAGGCCGTCACCTGGGGCTGGGCATACTCGCCCTCGCATACGCTTTCGGATTCCACGCTGCACTCCACTTGCCGGGCGTCCATGTGATCTTTGTAAAGATCAAATACATGATATGTGGGCGTCAGGACCATCCTGTCGCCTTCGGTGAGGATAACAGACTGAAGTACGTTGACGGTCTGGGCCAGGTTGGCCATTTTTACCCGGTCACAGTGGCGGTTGAAGATATTAAGAGTAATGGCTGCCACCATCGCGTCACGCATGGTATTCTGCTGGTACAGGAAACCGGGATTTGTCCCTTCCTCAACGTCATACCAGGCGCCCCATTCGTCCACGATCAGGCCTACCTTTTTGTCCGGGTCAAAGCGGTCCATGACGGCGCTGTGGCGTGAGACCAGTTCATCCATCCTGGCGGCGCGGAAAAGGGTGCGGTAGTATTCCTCCTCGGTGAATCTGGTGGCAGAGCCCTTGGAGGTCTGCCAGTCGCCGCAGAGGGTGTAATAATGGAGGCTCAGTCCGTCCATATATTTACCGGCCCGTTCCATCAGGATCCGGGTCCATTCGTAATCGTCGGAATTGGGACCGCAGGCGATCTTGTAAAGCCTGTTTTTCCCGTACTGGCGGCAGAAGGTGGCATAACGGCGGTATTCGTCGGCATAATATTCGGGACGCATGTTTCCGCCGCAGCCCCAGCTTTCGTTGCCGACGCAGAAGTATTTCACATTCCAGGCATCATGCCTTCCGTTGGCGCGGCGGCGGCGCACCACCGTGGAATCACCGTCGCTGTTGAGGTATTCGATCCATTCAGCCATTTCCCGCACCGTACCGCTGCCGACGTTGCCGTTGATATACGGTTCACAGCCGATCTGGGCGCACAGCTCCAGGAATTCGTGCGTACCGAAGGAATTGTCCTCCACCACGCCGCCCCAGTTGGTATTCACCATGTGCCTGCGTCCCTCCTGAGGGCCGATGCCGTCTTCCCAGTGGTACTCGTCGGCAAAGCAGCCGCCGGGCCAGCGGAGCACAGGGACGGCAAGCTTTTTCAGCGCTTCCACGACGTCTGAGCGCATGCCGTTTTTGTTTGGGATGGGGCTGTCCTTTCCGACAAAGAGTCCCTGGTAGATGCAGCGGCCCAGATGCTCGGAAAAGTGACCATAGATGTTTTTGCTTACGGTACCGGCGCTCCGGGCCGGGTCCAGAATGATCTTGGCCATGATAGACGCCTCCTGAAAATGTTAATGTGTTCCTGATACGAAAATCATACCATAAATCGGGCCGATGCGCTATAGAGAAAAGAAATATTCATGCCGCGACCTGAGTAAGGCAGACAACGATAAGCAGCACGCTGATAACGATGGACAGGGAATTGACGGCGCTGCTCAATTCATGATCACCCTTCATCTGCTCTGTGAAGGCCGGTGCTGCCGACGCGATGGGGCCGAGAAACAGGATGGCCAGGGCCTGCTTCAGAGAAAAAGGCATGGGCAGGACGAACCAGGACAGCAGGGAAAGCCCGATGCCGAGGGAAAAACGGACCGAAAGGATCCTGATGATCAGACCGATCTTTTCCCTGTCCGGGGAGATATTGAAGCCTACGCCCAGCATCAGCATGGCCAGAAAAGCGTTGGCGTTCCCGACGATGCCCGTAAATTCCATTAACGGCCGGGGAAGCGTCAGCCTGAAGGCGCAAAGCATGGTCATCAGGAGGTAAGTGATGAAGGGAACGGATCTTGACAGGGCAGAAAAGACAGGCCGCATGTCGATCCGCTTTTCGCCGCGGCTTACGGCAAGCGCCAGGCCATAGGCTCCGCCGAGGCAGAAAAAGCTGTTGCCTACATCGAACAGGCTGACGGCCATGACCGCCTCGGCGCCCAGGAAGCTTTGGGCGAAAGGAAGCACAAAATTGCCGATATTGACGCCGGTGGTGTTCAACACTGCGAATGCCCGGACGCCGGGAGAGGATCTCCGGCTGAAGAAGAAGGCAAGGGCTGCCAGGGAAAGGCCGAAGCCGAAGCCAAACAGCGTCATGGTCAGCATGGCGGCGTCTAGGCTTTTCCCGTTAAAGCTGTTGACAATGGAGCAGGTCAGCGTGATGCGGATAACGATCTTGCTGAGCACCGCGAAATCTTCCTTTTTAAAAAAGTTCATCCGGCGGAGAATGTGGCCCATCAGGATGATCGCACAAAAGCATCCGGCGCGTACAAGGATCTGTGTCATAGTAAAACTCCCGTAAAAACCAATGATCATAAAGAAGTATATGGGCACGGGAACGGGATGTCAACAGGAAGGACAGAGAGGATCGGACCGGGGAGGAAAGACGATAAAAAAACTTTTCATTTCAAGGATAATGGCGTATAGTATGTGGGATTGCACTCCTTTTACCACAGGGAGGAAGATCGGAGGTAATGGGATGAGCTTGGGCAGAAAACCGGAGCTGCTTTGCCCGGCCAGGGATCCGGAGGTTCTCAGGGCTGCCGTCGATTACGGCGCTGATGCGGTGTACATCGGGGGCGAAGCGTTCAGCCTCAGGTCCAAAGCAACGAATTTCACCCGGGACCAGATAGCACAGGGGTGCGCTTATGCCCATAAATTCGGAAAGCGGGTCCATGTGGCGGCCAATATCCTGGCCCATGAAGCGGATATCGAAAAGGCCGCGGACTATTTTAAGGAATTGAACGGCCTGGATATCGACGCTGTGCTGGTCGCGGATCCGGGGATGTTCATGCTCTGCAGGGAATACTGTCCGGGCAGGGAGATCCACATATCCACCCAGGCATCCCTGACTAACCACCTTTCCTTTGACTTCTGGTACCGGCAGGGAGCAAAACGGGTGGTTTGTGCAAGAGAACTCAGTCTGGAAGAGATCAAATCCATCAGGCATAAAACAGACCCTGGTCTCGAAATCGAGGCTTTTGTGCATGGAAGCATGTGCGTGAGCTACAGCGGAAGGTGCCTTTTGTCCAATTACTTCGCGGGAAGGGACGCCAACCGGGGTGAATGCAGCCATCCATGCCGCTGGAAATACGCTGTGGTCGAAGAGTCCCGGCCGGGGCAGTATCTTCCCCTGGAGGAAAACGACCGGGGCACCTACATATTTGACTCCGGTGATATGTGTATGATCCATCGCCTGAAAGACATCTGCGAAGCCGGTGTCGACAGCCTGAAGATCGAAGGGCGGATGAAAACACCCCTGTACGTCGCCACCGTTGCCAGGGCCTACCGGCATGCCCTGGACGATCTTTTTGAGGACGAGGAAAAATACCAGGCGAAGGTTCCGGAATACCTCCGGGAGATCAAAAAATGCACCTACAGGCCCTTTAATACCGGTTTTTATTATGGCAGGCCCGGAAGCGAGGGGATGAAACAGGCGGCGGGCGATTATCTGTCCGGAGCCGTATGGATCGGCATAGTGGAGAAAGTCCGGGGGGCGGAAGCCTCGTTTATCCAGCGGAACCGTTTTTTTGTGGGGGAAGAGATCGAAGCGATGAAAAGGGACGGACGGAACATTCCGTTAACGGTGGCTTCAATCCGCGCGGGGGACGGGACTTTGGTGCAGAGCGCGCCGCATCCGCTGGAAGACCTGAGTGTAACTTTTGTTTCTGCTTCCGGGGCGCCCGCGGAAGGCGTTCTTGAACCGGGTGATGTCCTGAGAAGGATCGACAGCTGACGGAAAGGCGATACGATGTATAAATTCATGTCTAGCAGAGAAGCGGCGGAGCTGGTGCAAAACGGTGAAGTCATCTGTGTCAATTCCTTTGTGGGGATAGAAAACCCGGTGGAACTCCACGAAGCGATTTACCAAAGATATCATGAAACGGGGGAGCCGAACAACCTTACGCTGATCTCCAGCGCGGGCTTCGGCGTATGGGATGAGAACCGGAATGCCGAGGGCTATATCCGGGAAGGCGCGGTTTCAAAGCTGATCTGCGGCCATTTCGGTGCCATGCCTTCCACCAAGCACCTTGTCCTTGAAGACCGTTTCGAGGCGTACAACCTGCCGCTTGGATGCATCAGCCACGCCATCCGTGCCCAGGCCGGCGGCCTTCCGGGGGCGCTGAGCAAAGTGGGACTGGATATTTTTGTTGATCCCCGGCGCGAGGGGCCGGGCATCAACTCCGTTTCCCGCGACGACAGCCTGGTAAAGCCGGTGACTGTGGACGGCGAGGAATTCCTGTATTACCAGCTGCCTAAGATCACCATGGTGCTCATCAAGGGAACCGTTGCCGACCGCTACGGCAATATTTCCTTCGACGATATGTACATGTCCGGTGACGCGCTCTCCATATGCCAGGCGGTCAAGGCCAACCACGGCAAGGTGATCGTCCAGGTGGACCGGCTGGTCGGCACCCCCTCCCGCCCCAGGAACACGATTATTCCCGGATGTCTTGTGGATGTGATCGTGGTGACCGAGCCGGAGCCCAGGCCCGTGGCCTTCAAGGCGCTCACCGGTTCCTTCGAAATCCCCTATGAGGAATGGAAGGGCTGGCAGGAGATGATCGACGACCTTTCCGGGGCCAAGACCAAGGCCAGTCCCGCCTATAATACCATCGGCCGCCGGGCCGCGAAGGAACTAAAAGAAGGCGACATCGTCAATATCGGCATCGGCATTCCCGAGACAGTCAGCCGATACGCCAGGAAATACGGCACCCTGGACAAGATCACCATGACCGTGGAATCTGGAGGCATCGGCGGCTTTCCTGCGTCGGGAACGGTATTCGGGGCGATGATCGGCGCAGCGTCGGTGTACGATATGGGCAACCAGTTTGACCTGTACAATTCCGGCGGACTCAATATCTGTTTTATGGGCGCGTTCGAGGTTGACAGGGAGGGCAATGTCAACGCCCACCGGAGCGCGGATACCTATCCCGGCATCGGCGGTTTTGCAAATATCACGGCCAGGACGCCCAATGTGGTTTTCTGCCTGACTTTCAACACCCGCGGCTTGGAAATGGAAAGAAAAAAAGACGAGATCACGATACTTCGCAACGGGGATATCCCCAAGTTTGTGGAGAAGGTCCGCTCGGTCAGCTTTTCCGCATCACGTGCGGTCAAAAACGGCCAGAGGGTGATGTACGTCACCGAAAGATGCGTTTTTGTCCTTACGGATAAAGGCCTGATGCTCTCAGAGGTCTATCCCGGGGTAGATATCAGGCGGGATATCCTGGATCTGCTGCCATTTCCCGTTGAGGTCAGCGACGCCCTGAAAGCCGCGGTGAAGTGATCCATGTCCCGGACTTGCGACATGACAACGGGCCGGCCCCTGGGGCTGATCGTCCGTTTTGCCCTTCCCGCCGCGGCGGGAAGCCTCCTGCAGCAATTGTATTCCCTGTGCGACCTGGTCATCCTCGGCCGCTCCGGGGGCGTTGCGGCGCTTGCTGCGGTCTCTTCTTCCGGGTGGCTGGATTATATGTGCCTGGGCACGGTCATCAACCTGACCATGGGCTTTGGCATCAGGATGAGCCATTTCTTTGGAGCGGGGGACAATGGGGGACTGAGAAAAACCGTGGCCCAGAGCATAATCCTGAGCGCATACCTTTCCCTGGCGCTGCTGATCCTGAGCCAGGGGCTTCTAAGGCCCTGCCTGTCCCTGCTGAACACGCCCGATGAGACTTTTATCCTGACGGAAGTTTACCTGAGGATCATCTTCGGGGGAATCCCGCTGTCCATGGCGTATAACCTGTCGGCGGCCTGCCTGAGGGCCGCGGGGGACGCAAGGACGCCGCTGTATGCGGTAATCGCCTCTTCCGTGTGCAACCTGTGCCTTGACCTCCTGTTTGTAGCGGTGCTGCGTTTCGGGCCGGCCGGGGCCGCGGCGGCGACAGTCATGTCCCAGGGGGTCAGCGCGGCCGTGTGCCTGAGGGCATGGATGGGCATTCCCGGGATGCGCGTCGGAAAGCGGGACATGAAAAAAGACCCGGAAGAAATGAAAAAACTCCTTTTCCTGGGCCTGCCCTCTGCTTTTGAGGTTTGGGTCATATCCTTCGGGGGGCTGATCGTGAACGGCGCGGTAAACACACGGGGATACGTATTCATGGCTGGATACAATGCCCCGGGGCGCCTGCAGGCCCTGATGGAATCCGTGGGGAACGCGGTGGGCGGTGCTGTAGGTACCTTTGCAGGGCAGAATTTCGGCGCCGGCAGGCTGGAACGCGTGCGGGAGGGCGTCAGGAAAAGCGCGCTGACATCCATAGGGCTTGCCCTGGCCATGGCTGCAGTCATGCTTGCCGCCGGGAAACCGCTGATCCGCCTTTTCATGGTGGACGCGGAAGCGCTGGTGGAAGAAGTTGTAACGGTGGGCTATCGTTTTGTCATTGTGATGAGCGCGGCGCTGTTTTCGCTGTATCTCCTGTTTGTTTACCGCAGCGCCCTGAAGGGACTTGGGAAGGTCAGCGCGTCTTTTGCCTCCAGCGTTATCGAATTTGTGATGAGGGTGTCCTGTGTTTTTCTCCTGCCCGGGCTTATCGGCGAATGGGGACTGTACCTTGCCGAGGTCATGGCCTGGTTCGGTGCGTTCGTTTTGCTGTATCTTGCCTACCGAAGCAATATAAAAAGGATGATGACATCATGAAAAACAGATCCCGGATGATGATTATGATGCTTCTCCTGACAGACCTTGTGCTGTGCGCAATGTGCATCGGCAGCTTTCTGGCGATGGCCCTTTCAAGGGACGCGGACGGGCGGCTGTCGGCTGCCGGACTCAGGAGCCTGAAGTACTTTACCGTGGATTCCAATATCATCTGCGGTTTAGCCGCCCTCTTCGAAGCCGTATCCCTGGTCCCGGTATACCTGGGCAAGAGGGAAGACACGGCCGTTTGGATCCGGTGGTTCCGTTTGGCCGGGACTTCCTCGGTCGCCATGACATTCTTTGTCGTTATGTCTTTCCTCGGTCCGACGATGGGTTACCGTTATATGTTCGTCGGCCACAGCCTGTACATGCATCTTCTTTCCCCGGTCCTCGCCGTTGTATCCTTCCTGCTGTTCCGCCTTGCCGGGGGGCTTGAAAGAAAGCGTTTTTATCTGGGAAGCCTGCCTCTGGCGATCTATGCCGTTTACTATGTTTACGGGGTCCTCTCCGCCGGACGGAAGATGGACTGGTACGGCTTCGCGGCATGGGGGCCGGTCTGGATCGCTCCGGTATTTATCATCATCCTTTTCATCAGCTGCGGGCTTTCTTTCCTGCTGGTCCGTTTCGGCGGAGGGGGAAAAGATTATTCCTCGTAAAGGCTGTTCAGCGCTTCCAGGACGGCATTGACCGTCGCAGTAGCGCCGGTGATGCCGTCAATGCCCTCCCCAAGTACAAAGGGCCCTTTCTTCCCGGTAAAACGGTCGGTGAAGGCGATCTCTTCGGCGTGCCGGCCGCGGTCCCTGTCCTCGCAGGAGGCGTCGACACTCATTTTCAGGATCTGGCCTTCCCGGCCGAGAGTGACCGTGACAAATACATAATCGTTGTATCCAAGGGCATGAACGGTGTATTCACCCGACATGTCCTCTTCTTCATCTGCCGGTGAGGGAGAGGATTCCCGAGAAGGACCGTACTCCCCGATCTCAGGGTCGAACTCAGCAAGGTCGTCCCTGAAAAACAGCACGGACCCGTCGGTCGATATGATGCGCCAGCCGTTTCTCAAGTCCCGTACGTCGGCACAGCCATTTTGAAAAGCATCGGCTTCAAGGTAGCTGAAAGGGATCACTTCATTTCCGGATGCGTCGATATACCCCCACAGACCGCCTTTCAGGACCGGGAACAGGCCGCTGCCGCCCATGCCGATATCGTCCCACAGGGGTTCTGCAAGCACCTGCCCGTCCCTGTCCATCAGTCCCCAAAGGCTGCTTTCCATGTCCCGGAAAGCAAAGGCGGACGTGCCTGTTTCCCTGATGTCAAGACAGGGCGGGGAGAGCAGGCTGTATTCCGATACCGACGCCAGCAGGGCAGGCCCGCGGGTGCCGGTGTACAGGATCAGTCTGTCTGTGCCGGAGAGCAGGATACGGCTGTAGGAGCAGGGATAAAGAACGCGGGCGTATTCGGTCACAATGCCATAGAGCGCGGAACCGTCCCATTCCTGGCCTGTCAGGAACAGTCCGTCCGAAAGCACGGACAGGCTCGTCCATCTGGGTGCGACGCATATCGGGTCGCTCTCCTCAGGGAAGGTAACGAACCCCCACAGCCCATGGAAAAGGAAACCGGCCGAGCGGTCCGTCAGGCGCACCATGTCTGCGTGCTCCGATATGGAAAGCGCTTCGATATAGGGCAGGGCGGCATCGGAATCTTCAAAAGTGCGGAAGGCCTCCAGCGCTTCGGAGTACATGCCTTCGCGGATCAGTTTTCCCGCCGCGGTCCAGGGATCGTCCTCCTCGCTCCCCGCAGGAGCGGACAGGGCGAAAATGACAAGGAACAAGAACAAAAACATCGTTTTTTTCATTGGTTCCGCCTCCTATCAATGCTATCATACAGCTCAGAGCGCTTTTTGTCACGCCCGTGAAATGCGCTGATGAAAAATAACGGGATAAAGCCCTGTTTTCGGGGCTCCCCGGCCTTTCAAAACAGTGACTGTGAACGTCAATTGTCTTGACGGAGGGTGGCAAAAATGATACACTCTTGGCATGATAACTGCATGATCGCTCCTAACCGACAGCAAAGGAGAAAGCCATGGATCAGAGCAAATGGAACGCTGAATTTGCCGGCCGTTTTTTCCGTCATGAACGGGAACTGAAATGGCTGTACGCCGAGTTGTACCATAACGACCAGAAGGCGTGGGATTATTTTGTCGACATGCTCTTCAGCGCCTACCAGGCGCGGAGCGGGGAACTGAAGGAACTGGACCGACTCAGGGACGGGGACCCGGAATGGTACCGTTCCAGGAGCCTGATGGGCTACCAGCTTTACGTAAAGTCCTTTGCGGGCACCATCAGGGGTGTGGAAAAAAAGCTGGATTACCTGTCCGGCCTTGGGGTCACATATCTCCACCTGATGCCGCTCCTGGAGAGTCCGGAAGGACGCAGCGACGGCGGTTACGCTGTCAGCGATTACAGGAAAGTGCAGGAAGAACTGGGGACCATGGAGGACCTGGAGCACCTGGCGGGGGAATGTCGAGAGAGGGGGATGTCCCTGTGCCTGGATTTTGTGATGAACCACACCAGTGAAGACCATGAATGGGCCAGGCGCGCAAAGAGCGGTGACAGGTCATACCAGAGCCGCTATTTCTTCTACGACGGCTGGGATATCCCCAACGCTTACGAGCAGACCATGCCTCAGGTGTTCCCGACCACCGCGCCGGGGAATTTTACCTGGTGCCCGGAAGCCGGCAAGGTGGTCATGACTACCTTTTATTCCTACCAGTGGGATCTGAACTATGCCAATCCCATGGTTTTCAACGATATGACCGACAACATGCTCTATCTGTGCAACCGGGGCATCGACATCATCCGCCTGGATGCTGTCCCTTATATCTGGAAAGCGCTGGGTACCAACTGCCGCAACCTGAAGCAGGTCTATTCCCTGGTCAGGATCATGCGCATGGCCTGCGAGATCGTCTGTCCCGCAGTGCTTTTGCTGGGCGAAGTGGTCATGGACCCGGTCTGGGTCACGCCCTATTTCGGCACCCAGGACCGCCCGTGCTGCCATATGCTGTATAACGTGACTACCATGTGTACCCTGTGGCACACGGTAGCCACCACCGATGTCCGCCTTCTGCGCCATCAGATGTCCCGGGTATTTTCCCTGCCCAGGCAGAACACCTTCCTTAACTACATCCGCTGTCACGACGATATCGGCTGGGGGCTGGATTACGGTTTCCTCGGCTGTTTCAACTGGCAGGAAGTCCCGCATAAACGTTACCTGAACGACTATTTCACCGGCAAATGGCCCGGGAGCCTGTCCAGGGGCGAATTATACAACGACGATCCCCGCCTGGGGGACGCAAGGCTGTGTGGTACGGCGGCGTCCCTGTGCGGTGTCACCGGCGCAAAGGAAGCGGGAGACGAGGCCGCGCTGGACAGGGCAGTCGCCCTGGACAGGATGCTCCACGCCTTTATCTTCGGCCTGAGCGGTCTGCCGGTCATCTATTATGGGGACGAGATCGCCCAGGAAAACGACGAAAGCTATCATGACGATCCCGCGAAGAAAGCCGACAGCCGCTACCTGCACCGCGGGGATATGGACTGGGAAAAGGCGAAGCTGCATAAAAAGGCCCGGAGCGTAGAAGGAAAGATGTTCTCCGCGATCCGCAGGATGCAGGAGACGCGCAACGAATATGATGTGTTTTCCCCCGACGCGGTCCTGGACCTCTATGAGACCAGGAGCGACCGGGTCTTTGGGATGACGCGGTCCTATAGGGAACGTACATTGGTCGCGCTTTACAACTTCGGCAGGGAAAATGAGACCGTCGTATTGAAAAAAGCGGGGAAATATCTTGACCTTGCGACGGGACATGAAAAGGACCTGAAGAAAGTCCGCCTGCTGCCGGGGGATTATGTGTGGCTTCTGACCCAGGAGGACTGGCTGGAAGCGCCTCAGCCGAAAGCCCCGGATGCCGAGGTCCGGCCATAACGAGAAAGCGAACATTTTTGAGGGGATTTATGAGGATATCAGAGCTTCTTGGCGACGGACGGGTACACCTGAGCTGTGAGGTATTCCCGCCCAAGCGATTTGACGGCATTGCCGGCGCGTGTGAAACAGCACGCCAGATCGCCCGTCTGGGTCCTGCGTATATGTCGGTCACATGCGGCGCGGGCGGCACCACACCGGGATATACCCTTGCGGTGGCAAAGGCTGTTGCCGAATGCGGCGTTGAACCCCTTTGCCATATCACCTGTGTCCAGGCGGACCGTCAGCATGTGACGGAGATCCTTGACAACATGCGTTCCTCCGGCATGAGGAACGTGCTTGCCCTACGGGGAGACCTGCCCCTTGAGGGGGAACGATGCCATGATTTCGAGCACGCGTCGGATCTGGCCTCTTTCATCCGCAGCCGGGGTGATTTCTGCGTTGGCGGGGCGTGCTACCCTGAAAAGCACCCGGAGAGCGTTTCCCGTGACGCGGATATGGATATGCTGAAACGCAAGGTGGAAGCGGGCGTGGATTTCCTGACCACCCAGATGTTTTTTGACAATGCGCTGTTCTATAATTTCCTTTACCGGATGCTCAAGGCGGGCATTCGCGTGCCTGTATGCGCCGGGATCATGCCCATTACCAACGCGAAGCAGGTGGAGCGTGCCGTCAAGCTGTCCGGATCCATCATGCCCCCGAAATTTGCTGCCATCGCCGATCGTTTCGGCAGCGATCCGGGATCCATGGCCCAGGCAGGCATCGCTTTCGCTACAGGACAGATCGTGGACCTGATCGCCAACGGGATCACCAATATCCACCTTTACACCATGAACAAGCCAGAGGTAACGCGGGCAATCATCAGCAACCTGTCATCCATTATTGCTCCCGGCTGAACCGGGAGGGAGGAGATTTCATATGATCATTTATGTCAACGCCGCCGCAGGACGCGACGGCTGCGGAACAAGGGAAAGGCCGTACCGCCGCATCAATGATGCAGCCCGGGCAGCAATGCCCGGGGACGAGGTCCTTGTGGCGCCGGGCGTGTACCGGGAGTACGTTGATCCGGTAAACGGTGGGGAAGACGATAAAAGGATCGTCTACCGCAGTGAAAAGCCCCTTGGGGCAGTGATCACGGGCGCCGAGCCCGTCAGGGACTGGGAAAATCTGCGAGGGTCCCTCTGGCGGGTCAGGATACCGAACTCGGTTTTCGGATCCTATAACCCTTACACCACTTATGTATACGGAGACTGGTATTTTGCGGGGCGCACGAAGCATACGGGATGCGTTTACCTCAACGACCGCATGCTCTATGAAGCCGCGTCGCTGGAAGAATGCGAAAAAGGAGAGGTGTATCCCTGTTCCTGGGTACCGGAGGAATCGGTATATAAATGGTACTCCGAACAGGACGGGGATCATACCGTGATCTACGCCAATTTCCAGGGGAAGGATCCCAACCGTGAAAACGTTGAGATCAACGTCCGCCGCGAATGCTTCTTCCCCTCGCGCACGGGAAGAAACTGCATCACTGTTTCCGGGTTCGTCATCTGCAAGGCGGCCACCACCTGGGCGCCTCCCGCAGCTTTCCAGGACGGCATGATCGGTCCCCACTGGTCCCGGGGATGGATCATCGAAGACTGCGAGATCTATGGCAGCAAGTGCGCCGGGATCTCCCTTGGCAAGTACCTAGATCCCGACAACGATCACTACTTTACCTTCAAACATGTGAAGAGTCCCACCCAGATGGAGAGGGACGCGGTCTGCAGAGGCCAGTTCCACGGATGGACCCGCTCCCGCATAGGCAGTCACATCATCCGCCGCAACAATATCCATCACTGCGAACAGGGCGGAATCATCGGAAGGATGGGCGGCGTATTTTCCGTGATCGAGGACAATCATATCCATCATATCAACAATATGATGGAACTGGGCGGCGCCGAGATCTCGGGTATCAAGATGCACGCGGCCATTGATGTGGTGATGAGGCGCAACCATATCCATCACTGCACCATGGGCATCTGGTGTGATTGGGAGGCGCAGGGGACCAGGATATCCCAGAACCTTCTGCACGACAACCAGCGTCCTCCTTTTGCCGAGATCCTGAAGGGCGGCATGATGAGCCAGGACATCTTTGTGGAGGTATCCCACGGGCCGACCCTGATCGACAACAATATCCTGCTTTCCGAAGCGTCCGTGCGTCTTTCCAGCCAGGGCGTCGCCATGGTCCACAACCTTATCTGCGGTTCCTTCACCGCAGTCGGCGGAGGGACCGGCACCAGGTACACGCCCTACCATATGCCCCACAACACCGAAGTGATGGGCTTTATGACCTTCCTCCACGGCGACGACCGTTTCTATAACAATATCTTTGTACAGAAATGGCCCGCCGGGGACGTCACCGTCCTTTCGGACAGCGATTCTTCCCAGTCGTTCAGCGAAAACCGGGAGTGCGGCACCCATGTGATGGACGGATATCCCACCTGGGAGGAATGGATCGCCATGTTCGACATGGACAACGACACCCCCAATATGAGGGGACTTGCCCCTGCCCATGAGAGCAAACTGCCTGTCTGGTGCGCCGGCAACGTTTACCTGGGAGGGGCGAAACCCTGGGAAAAAGAAAAGGACCTCCTCAGGGATGACGGATCCGAAGTGCATGTGGAACTTATTGAAAAAGACGGGAAACCTTACCTGGACACCAATGTCTGCGCGTTGGTCGGCTCCTATCGCACCGGACTTGTCACATCCGATGTGCTCGGCAAGGCTTTTGAGCCGGAGGAGCGTTTTGAGAACAGCGATGGCACCGGCATCGTTTTCGACTGCGATTATTTCGGGAGCCACAGGGGCCTGAGGATCATGCCCGGCCCCTTTGCCGACGGCGATCCCACCCTCCCTTTGTGGTATTGACGGCTGAATGATCCCATTGCTCGTTTTCATGCCCGGCCCCGTTTTTCAGGGGCCGGTTTTTTTCGGGAACGGCAGGATCTCTTTTTATGCAATAAAATAAAATCCTTGCAAAATGAATACAAAAATGATATTATATTACGAAGAAAAAAACTGCATGCCGTTTCGCACAGGAAAGGATAAAAGTCCATGGGTCTCCAATTTAGCGCGCTGACGGATTTTATTCCCGCAGCGGAAAAAATAGCCGAAAAAAAAGACAGCAAAACACTGGAAGGCTGGGACAGGGACAAGATCGGCGCCCATATCGTCGACCGGTTTGTAGACATATTCTATCTTTGGCTGAATTCCCATCCAGAGATGCGCCTGGATTATTACCGCGATATCCTGGCGGAGTACGGGCTGTCCACCGACACACTTGATCGGGCTGATACTGCCGGCTGCGACGCCAGGTGCATCCTTGCGATGATATTCGCGGCCATCCGCGCCGAAAGGTTTTCCGAAGGCTTTCTGATGACGCTGTTTGCCGACGGATCGATCCTTGACTGGCTCAGGCGACTGGAAGAACTGGATAGATGATCCCTGCGGCAAAGGTATAAAAGCCCGGCCGGAGCTTCAAGCTCCGGCCGTTTTTACGGGTGTGGCGTATATCAGTCGTTACGGAACAGTCCGAACCAGTCGGCTCCGGCGGGATAGACGGTCAGGGTCTGCAGGAAAGGGAGATGGCCGGAGGTATAGACGGCGATCTCATCCAGGGTAACGATGCCGTTCTGATCCCGATCGGCGAACAGGCTGCCCGAGGTGTGGGAAACCTCATCCCACCCGCAGCCCAGATTGAAGTAATAACTGAAAAAACCGGCGTCGGCGGATTCGCCGCCGGAGGAAAAAAACGTCTCATAGGATTGCTGGTTTGCGCTGCAGGCGGTAATGATGTAATACCCGTCGGTCGTCAGGGCGGAACGGCTGCGGAACATGAACGGTAAAGTGAAATCCCGGGTAAATTCCTCTGCCGCCTTCAGGGATGTTTCATCACTTTGCGTTTCGGTCTCGTCGGTGATCAGGCCGCCGCTGTAGCACGCGTCGATGATGATCACCTTCCTCCCGCCGATGCCGTCGAAAGCGGCCCGAAGCTGTGAAGCGGTGATCCCTTCCGTATCACGGTAGGCGGCAAGCAGGCTGGTGCCTGTATCGGCGTCCCGGAGGCCGTGGCCCAGAAAAACGAAAACGGAGATATCGGTTTCCCCGGCGCCGGCAAAAACAGAAGGGATCATGGAAAGCAGTTCTTCCCGTCCGGGATCTTCAACCAGCGTGATGTTTCCCGCGGTCCTGGTGAACCCGGCGAACATGTTTGAAAAACCTGCGCCGTCGGTGGCTGTGCCGTAAAGGGTCTGGCGGCTGTCGTCCCCTTTATAGGTCTCGACCGTTACAAGGATACGGGCATTTCCGCCGCCGCTGTAGTCAAAGAGATTACTGACAGCCCAGGAAATGGGATAGCCGCCGTCGGCAACGATCAGAAGATCCCTGGGGCAGCCGTCGAAAGCCGAAGGAGCGATAGAGGAGACTGAGGTCGGGATCACGATCCTTTTAAGGCGGGCATTGTCCGCAAAAGCGCGGTCCCCAAGGGATTGGGTCCACTCAGGCAGGACCACGCTTTCAAAAGAGCAGTTTTCAAAGGCTGAATCTTCGATTCGGCCGGCGCTGCCCGGCAGGAGAGTCTCCGCCTGCGCCGAAGGGACAAGCATGAAAATCTGTATAATCGCTGTTGCAAGGATAAGAAGCTTCATTTTTTTCTCCCTGGATCCTTCAAACCGACATATGGATCATACCATATTTAAAAGATACCCCGCGGGTGTTTTTATACTGCGTACCGGCCGTGATACATCCACCCTGTTTATTATACCCGGAAAAACAGGATGGAACAAGAGGCTGCTTTGACTTGGATCACAGGGGATGTTATAATCGTTTCGTATCAATGATCCGGGGGGAAAAATGTATGGCGTCGTCAAAGCCCGTGGTGGAATACCGGTATTACGACCTGCCGGAAGAACTGCCCCTGAAGGTATTTACCGGCAGTGACTGGACCATATCCGATATTCTCGCCAAAAGGATGCATTTTCACAACTGCCTGGAGATCGGTTTCTGTCATTCGCACAGCGGCTTCATGCTGATCGACGGGAAACGGGTGCCCTTCAGCGAGGGGGATGTTTTTCTTATTCCCCGTATGGTCCCGCACACCACCTGCTCGGATAAGGGCACAAGGAGCGGGTGGAGTTATATCTTTGTGGATATCGAAGGCATGACCGGCCGTATGGAGACAGGATTCCTGCCGGGGATCCGCCTTGAAAGGGACAGGAGCGACCGAATGCGCTTTTTGTGCGAGTGCATCCTGGATGAATGCATGAAGAAAACGCTGGACACAGACCTGGTGCGCATCTATTTTTCCGCGCTCCAGATCGAATATTGGCGCTTTGCCGGGGAAATCGGGCAAATGGAGCAGCCGGAAGCGGATTTCAACATCCGTCCGGTCCTCAGATACATGGATACCCATTACAGCGGTGATTTCGACATGGACCAGATGGCGGAACTGTGCCTGATGAGCCCGGCTCATTTCCGCCGGTCCTTCCAGGAGACCATGGGGACATCTCCCCTGAAATACCTCAACCAGCTGAGGATCAGGAAAGCCTGCATGATGCTTTCCATCGGCAACGATTCGGTGCTGAATATCGCCGCTGCGGTCGGGCTTCCTTCCATATCGTCGTTCAACCGCAATTTCCAGAAGGAGACCGGCATGTCTCCACGGGAGTACAGGAAGAATAACGCCAAAGCGGCGCGCAAAGGGGAAAGGAACAGCGTTCTCAGGCTGGAAGGATGGACCCGGGCCGAAAGCCGTCCTGAAACGGAGAACTGAAAGAAGTAAGGAAAAATCACGACCGCCATTTTTCCTCCAGCATCCAGTCCGCGGCCATCTGCGGCCACACGGCGCAGTCCGCGGCGATCATGACCCCGTCCCCGGCGGAGTCGGTCAGTGTATTTGCAAGGCTCAGGCCGTGGCCTCCGTGTGGGAAAACGTGCATTTCAAACGGTATGCCGTTTTCCGCAAGCGCCGCAGCAAGGTACAGGCTGTTTTCCACCGGGACCGAGCCGTCAGTTCGGGTATGCCAGATGAAGGCAGGCACGCAGTCAGGGCCAACATGTTTTTCCAGGGAAACGGAAAGAGGGGAGATGTCCTTCCGCCCCGGTCCCAGCAGATTATCAATGGATCCCCTGTGGGCCTTTTCCCCGGCTGTGATGACCGGATAGCACAGCACCATGCCCGTCGGGCGGATCTCTTCGTCTGCCGCCTTTAAGGCATACGCCCAGCCTGCGCTCTTCCAGAGGATGCCGACGGAAGCCGCCAGGTGTCCGCCGGCGGAAAAGCCGCAGATAAAGACCCGGCCGGGGTCGGTCATGGTCTCATCCGCGTGGGAACGGATCGTCCGGATCGCCTCCGCGGCTTCCAGCTGGGGCACGGGCCAGCGTGCTTCCGGGGCGCAGTGATACCTGAGGACGAACACGTTGAATCCCCGGGCAAGGAATACCAGGGCCACGGGCTCGGCCTCCCGGGGAGAGGTATACATATAGGCACCGCCGGGGCAGACGAGCAGGGCGGGTGACCTGCGCCCTTCCCGGATGGGCTCTTCAAGGTCCTGCCCATAAAGCGTCAATGTACATGGTGAGCCAGCGCCGGGAACACGGACGGAAAACCTGCGGTACTGCATTTTTTTTGCCTCCTGTTCAAAGCCGGGATAGACGAAAAGTCCTGCGTGATAATGCGGGTGATACAAAGGTCAGTACGGCCTTCCGGCTCCTATATTATAACCGCTGTCGGCCGCAGACGCAAACGCCGTATATTGCTTTCGAAGCTTTTGTCCGGTATAATATAAATATCAACCCATTCGGAGGAGCGATATGAAAAAAGCGTTCTTTCTTCTGGTCTTCGCGCTTCTGCTTCTGACGAGCGCATCGGCTGTGGAAAACGATGAAGTGGTATACGACGGCCGGGTAAGAGCTTACCGGGAAGCAACTTATGTGGACTTTGGCGCGACCGAGGTCCGGAGCCTCAGCAAACTGGAGGAATTCCTGGACCGTCTGCCATGTCTGCAAAAATGCGATATGTATCTGACGACCATGAACATGGTCTGGGCGGAGGAACTGTCAGCCCGTTACCCCAATGTCGAATTCGGATGGACCTTCATCATAAACTGCAATAACAAAGGGCCCCATGTTATCCGGACAGATATGACGGTTTTTTCCACCCTGCACAACAACCGGAGCACAGCCCATACCAGCCAGGATTTCGCCTGCCTTAAATACTGCCGCCGAATGCTGGCCCTGGACCTGGGCCACAACGGCCTGACTACGCTGGATTTCCTCAGATCCATGCCCGACCTTAGGGTGCTGATCATCGGGCGGAATCAGCTTACCGATATCACGGCGCTGGGAAACTGCCCAAAGCTTGAATACCTGGAGGCGTTCTCCAACCGCATCATTTCGGTGGAGCCGCTGCTTGCATGCACAAATCTGATGGACCTGAACATCCCCAACAACCGTATCCAGGATATCCTGCTGCTGGGCCGGATCAAGTCCCTGCGCCGCCTGTGGGCATATAATTACGCGTCCTCCTCGATGGACCAGAGCCGGGTCGACCCGTCGGTGAAGGCGTCGCTGCGGGATGAATTGCCGAACTGCACCTTTGACTGGAACAATTCCGGCACCGGCGGCGTCTGGCGTACCTTCAACGGTGAAGGCGACGGCAGGAAAACACCTCATTACGATGTCATCTACCAGATGTTCCAGACCGGGGTCTATATTCCATTCGAGGAAAGCGCGCCTTTGGACTGATCGCGCGATGTAAAATGGGGAGGTAAAAACATGGGAAGCTGTTATCTTTTTGTTCATTTCAGGGAAAAAACGACCCCGGACGGTGAGCAGGTTTATTTTGCCCTCAGCAGGGACGCTTTTCACTGGGAAGCGGTGAACGGCGGCCGCCCGGTGCTGTGGGCTTATTACGGGGACAAGGGCGTCCGCGATATGACGGTGGTTCGCAGCCGGTTCGACTCCAAATTCCATATTTTTGCCACCGATCTGAGCCTTTCCTATGGCATGAGGGGTAAATACTGCCGTTCCTGGGACGAGATCAAGCGCCACGGCAGCAAATGCCTGGCCCATTTCATTTCGGAAAACCTTGTGGACTGGACCGAGGAAGCTTTGGAGCCTATCGGGGACGAAAGCTTTGGATGCCTGTGGGCGCCGGATATCCTGTTTGACGAGGAGGAACAGGAGTACATCATTCATTTTTCCGCCAGCAGGCAGGAGAGCGGTTTTAAGGACATGGCTGTTTATGCCTGCAGGACCAGGGATTTTATCCATTTTTCCGCACCTGAACTGTTTTACCGCAAGGAGGATTCCTCGGTGATCGATTCGGCTGCGTACTATGAAAATGGAAAGTATTACCTGTTTGTAAAAAGCGAGAAAAACCCCGCCACCATGATCCTGCTTTCCGCGCCATCAGCCCGCGGCCTGTGGACCCGGGTCCCGGATTTTGATACATCCATGGCAGGCATCGCTCAGGGGCTGTATGAAGCACCTACGGCCGTCAGGCTCGACGACGGACGATGGTGTCTTTTTGTGGACTATTACGGGGTCAGGGGCGCCGGGCAGGGCTATGTGCCCTTTGTATCGGACGGCATCGAAAACGGAGTATTCACCCGTTCAGACAGCGCGTTTTCTTTCCCGTATGGCTTCAAGCACGGTACCATACTGAAGATCACTCCCGAGGAATACGAAAGGATCCGCGATCATGTCTGGAAGGACGACTGAGGGAAAAAAACTCAGGTAAGATTATGCCGGTTTTGCATGCGCAGCCGGGAAAAGCAACATGCCCAGGTAAAACAAAGAAGCCGAAGGTACGAAAGCCTCCGGCTTTTGTCGTTTATGATCTTAATGATCATGTTTTCTTTGTCAGTACCAGGTGCGAACCCGCGTAATCCAGGGTCAGGGTATTCCCACTGACTGTCCAGGTGCATACGGATGAGATACCGTCGATGATCATGGTGATCTTGCTTCCGTTCAGCGTATAGGTAAACGCCTGGGGAGCAAAGCCCTGGACGGCGATGGAACCTTTTCCTCCGCTGAAGGTCATATACACCTCAAAGCCGGCGGTTTTCGCGGCGGAAAGGGTGTTTGCAAGTTCCATGCTCATATTGCCGTTTCCCGTGATGGAACCGAGGGACCAGGTGGCTTCGATCGGCGGAGTGGAAACGCAGGCGGTCAGGGTCAGGGCAGACAGAATAAGGACGGCAAGGAGGGCCGCGCTTTTCAGGAATTTCATTTTTTTCATGGCCGGATCCTCTTTTCAAAAGAAGTTTTTTTCCGAAGCTATTATAGCAAAGATTTCGCCGGATTAAAAGTATCTTTGCATGAGGTATTGTCAGTCAGTGACCCGCTGTTTGCGTTTTTTACAATTTCGCCCCCATCCCCTGCTTTATAAACATATATCTCTGCCGTAAAGTGACATTTACGGCAGAGATATTAAACCAACCCCTGCCCTATCCGGGGATCAGGCAAATAACGTCAATATATATTTTGTGTCCGAGCTCTTATTCATCTCCTGTAAAACCGGCGGTTTTTAGAGTATCCAGCACCGAGACCGCAGCGGCAATGGCATTTTCTCCGCCGGCTGTCAGGACAAACAAATTGCCGTTGTCCATGGTGACCCAGCGTCTGGTACTGAGACCGTTTGAATCCAATGTGACTGTATACCACAGAAGACCGCCGTGGGTCTCTTCGGCAGGATCCTTGCCGGGGGCAATGCTGTCCTTTGAAAGGGACAAAACGTTGAACTTGGTGCGGTCAATGCCCTGACCGGCATAGTATTCCTGATTGACCCAGCCAAAGCGCTTCCAGTAATCGGCAGAGCTGAAAGAAAAGCTGTCCGTTCCGTTGGAGAAGACTACCGAGGTGCCGGTTGATCCTGACAGGGCAAAGCATTCGGGTACAGGAAAGGAGGCACCGGTGATGCGGTCTATATACTTCCCTCCGGCCGCACCGTTCAGCGCCTCTTTTTCGGCGACGGATCGGGCTTCCTCCGGGGATGCGCGGCGGATCTGAGTGATAACCGGTTGATCCTGTGGAGAGACGGTGCCGTTGGAATCGATTACTGCGGCATTAATGCACATGGCGTCCACCACATCCATCCCCGTGAGTACCTGCCCGAAAGCGGCATAGGCGCCGTCCAGATGGGGGGCGTCGGCATGCATGATGAAAAACTGGGAGGAGGCACTGTTCATATCGCTGCTGCGGGCCATGGAGATCACGCCCCGGGTGTGTTTGAGAGGATTATCCCATCCATTCCGGCTGAATTCGCCGGTGATGGTTTCGTCCGATCCGCCGGTACCGTTGCCAAGCGGATCACCGCCCTGCACCATAAACCCGCTGATGATGCGATGGAAGGCGAGGCCGTTATAAAAGCCGCTGTCCGACAGTTTCAGAAAATTGGAAACGGTGACGGGAGCGGCTTGAGGATCGAGCTTAACATAAATATCACCGACATCCCGTACACGGATGACAACGATGGGGTCCTCCCCTTCTCCGAGCGATGCAGGCATCAGCAGAAGCAGGGCTGAAAGAAGAGCCAGGGCTTTCAAAAATGTTTTCATTGAATGTATGTCCTTTCCGAATCTGTCATGTTCTATAGCTGTTCAGCTTGATCTGCACCGGAAACCGGCTTTTGTGCGCCGCATATGCCGGATTCGTCATTCCGGAATCGCTTCTTACGCGGCGCACGGCGTTCCGGGTATTCGTTTTTGCCCTAAAGCGTCAGAGAGTTAAGTTCGTCGATCAATCCATCCGGCAGTCTGGCGTTCCCAAGGCGTTCCCAGGTGCGGATACGGTCCAGACCGAACGAACCGCACAGGGCAAAGCACGGGAAGGGCTGACAGGTCAAAAACGCCACGGAAGCTTCGTCGGGGTCCGAAATGCCCTCCGCAGCCAGTGCCTTTACCTTATCCAGGATGGCGCTGTTGGCAGCTGAAGCATATTTGCCTACCAGATCCGGGTTAAGGGGCATACCGGAGAGCTTTTTTGCCAGGAATCCCTCCGCCTGGCTGGAAAAGCAAAAGCATGGCATGGAAAGGCGGCAGTGCATATCGTGCATGGCCCGGTCCATCCTGACAAGGGTCCTGTCGCCCAGAGTGTTGGGCTTCATCAGGGAGAACTGGGGCTGGTTTGCCCCGATCCCATGGTATCCGCGGGACGCGGCATAGCGGTTTGCCTCTATGATCCTTTCCGTTTTCCAGTTGGAGACCCCGTACATCCCTATCAGCCCTTCTGCGACAAAGCCTTCCAGGGTATCGACGATCTCCTCCACCGGCCTGCTTTCGTCGTCCCGGTGGAGAAAATAAATGTCAATATAACTGCATCTCAGGTCCGACAGACTTTCGTGCAGGTCGCCGATGATCTCCCCGGGACTCAGCCGGGACCTGGACATGCATTCAAAGGGCGGATGACCGCCTTTGGTGGAAAGGAAGATATCCTTCCTGTTTCCCCGTTCCTCCATCCACTGTCCGACGATCTTTTCACTTTCCCCTGTCCTCGGGGTCACAAAGTCGCCGTATACCCGCGCCGTGTCCAACAGATTGCCTCCTGCGGCGAGATAGGCGTCCATCTGGTCGAAGGCCAGGCTTTTTGGGATGAGTCCCCCGTAATGTGCGGTACCCAGGCCGATCACGCTTACATCCCTGCCGTGCAGACGGTGTGTCAGCATTTTTCGTCTCCTTATCTGTGATCAAACAGGCAAAAGTAACGGAATGATCCGAATGCTCGACACGATTATACCATGCAGTCATAAAGCGTGTACAGACCCGGGAGGCGTTATAAACAGAAAGATCTGATTTCGGGTTATCGTTCCCCTGATCATAAATGATTGAAAATGGGAAAAATACGATCATATATCGTTTGTTTTTATAATACTTAACGGAGTATAATGTAAAAAAAGGTACAATCAGGGTCGTTAAGACAGTGTGGTCATGTTTATCGCAGAGCATTTGCACTGGAGGGATTCTATGATTCAGTCATCTAAAACCGTGAGCGGGCCGGCAAAAACGCAGTCACGGATGGAACGCGAACTGCACGAATGGAAAAAGGCCCTGAGCAGGGACTGGCATCTGTACCTTCTTCTTTTGATCCCCGTCGCGCTGGTCGTCATCTTCAATTACGCCGCATATCCCGGCCTCAGGATGGTCTTTATGGACTACAAACCGGCCAAGGGTTATGCGGGCAGCAAATGGGTGGGCTGGCAGACCTTTGAAAAGATCTTCAAGGACAGGGACTTTATACGGGCCCTGAAAAACTCGCTGGTCTTCAACCTGCTGGATCTGGCCGTTTCCTTCCCGATGCCTATCATCCTGGCGCTGATGCTCAACGAACTGCGCTTTCCCCGCTTTAAAAAGGTGACGCAGACGGTTTTGTATCTTCCGCATTTCCTTTCCTGGGTCATCATCGGTGCGGTTGCCTACCAGTTGTTCAAGCCCACCACGGGCATCGTCAACATCCTGATGATGAACTGGGGATGGATCGACAGCGGCATTCCCTTCCTTACGGAAAAATGGCATTGGGCCGCCACCTACCTGCTCATCGGCGTGTGGCAGGGTATGGGCTGGGGTACCATCATCTACCTGGCGGCCATCACCGGGATCTCCGGAGAGCTTTACGAGGCGGCCATGATCGACGGTGCGAACCGCTGGCAGCGGATCTGGCACATCACCCTTCCGGGGATCCGCGGTACCATCGTGATCCTTCTCATCATGAATCTGGGCAAGATCATGGGGTCCAACTACGAACGTCTGGATGTTTTCGGGAATACCCAGGTCAAGGATTTCCAGTATCAGCTGGCTATTTACATCTATGAAAAAGGCCTTGCCAATTCCAAGTTTTCGATGGCGACCGCGGTGGGCCTTTTCCAGTCCCTTGTCGGACTGCTCCTGGTAGTCCTCAGCGACCGTTTTGCCAAAGCCCTTGGCGAAGACGGGCTTCTGTAAGGGGGTGCGGATCGTGGCAAAAAATAAAGAGAGAGAATTTGACACCGTGTCTGACGGTTCCCATGCCGTAAAAAAATTCACCGTGATCGATTTCCTGATCATTTTCATTCTCACTGTCCTCTCCCTTACCTGTGTTCTTCCCTTCATCCACCTGGCTGCAAAATCCATATCCAGCAATACGGCTGTCATGCAGAAGTCCGTGGTCCTGTGGCCGAAGGGCATCAATTTTGAGGCCTACAAATCCATCTTCCAGGACGGCAGCATGGTGCGTTCCTTCGGCTTCAGTGTGATGGTTGTGGCTATCTTCACGCTGCTGGGCATGATCGTCTGCACCTGCGCGGCCTATCCCCTGTCCAAGAAACGCCTGAAGGGCCGGACATTCTTTACATTCATCCTGATGTTCCCGATGTACTTCAGCGCGGGTCTGATCCCCACCTTCCTGCTGTATAAAAACCTGGGACTGTACAACAACATGTGGGTCCTGATCCTCCCGCTGATCTACAGCGCGTATAATATGCTGATCATGAAAAGCTTTTTCCAGTCCTCCATTCCCGACAGCCTGGAAGAAGCGGCCTTCCTGGACGGCGCGACGAATTTCCAGATCCTTTTCAGGATTGTTCTGCCTCTTTCCAAACCCATCATCGCCACCCTCTCCCTTTTCTACGCAGTGGGCCGCTGGAACGCCTATGCCGACAACAAATATTACACCACCCTTGAAGGGCTGAAGATGATCCAGTACAAACTGTACCAACTGGTGGCGTCCGCTTCCGAAGCGCAGACGGCCACGCTGTCCGAAGCCATCGAGGTGACCAGCACTCCCGAGGTGCTGCAGGCCGCGTGCATCATGTTCGCGACTCTTCCGATTATCTGCATCTACCCCTTCCTGCAGAAATACTTCGTTAAGGGCGTCATGATTGGCGCAGTGAAGGGATAAAACGATGGAGATCGCCGTCTGATCGCGGCGGCGTCAACCATAAATAAAAAAGGAGGCTATTCTATGCAGACCAAGAAAGCGCTTGCTCTTGCCCTGACAGCCATGATGCTGCCTGCGGCGGTGCCCGCCGTGGCTGAAGAAGCGGCGGCCCCCGCCTGGGAACCCTTCGCGGAGAATGTGTCCATCACCATTCCCGTGTATGACCGCGGCCAGGCCGGTGTGCCCGACGTAGAGAACAACTATTGGACCAAGTGGATTCAGGAGAATTTCGGCGACAAGTACAACATTACCGTGAACTATGTCGCTATCCCCCGCACAGACGTGATGACCAAGTATTCAATGCTTGCCGCAGCGGACGATCTTCCCACTGTCCTGATGGAATATGATTATCCGAAGGTCACCCAGTGGGCCTCGGACGGCTATCTTACTACTTTCAACATGGAAGACTTTGCTGCTGTTGCCCCCACCTATTACGGCAGGATGGTCGCCAACAACCAGCTGACTTTCACCCAGATCAACGGCGATACCTATTTTGTGGCTGCATTCCGTCCTTACTATGACACCACCTACACCTTCCAGAGCTTCGTCCGCATGGACTGGCTGGAAGCCGTCGGGTATGACCATGTGCCTGTCACCCGTGCCGAATACCTGGATGCCATGACAAAGATCATGGAAGCCGGCATTGCCGAACATCCCGGCGGAGGCACGATGATCACCGGCGTCGGTTCCGATCAGAACTACAAGTTCCGTACCTGGCCCCTTGACGAGAAGGAATGGGCCATGTACGGCGATTACAATATTCCTTCCCTTGGCTGGGCACCCAACAAGATCCTGCTTCAGCAGGCCAACGCCGACTACAATGCCGGCATCACCAACCCCGAGTATTACCTGACCAACGGCGAAGATGAAAAGACCAATTTCATCAACGGCCTCACCTATTCCTACGGCGGCTACATCTCCGCCGACATGCCCTGGCTGACCGCTTTCTATGAGGCGAATCCCGGCGCCAAGCTGGCTCTCGCTCCCGTGGTCGGCACCATTGACGCTGAAGGCTGCACCACCCCCGGCTACCGTACCGACAACCCCTTCGGCATGATGATCGGCTTCTCCAAGGACGCAACTGCGGACCAGATGAAAGCTGCCTGGATGTACATGGAATGGCTGACCCAGGAAGAAAACCTGTTCGCTTTCCAGTGGGGCGTCGAAGGAGCGAACTTCAACTATGACGAGAACGGCCTGCCTGTGAGCGACAGCAACTACAACGGCGATTACAAGATGGGCTTCAACAACAACAAGGACTACTGGTGCATCACCATCGAAGCGCGCCAGGCCGGCACCATCGAAGATGTGATCTCCAACAACCTGCCCCATGACCTGCCCCAGGACTTCACCCAGGACATCATCGGCTGGTACTATGACAAGGTCGCCGTCCGTGATGCCGGATGGGCCATCGCCAACACCCTCTTCTCCGTCAGCATGGAAGCCGAAAGCGAGTACCAGACCGTGCTGACCAACAAGTACAAGGAATATCGCGATGCCCTGACCATGTGCAAGCCCGAGGAATTCGAAGCGCTGTATGAACAGTATGCGCAGGAATACCTGGATGCCGGTTATCAGGAGATCATCGACGAGCGTGCTGCCGCCTGGGAAGCCGGCAACTCCACGCATCCCCTGAACCTGACCGCCGTGGAAGTCGTTCCCGCGAAATAACATTTTCAGAACGTGTAAAACTATCCCAACAACTGCGCAGGGCGCAAGCCCTGCGCGGCTGTTTTAAAGGAGACAGCTCATGATCAAACTGGATATCGACCGCGGACAGATCCTTGAGATAATGGACAGCGTTGTCAAAAAGACACTGCAAATGGACCTTACATGGGACTGGCCCTGCGGAGTAGCTTACCATGGGATCGCCTTTGCGGCGGAATGTGCCGGGAATGACGAGTGGTTCAGGATGCTTCAGGCCAAGGTGGACGAGCTGATCTCCCTGGGCCTTCCCCATTGGACAGTGAATACCTGCGCCATGGGACATTGCCTTATCTCGCTTTACCAGCATACGGGGGATGAAAAATACCTTGACATCGCCAAATCAAAAGCGGCATACCTGACGAACGACGCCCTGCGTTTTTCGGACCGTGTCCTGCAGCACACAGTATCTGTCAACAACGACTTTCCGGAGCAGGCGTGGGCGGATACGCTGATGATGGCAGGCTTCTTTCTACTGCGCCTGGGTGTGCTGCTTAAGGATCGGGACATGATCAACGACGCGCTTCACCAGTATGCAAGGCATATCGATTTTCTTCAGGATCCCTCCACCGGCCTATGGTACCACGGGTGGAATAACCTGACCGGGGACCATATGTCCGGGTTTTATTGGGCCAGGGCCAACGCTTGGGCAGCTTATACCATGAGCATGGTACATCGGGTCCTGCCCGAAGCATATCTCTACCCGGAATTTATGGATGTGCAGGGTTCCCTCCGTGAGCAGCTGAGCGCACTGAAAACACTGCAGACGGAAAACGGGCTGTGGCATACCATTGTGAACGACCCGGAGAGCTATGAGGAACTGTCTGCCAGCTGCGGCATCGCCGCCGCCATGCTGGAAAGCGGCAATCCTCTTCACACAAGATACGCTGCCCTTTCCCTGAAAGGTATCCTTGATAACATCACTCCTGATGGCAGGGTGCTGAACGTGTCCGGCGGCACCGCTGTTATGCGCGACCTGGACGGATACCGCAATATTTCAAGGCGCTGGACCCAGGGCTGGGGCCAGGGGCTGGCGCTCTGCTTCCTTGCGGAAGCGCTGAAAGCCGGTGAATAACGCATGAAGACCTGCACAGGACATTTTACCCTTCCCGGTGAGAGCGGATGCGAACAGCTGACTTTGGACCTGGCCCGGCGGTGGGACGCCGACGTGATCCGTGACAGCGACGGTACCAGGCTGAGCCCTGAGATCGTTTCATCGGGTTACAGGATCTATTCTACCCTCTGCCCAATCCGGGAACACAATCCGTTTCTTCGCGAGCATCCGGAATGCAGGCAGCAGTCGTTTCTTTCCACACCTCCTGTGACAGCATCTTCCGACCGGACGGAGATCAGCCTGATGGACGGTTTCTTTGCGGAACAGTTTCAGGTGAACGAAAGTCCGGAAGCTCTTAAGTACCTTGAAGTATGGGACCGTACGGAAAATGTCAGGGTGGACAGGGATAAAGTGTCTTATGCCGATGGAAAGGTCGCTTTCCCTTCTGCCCCCTACAGGGAGTACACGGTCTCCTTCCTTGCCTGGCGTATCTGGGAAGAGATCTCGATGTACAATCATGTTACCAACCACTGGGACAAGGAGCACCTGATGGTGCTGGATCCCTACCTGCCTGAGGCTCGTGAATACCTGACGGAATGGATGAAAAAATGGCTGGATGCTCATCCGGATACCAATGTGGTCCGGTTCACCTCGCTGTTTTACAATTTCGCTTGGATCTGGGGATCGTCAGAGCTGAACCGCAATCTTTTCACGGACTGGGCCAGCTATGACTTTACCGTGAGCCCAGCCGCCCTGAAGGATTTTGAAAAGGAATACGGCTATGCGCTGACCGCCGAGGATTTTGTCCGAAAGGGAAAATACAACGCCACACATGTCCCCCCGACAGCACACAAAAAAGACTGGATGGATTTTGTGGGACGCTTCGTCAGGAAACTGGGGCGGAGCCTTACCGATATGACTCACGCATATGGCAAGGAAGCGTATGTATTCTATGACGACAGTTGGGTCGGCCTGGAACCATGGAACGGACATTTTGAGGAGATGGGCTTTGACGGGATCATCAAGTGCGTCTTTTCCGGCTTTGAGGTGCGTCTTTGCGCCGGGGTCCCGGCCCGGACCCATGAGATCCGTTTCCATCCGTACCTGTTCCCGGTAGGATTGGGCGGCGCTCCCACATTCTCTCCCGGCGGTAGACCCGGAAGGGACGCTCTGGAGTACTGGGTGCGCGTGCGCCGCGCCATGCTGAGACAGAAGATCGACCGTACAGGTCTGGGAGGCTATCTGCACCTGGTGCCGGACTATCCTGACTTTACTGAAGCCATGGATCGGATCCTCCGGGAGTTCCGACGGATATCCGCTCTTCACGATACCGGGAAGCCCGTGGGATCCGGAGTGGGTATCGGTGTTTTGACCTCGTGGGGCAGCCTTCGCTCCTGGACCTTGTCCGGCCATTTCCACGAAACCTATATGCATCCCCTGATCCATGTGATCGAGAGTTTGTCCGGCCTCCCCCATGATGTCCGCTTTCTTTCGTTTGAGGACATCAGGGACGGCGTGCCGGAAGGCATTGACGTCCTTATCAACTGCGGTTGGGAAGGTACTGCATGGTCCGGCGGCGACGCGTGGCGCGACGGGAAGATCCTTGAAAGCGTCAGTGCTTTTGCGCTGCGTGGCGGCACAGTGATCGGCATTGCCGAACCATCCTGTGCGCCGGACGGTTTCCGTTCCTTCCGTTTGGCCAATGTGCTGGGCGTCGACAGGGACGACGCGGCATATTCCTGCCACGGGTCTTTCGCAGTACCGTCGGATGAAATGCCCGGTGTATGTCCGGATAAGCATGGCCTTGGCAAGACCGTTCCGGTAAGGATCATCGATCCAAAAGTGCGGGTCCTGTGGCAGGAAGAGGGCATGCCGGTGATCACCAGTCATCCTTTCGGCAGGGGCAGGGGCATCTATCTGGCAGGCTATTCCTACAGTCCGGCCAATACCGCCCTCCTGGACAGGCTTATTACAAACGGCATGGAGCTCAGCCTTCCCCATACCGACGATCCGTTGGCAGAATGCGCCTATTATCCGGGTGAAAATATCCTGGCGGTGGTCAATTCCTCTCCCGATCCCCTCGCCGTACATATTTCTTTCAAAGGAAAGTCATATGCCGTCGAGCTTGAAGGAAGCGGAATGAAAACACTTGATTTGTCTTCAGAAACCGCTTTATAATATCGGTATTCCGGTCCGCGAAACGAATTTTCCCCCCCGGAAAACCTGTGCTTTACAGGTGCGGGATGAAAGGAGACGAGACGATGAAATTTTATGTCTGCGAAGGATGCGGCAAGATCGCCGCAATCATCAAACCCAGTGCCTGCCCTACCAAATGCTGTGGTGAACCGATGAAAGAAATGATCCCAGGCACCAGCGACGGAGCAAAGGAAAAGCATGTGCCCGTGATCAAAACTGAAGGCCTTAAAGTGACGGTGGAGGTCGGGTCTGTCGCTCATCCGATGACCGAAGAACATTTTATCGAATGGATCATTCTTGAGACTAAGGAAGGGCGTCAGCGCAAGGCTCTGAAGCCGGGTGAACCTGCTAAAGCCGTATTCGCCCTGACCGAAGGCGACGAAGCGGTTTCTGCCCTCGCTTTCTGCAACCTGCACGGTCTCTGGCAGGCCGAAGCCTGACATTTAAAAAATAAGCGAAAAATAAATCGCCGGTATTTGACATGCCGGCGATATTTGCTTTATCAGGGGTTGATTATTCTTTATCGGAATAAAGGATGGATCGCGGATCAAAAAAGCGTTATGGTCCTCCATGGTATGCTTTGACGGAACAATTCTAAAACGGCGCAAAACAGACTATGACCTGATAAGACCTTTGTATATATGAGTTGCTTCCGAAACAGACCAAAGTATTGCACTTTTCAGATCAATATCGCTAAAACCATGCCCCGCTCCGGGGATGACCTTTAGCTTGGCATTAGGGAAGAATGACAGAGCTTTTTTTGAATATTCCAAAGGTACTACCGGATCACTGTCACCATGGATCAGGAGCACGTTTCCGGGATAATCCTTCATTTTTATCCATGGATCAAGCTTTGCCGCGATCCGATCAAAATCCGGGGATAGGCGGATCCCGAATACGTCGCACACGCCTTTTTGCAGACGTTCCCGTGACGCTTCGGGAATCAAAAGGGCAGGATACCAGAGGATGAGACCGCAAATCAAAGATGGTAATTCCTCGGCCACAAGGGTACAGATCAGTCCGCCTTGGCTTTCTCCCTGGAGGAACAGCCGATGCCCATCGGTTTCGGGTTGTGAGAGGACGTATTTTATGATCAGTTTCAGGTCGGCGCATTCCGTTTCCGTGGTCATCATTTCCGAAAGCTTTCCATCGCTGGCCGTATATTCGCCACCGCCGCGGAAATCGAACAGCCAGCAGTCAAAACCCGCTGTGCTGAAAGCTTCTCCCCGGTCAAGGCTGCCCGCATAGCATCCGTTAAAGCCATGGCAGATGATCACTGCCGGGCGCTTTCCTGCCGAATCAGACTTGAAACGGATACCTCGTACGGTACTTCCGTCCGGATGAGAAACAGAAAACTTGGTTTTTTCAAAGGTGTTCATATTTATATTTGCCTCCCGGAGCGTATCCGGATAAAAAAGGACTTAAGTCACTGACAACAAACCATGTCGGATTGACGGTCATTCCAAAACGATCTCCTCGCCTGCGGGGATGATCAGTCTGTTCGGCACATCGAACAGCTCTGCCCTTGACCGGTCAAACAGTGCACCGGGAGACATGTGATAAGGTACGCTATGCTGAGCGTTGATTATTTTAGCGCAGGCGATCGCTTCGTCGATATCCATGTTGTACCTTCCGTCACACACTATAAACGCGTAATGGATATCGCGGCTTGCTAACTCAGCCATCTGATCCGTGGCAGAGGTATCTCCGGTCGCATAAATGGATACCCCGTCGGAAAGCGTGATCATCCATCCGACACATACCTTGATGTCATGGTTTTTATTATTGCCGGCCTGTACGGCTTCGACCGTAGCAAAGCCAAGGTCAAAGGTTTTGTATTCTCCGCCGATCAGGGCGTCCGTATTATAAATGATACGGCAGCCTTCGTTTTGTTTTTTTATCAGATTCACTGCGCTATGGTCCCGATGGCCATGGGATACAAGGATAAGGTCAGCGGGCAGATCATATCCATTCCCCGCATAAGGGTCGATATAGATCACCTTCCCTTCCCTGGTAACGATGCGAAGGCTGCCGTGCCCCTGATACAATAATTTATGACGCACCGGCAGGCTCTCTGCCCCTGCGGATGCGCAGCCAAGCAAAAAAAGGGTAAAGGACAGAATGCCGCATAACGTTTTTTTCATGATGGACCACTCCATTTTAAATTTAAATATTATGCATTTCTTACGGCCGTCGGTCGTGTCTGTGGAATAATGACATGAAAGGAAATATCACTGCCCGGTCATCGCCATGATCTCCGGACTTTGGTATACCCGAACGTAGTCCACTTCAAACCTTGCGGGAAGGCACTCTTCATCAATACCCATGGCCCCTCCCCAGGTGCCGCCGAAGGCGAGATTCAAAATCAGGTGCATTCGCTGATCAAATGGCCAGGTATCGGATGGGCGGTCCCCTTCATTGGTATCCGGTTTATTATATATATATGTTTCTTCCCCGTCGATGGAGTAAATGATCCGGTCCGGAAGCCATTCCATGCCATAGGTATGGAATTCTTCCCGCACCCCGGGTACAGTGACGCTGTGATTGCTGGCGGATCCGCCGTGTGTCTTTTTGGTGTGGATACTTTGTACGATCACGTCAGGATCGTAGCCCACATGCTCCATGATGTCGATCTCGCCGGAAGCGGGCCAGTCGCCATAAGCGAAATCGGTAGGCAGCATCCAGATCGCGGGCCAGGTGCCTTTGCCGGAAGGGATCTTCGCGCGGACCTCTATTTTGCAATACAGCCAGTCGGCAATGTTCCGGGTGAGCATGCGCGCGGATGAGTAACTGCAATTGCCCCGCTTTTCCTTTCTTGCTTCGATGATCAGTACACCGTCTTCGATCGATGCGTTGCCTTTGGGCATATAGTACTGCAGTTCGCCGTTGCCCCAGCCGCCTCCCCCGGTGTTGAAGGCCCACCGGGACGGATCGGGCAGGCCTTCCGTGTCGAACTCGTCCGAAAAGACCAGTTCATAACTGAGGCTGCTGATATCATATCCCGGATCGGCAGTTTCAGCGCGGGAAAACGGCGGAAGAAGTTCGAAAAGAAGCAGCAGGGTAAGTATGATTGCCGTCTTTTTACCAAGAGAATCGAATTTCATTTTTCTCCCCCGTTTCATGTGTGGTTTTCGCCCGACATATCCTTACGCCGGAAATGAGCTCTTGATCGGTCGTATGTTTTGGCAGGCTGCAGCTGAAGTTTTCTATTACATTTATAATACTCGAATGCCGTTTTGTCAACCTGCGGTGTGGATGAGCTATTTTGGACAAATGGTATGTTATATACAAAAAACCTCGTCATAAGACGAGGTCCTTTGAGTGGAGCATATCGGAGTCGAACCGATGGCCTCCACAATGCCATTGTGGCGCGCTACCAGCTGCGCTAATGCCCCTCACAAAAAATATTATACCACAGCGCATCATATTTGTAAAGGCAAAACAGGAAAAAAACACGAAGCAGCACACCTTTTCTCTCCTTGGTTATTACTCATCGCGTTCCTTGACAAGGCGTGCCTTATCGGCATATACTTTTATCGGAGGAATAGCCATGGCTGGGAAAAAAACGGATTATCATCAAATGAAAAAGCAAAAAGCGACCGCGCAGATCCGGGAAGTACTGCGATCCCTCCCCCCTCTGTGCGGTGATTATATCCTTTCTGTTTCATCAACGACGTCGGTGCTTACAAGACTTGCGTACGTGCACGACCTCAGGACTTTTTTTTATTTTCTGATTCTGGAGGAACCTGCTTTTGCGTCCCTTGAGCCCGGTTCTTTTACCTCGGAGGATCTTGCACGCATCACATTGAGGGATCTGGAACGCTACCAGGACTATTTAAGGCAGTATGTACGGCCTGATTACAGCGGAAATGCACTGTTTGACGAGAACAGCGACGACGTGCGGCTGACGATGAACGATGAGGCCGCCATCGCCCGCAAGCTGTCGGCCGTCAGGTCTTTTTTCAAATACCTGTATATCCATGAGATTATCCCTGAAAATGTGACCGAAAAGCTTACAATGCCCAAACTACATGAAAAGCCGATCATTTACCTGGACAAATACGAGGTAGCCCGTATGCTGGAGTCGGCCGAAACCGGCGAGGGCCTGGGCAAAAGACAGAAGAAATATGCGGAAAACACCAGGGTCAGGGATCTGGCCATTCTGTGTCTGCTGGTGGGCACCGGGATCCGCGCCAGTGAACTGATCGGTATGGATTTGGACGATGTGGATTTGGACAACAGCGCCTTTGCCGTCACGCGCAAGGGTGGGAACCGGGTGATCCTTTATTTCAACGACGGCGTGAAGGAAGCGCTTGAGGACTACCTTGCTCAAAGAAACACGATCCAGCCCGCAGAAGGACATGAAAACGCCCTTTTCCTTTCACTGCAAAAAAAACGCATCAGTACCCGGGCGCTGCAGGACCTGGTAAAAAAATACGCTACAGCCGCGGCTCCGCTGAAGGAAAGGCTCAGCCCGCATAAACTGCGTTCCACATTCGGTACCAACCTTTACCGCGAAACCGGGGATATTTATCTGGTGGCCACTTCGCTGGGCCATTCCAATGTGAACACCACCAGGAAGCATTATGCCGCCGCAGACGAGGATAAGCGCCGCGCTGCCGCGATGCGGGTCAGTTGGGTGGATCCAAAGCATAAATAAAGAGAAAAAGCAGCGTCCCGGCATCTTGTTCCGGGACGCGTTTTTTACACCTTTGCGATATATAAGCCCGCCGGTATAAGGTCACAGCGTGGGCCTGCCGTTTATGAATACCTGGATAGCGCGGGCCTGGATATCTCTGAGAGGATCGGAGGAAAAGACGGCGATATCGGCATCCTTCCCAATGTCCAGGGAACCTACACGGGTGTCGATACCTGCCACCCTGGCAGGGTTCAGGGTAATGGCTTTCCAAGCGTCTTCCTCATCCATACCCGCACGGACGGCCAATCCGGCAGCGAGGGCGAGGTGTTCCAGCGGGATGACCGGCGCGTCGGTAATGATGCATACAGTGAGCCCTGCTTTTGCAAGGATACCGGCAGTCTCAAAGGATTTGTTCTTCAGTTCGAATTTACTCTTCCCGCCAAGGGTCGGGCCGACCAGTACCGGCCGCTCTGCTTTGATCAGCGTATCTACGATCAGATGCCCTTCGGTGCAATGATCCAGGGTCACGTCCACGTTGAATTCTTTTGCGATCCTCAGGACTGTCAGGATATCGTCGGCCCGATGTGCATGGGCTTTGAGAGGGATCTCCCTGCGGATGACGGGGAGCATCGCTTCAAGTCCAAAATCATACGGTCGCTTTCCGTCATCTTCTTTTTCCGATCTTTCGATCTCCCGTGCGTAATTCCTGGTTTTCCAAAGGGTTTCCCTGAGCAGGGCGGCTATGGCCATGCGGGTCACCGGTTCCTTTCGCCCGTTCTGCCCGTAACAGCCCTTGGGATTCTCACCGAAAGCGACCTTCATCGCCACCGGATCCTTCAGGATCATGCCGTCTACCTGGTCTCCGAAGAGTTTGACCGCGAGGAAAGTGCCTCCGATCACATTGGCAGATCCGGGGCCTGTTACAGCAGTGGTAACGCCGCCGTGCCGTGCTTCCGAGAATGCCGGATCCATTGGGTTCAGGCCGTCGATCCCGCGCATTTGCGGGGTCACAGGGGCACTGGTCTCGTTGTAATCAGCGCCTTCCCAGCGTACGGCGCTTTCATCCAAGCCTATATGGGTGTGGGCGTCGATAAGCCCTGGGGTAATATAACCTCCCTGAGCGTCAAAAACCGTACAACCGTCAGGCACCGAAAGGTCCCTGCCAACAGCGGCGATACTGCCGTTATCAACAAGAACACTGCCTCCGGGGATGTCGCCGTGGGAAACGGTCTTTACAAACCCGTTTCTGATTAATAACATAAAGTGTTCTCTCCCCTCTGTTAGCCATTTGATGTAAGATCTTTCGTCATGGGGTGTTCGTTTGGACACCGACGAACCCGAAAAAGGGCACTGCCGTAAGGACAGTGCCCGAACAGACACGGGGAAGGATTGTTATCTCTTGACGCGGGCGCCGGCGCCTCCCATGATGGCTTCGACCTCATTCTTATGGGCCATGGAGGTATCACCGGGGGTAGTCATGGCAAGGGCTCCGTGTGCGGCACCATAATTGACCGCCTTCTCGGGATCACCGGTGGAGATCAGGCCGTAAACAAGGCCGGAAGCGAAGGAATCGCCGCCGCCGACGCGATCCATGATCTCAAGCCCGTCATAGGCCTTGGAAAGATAGATCTCACCGTCAGCCCAGCAGAGTGCTTTCCAGTCATTTACAGTAGCGGTTTTAACGGTACGCAGTGTGGTGGCGACGACTTTGAAGTTGGGATAGGTCTTGGCCGCTTCGTTGATCATCTTCTTGTAGCCTTCGATATTCAGTTCTTTAAGATTGGCGTCGTTGCCTTCGATCTGGAAACCGAGACAGGCGGTAAAGTCTTCTTCATTGCCGATCATAACGTCCACATACCTGGCGATCTCACGGTTGACTTCCTGAGCCTTCTTCTGGCCGCCGATGGCACTCCACATGGAGGGCCGGTAGTTGAGGTCATATGAGACCACGGTGCCGTATTTCTTGGCAGTCTTGATGGCGGCGATAGCGGTCTCCGATGCTTCCTCGGAAAGAGCGGCGTAGATACCACCGGTATGCAGCCAGCGAACGCCAAGTGTGCCGAAGATGTAGTCAAAATCGAAATCCTCGGGACGACATTTGGAAATAGCGGTGTTCGCCCGGTCGGAGCATCCTACGGCACCGCGGATGCCAAAGCCGCGTTCGGTGAAATTGAGGCCATTGCGGCAGATGCGGCCGATGCCGTCGGTCTTCATCCATTTGATCAGCGAAGTGTCAACGCCGCCCTGCATAATGAAGTCTTCCATCAGGTAGCCGACTTCGTTTTCAGCGAAAGCGGTGATTACGGCTGTCCTGAGTCCGAAGCATTTGCGCAGGCCGCGGATCACGTTGTATTCACCGCCGCCTTCCCAGGCACGGAAGGAACGGGCAGTGCGGATACGGCCTTCGCCGGGATCCAGGCGGAGCATGATTTCGCCAAGGCTGACGGCGTCAAACTTGCATTCATTTGCGGGGCGCAGATTCATATCCATGGGCTTTTTCCTCCTTGATCGAATGACCGAATATTTTCTTGGAACATGGATATAATAACATGAAAACCGGTGCAATTCAATGCTAAATCTGCCAAATTCGACAAATTTGGTCATTTAAGGCAAACAATGGGCCTGATCATAAGATCAGGCCCGGTATGGATGAGATCACTTATTTTCTTCCTTGACGGTTTCGCCTGCAAGGTTTGTATAAACGACTTTGAGGAGAACGTCTTCGCTGCTGTAGATATATTCTGCTTTCGAATAACCGCCCTTGATCTCCGTGGTTTCGCCATTTGCATTGAAATAAGTGATTACATGTACCTTGCCGCTTTCGGTAAAGGTCTGGGTATAACCGGCATATCCGTTTTTAAGATCGATAGGGGCATGCTCCGTGTCAAAGTAAGCCTGGCGCACGATATGCTTCTGTGCGTCGTACTCGCGATACTGGTAAGCGTATCCGGAAGCACACATCACCGGGTTTCCGTCGGCATCCCGGTAGGCGAACTCGCTGACGTTGCCGTAACTGTCATAGATGCGTCCCTGAATTTCATAGCCCGCGGAGCATTTCAGCGGATGGTCGTTTTCGTCAAGGTAGCGGTATTCCGAGACCTTGCCTTCGTTGTTGTATGCGATCTCCTGGGCGACAAAGGTGTTTCCGGTGGGGCTGAAAGGCACACCGTCAGTGTCGTACCATTTTTCGTAGACGACCTGCCCCTTATCGTTGTACCTGCGGTCGATACCGGCATATTTGTTCTTGCAGAGAGCAAGCTGACCGTCAGCGCCGTAGTAACGTTCTGATGTGACTTTGTAATTGTCGTCGTAGCCCTTCACAATGCGGACATAGTATCCGTTGGGGCTCACAGGTTCCCCGTCCGCGCCGAACCAGGCCTCCATGGTAGCATACTTAGTATTGCCAAGATATTCGGTGCGGACAGACGCATAACCGTCTTTGGTCACCACGGGTTTCCCATCCGAGTCAAGGTAGCAGGTGTATGTCGCCCGCTTGTTCTCGTTGTAGTCCCTGCGGATGCCGAAGTAGCCCTTAGGCATCTCATACGGCAGTCCGTCAGTGCCGAAATAGGTTTCGAGGATGATGTTTTTACTGTCGTCGTATTCGCGGCGGAGATAAGCGTATCCCGAATCGCATGGGGTCGGAGCGCCGGAAACGTCACGGTAAGCGTACTCAGCGACATTGCCCTTTTCGTCGTAGGTACGCCCCTGGACCTCGTACCCTGCGCTGCATTTGACGGGCCGGTCGTTTTCATCCAGATAGCGGTATTCAGAAGCCTTGCCGTCCTCGTTATAGGAGATCTCCTGGGCGGCGAAGGTATTGCCGCTTGGATTGAAGGGATTGCCTGAGGCATCGTACCACTTTTCAAAGACGACCTGCCCTTTGTCATTGTACCGCCTGTCGATGCCGGCATATTTGTTCTTGCACAGGGTCAGGCTGCCGTCGACGCCGTAGTACCGTTCGGTTATGACCTTGTTGTTTTCGTCGTATGTCTTCTCCACGGCAGCGTAATATCCGTTGGGGATCACGGGTTCACCTTCAGCGCCGAACCAGGCCTGCCTTAAAGCGTACTTCGTTTTGCCCAGGTAATCGGTGCGTACAGAAGCATAGCCGTCTTCGGTCACCACGGGTGTCCCATCCGCGCCAAGGTAACAGGTGTATGTCGCCTGTTTGCTTTCGTTATATTCCCTGCGGATCCCGCAATAACCTTTCGGCATTTCATACGGCAGCCCGTCAGTGCTGAAATAGGTTTCCAGGACGACGTTTTTGCTGTCGTCATATTCACGGCGCAGGAATGAGTAGCCTGATATGCAGGGGACCGGAGCGCCGGAAACGTCGCGGTAGGCGTATTCGGCGACATTGCCTTTTTCATCATAAGTGCGGCCCTGGACTTCGTACCCGTCGCTGCATTTGACAGGCTGGTCGTTTTCATCCAGGTAGCGGTATTCCGAAGCCTTGCCGTCCTCGTTATAGGAGATCTCCTGGGCGGCGAAGGTATTGCCGCTAGGATTGAAGGGATTGCCTAAAGCATCGTACCACTTTTCATAGACGACTTGCCCCTTATCGTTGTACCTGCGGTCGATGCCGGCATATTTGTTCTTACTGAGAGCAAGCTGACCGTCAGCGCCGTAGTACCGTTCTGATGTGACCTTGTAATTCTCGTCGTAGCCCTTCTCAATGCGGACATAATATCCGTTGGGGCTCACAGGTTCCCCGTCCGCGCCGAACCAGGCCTGTTTGGTCGCGTATTTCGTATTGCCCAGGTATTCGGAGCGCTCAGAGGCATAACCGTCTTTGGTCAGGACAGGCCTGCCTTCAGCGTCAAGGAAGCATGTAAAGATTACCCGTTTGAATTCATTGTATTCCCTGCGGATCCCGCAGTACCCCTTAGACATTTCATACGGCTGCCCGTCGGTGCCGAAATAGGTTTCGAGGATGACATTTTTGCTGTCGTCATACTCACGACGGAGATATGCGTAACCAGAAGCGCATGGGGTAAGGACTCCGTTCGCGTCAAGGTAGGTATATTCGGCGACATTGCCCTTTTCGTCGTAGATACGGCCCTGAGCCTCGTATCCGGCGCTGCATTTGACAGGCCGGTCGTTTTCATCCAGGTAGCGGTATTCCGAAGCCCTGCCGTCCTCGTTATAGGAGATCTCCTGGGCGACGAAGGTATTGCCGCTCGGATTGAACGGATTGCCGGAAGCATCGTACCACTTTTCATAGATGACCTGTTCCTTGTCGTTGTACCTGCGGTCGATGCCGGCATATTTGTTCTTGCACAGGGTAAGGTTGCCGTCGACACCGTAGTATCGTTCGGAAGTGACTTTATAGTTTTCGTCGTAGGTCTTCTCTACAGCAGCGTAGTAACCGTTGGGGCTTACGGGTTCCCCGTCCGCGCCGAACCAGGACTGCTTTACAGCGTACTTCGTTTTGCCCAAGTATTCAGTGCGCACCGAAGCATAGCCTGCGCTGATTACAACGGGCTGTGCATTGCTGTCAAGATAGCAGACCCAGGTTGCCCGTTTGTATTCATTGTATTCCCTGCGGATGCCGCTGTAACCCTTGTCAGTAACGAATGGGCCGCCGGCCTGGTCGTAATACTGTTCAAGCGAAACATTCCCGTTTTCGTCGTATTCCCTGGTAACGACGGCATAGCCGGCTTTGCAGGCGGCAGGCTTCGTGTCCGTGCCGTAGTATTTTTCGTTAGCGACTCTGCCTTCAGCATCATAACTGCGTTCTACGATGGCGTAATAGCCGTCGGGGGCGACAAAGGAGCCATGATTGTCATACCAGGCTTCACGGGTGACGAGGGCGGTGGAACCGGAATATTCCGTATGTTTTTCGGCGTACCCGTCCGACAGCATGAAGGGATCGTCTTCCTCGTCAAGATACCGGATCAGCGTCACACGGCCGTATTCGTTGTATTCCCTGTGCAGACCGGCTCCGTTCTTTGTCATGACCGGCATGCCTGAATGGTCGAAATACCGTTCGTCGGTGACTTTGCCATTGCCGTCATAGGCAAGTCGGAGGACCTGGTAGCCTGCTGCGCAGGCGACCGGTTCATGGCCTGCGGTCATGTACCGATAGCAGACCGCGTTGCCTTTTTCATCATATTCCGTTTCCTGGGCCGGGTAGGTGTTCCCTTCAGGATTGAAGGGCTGCCCGTCAATATCATACCAGACAGTAAATACGGGCCTGTCCTGGGCATCGTATTCGTTATAGATCCGAGCATACCCCTTCTTGCAGGGAGTAAGGTCGTTGTTTTCGTCGTAATAGCTTTCCATGGCTACGCGGCCCTGGCCGTCGTATTCGTAGCCGACTGCCGCGTAATAACCGTTGGCGCGCACCGGCTGTCCGGAAGCGTCGTACCAAACCTTCCTGGAAACCAGTTTTGAATCGCCTGTGTAATCGGTCTCTACAGAGGCATAGCCGCCGGAGATCATTACGGGCGATGCGTCGGCGTTAAGGTATGTCGTGCGGACAGTGCGGCCCATGGCGTCATATTCCCTGGAAATTCCGGCGTATCCTTTGGAAACAGAGAACGGAGCCAGATCGGAGCCAAAGTACTGCTCCAGGATCACGAGACTATTATCGTTGTATTTCCGGCGAAGAACTGAATAGCCGTTTTTGCAGGGCGTCAGTTTTCCCGCGCCGTCAAGGTAGCGGTATTCGGTGATGTTGCCTTTTTCGTCGTAATCCTGCTCCTTGCTGACATACAGGTCGCCTGCAAAGCCGGGGATCCCGTTTTCGTCAAACCAGCTGATATAGACCGCGCGGCCTTTTTCGTCATATCTGCGGATGATCCCGCTGTATCCATCCTTGCCGGCTGCCGGCAGACCGTCCGCACCGTAATACTTTTCAAGGATGATCCTGCCGTTTTCATCGTACTGCCTTTCGATCGTCGCATAATACCCGTTGGCACACAGGGGCATGCCTTCGGTATCGTACCAGGTCCTGGTGTTCATAAGCCCCGACGCGGCATCGTATTCTGTGCGGACCATGGCATATCCCGAGGACGCAAGGATCATCTTTCCATTCGTGCCATAATAGCGTTCTTCGGTGATATTCCCTTTTCCGTCATATTCCCGGGTGATCCGGGCATAACCCTTGGCGTTCAAAAGGGGCAGAGCGTTTTCGTCAAAATAGGATTCGCTCGTAACCTTGCGGTTATCATCGTAAATGCGCTGCATGACGGCGTAGCCTTCCTCGGCTTTCACCGGGCGACCGTTTCCGTCCTCATAACGGTACTCCGTGCAGTTTCCTCTTTCGTCATATGTCTGCCTCAGGGCGCAGTAGGTGTTGCCGGAGGGGTTAGCCGGTTTTCCGTCCGTTCCGTACCAGACGGTCAGGATGGGTTTTCCGCTTTCATTGTATTCCCGGTAGATGGAAGCCCATCCCTTTTCACCCAAGACGGGGGCTCCGTCGGTACCGAAATAGCTTTCAAGCTTCACATTGCCCTTGTCGTCATATTCCCTTGTCATCGCGGCACGGTATCCGTCATAGGCGACAGGGCTTCCGTCGGCCCCGTACCATTCCCATCGCACGGTCTCCCCGCTTTCGGGATCGTACTGGTTTCTCAATTCGGCGTAGCCTGCCTTGCAGAGAACGCGCTGGCTGTTTTCATCGAAATAAACGATGTCGACGACCTGGTCGCCTTTGCCATAGATACGCGCCGCGCTGCAGTAGGTCTCCCCTTCAAGCCCGGGAAGACCGTCCGGCTGATACCAGGTGGTAAAGACAGGGCGTTTTTCGCCGTCATACACCTGGTCGATCCTTGCATATCCCTTTGTGCGATTTACGGGTTTGCCCTGTGTGTCGTAATATCTTTCGGAAGTGATGTTCCCGTTATCGTCGTATTCCCTGGTCAAGGTGGCATAACCTTCACGGATAGCGATGGGAGCGCCGTTTCCGTCAAGATAACGGATGACCGACACACGTCCGTCTTCGTCGTAATTATAGTTCAAGCCGGAGGAGCCGTTGTTCACGACGGCGGGCGTTCCGTCCGTGTTAAAGTATCGTACCGAACTTACTTTTCCGTTCGGGCCGTATTCCTGGCGGATCAGGTGATAGCCCCCGACAGTGACAGGTTCCCCGTCGATACCGTAATACCTTTCCTCAATGACCCTGTTTTTATCGTCTACAACGCGAAAGAGGGAGGCGTACCCTTTTTTCAGTGTCATGGGCTGGCCGTCGTAACCGAAATAATACAGGGTGTAGATGGTCTTATCCACGCCGTACCTGGTCTCGGTGTAGGCGTATTCGGTCTGTTTCGGCGTCATCAGGGCCATATCGGCGTTGTAATAGCGGACTGATATCTGCCTGCCCTGGGGATCATAGCCATATTCGACCCTGGCATAGCCTTTTGAGGTATCGATGAGTGTATCGTCCGTACCGTACCAGGAACGGCTGGTCAGATGGCCGTTTTTGTCGTAAACGCTTTCCCTGCGGAAATAGCCGTCACTGTTGAGCGCGGCCTTGCCTTTCAGGTAGTAACTGACAGTGGCTTCCTTCCCGCCGGCATAGGTCGTGCGTACCTCGGAGGCTCCGAGCGCTTCGTCAGAAGCTGCCTGAATGGATTTGTTGGTCGAATAATAGATGACCTTGGTCGTACGGCCGGAAAAGTCGTATTCGTAAGCCTTGCCGGCGTACCCGCCGCTGCAGGGGGTCAGTGAATTATTCAAGCCGTAGTACCATTCCTCGGCCAGGTCCTTATTTTCATCGTAGGTGTAGATCACCTTGTGGTATCCGTCCGCACATTCGACTTCGCGATGGCTGGCATCGTAATACATTTCCTCTGTCAAAAGGCCGCCGGAATAAGTACGGTTGAACTGGGCGTACCCCAGGGACGGTACGTTCATCGGGTTGCCGTCCTTTCCGAGGTATACCTGCATGCCGACCTTTCCGCCGCTGGCGTAGGTCCTTTTCCAGCCGGCGTAGCCGTCGGAGGTGAACACGGGCTTGCCGTCCCCGTCATAGTAATACTCTTCTGTCACCCGGCTGCCGTTTTTAACCTGGGTGATCATGCTGTAGCCTTTTTTGTTCACAAAGGGGGATCCGTCGGCGCAGGTGTATTTGCGGGTCTCTTTAGAACCGCCGTAAGTGTAGCTGCAGGCCGACCAGCCTTCCGGACCGTCCATGGCCCTTCCGTCGGCATCGAAATAAGCGATCCTTTGGACGCTGTCCTGATTTACGTCGTATACGCAGGAAGCGTAGCCAACGGAGGGATTCACTACGGGTTTTCCGTCCGGACCGTAATAACCGGTCAGCGTTTTGTACTTGAAATTATCGGAGTATTGGTAAACAGCCTTCGCCCAAACGCGGTCCCCCGCGAACAGCGATCCGTCGGCGGAGGTGTACTGCTCGGAAACCAAGTGGAGGGAATCTTTTGCGTCTGCCTTGTATACGGCTTCATATTTTGCGTAAAGGGAATCGGAAGAGACAAGCTGTCCATTCGTACCGTAATGGGTAATGGATGAGATATTTCCTTCCCTATACGCGGTTTTTTCCTCGAAAAAGCCCTCCGGACCGACAGCGGGAGCGCCTTCCGCTGTGTAATAGGCTTGAGAGACGACCCGCTTTCCTTCATAAGAGTACACACAGCGGCAGAATCCCGATACAGAGTCCACGGGCGTGCCTTTATCGTCCTGGTATTCGTACTGGAGCAGCCGGCCTGCCTTGTATGTATATATGGCCTGGGCATAACCCAGGTCGTCGGCTATGGTCAGGTCGCCGTTCCTGTTCAGGTAGCGTACCGATTCGATCTTTCCGGCGGAGGTATACTGATAATCCGCCTGCAGCCACTCTGATACCTCAGCGTTGGCGCTGAAGGCAAGAAAGAGCATCATAAGCAGGGCAAGAAGAGCAGCGTGAGTTTTTTTCATATCCGGGATCTCCTCTCATTGGGTTTCCGACGTAAACACAGCGACAATATTGCCGACATTTTCCTGCGCCGGGAGGTAGATACTATTTTACTTTATAACGTTTTGATTTGCAATGACCTTTTATCATTTATAAGGTTTACAATTTGTTTTTACTCGTGTAAAATAAATTGGATTATTCCAATACCGGTTTTGCAACCAGGGAAAAGGACGGTTCGGGAATGACACCGAAACTAATCCGGCAGATGCTTGCCTCACAGATCTTTTCGGCGCTTACAGTGTCGGTCTGTCTTCTGATCGACAACATTATGATCAACCGTTTCCTCGGCATCAACGCGATCGCCGCCTACGAGCTTTCTAATCCGCTCCTTCTTTCCATCGGAGCGGTCGGAGGCATGCTGTCAGCCGGGATCCAGGTGGTGTGTTCCAAATCCCTGGGGAGCGGTTCACAGGAAGAAACGAACAGGGGTTATTCAACTGCTGTCGTGATCTCCCTCACCGTTTCTCTTGTTTTCATGACGCTGGTCCTCGTTTTCCGGTCCCTCCTTGCCCGGATCGTCGGCGCCGGCGCCTCCGGAGTCATCCACAACGATACCGTCAGTTACCTTGCCGGTTTCTCCATCGGTGCTCCGGGATCGATGTTTGCCTTGATCCTGGTCCCGTTCCTGATGATGTCCGGAAAGAACGCACTCCTGATCGCCGCGGTGATCGGGATGACCGTTTCCGATGTCGCCTTTGATTTCCTGAACGTACTTGTGTTCCACGGCGGCATGTTCGGCATGGGGCTTGCTTCGGCCCTCAGCTATTATGTGGCCGTGGTCATCGGGTTGGGTTATTTCCTGTCAAAAAAATGCGTTTTCCGTTTTTCCTTCAGGAGTTTCAGCTTTGCCAAAGCAGGCGAGCTTTTCCGGGGCGGTATCCCGACAGCATTCAATATGGCTTCCTCCATTATTCTGGTCTTCTTCCTCAACCGCATGTTCATGAGATCCGAAGGCGGCGGCGCGGCGGCGGTCGCTGCGTATGCCGTCGCCAGCGGGATCATGAACGCCAGCAACAGCATCAGCACCGGGATGAGCGGTGTTTCACTGACTCTATCAGGCATACTTTGCCAGGAAGAGGACCGGAACGGCCTCAGGAACGTGCTGTTTCTCCTTCTACGATGGAGCGTGTTTCTCGGCCTGTGCGTTTGTATCGTACTTGTTATTTTTGCTCCGTTTTTCGTGGGCCTTTTCCTGACTGAGGAGAACGAGACGCAAAGGATGGCCATCCTCGGCGTCAGGCTGTTGGCCTCGGGCCTGATCCCATGCTGCGCCGCCAACGCTCTGAAAAGTTTTTACCAGGGGACGGGACGTGTCCTTTTGACAGAGGTCTTCTCCTTCTGTGAAGGCGCTGTCTTCCCGTGCCTCGCTGCGCTCCTTCTGCGGCAGATGATCGGTATCGACGGGTTATGGCTCCAGTTTGTCATCGGCGAGATCATAACGCTGGCCGCGGTCTTCCTTTACACGTATATCAGGACCCGTGATGTTCGCGACGATTTCCCTCGCTTTATGCTTCTTGATCCTTCCTTCGGTGTGGACAAAAATGACCTTATGGAGGCTGAGATCCGTACCATGGAGGACGTTTCTTCCGTTTCGCAGGCAGCGGGGCTGTTCTGTTCCCGCCACGGGCAAAGCGCTCGATTTTCAAACCGTATTGCCGTCTGCGTGGAGGAACTGGCAGCGAATACCGTATCTTACGGATTCTCCCCAGGCGGGGGAAATCATCTGTCCATACGCATCCAGCACAAGAACGACAAATGGGTCCTTCGCTTCCGGGATGACTGCTCGGGCTTTGACCCTGTCAGTTATATCCCGCCCGAAGAGCAGGGCAAGGGAATGGGCATACGGCTTGTCACCGCAATGGCCGATGATATCCGGTATACATACTCCCTGAACCTCAACAACCTGACTTTGGTTCTGGACGGGTCCAAAGACCGCATCCCGTGTGAACAATAAACCGCTTCATACCATATGATCGAAGGGGGAATGGATCATGATCGCACTCAAAATCCTCGGAATCCTGCTTTTCGACACGACGGCATGGCACGGGATCGCCCTGGCAGTGCTCCTGATCGCCGGCTATTGGGGTATGTTCAAAAAGTCCGGTGTTGATCCCAGGTGGTCTCTTGTGCCATGCGTCAGGGATTATATGTTTTCAAGATGTGCGGGACGCGAACCGGAGGGACGTGTTCTGTTCATTACCAATGTGATCATGCTTGTGATGGATCTCATTCTGACGATCGTGGATGTCCAGATCGAAGAAGGCCAGGCAAGCAATCTGGCGCTGGCCCTCTCCGCGCTGGCATTTGTCCTTTTGATTGTCAGAGTGGTGTACCATATCCGGATATGCAGCGGGATCATCCAGATGTATCATGCCAAAGGCTGGTGGATGTGGCTTTGGCTCTTTATTACCGGCTTGCCCGCGGTGATCTGGGGCTTCAATCCCAAATATCAGCCGGAGATCCAGGCCGAAGACCTGACCAGGATGTCCCTGGATACGATCTCCGGCGTCAGCGTCGCTGGAATGAAAGACGGCCTGACCGTCAACCTGGAAGAGCGTACGGCCAAGGAATTTTTCCAGAAGAAATATCTTCTTCGCGACATCCACATGTATATCAAGCCCGGACACATGGTCCTTTTGCTGGGCGGTTCAGGAGCGGGCAAGACCACCTTCCTCAACGCTGTCAACGGTTATGAGAAAGCAAAAGCAAAGGTGACCCTCAACGGCGGCGATATATACAGCGAATACAAGAAAATGCAGTACGAGATCGGTTTTGTCCCCCAACAGGAACTGATGCGAGGCAAGGATACGGTCTACAGGACACTGACGGACGCATCCCGTCTGCGCCTGCCCAGGGATATATCCAGCAAGGACCGCAAGGCGCGTGTGGAAGAGGTGATGCGGATCTTCGGCCTGACTCCCGTACGGGGCAACCTGGTGGAAAAACTGTCCGGCGGCCAGAAGAAGCGGCTTTCCATCGCCCTTGAATTCATATCGAATCCATCCCTCTTTATCCTCGACGAGCCTGACAGCGGCCTTGACGGCGTCATGGCCAGGGAACTTATGGAGCAGCTCCGAATGATCGCCGACCAGGGCAAGATCATCATCGTCATTACGCATACTCCCGACCGTGTCATCGACCTGTTTGACGACGTGATCGTACTGGCCAAGGATTCAAACCGCACCGGGCGTTTGGCGTTTTTCGGAAGCATAGAAGAAGCGCGGAGTTTCTTCGGCAAGCAAACGATGGAACAGATCGTCATGACCATCAACCGCCAGGAAGAGGGCGGCGAAGGACGCGCGGACGAATTTATCACCAAGTATGCGGAGGTGCAGCATGCGTAACAAACAGGAAGCGGGTATTCAGTCCGAGCGTCTGGTCCATATCCGCCACCGCGGGCGCGGCCCCCAGGTGATCATCTATCTTGGCAAGCTGCTGAGGATGTTTCTCTATCAGAACGACTGGAAGGTGCTCCCCATGGCGGCGATCATCGCGGCCCTGGTATCCATGGTGATCAAAAAAGACTTTTTCCTTACTATGGAAGGCGAACTGAAAGGCGCCTTCGCCCTCGCCTGCGTCGCTATCTGGAACGGATGTTTCAACTCCATCCAGGTCATCTGCAGGGAAAGGAACATCCTCAAGCGCGAACATCGGGCCGGGCTGCATATTTCGTCCTACATCGCCGCGCATATGATCTACCAGGCGCTCCTTTGCCTTGTGCAGAGCGGCATTACGATCTATGTCCTCATCATTATGGGCGTCAAGATCCCTCTTTCGGACGGCCTGATCACGTTTTCAACGGCGCTAGACTTGACCATTACCGTTTTTCTGGTCTCTTTTGCCTCGGATATGCTGTCCCTTCTGATCTCGGCAATTGCGCACTCCACAACGACGGCAATGACCATCATGCCTTTCGTTTTGATCTTCCAGCTGGTCTTTTCCGGCGGGATCTTCAACCTGCCCGCCTGGTCTGAGGAGATCTCACATTACACCATATCAAGCTACGGCCTAAAATGCTTCGCCGCCCAGTCCGATTATAACAACTCGCCGATGGTCACACTGTGGAATACGCTGGTCAAGATGAAGGGCTCCGAGATCGGAGGCACCTATACCGTCGGCCAGGTACTGAATCTCCTTGAAGATAAGGACAACCATATGATGGACGAGCTTCGCAGCAGGGAGATCAACGCTACCTTTACCGTCGGCGAGCTGTGGGACGTGCTCACAAGTTCTCAGACCGTGATCGGGCTCCTCGAAAAACCGATCGATGCATCGATGACCGTCGGTGAAATCCTGGCATCCCTCAGGACCGATGCGAATTTTGCTTCCTTCCGGGAATTGAACCTTGGTTTTGCAACCGTCGGGGAACTTCTGAACAGCCTGGACGAAGAACTTGAAGGATCGGACCTTAAGGATCTGGAGATCGGAAGGGACTTCACGCTGCGCGACGTGCTGGATCTCCTTAAGGTTGAGGACGGTGTGAACACGTACAGGGATACCACTCTCGGCCGGAGCTTCACCCTGGGCGAGCTCATTGATGCGATCATCACCAACCCGGACATTCAGGCCCGCCGTGACCAGCCGTTTACATTGAAGATCACCGTTGGTCAGCTGATTGACCTGGTAGGCGAGGATAATTTGCGGGAGTATATCCAGACAAAGACGGCGCAGATCAGCCATGTCGACGCTTATGAAAAAAATGTGGAAAATGTGGTCAACTACTGGCTCGTTTTCATCTTATTTGCTATGATCTACGCCCTTTTGTCCGTCATAGTCCTTGAATTCATCGACAAGGACCGCAGGTGATCCCCTCTCCTGCGTACTTTCGGAAACGGCGCCTTCATCCGGCGCCGTTTCCGCGCAGGAATGCTCGAGGAGAAACGGAATGAAGAACCCTGTCGAAAAAGTCAAAGATTATTACCTTAAAAAAGAGAAAGCATACCGTTCCGAGGTCCTGTTCCATGACAATGAAGTCCAGGCCAACAGGGCTATGTTCAATGTGCTCCTGATCAGCGGAATTCTGCTGGTCATGGTCTGGGCAGCTGTCCGCGTTCATCTTTTTCCCGTAACAGGAAGGATCATTGATCACGCCACGATTTTCGGATCGCTCCAGATACTGGCAGCCGCCGTGGTTTGCCGAGCTGTCAGGAACGATGCCTGGTGGCTGAAATATTTCCTTCTTGTTTTACTTATCGTTGTCTATGCTCGCCTGGACGGGATGCTGACCCACAAGGTCGCCATATTGATGGTGATCCCGGTCATCTGCTCCAGCAGGTATTTTTCCCGCACCCTGACAAAGCTGGTCTCATACCTTACCGTCGCTGTTTTTGCTTTTTCCACTTATTTCGGCGCGGTCAAAGGCTGGATCGACCTGAACAATGTGACTCTCCCCGTCGGAACGGTCCTGACACTTACGGACAACTGGATCGCCAGCGGTCTGAACGAAGTTTCATACGATGTTGGCACCTATGTACGGAACTCATATCTTTTCTCTTTCCTGCCGCGATGCCTGATGTTTGTGATCTCTGCGGTCATCAGTGCGGATATCGCTTCACGCGGCCGCAAAATGGTGCTGGCCCAGAAGACCATGACCGAAAACAATACCCGTATCGAGACCGAGCTCCAGCTTGCCAAGGGCATCCAGGCTGCCATGCTTCCTGATCCCTTTCCCCCTTTTTCCGGCCATGGTGAAATCGATATCTGCGCCAGCATGGCTCCTGCCAGGGAAGTCGGCGGGGATTTTTATGACTTTTTTTTCATCGATGATAACCACCTGGCCCTTGTCATCGCCGACGTTTCGGGCAAAGGAGTTCCTGCGGCGTTGTTTATGATGTCCGCAAGGATCATGATCCGCGACGGCACCCTGGCAGGAGGAAGCCCTGCCGATATCCTGTCGTCTGTCAACAGGCGGATCACCGCGAACAACAAAGCGGAAATGTTCGTGACAGTCTGGCTCGGCATCCTCGATACAGCTACAGGTACCATACGGGCGGCCAACGCCGGTCATGAGTATCCTGCAGTCTTTAAAGGAGGACAGTTCACACTGTTCAGGGAAAAACACGGGCTGCCCGTCGGCACCATAGAAGGTACGCAATACACGGAATACAACCTGGTCCTCGGGCAGGGAGACATCCTGTTTTTATATACTGACGGTGTTACTGAAGCGACAGACAGGGAAAAGAAACTGTTCGGCACTGAGCGTATGCTGAGATCCCTCAACAGAAAACCCGGGGCAGACCCTGAAAAGTTATTGGATATTGTGAGGACCGACGTTGCAAGGTTCGTTCAAAACGCTCCGCAGTTTGACGATATGACCATGCTGTGCATCCGGTATAACGGATCTTCTCCTTCAATTTGACAGTCACGAAGATAAATTTATTGACTCGTTCCCTTCAGGTCCCGGAGATGATCCTGAAGGAATAAAATAAAAACGGAGCCGGTTCCGCACACCGCGGGAGGCACCGGAAAGAAGGATGATCGTATGATATCTGACAGGATCGAAATCAGGAACAGCGGTTCAGGACAGGATTCGGCCCTTGCTGAAGCGGAAAAAGCTGCTGCATGGTGCGAACTGACGCCCAAGGAAACGCTCCGGGCCAGGCTGATCGCGGAAGAAATGATGAGCATGATCCGCTCCCTGTCCGGTGAAGTGAACGCCTGTTTCTGGATCGAGAGCGGGGATAAGGAGATGACGTTTTTCCTGACCACTTCCATTCTGATGAATGAGGCGACCCGAACGGAACTGATCAGCGCCACAACATATCAAGAAAACGACGCAGCTAAGGGGTTTCTCGGCCGCCTCAGGGATTTTTTCGAGCGTGCGATGCTTTCGGGCGCAGGATCCTATGTGTTTACCGAAAATGCTGCCGAACAGCCCATGCCGCTTGAGAACTCTCAGGTCTCTTTTGATCCCGGGTGGGATCACTATGAGCGTTCCATCCTGAAGAATGCTGCCGATGAGATCCGCATCGGGATCCGCGGAAACCAGGTGGAGATGTCTGTCAGGGTTAAATTTTCAGGCAAAGATTGATGGCTGTCAGAGGTTTTCGTTTTTCAGAAAAGCGAGAAGGGCGGAAACTGCCCTGGCCCTGTGAGAGTGTGTCTCCTTGAAGGAAATGGGGAGCGACGCGGTGGTATGTCCGTCGGAATCCACGGATATAAAGATCGGGTCATACCCAAAGCCGTTTGCTCCGGACGCTTCCATGGCGATGGTCCCCTCCCATATCCCTTTGAAAAAGTGTTCTTTCCCCTCAGGATCGACCAGGCAGATACAGCATACGAAACGTGCGCTTCTGTCACTTTTGCCGCATAACGCTGACAGGATGGCCTGCCGCCTTTCGTGCTCCGTTTCCAGCCCAAGATACCTGGCGCTGTAGATCCCCGGTTCGCCGCCAAGTGCGCTGACCATTAGTCCGCTGTCGTCTGAGATCACCCATCCCCCGGTCCGCTGATGGACTGCCTTGGCCTTCAGCAGGGCGTTTTCCTCAAAAGTCGTTCCGTTTTCCTCCACGTCGATCCGGATTCCTTTTTCTGACTGGGAAAACACCGTGAATCCGAGGGGTTCGAGGATCTCGCGGTATTCAGCCAGCTTTCCGCGGTTATTGCTCGCAACAGTCAGTTCCATCTTTCGTTCTCCTGTTACATATTTCGCCGGGAAAGATGTCTTTCCCGGCGATTTTTATTCATGCGGTCCGGAAGACCGTGATCACAGGTTTTCTCTGATCCTGCGGATCATGTCTTCGTATTCATTATCGGTCAGTTTCTTCAGGCCGGGGTTCATCTGAAACACCCCGCCCCATTCGAATCCATCCCTGTATTTGGGGACCAGGTGAACGTGAAGATGGCAGCCGGTATCGCCGTACGCGCCGTAGTTCACCTTGTCGGGATGGAATGCGGCGTGGATCGCTTTTGCGGCCCGGTTGACGTCTTCCATGAAAGCGGCGCGTTCTTCGGCGCTGATATCGACGATCTCGCTGACGTGATCTTTGTACGCCACGATACAGCGGCCCGGATGGCTCTGTTCACGGAATAGGATCAGCGAAGAAACTTTCAGGTCGCAGATGAAGATGCCGAAAGAATCCAGATGTTCATCCCGCATGCAGTAGCCGCAATTGACGTCTTTCATTTTCTATTCCTCCTAAAAAATTTAAATTGATCTGTTTTGTGAAGGACTGCTTTTTCAGTCCATGTCCGCTCGGATGAAAAAGGATCAGTCAACGGTTACGCCCGCCATGTTCATCAGGGCGTCCATATTGTCTAGGATACTTACAGCCGGCAGAACGACATTGTTTTCCAGGCGATAGTCGTATCCGTTCAGGATCAATACCACAGCGATGCCGTTTTCCTTTTGATAGTACACGTTGGAAGAAAGCCCACCGTACCTGCCCTGGTGACCGTACCATGTTCCGCCGGAAAACTGGTTCAGGCGCACCTGTCCCAGGCCGTAGGGGCTTTGGGCCGGGGTCGTGTCGGATTCCATCAGGCGGACGGTATTCTCATTCAGGATCCTGACATCGCCGTAAGTACCGCCGTCGATCATCATCTGCGCCAGGACGGACAGGGAAGAAGCGTTGATAAACAACCTTCCAACCGTATAGCCACAGTTGTCCACAGGATCCGCATAAAGGTTGAATTCCCGTTCGATGTCCTTTTTTACGCTGATCTGGACTGTGCCGGAGGTGCTGAGCAGGTCGGCCGCAGACACGCCTGAAGGCAGGAGCTTCGGAGTATAAGCCGCAGTCAGGCCCAATGGTTTGAACACCGCCCGGTCCATATAGGTCTGGACGCTCTCGCCGGTGATCGCTTCTATAAGGGATCCAAGCAGCGCGCCGTCAAAGTCAGCATAGGAATACATCGACCCAGGCCGCAGATTCTCCATAAAGATGGGATCGTATCCGTTCGTTCCGATGCGGCTCCATTCAGGATGATAATCTGTGACGTCGGGACGCAGGGAAGACGTGTGGTTCAAAAGCATGCGGGCAGTGATCTTTTCCTCACGGTATCCCGGATTCCGTACTTCAAAAGGCAGATAGACGCTGATATCCTCGTCCAGGTCGATCAGGCCCTGATCGTATAATGTCATCAGACCGATGGCGGTGACCCATTTGGTCACCGAAGCGATCCTGAAGCAGGTGTCCTCGTCGGTCCCGCCCCAACCCCAGGCGAAAAGGAGCTCTCCGTCCTTTGTGATCACAGCGGCCCCGTTCTTCACACCGTTCTCGTTGGCAAGGGTATCCATCCATGAGGTCATCTGTGCGTTTGCGGGAGCTGCAAGGGCTTTCTTCAGGGCTTTTTCAAGGGCCTGCAGGGTCTGGGGGCCTGCCCGGCCGTCAGTCGTCAGGCTGTGATCACCCTGAAATGCTTTGACAGCGTTCGCAGTCCCCGGCCCGTAAGATCCGTCCAGGAAAAGGTTATAATACCCCAGGAAAAGCAATACCTTCTGGAGGGCATAGACATCGTCACCCCGGTCACCGCCGGAAAGAGCGGATGCAGGGATACGCAGATCATCATCGCCGCCCGGTACGCCCTGTGCTTCGGCAGGTCCTTCCACCGCCTCGGACACGGGAGCCGTGACGTTTTCCGATACTTCGGCTATATCGGGGCCGGCGGGCTTTTCCTGCTGCGCCCGTTTCACCTGCAGACCGGCGTTGATCTGCGCAAGGGTCTCCTTGCCGGCAACGCCGTCAGCGTTCAGGTTGAAATCTTTCTGGAATGCGCGAATCGCCGCCACTGTTCCATTCCCGCATACACCGTCCGGAGTGCCTGGCCTGTAGCCGAGGGCGATCAAAGCTTCCTGGAGCGCGCGCACGCTTTCGCCGCGCATACCGTAGCGCACGGTCACGGTCAGCGGTGTGATATCCGGCACGGCTGAGGCCGCCTCCGTCGAAAGAAGGACGGTCTCCTGCGCGGCGGCGGATGCAGGGACTTCGCTTCCGGAAACCGTTTCTTCCGCTCCCTCAAGAGGCGTATCGTCGCCGATATCCGAAGTTTCATTTTCCGCAGCATTCTGTTCGGGGACACTTTGCTGAATTTCCGTACCCACTTCAAATACTGCGGACATCTCAGCCCCGGCAGCATCCAGCGCATCTGACAGACTTGCCCAGGTGGCAGGGCCGGCGACTCCGTCCGAATTCAGGCCATGATCCTTCTGGAAAGCCTTGACCGCCCGTATTGTGGCGTTTCCGGCATTACCGTCGATCTTCAGCTGATAATAGCCGAGGAAAGACAACGCTTCCTGCAGTTCGGTCACGGTGCTTCCGCTGCTGCCGTAACGAACGGTTTTGGTATAAGGAGAAAGCTCCGAAGCCTTCACGGCCGTGCCGGGAATCAGGAGAAAAAGCAGTACCGCTGTCAGGATCCCCGCTGCAATACGTCTGATCATCGACATGTCCCCCGTTCATGATAACAGTAATCGCTGTTTCCTAGTCTGCGCGAGAAATATCGTCAAATACCGTTTTCCGCAAACCGGCTCGATGGTCACCCGGCATAACGCTTCCCGTTCCCCGAAAATCAGGGGTCACCCTATACCGTACATGGTGCCTGTTTCGTCTATATATCTGCTGTCTTCATTTTCTTCAGGCAGCATCACGTGTGTGTTCAGGTATCTCGTCCAGTTGAACATGTTGCGTTCATCGTCAACGCCGCAAAGCTGCAAAGCGATCAGAAAAATGAGTACATTGATAAGGGCGTTCTTTCCTTCTTCGAGATGGTTTCGGGACCGAGCATAGCACCGACTGTAACTACCCGTCCCAGAATGTCCGGTTCGCTCAGGCCCAGGTCGGATGCCTGGGAGGAGGCGGAAAAAGTCAAAACGCAAAAGGATCAAAAGGACACGGAATTTTAGAAATTTCACTTTTTGTTTTTTCGGCCATTCCTGGGAATGAAGCAAAAGACCTTTCTATATTATAACTGATTCGGAGCCTATGTACAACGGCAGGAAGACGGCCCCGTGTCTTTTTCCGATTATTTTTTTGCTGTTTTTTTCGTTTTTTTCCGAACGGGTCGCCCGGAATTCCGGACCGATCTTGATGGATTGCTGTCAGAACGTTCGAAAAAGATGCAAAAAGCAATCAATGATATGCAATTGCTCAAAAATAAATAAACCGATAGGAAAAGACCTTTGCCTGTTTTCTCTGACTGGGGTATAATAATAACGCTTTTCCCTGTTTTGTACCCGATATGCGGCCGACCACCACAAACGTAAAGGAGGATACCCATGAGTCCCGTCACTCAGGAGATGTTGCTCCGCTTCCGTGAGGAAGAAAAAACGAAAAAAGAGATAACCACACTCCAGGCCGCCATGGCCAAATGTGAACTGCAGGATCTGGCATATGTTCCGTCCGCAGCCGCAAGGCTGAACGGGGAATTTACCGTGGAACTGAAGACACGGGGGATCACCTGGCAGCAGAAAAGCGGAAGATGCTGGCTGTATGCCGTTATGAATATCCTGCGGGAAAAGGCTGCCGACAAATGCGGGCTTGAAAAATTTGAGCTTTCAGGCAATTACCTGTCTTTTTATGACAAGCTTGAAAAAGCCAATAATGTATTGGAAATGGCCGTCCGTTATGCCGACAGACCTTTGAGCGACAGAATGAACGAATATATCCTGGAGGGCTTCCATGACGGCGGTTACTGGGATATGGCCGTGGACCTGGTCCGCAAATACGGAGTCGTGCCGCAGAACGTGATGCCGGAAACATACCAGTCGACCCATACGGAAAAATTCAGGAAGCTTCTTTCCTCGCTGCTTCGCAAAGATATACTCCTTCTTCGCTCCGCCGTCAGGAACGGGGAAGATCCGGTACCCCTGAAAACGAAAATGCTGGAAGAAGTCTATCGCATGGAATGCATCGCCTTTGGAGAACCACCCGCTGAATTCGATTTTTCCTGGCGGGATCGGGATGGAGTTTTCCATGAGGACCGCCGCCTTACCGGGACGGATTTTTACCGGAAATATATCGGCGAACCCCTTGAGGATTATATCACCGTGACCGATCACCCCACCGACGGTCTTAAAAAAGACCTGCATTATATATTCCATTACATCGGATGCATGGCCGACGGCGATATTGACAATCTGAACCTGTCTACGGATGAAATGGAAACCCTGGTCCTCCGGCAGCTGAATGACGGAAAGCCTGTTTGGTTCGGCTGCGATTCCGGCGCATTCGGGGACCGCGCAATGGGGATCTGGGATCCGGACAGCATCGATTACGGCGGACTCATGGGCGGGATCGATTTTACCATGAGTAAGGGGGACCGGCTCATGTCTCATGACAGCTATGCCACCCATGCCATGATCCTTGTCGGCGTACACCTTAATGAGAGCGGGAAGCCCGACCGCTGGAAGATCGAAAACAGCTGGGGCGAAGAAGCCGGCCGCAAAGGGTATTTTGTCTGCAGCGAAAATTATTTCAGGGAATATGTATACGAGGCCATCGTCGATAAAAAATACCTGGACGAAAAACAGCGCGCCCTGTTGGACGGGGAGCCTGTGCGCATCAATCCATGGGAAGGTGATTGGCTTTGAACCATGCGGATATCGAAAAAAAAGTAACGGAACGCCTGATCCGGTATGCACGCGTCAATACTCAGAGCAGTCCCTTCCGGGGCACATGGCCGACGACCCCCTGCCAGATGGACCTGGCGCGTTTGCTCGCAGACGAGCTCCGATCCCTTGGCGCGAATGACGTTTATTTTGACGAGAACGCCTGTATCGTTTATGCCGGGATCCGCTCTTCCTGCCCCGATGCTCCCTCTTCCCCCGTAGGTCTCATCGCCCATATGGACACCGCTCCGGACGCTCCCGGGGAAAACGTGCGTCCCTGGGTCCTGAAGGGTTACGACGGAGGCGACATCCTGCTGAACAGTGAAAAAGGCATTGTGATGCGCGCCGAAGATTACCCAAATCTTCAGCAGTATATCGGATGCGATCTTGTCCTTACCGACGGGACCACACTGCTTGGGGGGGACGACAAAGCATCCATCGCTGCGATCATGACCCTGGCCGAATGCCTTGCCGCCCATCCCGAGATACCCCACGCACCGCTGAGGCTTGCCTTTACCCCCGACGAGGAGGTAGGCGGTCTCGCCCGGGACCTGGACCTGCAGCGCTTCGGCGCGCCCAGCGCTTATACCCTGGACGGTGATCACCTGGGCTGGTATGAGGACGAGACCTTCAACGCTTCGGAAGCAAAGATCCTGATCTCGGGACGCAGCGTTCACACAGGAACGGCCAAAGGCATCATGGTGAACGCCGTGGATATCGCCGCGGAACTGATGGCGATGCTCCCTCAGGATGAAAAGCCCCAGACCACCTCCGGCATTCAGGGATTCTATCATGTGTCGTCCTGCACGGCGACATGTGAACATGCTTCCCTGCGCATGATCATCCGTGATTTCGACAAAGATAGATTCGCAGCCAGGGAGGATTTTGTGAGGAAATGCGTTAAAAAACTTCAGGATCGTTACGGTGCGGAAAGGATCGGCCTTGAGATCACCCTTCAGTACCGCAATATGAAAGAGATCCTGGAAAAAAAGCCGGAGCTCACCGAAAGGCTGAAACAGGCGATAGCGGACAGCGGCATCCACCCGGTCTCTGAGCCCTTCAGGGGCGGCACTGACGGTTCATCCCTGACATGGCGCGGACTTCCATGTCCCAATCTTTCCGCGGGATATGAAAATGCCCACGGAAGGTTTGAATACGTTCCGGTCCAGTCCATGGCGAAGAACGTGGAGATCCTTATGAGGCTTTGCTTCAGTCCGCTCTCCGGAGCATGACCTAAATGCGTTTCCGTGCAGCACAAAAGTCGTTTTGGACCCTGTTTATACTGTTTTCAGGCGTTCACCGTTGATAAAACACCGGACGTCATGCTACAATGCTCCTGCCTGGTAAACAATGATTTCTGAGGGGGTAAAACCATGATCGAATTTTCAAAAGTAACCAAGATCTATGCAAAATCCGGCGCGAAGGCCGTTGACAACGTTTCATTTACCGTCAACACCGGAGAGCTTTTCGGCTTTATCGGTCCCAACGGCGCCGGTAAAACCACCACCATCCGGATGCTGACGGGCAGCCTCCTGCCTACTGAAGGCAGGATCCTTCTTGACGGCGTGGATGTAGCGGAAAAACCGATGGAGGCCAAGCGCAAGCTGGGCTTCGTTCCTGACGGTGCGGACCTTTTCGACCGCCTTTCCGGCCTGGAGTACCTCAACTTCATGGGCGATATCTACGGCGTGCCTGCGGCACAGCGCAAGGAGCGCATGGACAAGTACCTGGAAATGTTCGAGCTGACCGACGCTGTCGGGGGCAGGATCTCGGGATATTCCAAGGGTATGCGCCAGAAATTGGCAACCATCGGCGCCCTTTTGCACGATCCCGACGTATGGATCCTGGATGAGCCGATGATGGGCCTGGATCCCAAGGCGTCCTTCCTGCTGAAGGAAGAAATGAAGAACCAGTGCAAGCTCGGGAAGACCGTCTTCTTTTCCACCCACGTGCTTGAGGTGGCGGAAAAGCTGTGCACCCGGGTTGCCGTGATCAACAAGGGCCATCTTGCGGCGGTCGGAACGGTGGATGAGCTCAAGAGTGCCGAGCACGCCGAAAGCCTGGAGCAGATCTTCCTCGAACTGACAGGCAGCGGCGAGGAAACGGAAGACTGATCACCATATCCGTGATGATTGCTTGGAGGGAATAACCATGAAATCGTTTTTTGCGCTGATGAAGCTGGAGATCAGCGGTATTTTCAGCGATATGTTTGCCCGGGGCGACCGCAGCGCGCAGAAAAAGTCCATTGGCCGCGGGGCCGCGATGATCGGCGTGATGGGCATGCTGGCCGTTATGATGGTCATATTCGAGCTCCGGGTCCTGGACGTGCTGATCAACCTGCGCTCGGCGGACATCCTGCTGAAGTTCCTGGTGGCCGCCAGCATGTTCATGACCGTGATGTACGGCATCCTGGAGGTCCTCAGCCGGCTGTATTTTTCAAGGGATATCGTCATTCTGTCGTATTTGCCGGTCAAAAATTTCACCCTGTATTCCGCCCGCATCGTTGGGCATTTGATCGCCGAGATCGGCATCAGCGCCCTGTTCATTATCCCCGGGACCGTCGTATTCATGAGCCGCACCGGATTCGATGCCGGGCTAATGCTGCGCGCGCTGGCCGTAACCATCATCTCCCCCGCCGTTCCGGTGGCGTTCTGCGCCCTGGTCTCAGGCCTGATCTCCAAAGTACCCGGTTTCTGGACACATAAGGAACTTATCACCACCGTTTTCAGCCTGATACTGGTTGTGGGAGCCGTGTTTATCTCTTATTTTTCGGGTCAGCTCGGCGGTTCTTCCGTGGATCAGGAGGCCCTTGCCGAAAGCATTACATCTCTCAGCAGCACATTCGACAATATCATCCTTGCCATTCCTCCCGTGGCCTGGGCCGCTCGCGCCCTTACGGACGGGGGTATGGATATGCTTTTGATGATCGTTGCAAGCGTTGTGTCCATGCTGCTGGTAGCGGTGCTGTTCTCATATCACTATATTGAGGACACCTCCCGCGGCAGCGAGACCGGCGCCCCGATGAAAAAAGTCGATATGAGCCGGACTGTGATCCATGGCCAGAGTCCTTTTAAGGCGCTGACAAAACGGGAGATCCTGGAGATGATCCGTACCCCCGCATATCTGGTCAACGGCCTTCTGGGCCCGGTGATCATGCCTACAATGATGACCGTCCTGATGATCATCCCGTTTTTGCAGATCGACGGCGGCCTTGCTGAATTTATCCGGACTCTTGGCGGCGCCAAGCAAGCCATGCTTCCCATTTGCCTGTTCATTACCGGCATCATGAGCCTGATGATGGGCATGAACAGCGTAGCTTCCACCGCGGTCAGTCGTGAAGGACGCCGCCATTCCCTGATGGTCAGTCTTCCCGCAGACGCCCGTACCATGATCGCATCCAAACTGGCCGCCGCGCTGTTCTTCTCCCTGGTGGGGATCATTCCCCCGCCGGTCATCTGCGCGGTGATCATCCCGGGATTCGGCGCATACGCCTTTTTGATGTTCCTGTGGTCCGCACTGCTCGCCTTTATCGGCGCCGTTCTCGGCCTGATCATCGACATAGGCAAGCCCCGCCTGGACTGGATCAATGAAACTAAAGCGATCAAATCCAACATGAACCAGATCTTCGGCCTGCTCATATTCTTTGTTGTGCTGGCGCTCGATGCCGGGGCTGTCGTGCTGCTGTTTATCCTTGGCCTCGATCACAAGCTGATCATCCTGATCGAAACTGTCCTGCTGGTCCTCGGTTCTGCCCTTTCTTTCCTGTTCCTGAAGCGCAAAGCCCCCTCCTATCACAGGATCGAAGCCTGAGCGAATAAAACTGTCCGGGTTCGGATCCATGGGGCAAATAAATGAAAATTTGATTTACCCCTTTACATTTCCGATCTCATGATGTATCATATAATGCAAATCTTTGATGGGGAAGAGTAAGTTTTCCTCCGGTCCCAAGAGAGGATGCGTCCGGTGTAAGCATCCGGCCGGGAAAGACCGAAGACCGCCCCGGAGAGGCCTGTGAACAGGCACGGCGATACCGTTATCATCACTTAATGAAGAGGCCGGCTAAAACGTCGGCAACAAGGGTGGAACCGCGCATTTTGCGTCCCTTGCAGGTCATTGGCCTGCAGGGGATGTTTCTTTCTGCAAGCCTTCTATCAGAATGAGAGGATGTGAAAAGGCATGGACAAGGAAGAGTACAGGAAGTTCTATCTGGATGTATACCGGCATTCGCTGGCACACATCCTTGCCAAGGCGGTTTTTGAGGTGTTCGGCAAGGACGAGGTCCAGTATGCCATCGGGCCCCAGATCGCCGACGGCTTCTATTACGATTTCCTTCTCCCCCGCAACTGCACCAACGATGATTTCCCTGTCATCGAAGCAAAAATGAAGGAGATCATCAAGCGCCGCGAGGATTGGAAATGTGAAGAGCTGAGCCGCGATGACGCTTTGGCTCTGTTCAAGGGGCAGAAATTCAAGGAAGAACTGATCGCCGATCTCCCGGAGGATGAAAAGATCACCATTTACCGCACCGGCGACGATTTTGTGGACCTCTGCCGCGGGCCGCACATCTCCAACAGCCAGGAACTGATGAACGCCGCCTTCCAGATCCGCGCCGTTTCCGGCAGTTACTGGCGCGGTGACGAGCACAGGGACCAGCTCCAGCGAATTTATGTGTATGCCTTCCCGGACCAGAAGGCCCTGAAGGACCACCTGAACTGGGTCAAGGAAGCCATGGAGCGCGACCACAAAAAGATCGGCGCCCAACTGGACCTTTTCATGTTTGACGATACCGCCCCCGGAATGCCCTACTGGCTCCCCCGCGGCTGGCAGCTGTACCAGGCCCTGCTTGCGTATTCCCGCGAGATCCAGTGGAAACACGGATATACGGAGATCTCCGCTCCGGTGGTCAACAAGAAAAAGCTGTGGCTGATCAGCGGCCACTGGGCCCATTACGTCAACAATATGTTCATGATCCCCGGCATTTCCGGCTGGCTTTCCGCCGATGCCGAGATCCCCGGCGTGCTTGACAACCTGCAGGAAGGCGCCGCGAAGGAAACCGAGGTCAAACTCCCCAAGGGCTCCGCGGTCTTCAACCGTGAACTGGACGAGACCATGGGCGCCAAGCCCATGAACTGCCCCAACGCCATGATGACCTACAAGCGCCGGGTGCACTCCTACAAGGAACTGCCCATCCGCTACAGCGAATATGACGTTCTGCACCGCAAGGAAAAATCCGGCCAGATGAACGGCCTGTTCCGTGTCCAGGAATTCCGCCAGGACGATGACCATACCTTTGTCATGGAAAGCCAGATCGAAGAGGAGATCGCCGATATCATCTCCATCGCCGACGAGATCTATTCCACCTTCGGCGTCACATACCGCGCTGAGCTGTCCACCCGCCCGGATGATTTCATGGGCGATATCGAGGTGTGGAACCGCGCCGAGGCGGCCCTGAAGAAGATCCTCGACGACAAATACGGCGAGGACGGCTATGAGGTCAACGAGGGCGACGGCGCCTTCTACGGCCCCAAGATCGACCTGCAGATCAAGGATGCCCTGGGTCGCGAATGGCAGTGCGGCACCATCCAGCTGGACTTCCAGCTTCCCCACAATTTCGGTCTCACCTACCAGACCAAGGAAGGCGGCATGGAGATGCCCGTGGTCATCCACCGCGCGCTTTACGGTTCCCTTGAAAGGTTCATCGGCATCATCATCGAAAACTTCAAGGGCTCCTTCCCCTTCTGGATGAGCCCCATGCAGGTGGGCGTTGTTCCCATCCGCGTTGAGCACAACGCCTATGCCGAAGAAGTGGTCAAAGCACTGGAGGACGAGGAAATCCGCGTCGAAGTCGATTACGCCGACAAGAACATGAACGAAAAGGTGAAGGCTTACAAGACCATGAAGGATCCCTACATCCTGGTCCTGGGCGACAAGGAAGCCGAAAGCCGTACCGTTTCGGTCACCGTCCGCGGGTCCAAGCAGCAGCTCCACGACATCCCGCTGGATACATTTGTCAAGGTCTGCAAAAAGCTGAACCGCAGCCGCGCGATCGAACTGGTTTCCGAAATGTGACCCTCTTCCCCGTTCCGCGATAATAAGCGGAACGGGGAAGCGATCATTCTCCCCCGCTTCCGACACTTTTTTTCGGTTCCTCCGGCGTCCCGAACATGATCTGAGCCAATTGTTTTACCCAACCTCTTTATACCGAATGACATAAAAATGGAGGAAATAAGTATGCCCCAGGGAAACGTACGCCCACAGGATATGCAGCGCATCACCACCCCCGCCCTCGCCGAGCGGTTTATCACTGAACAGATCGCCGAACTTCGTCAGCAGATCGGGACGGGAAAAGTCCTTCTGGCGCTGTCCGGCGGAGTTGACTCTTCTGTAGTCGCGGCCCTGCTGATCCGCGCCGTCGGAAAACAGCTGGTATGCGTGCATGTAAACCACGGACTTCTGCGCAAGGGCGAACCTGAACAGGTGATCAGCGTTTTCCGGGGGCAATTGGACGCCAACCTCATCTATGTGGATGCTGTGGACCGGTTCCTTGACAAGCTTGCCGGTGTCTCTGATCCGGAGAAAAAGAGGAAGATCATCGGCGACGAATTTATCCGCGTCTTTGAAGAGGAAGCCCGCAAGCTGGAGGGCATCTCCTTCCTGGCGCAGGGCACCATCTATCCGGACATCCTTGAGAGCAAGGATGGTATCAAAGCGCATCACAACGTAGGCGGCCTTCCTGAGGACATGAACTTCACCCTGGTGGAGCCCGTCAAACTGCTCTTCAAGGATGAAGTGCGTATGGTAGGCAAGGCCCTTGGCCTTCCGGACAATATGGTCTACCGCCAGCCCTTCCCCGGTCCCGGCCTGGGCGTCCGTTGTGTCGGCGCCATTACCCGTGACCGCCTGGAAGCCGTCCGCGAAAGCGACGCTATCCTTCGGGAAGAATTCGCCGCTGCCGGCCTGGAGGGCAAGGTGTGGCAGTATTTCACCGTCGTTCCCGACATCAAGTCCACCGGCATCAGGGATAACAAACGCACCTGGGACTGGCCTGTTATTCTCCGCGCCGTGAACAGTATCGACGCCACATCCGCTTCCGTCGAGGAAATCCCCTACGCCCTCTTTGGCAGGATCACTTCCCGTATCCTGAAGGAAGTCAAGGGCGTCAACCGTGTCCTTTATGACCTCAGTCCAAAGCCTGTTGCCACCATCGAGTGGGAGTGAACGCCGGAATGGCGAAAACCCTGATGCCACAATGTTTTCAGCCTTCTCCAAAGTGGCTCTGATAAAGAAATGATAAAGTTTTCCGGAAATAGACCTCATTGTCCCCATATCCGATGGCTGTGGGGTAAATGACCGAAAACGGAAAATGGAATCACAAAAACTACAGATTTGTATGATTCAGCCCTCCGCTGTGGATCCATCATCCGCAGATCGGAGGGCTTTTTGTGTCAGTCTTTATTCTTCGGTTTTCTGCCGCGTCTGGGACGGGCTGCCTCTTCCGTCGGAACCGGAACGCGGATGCCGGTGTCGTCAAACTCGGGATAGTGATACCGCCAGCGGTCATAATCCTCTCTCGTGATTTCTCCCGTTTTCAGCTTGTCAGCTTGCTCCTGCCAGGCGCGGAGCCGCTGCTCCAGATCGGCGGCATGAACGCCGCCGTCGAAGATCTCGGCACGAAGACAGATCAGACCGTCCGCATTCGTAATGCGGAGCAGCCTGCGGTCTTCCAATGTGAAAAGCGTATGCATGAGCCCGTCCATGTTGTCTATATCCGGGACGGCTATTGCTTTAGGGGAAACATCCAGCGCTTTGGCAAGCCGCGATGTCAGGTCAGCCTTGGGTGTGCGGTCTTCGGATTCATACTGCGCCAGTCTTACGTCTGCGGAAGCCGGAGGAAAACCAAGCAGAAGTCCCAGGTACTTTTGCGTCATCCCCCGTAATGTGCGGAAGAAACGGATTCGTTCTCCTGTTGCCATTAAAACCACTCCTCACAAAAGATAGAATGATTATAGCAAAGCAGTTTAAGATAATCAAGAGAAATTTAACATAAATATTTAATATAGATGTAATGAATAAATGTTGACACAAACATAATCGCTTAGTATAATGAAATTAGAATTAAGCATTACGGCTTAATTCAAATACAGAAAGGATACGCATCGATGAATAACTGTTTTATGAGAGCGGACGAAGTGGCAAAGGAACTCGGAATATCAAAATCGTTCGCCTACAAGCTGATCCGGCAGCTCAACCGGGAACTTCGTGAGAAGGGATTCCTGACCATATCCGGGAGGATCAATCGGGATTATTTTCAGGAACGTCTTTACAAAGCAGGGAAAGGAGCTGAGAAGAATGTCGGTTTACAAGGATGAAAAGACCGGGAAATGGTATGCGCTGACCTGGTATCATGACTGGAAGGGAGAAGGCCGGCAGAAGTGCAAGCGCGGTTTTGAAACCAAGAAGGAAGCACAGGAATGGGAAATGACTTTCCTTAAGCAAAACGCGGCCGACATGGATATGACCTTTGCGGCATTCTGTGAATTGTATGAACGAGACCGCAGACCCCGGCTGAAGGAAAGCACATGGCAGACGAAAGAAAATATTATTCAAACCAAACTGATTCCCATCTTCGGGGAATTCATCATCAGTGAAATCGAAACGAAGGATATTATCGCCTGGCAGAACGAATTGCTGGCCTATCGGGACGAAAAGAAAAAACCTTATTCAAACACCTACCTGAAAACGATCCATAATCAAATGGTATCCATCCTGAATCATGCGGTCAGGCATTATGGACTGAAAAGCAATCCGGCATCCAAGGTCGGGTATATCGGCAGCAAGGAAAGTGAAGAAATGCAATTCTGGACGAAGGAGGAATATGAAAAGTTTTCGGTATCCATTATGGATAAACCGATGTCGTACTATGCATTCGAGATGCTGTACTGGTGCGGCATCCGCGAAGGCGAGCTCCTGGCCCTGACGCCCGGGGATTTCAACTTTGACAAAAGGACCGTTCGAATCAACAAGACCTATCAGCGCATCCGCGGTAAGGATCTGATCACCTCGCCGAAGACGAAGAAAAGTGTGCGTACGGTGGAAATGCCGGAATTCCTCTGTGATGAAATGCAGGATTATCTGAAAAGTCTTTATAAGGTCCAGAAGAACGACAGGATCTTTCCCGTAACCATTAACTATCTGCATCACGAAATGGACCGCGGCGCAAAGGAGTCCGGAGTTAAAAAGATCAGGATCCATGACTTGCGTCACAGCCACATCAGTCTTCTGATCGACATGGGATTCAGCGCCGTCGCCATCGCGAATCGGGTAGGTCATGAAAGCATCGATATAACATACCGTTACGCACATATGTTTCCTTCCAGGCAAACTGACATGGCTGAACGGCTGAACAATGAAAGAAAAGAGGGTTAAAAAGATGTCAGCAAAAAATGTGGATCGTCACAACCGCTTCCGGAACATAACCGTAGGTTTTCGGGTATCGCCGGAAGAAAACGAGCAGCTCAACCGGGCTGTTGCTCTGTCGGGACTTCCGAAACAGGAATACTGCTACAGGAAATGCCTCAACCGGGATATCACGGTTACTCCAAATCCGAGAGTATTCAAAGCCATGAACGTGCATATGCTGAGTATCCTGAAGGAGCTTCAGCGGCTCAGCCAGGGAGATAATCCCAGCCGGGAGCTGCTGGAAGATATCGCGCTGATCACAAAAATGCTGAATGATATGAAGGAGGAAAGAAAATGAACAGCATCTTTGAAGAACACGGCGGCACATACAACCTCGGAGCAGACGGCATTCTGTACCCAAACCTGATCCTGGAACCTCAGGAGCACCGCCCTATCGGAAGATGGGGACGGATGCACCGGGCATATCTGGAAGCGGAGCATTCGGGACTCTGTGAACGGCTGATCCTGAACGGAACCCTGGACAAGTATCTGGCAGATGCGCAGGAACGTGCCAAAGAAATGCTGGATAAGCTGATCCGGCAGATGGCCCGGAATGAAAGTGTAACGGAGAGTTTGAAAGCGACAGATCAAATGGAATGGATCCGCCGGATAAACAGCATACGCGATCGGGCAGAAGAAATTATCATAAACGAAATCATAAACAGACTATAATACCGTCCCGCCGCAGGAGCGGCAGAAAGAGAGAATAATGCTGAATTATACAAATCCCATCACCCATCAAATCATCAGGATCATTGGAGTCGACCACGGTTTCGGGAACATCAAAACGGCCAACACCTGCTTTCGGGCAGGTGTGGTCGGTTATGAAAAAGAACCGACCTTTGCGGAAGATGTGATGCTTTATGATCATCTCTATTACAGCATCGGCGAAGGCCATAAAGAATTTTGCGCTGATAAAATGACAGACCGTGATTATTTTATCCTGACCCTTGCTGCAATCGTAAAAGAGATGAGGAATGAGAATCTGAGAAGCGCACAGATCCACCTGGCGGCGGGCCTTCCCCTGACCTGGGTATCTGAACAAAAGGAACGCTTCCGTAATTATCTGCTGCAGCAGAAAGACCCGGTAGTCGAGTACAATGATGCCCTTTATTTCATTCATATCGTCGGTGTGGATGTGTTTCCTCAGGGCTTTGCCGCAATTGCTGAAAGGCTGCCGGAATTTACCGGGACCACGATGCTGTGCGACATCGGAAACGGCACCATGAACATTATGACCATTACCAACGGAAAGCCTAACGCACAGAAATGCTTTACTGAGAAATACGGCACACATCAGTGCTTTCTGGCTGTCCGGGAAGAAATGCTGCGGAAATTCGGAAGTGTTGTTGATGACGACATCATTGAAGATGTACTGCGAAACGGAAAGACTGATATCAGCGATAGATACCTTTCTGTGATCCGGGAAACTGCAAAACAATATGTTGCGGGCATCATGCGCCGGCTACGGGAACATGAATATAACCCGGAATTGATGAAGCTTTACATCGTCGGCGGAGGCGGCTGCTTGATAAGCAATTTCGGAGATTTTGACCCGAACCGGGTGACGATCAACAACGATATCTGTGCCACAGCCAAAGGCTATGAATTCCTGGCTGGGCTCCGACTGAAGAAGGCTGAAACAAAGTGAAAGGAAGCGGAAACCTGTTTAAAACGACTCTACGGCTGAACCTGAACAATGCGCAGGACCTGGAAGCCTGGAACAACCTGATGTGTGCGGACACCCGGCGGCCGGAGTACAGTTCCTACACAAGGACGATCGTTACGGCGATCAATGATCACTTTGCCAGGATCAATCATCCCGAAATGCGATTTCAGGAAGCGGATCTGTTGCAGAAAATAGATACAACAGTCCGAAAAGCTGTCGTTGACTGCTTGAAAGAGACTCCGTTAGAAGTCGGTGCGACGCGGCAGGTACCTGAAAGCCAGGCGAAACCGGAGATAAATAGCGAAAGCGAAGCCGCAATAGAAGCGTTTCTGGACTGTTTCTGACCAGGCATCAAATGTAGTATCACATTTCCGTATGAAGTGGTATCAAGGCTGATATCAATACCTTGAGAGAAAAAACAAAGATGTAATTTGGCAAGAACACAGCAAGATATAAAAGGATAAAGAGTCCCCCGTATCCGCATCGATTGGCAATACAGACCGGTCGAAAGATACGGGGGATCTCTTTTTTGCGGTTTTTTTTGAAGCATTATGCCGGACAAATCCTACAACCACAGAGCGAAGCTCTGGTAATCAGGGGCTTGGGGGCGGAGCCTACCAACAAGCAATGTGCAAAATGTAAGCATTTTGCCCTGCTTGCAACTATTATCCCGAATTCCTGCCTTTGGATATCCTTCAGCCTCCAGATAGGTGAAAAAGGTTTTGAAAACCTTGAGTAGATCGTTAATGTATTGTGACTTCCTGCCAGCATCATCCATCATGGCCATAAAGCTCTTGATATGAGCTGGTTTCACATCTTTGATGTTCAGGATTGAAAACTCAATGGAGAGGTGATTTTCAAGATACCGCAATTGCTTGGTATAGTTATCAATTGTTTTAGGTGACAAGTGCCGTACCTTGCAGTCAAGTTCAAATTCCTTAGAAGCATCGTGCAACGTCATGAATGTCGCCTCCGGATCTGGTAGTGAGATAAACATCTTTCTATTCTACCAGCGGGAATGGAAGCTGCAACTCTGTCGTTTGGGGAAATGGTATTGTAAACGGGGAAGTTATTCTACCGCATATACTTTTATGGCGATTATGGATCAGATGTTGATTGGCCAATAAATTTGACAAAAAATGCATGGTGGTAAAATATAAATATCATAGGCATGGATGATAATTATTGAAGCAGTATGTAGTGTCATTCTGCGCTGTAAACCAGAGAAAAAGCTTCCATAAACCGTTGCAGTGCAAAAGAGACATAGCTTCTTTTGTTCGTGACGAGCATCATATTGCGAACGGCTTGGGGATGATCCAGCCGATAATAATGAACTCCATTCTGAGCGGGAAGAATCGCTCTGTCCGGGATCAATGTCGCTCCTAACCCCGCATAGGAAAGCGCACGCGCTGTCAGTAATTGAGCTACTTCCAGCTGTGGTTTGATTTTTATGCCGCTGTCCATGAAAATGTCGTCTGCACGGCGGCGAAGGTCGTATTTTTCTTCCAGCAGGATCATGGGCAGATCCGAAAAACATTTCAGTTCTGCGCGGGGACAGTCATCCTGTAAATGCTTCCCTGCTTTGATATCTTCCCCGGTCAATGCTGCGTCTTTCATGATTTCTTCGCTGTGAAGAATATCGGGAACACAAAGGATTAAGTGATCCTGAAAACCAGGGTGTAGATCATAAGGCAAATCCTTGTCAACACGGCTGATAAAAATCACATCAAGCTGCTGTTCGATTAGCATTTCCCTCAGTTCAAAGGAACCAGCTTCACAAATCTGCAGTCTGATTTTCGGATACTTTTGATGGAACATCTGCAGCACAGGCGGAAGAATATGAGAGATAAGATAACTCGTCGCGCCGATTCGGATCAAGCCGCGCTGCATGGATGTGATATCATACAGCCGGTTTTTTCTTTCCTCCTCCAATGCTTTGACCTGACGAATATGGTCAAGATAAATCTGTCCCGCTTCCGTCAGGGCAAGCGGTTTTTTTGAGCGATCGAAGAGCGGCATGCCGATTTCGTTTTCCACTTTCTGAATGGCCAGACTCAGCGCTGGCTGGGTCAGGTACAAGGCTTGCGCAGCCTTGGAAAAGCTGCCCTTCTGCCATACTGTTTCAATATAGATCAGCTCATTCTGCATACCGGTACCTCCTTCGCTCTATAAATCAAATTAATACTACGAACAAATTATATAAGTTTCTTTGCAACATGTCAAGTAAAGAGTGCTTACATAGATATATATAAATCGAATTAATACTCGTATAAAAACCATAAAATTGACATAATAGCTAATCCGGTTATAATAAAACCAGAATAGAAAACGCGAGAGGTGTTGATTCATGAAGCAACCAGCACTGAGAGAATTTCCCGTTTCCGCAGAGAGCTTGCCCGTCGACCTTGACCACCCCAATCGCTCCCTGATTCACGGCTTCTTCAGGGAAACCACAAAATCCGCCGCTTCTTCCAGAACCTTCTACACTTACATTCCGGCAGGTCTCGAAAATGACCAGCCCTGTTTCGTCGTTGCAGCTCCTTCCGGCAGCGAACCACTGGATTTCCTCGAAAGCACAGGTCTCCGCGCACTTGCTGATCGCCGTCAAATCTTCGTTCACCTGCTGGTACCGGCGGCGACTGGCTGGAAGACGGATGGTACCGACGCAGATTACATGAACGATGTCTACAAAGCCATCCAGCAGCGTGACTGGTACGTTACGATGCAGGATAACATCTATGCCTGCGGCGTAGGGGATGGGGCTATTGTAGCGCACCAGGCGGTTCAGCGTATGGCCAGTGAATGGAGCGGGCTGGTCAGCTTCGGAGAACTGCAGCACCACCTGAATGAAACACGGTATGCAACCGCCCAACAGACAGAACAGGGGCTGACGGAACTGCGCATCACGGCAGCCAAGTGCCCCGTTCCCATCTGGATGATGGTGAAGGAGCTTTCGCCGTCTGTGGAATCCGCCCTGACCTATTGGAAAGAAGAGAATCACGTGGATCCAACACCACTCTCAGGTGATGGAGCAGACGCAATCTGGATGCCGCCGGCAGTTCGTTCCCGCAGCGAGGTGAACGAAGAGCAGCTCGCCCAGGTGAGACTGACACTAGGTACGGAGACCATGACACAGGAAGCGTTGGAAAAGACCTGGAGCTTTCTGACACTGGCAAGACGGCATCGCGGATTTGACGGTAAAAATCTGCGTTCCTACAAAGATCCGCTGAAGTCAGGTGCCGTGCTGCAGGAGCGGAAAATCGACGGTATGACCCGGCTCTGGTATGAATACGTACCAGAAACCTGCACTCCCGATCAGAAATGGCCACTGGTGGTAGTCATGCACGGGCGGGGCGGCACAGCCGCTTCCTTCTTCGACCTCACGGACATGCATCTGGTGGCAGAAGCCCGGCGATTCATTGTCGTGTATCCCCAGGCCGGTATCCATCAGCAGAAGCCCGGCGGGCTGAAAAACGTGCTCTACTGGAACGGCAGTTATGAGGGGAAATCGATTGACGATGTGGGCTTCATCCGGGAAATGATCCGGGATATGAAAGAGCGGCTGCCCATTGATCCAGGCCGCATCTACGCCTGTGGGCAGAGCAGCGGCGGCATCATGGCAGATGTGCTGAGCACCAGTGCCAGCGACCTGTTCACCGCCTGCGCCAGCTGGTCTGGCATGTATCACCCCAGGAAAGTTCACAGCCATTATGAGAAAACGACGCCGGTGATTCCCACCATGTTCATATGCGGGGAGCATGATCCGTTCTGTACGGAGCCAGGAGAGGACCCCGATCTTCCCTTCCGGCTGATTCCTGAACTGAAAGCAGATATCATGGAAAAGATGGCGCGCTGCGGACTGGATCCGAAACGGATGCAGACCTGGAAGACCGATCCGATCACCTGGTACTGCTATCCGGATACACAGGGGGTGCCGATGCTCACGGTGGGCATTGTGCGGGATATGGCCCATGCCAACTTCCCCGAGGAAAGCTGGATCAGCTGGGATGCGCTGTTCTCCCAGTTCCGGCGCGGCAAAGATGGTCAGCTGTACTACAGAGCATGAACAACACGGTATGGAGAGACAGAGGAGGATCATTCCATGAAGAAAAAGGCATTCAAAATGCCCCACCAGCTCATCATCATGCTGATGATTGCGGCGCTTGCGACACTGGCTACCTACATCATCCCTGCCGGCGCTTACGACATGATCGAAATCAACGGCAGGAAGGCCATCGACGCTTCCTCCTTCCACTACATTGATCAGACGCCGGTGAATCCATGGCAGGCGATCCTGGCGCTGCCCGGCGGCTTCAGCAAGCAGGTGGCCATCATCGCGATGATCACCATTATCGCCGGTGCTATGGGCATCATCAATAAGACCAAGTGCATTGACGCCTCCATCGGCAAACTGGTTTCCACCTACAAGGACCGGTTGGTGCTGCTCATCCCGATTCTCCTGGGCATCTTCTCAGTGCTTGGGGCGATGGGCATCAATACCCCCATCATCGCCTTTGTGCCCATGGCGCTGATGCTTGCCAAGAGCATGGGCGCGGACGCCTTCACCGGTGTTGCGCTGGTACTGATGGGTGAGATCAGCGGGCAGGCGGGCGGCGCGTTCTGCACCTCCTCCACAGCGGTGGCACAGAATCTGGTTGGACTCGAGATTTTTTCCGGCTGGCCTCTGCGCATCGCCGCAACCGTGGTGCTGTGGGCTGCAGGCTCCTTCTTCCTGGTGCGCTATGTGCATAAGCTTCGCAAACAGTCTCCGCTTCCTGCATCGGATGCGGCGGAACTTGAAGCGCCTCAGTCCGAGGAACTGACAACCCGCCGCCTGATCGCGCTGATCGCTTTCATCATTGGCTTCGTCGTGCTGGTATATGGCGCGACCCATGGCTGGAGCACCGCCGACGCCATCCCCGCCGTGTTCATGGTGACTGCCGTTGTCTGCGGTCTGATCTGCGGGTTCAAGCCCAGCGAGATCGCCACGGAGTTTGTCAACGGCGCAAAGACCATGGCGGGCGCTGCCCTGGTGGTTGCCTTTGCCACGGGCATCAATACCATCCTCTCCTCCGGCAACATCATCCACACGATCGTTCATGCCATGGCGCAGCTATTCTCCGGCGGCTCCACCTTCATCTCCGCCATCGGCATGTACATCAGCAACCTGATCATCAACTGCGTGCTGTGCTCTTCCTCCTCTCAGGCCACCACCGTGATCCCGATTTTCTCCGGCGTTGGCGAGGTGCTGGGCCTCACCCAGCAGACTGTGGTACAGACCTTCAACTTCGGCGACGCGTTCACCAACCTGATCACGCCGGTATCCAGCGTGCTGATGGCCAGCATCGGATACGCCGGCATCAGCCTGGACCGTTGGCTGAAATTCGCCTGGAAGTGGCTGCTGGTCTTTATCCTGATCGGTGCGGCATTCATCATTCTCGGTACCGCCATTCATTATGGACCATTCTGAACAAGGAGGATACACAAAATGAACTTCAGAGCTGAGTCGCTCAGGAAACATGCGGAGTGGAAAGGAAAGATCGAAGTCGTCCCGCGCGTCGAAGTAGACAGCAGGGAAAAGCTCTCCCTGGCCTACACGCCCGGCGTGGCAGAACCCTGCATGGCCATCCATGAGGACGTGGATAAGAGCTTTGAACTCACCCGGCGGTGGAACACGGTGCCTGTCATCACGGACGGCACGGCAGTGCTGGGCCTGGGAGATATCGGCCCGGAGGCCGGCATGCCCGTCATGGAAGGCAAGTGCGCCTTGTTCAAGGCTTTCGGCGACGTGGATGCCTATCCGCTGTGCATCCACTCCAAGGACACCGATGAGATCATTCGAGCCATTGAGCTTTTCGCCGGTTCCTTCGGCGGCATCAACCTGGAGGACATCTCCGCGCCCCGCTGCTTTGAGATCGAGCGCCGCCTGAAAGAGGATCTGGACATCCCCGTATTCCACGACGATCAGCACGGCACGGCCATCGTGACCGCTGCGGCGCTGCTGAACGCGCTGAAGCTGGCAGGAAAGAAGATTGAGGAGATCCGTGTGGTGGTCAACGGAGCCGGAGCCGCCGGGATCGCCATATCGAAATTCCTGATGGCCTTCGGCGTGCAGGATATGACTGTCTGCGACCGGGCGGGCATCCTGGGGGAAGGCGACACCCAGTTCAACCCGGCGCAGCAGGAGCTGGCGAAGATCACCAACCGCCGGAAACTGACAGGCACGCTGGCCGACGCCATGAAAGGCGCGGACGTGCTTGTCGGCGTATCTGGCCCGAACTGCATCACCAAGGATATGGTGCGCTCCATGGCAGAAAAGCCGATCCTCTTTACCTGCGCAAACCCTGTACCGGAGATCCCACCGCAGGACGCGAAAGAGGCAGGCGCATACATTGTTGGCACCGGCTCTTCGGAGTATCCGAACCAGATTAACAATGTGCTGGTGTTCCCAGGCCTCTTCCGCGGCGCACTGGATGTACGTGCAACGACAGTCAATGCGGAAATGATGATGGCGGCTTCCCGCGGAATTGCTGCCTGCGTAACAGAAGACGAACTCCGCCCCGACTATATTCTTCCCTATGCATATGACATGCGTGCGCATGAATCCGTAGCAGCGGCGGTACGCAAGGCGGCTATTGAGACCGGTGTAGCACAGAAGACCATCGATCAGGAGGAAGAACAATGAAAAGGACACTGGCAGTAGTTGCGCTGATGTTGTTCTGCGCAATGGCCCTGAGCGGCTGCACGATGATTAAAGGTCTGGAGCGCGACGTCCAGGTCGTGTTGGAAGTGGACGGCAGCATCGTCGGATGTGAAATGGTCAATATATTCAACAACGCGGTCATCGCCGAGCCGGACGCGCCGGGTGGGAAGCTTTTCCTGGGCTGGACGACACAGGAGGCGTGGAACGAGGCTGACGCTGAAACAGTGCCGCTGATTGCGAACAAGGGGCTCGTGCGGTTCGATGACATACAGTCAGTGCTGCGGAATGACGTGCACAGCGTGGTCCTCCGCGCGGTCTTTGTGCCCGCCCCGCAGCGCGATCTGGTGATTGCCTGGTACAACAAGGAAGGTACTTCCGGTCTGAATCAGGAATACATGGATAGTTTCCGCACCAGACTCGATGAGTTTCTGCGCCATGAGGGCTATCAGCCTGAAAACATGGACATCCTGATCCGCGGCTATGAAGGCGGTGTGGGTGATACCTGCGCGGCCATCACCAAGGACGCTGATGTGGATATCACAGTAGGATGGTCCAACACGGACAACCTGACCGGGACCGGCGGGTGGAAGGAAGGCGTGGACTTTATCGAAAACGTCGGTGGTATCACGATCGGTGCCAAGGAGCGTTTTACAGCCCGGCTGACGGATACGGAACTTAGCCTGAAAGTCTACGCGTGGATCCAGGATACCTACGGCTCCACAGTGGCCAAGGCTGACTAAAAGGAGGAACGAACATGTATCTGAAGAATAAGCTGATGAAAGCAGCCGCGGTCTGCTCCTACGTGTTTACCGGCTTGTGGATGGTCGCTGCAGCATGCTGTTTCGCTCTCTCCAATCCTCTGTACTGGCTGTGTGTAGTTTTTGCGCTGATCACGCTTGTCAATGGCTTTGTCATCACCGACATCCGGCATAAAATGAAGTCGGGCCGCCTGGAAAAGAAGGAGCAGTCCCGTTACCTGGCGTGTCTGATCCTCAGTGTGCTGTGCCTGCCCGCTTTCATCCTAAACTGCGTTGCATATTTCCGCACTCAGGAGGATGAACTCGTGGTGGTCAGGAAAAATGTCCAGGACGCTCCTGTCAAAACAAAGGCTGAAAAGCCGCTGCCCAGGTCAGCCCGCTTCATCACTATGTGCATTGCGCTTGTGCTGGTGTTCCTGTTCAGCTTCGGGGCACACTGCATCGAGACGTCAGGATTTAAGGTCACAGTAAACGATTTCACCCTGACCAAGGCCATGACAGAGCAGTATAATGGTGGTGAAATCAACGGCAAGACTTTCGTGATGCCCAACGATACCACTTACGCTGTCACAATGTATGTGCCGGCTACTGCGACAGAACAGCAGCCTGCGCCGGTCGTATTCGTTCTCCCAGGTTTTACCCGCACCAAGGCCACCATGTCCCAGTACTGTATCGAGCTGTCTCGCCGCGGTTTTGTCGTCTTCTGTTCCGATCCGGGCGGCCAGGGCAGTACAACGGAGACATCGACCACCGGTGCGAACGGCGTCGAATACCTGGTCCAGTATGTATACAATAATACAGATGATTTCAAATTCTGCGACAAGACCCGTTTTGGCGCGGTCGGGCACTCCGCGGGCGGCGGGAACGTCTGCACCCTGGCGGCGGACATGGCCGGCAAGAGCTTTGAGGAAAGCGTGATCAAAGCTGTCTATATCTCCGGCTATATCAAGGTATCCTCTGCCAACAAGTACGCAAACCTGCGCTGCAACGCCGCGCTTTCCTACGCTTATTATGATGAAGGCTCCTTCCGTTATCAAACCGACACCTCCTCCTTCGAGGTCATCTCCCGCCGGTTCATCAATGAAGTCAACGGAAAGAACAACGGCTATGACGCAGTGGCCATCGACTATGGGTACGGTGATATGAGCAATGGGACCTACCGTATCGTCCACCGCGAGGATATCAATCATTGTTTTGAGATGTACGATCCCGTCAGCATTGCCAATACCGTTGAGTTCTTCGGAGAAACACTCGGGGCCGAGACGTCGCTCAGTCCCCGCCAGCAGGTATGGTTCGGCAAGGAACTGCTGAACGGTCTCTCCCTGGCAGCCGCCTTTACCTTCATTCTGTCCCTCTGTGCGGTGCTGATGAAGCTGCCCTTCTTTGCGCGCATGAAGGAAAGCCAGAAAGCAGTGACTGAAGTTCCCGTCCTTCAGGAGCATCAGACGATATCTCACAAGGTCATCTTCTGGTTCTGCATGATTCTGACCGCTGTAATCGCTTGCCTGGATTATATCCCGCTTGCACACCTTTCCATACAGATCTTCCCCACGGGCAACTCAGCCAGTGTATTCACCTATGTATTCCCCGCACGCATGATTAACGCCATTCTTTTGTGGGCGGCAATCAACGGTGCTATCGGCCTGATTATCTTCTTCGGCACGACCCTCCTCGAATACGTCTATGAAAAGGCAGCTGCCAAGGCGCACGGCCAGGAAATGGAGCCCTTTGACTGGGGCAAGTTCAAGGCGATCAGGATCTGCCAAGGCAAAGGCAGCGGCGTACTGGCCAACACCGGGAAAGCGTTGCTGCTGTCCGTGATCATGTTTGCCGCTTTCTATCTTCTTGTGCATGCATGTTATCGCTTGTTCCACCAGGATTTCCGCTTCATGCTGGTCTCGGCCGCTCCGATCAACGCACGGATGTTCGTAACAGCCTGGGAGTACATCCCGATCATCTTCATCTTCTATATCTCCAACTCCATCCGTGTGAACTGCAGCATCGGCCGCGAGGGCTGGAGTGAATGGAAAACCCTCCTGGTAGGCGCATTGGCCAACAGCATTGGTCTCATGTTCATTCTGCTGATCAATTATGTATGCTATTTCAGCAAAGGCGTGCCGTTCTACGGTTACTGGGGCAGCGGCACTGAAGTATGGCTGTACATCAATATGGTCTTCGCGCTGGTGGTCATGATGTTCCTGCTGCCCATCTTCAACCGGATCTTCTATAAGCTGACCGGGAATGTCTGGACAGGCGCGCTGGCCTGCTGCATGATCTTCATCATGATGACCATCTCTGCCTCCGTCTCGTATATCCCGATGTATTGAACGCGGTGATGATACGGTTTCGACATGGAACACACCGAATCTCTCTGAGCCAAAGCATCTCTTCACCGCAGGCCGCCATTTCCTGGCGGCCTGCTTCACTTTACCGTGTCACAGGTATCTCGGCAATATCAAGAGAAGAATGGCTGAATGAAATCACAGGCAAATTACCTTTGACTGATGATGTTTGATCGTTTTCTTATTAGGCGAGCGATATCCTAACGAAAACAATGCCATAAAAGCGCTGGAAAGGGGCTGGAAATAAGCACTTCCCAGCGTTTTCTTCTAATCTGGAGACGTTCTCTGAAGGAAAAATGCAAATACATTTGCAAATGCCTGCCGCCTTTGTTAGAAAAACAGCTTATTTCGGCTTTCCGCATATA
>JAFXUZ010000042.1 GCA_017524725.1 Clostridia bacterium | reverse complement strand
GCAAAAAAACAGAAGATTTACCTTCTGATAGTTGGTAAATCTTCTTGTTGAAACCTATTTTTTGTGCTTTTTACACTCTATACTTCTGTTTTCTTCCTTCTCATACTTCTTATCCCATTTCTCCCTCTGTCAAACTCGGGTATGCGTCGGATTATACCATTTCATCTAATGGTTGTACAGCGGTATTTCCCGCCGGGAAGCTTGTAATATTTTCGGCACTCTGGTAAAATAATAGCTGTTCAGAAGCGCTGGAAGGAACATATTTATGTTTTACTCCGTCCGCAGCCTCCTTGAAGACAGACGGATCCCGCCGAAGAGATCGGCTTATGCCTTCTGCGGGAGAAATATACAGGATCCGGGATCGCCTACGGGAACTTTTACGGTATTCCCGGCCCTGAAAAAGGCATCCTGAGGTTCAAAAATACCGTTGACGTCCTTGGATACGGGCACCTGACACAGGCTTCTCCCTGCAGTGGACCTTCTGAACCTTGTCATGACCGAAACAGACGGTGACGACCTGGCAGAATGCATCCGTACGGGCTTTAAATCCCCGGCAAATGGATAATTACAGAAGCTTCGGACCGGATCAAGGGAAATTTATAAAAACGGTCATCCCGTTCGTTACTGTATGATAACATCCGGATGAAAAGGAGAACATAAATGAACCTTCAGCGTTTGACACGCCGTGTCTGGTTTTATCCCTTCGAGGAAGAACGGGACCGTCCCAATCTGGGCTATATCCGGGGAGACAACTGGAGCCTGGCTGTGGATGCGGGCCATTCCGCGGAGCATGTGGCGGAATTCTACAGCGCCCTGGAACAGGAAGGGCTGCCGCTGCCCAATCTGACCGTCCTGACCCATTGGCACTGGGACCACACCTTCGGCATGCACGCGGTCCATGGGTTATGCCTGGCAAACAGCAGGACAAACGCGCATCTCACGGATTTCGCTGACAGGATCCGCAGGGAAGGCGCGGAATTCTTCCTGGACATGCACGCCTCCATCCGCAGCGAATACAGGGATGGGCGTCCCGTTATCGTCAAAGCGGCAGACATCGTCTGTCCCGGGGAGATCCTTCTCAACGCGGGCAACTGTCCCATCCGGGTGTTTCCTGCGGCATCCCCCCACACCGACGACTGCATGCTGGTGGAGATCCCCGGGGAGAAGGTTCTCTTCCTGGGGGACGCCTGCAGCGGCGTCTTCCCCACCTGGGAAAAAGATCCGGCCAAATGCCGGCCACTGGCGTCTCTGATCAAAGGCGCGGCCGCGGAAATCTGCCTGGATGGACACTGGTCGCCCTTATCCAAAGAAGAAACTGTACAGGACTTATTGCTTTCATAAAAAAGGAGGAAAAAAAGATGACCGGAAACTGCCCGCTCGACACCGCCGTATCCTTTGACCCTTACTGGGGCGAACCTGCCCGGGACGGTGACCAGGGGTATGAATGCCTTGATGACGGCCGGGTGCGCATCCGCCTGAAGGCCCCGGGCGCAAAGGATGTGGCTCTGGACCAGTTCGGTACCATTCACCCCCTTACCCGTGTTTCCGACGACATGTGGGAGGGTACCGTAGACCTGGGCCGCGGCTTCCAGTATTTTTTCCTGAAGATCGACGGCTGTGACGTGCTCAGTCCTTACCTGCCCATTGGATATGGGTGCTGCCGCCCGATGAATTTTCTGGACGTCCCTGTTCCGGGTGAGGAAGAATGGGGCTTCCTGGACGGGATCCCCCACGGTGCGGTCACACGCCATTATTTCCCTTCCTCCGTTACCGGAAAGCATGAGGTCTGCCTGGTATATACGCCCCCGGCCTTTGACGCGGCAAAGCGCTACCCGGTCCTTTACCTGCAGCACGGCTATGGGGAGAACGAAACAGGCTGGATCTACCAGGGCCATGCGGGACGCATCGCGGACCGGCTGCTTCACGAAGGCAAAATGAAGGAAATGCTTATCGTCATGGGCAACGGAATGACCCGCGGAAAGGATGGCGGCAGTGAACTGGGCCGCATGCTGTTCCCGGAGGTGCTCCTCCGGGACCTGATCCCCTTTATCGAAGCACGGTATCCCGTCCTTCAGGACAAATGGCACCGGGCCATGGCCGGGCTGTCCATGGGCAGCTTCCAGACCAGCCTGACTACCCTGAAGCATCCTGACCTGTTCGGCTATGCCGGTCTGTTCAGCGGCTTCCTTCGTTCCCCGCGGGAAGGATCTCCCAACGATCACCTGGCGCTGCTGGATACGCCGGAACAATTCCGACAAGCGTTCCGGGTGTTCTTCCGGGCCATGGGCACGGAGGACCAGTTTTTCGGAGCTTTCCTGAAGGATGACGAACTGATCGCGGAAAAGTGTGTCCCCATGCTTCGCCGCACTTACCCCGGCGGCCACGACTGGGGCGTATGGCGCCGCTGCATCCACGATTTCCTGCCCCTCCTTTTCCGGGAAACCGAAGGCTGAAACCGTTGGATAGCCTTCAAAGCTTCATTTCCATGTATCTCCGGTAAGTCTCAAAGCCCGCGGTCTCATAAAAAGCCAGAGCTCCCCGGTTGAATTCCCACATATTCAGTTCAATCCTGCCAAACCCCTGTTCCCTGGCGTAGTCCCGGATAAAACGGATCATCGCCGCCGCCGCGCCCCGGCGGCGTTTTTTTTCATCCACGCCGAATTCATCCACGTCCAGGAAATCCCGTATGTACATGAAGGGGTTCTCCGGCCTGGTGATATGGTTGAGCACCGCAAAACCGGCGACAGTTCCGTCCAGTTCGGCAACGACGATCTTTTTTCTATCATCCGCAAATATCACGCGGACATAATCCCGCAGTTCATCCGGGAAGCCTGGCTTGAATACCTCCGGTTTCCCGGCCACATGCAGTTCGTTTACCTGCCTGCGCAGTTCGTTGATCCTGATCAGGTCCTCTTCCCGGGCAAAGCGAACAGAGACCTCGGAGGTCTCCCCCCGCGGAACGGCGGCACGCTCATCCCGCAGGATGGAATACACCGCCATGTCGCATATACCGCGGTTGTTCCTGCCGAAAGCCCGCAGGATCCCCTCGGGTTTCATTCCTGATTTTTCCATTACCCGCCCGGACTTTGGATTTTCCACGTCATGCCCGGCCCAGACACGGTTAAGCCCCACAGTGTCAAACAGGTACGCGGTCACGGCCCGCAGCGCTTCGGGCATGAGGCCCCGGCCCCAGTACGTCCTGGAAAGGCAGTAGCCGATCTCAGCGGAATCGATCGCCTCGTCCAGGCGGACCACCGATATGTTCCCGATGACTTCGCCATTCTCCTTATACTGGATCGCCCAGTTGAAATAACCGCCGTCCTCGTATTGTGCGGTCCACTGGCCAAGAAGCATGCCGGAGACCTCCGCCGATTGATGAGGCGGCCAGGTCAGATACCGGGTGACCTCCGCATCCGACGCCCAGTTCCGGTACATATCCCCGGCATCCTCCAGGCGAAACCGCCGCAGGATAAGCCTGGGGGTGGTGATCGTCCTCGTTCCCGTCTTCTGCATCATTTTACGCTCCTTTCTGTTTATCGTCCGCGAAAGATAAATGAAGGGGCTGTTGCACAGGCAACAGCCGCGGCAAGAACAAAAAACGGAGCATTCACCACTGAGGAGGTGGCGGAATGCTCTGTTTTGTTGTAGAATTTAACTGAAATGAAAAACTTACAACAAGGAGAGTATATTTCAATC
>JAFXUZ010000041.1 GCA_017524725.1 Clostridia bacterium | reverse complement strand
TGAAGCTGAACAAGACCGTTTTTAACATATTGACCTGATTGAACCGTGGCCTGCCCAGATGCCATGGATTGGTATCTGGCTTCAGGTACTGTTCTATTCCGATCTCCTCCATGATCTGGTCAAATGTCAGTACCGGATCGCAAATATCCAAAATATCCGCGATATATACTGGTAATCTTCCCTGCTTTGGACTATACTGTCTCTGGTATTGTTTCATCACTCGAACATTATACCACAAAAAGTGCCTCCATGCCTTTTTTCAAAGGTCAGAGGCACTTTTGGTTTCTTCCCGATGGGACTGTGACTTTTTTCACAGCCCCTTTGAAGTTTTTTGGGGAATTAATATGATGAGTTTTAGCTAATTAATCGGTCGATTAACTAATTTCGTTTATTCCAAGTGACACATTTTTTTACGCAGAAGCAGAAAAATGTGTCACTTTTTTATCCTTCCGAAAAGTGACACACTTTTTAGGGTATTCTGCACGGTAAGAATGTGAGCTGTCTAAACTATCCCTCATTATTGGTACAGTGTATAAAAAACACCTACAATGACCCGGTTTCGGGGTTATCTTAATGCCATTGCGGATTGATCCGTGTGCTGATCATCGGATCAACCCTTTTGTGCGTGTTACGGCCCCCGACAGAACGAGGGACGGCCGTCACGGTCCGTCTGGGAAAGGGGCAGGGAGTACCCCGGCAGCCTATTCCCCCGCTGCCGGTACAAGGACGCGAAGAAAGGAAAACAAAAAGATATAAAAACAAGGGCATGGCGCCGGGCCGTGCCCTTGTTTTTATGGATCGTCAGGCTTTGTCCCCTTTGAGGGAGGCTGCCGCCGAGGAAAGGGCCTCGATCACCCGGTCCGACCACCGGTCGAATTCCGGATCCTCCTGCCGGCATTCCGGATGGTTCATAATGTAATCGAGCGCCATGCGGACGCCCTGGTCAAAACGGACAGTGCATTTGAAACCGGGCACGGCCCGCTTCAGTTTGGCATTGTCGAAGATCACGGAATTGGCCTTGTCCCCGATCAGGCTGCCGCGGAAATCATAGGGACCGATCTCGGAAAGGAAGTCCGATGAGACGTGAAAGGCATAAAGCGGAACGCCCAGGGCGTCGGCGATGCGCCGGTGGATGCCGTCCCAGGTGAGGGATTCGTCCGAGGTGATGTGGAAGGCTTCACCGATGGCGCGGGGATTGCCCATCAGGCCGACGAAACCCCTGGCAAAATCGGAATTATGGGTCACTGTCCACAGGCTGGTCCCATCGCCGTGGATGATGATGGGGCGTTTTTCCATGATCCTTTTGATCACCTGCCACGATCCCCCGTTCCCGTGGACACCCACGGGGATGCTGCGCTCGTCGTAGGTGTGGCTGGGGCGGATGATGGTGACAGGGAAACCGTCTTCCCGATACCAGCGCATGAGCAGATCTTCCATGGCGATCTTGTTCCGTGAATATTCCCAGTAAGGGTTGTACAGCGGCGTGCTTTCGGTGATCAGGGGATCGCCCAACGGTTTCTGGTAGGCGGACGCGGAAGATATGCACATATACTGGCGGGTGCGCCCTTCAAACAGGCGGCGGTCCCGTTCAAGATGCCCAGGAACAAAAGCGATAAAGTCGCATACTGTGTCGAAGGTGAGGTCCCCCAGCTTGTTTTTCATGTCCTCCTCGTTGTTGATATCTCCTTCGATCAGGTGCACGCCCTGCGGCAGGTCTGCTTTACGCTTGCCGCGGTTGATGAGATACAGATCCCACCTGGGATCATCTGCGAGAAGGCGGGTGATAGCCATGCTGATGGTACCCGTGCCGCCGATAAACAAAGCTTTCATGATGCAAGCCTCCTTTTTGATGCGGTCCCGTGACGGATCGGAAAGCGGATGACCGGATAAAAGTGTTTCGGATAACGCAAGTATAAATGAAGAGCCGGTGAAAGTAAAGGAATGCTCCATATTTGCATAAAGAAGGAAAATTAAAAATCTTTTAATCATTCCCCATAGAAAAAGCAGGGTAAATGAAGTATAATAAAGTGTGTTTGCGCAGGTCCTTATAACGGCAGAGGGGGATGACGAAAATGAAAAAAGGTTTGATCGCGCTGGCGGTGGTCCTGGTGGCCGCTTTGGTGGCAATCGGAGTGCTGATTTCCAGGAACAAAAACCTTGATTCCGAATTGACGAGTACCAGGGAGAATCTGTCAAAGACAGAGACACAGTTGGCGGATACCCGGAGCGCCGCGGAAGCAGCAGCGAGTGAAGCGGCCGCAACGATAACTGGGCTTGAAACGGAACTCAGCGATACGAAGGCCGCCGCCGAGACTGCCGCAAGCGCAGCGGCCGCAACGATAACTGGGCTTAAAACGGAGCTCAGTGATACGAAGGCCGCCGCCGAGACAGCCGCAAGCGAAGCGGCCGCGACGATAACTGGGCTTGAAACGGAACTCAGCGATACGAAAGCCGCCGCCGAGACAGCCGCAAGCGAAGCGGCCGCGGCGATAACGGGCCTTGAAACGGAACTCAGCGATACGAAGGCCGCCGCCGAGACAGCCGCAAGCGAAGCGGCCGCGACCATTTCCGGGCTGAAAACGGAGCTGAGTGCGGCGGAGGAAGCCGCGGCAAAGGCAGCTGCGACCATTTCCGGACTTGAAACAGAATTGAAAGATACAAAGGCCGCCGGAGAGACTGCCGCAAACGAGGCTGCGGCGACCATTGCAAAGCTGGAAAAGGAACTGACCGATACGAGGGCTTCGGCTGAGGCTGAGGCGGAAGCGGCAGGAAAAAGGATCGACGAACTGGAAGGAATGCTCAAGATCGCCCAGGAAAACGCTGAATCCGCGGCAGCGTCGGCCGCGGAGAAGGTCAGCGGCCTTGAAACCGGACTTGCGGAGGCGAAGGCCGCGGCTGAAAGCATCGAAACGGCATACTCCGAGAAGATCGCGCAATTGGAGACCCAGCTGACGGAAGCCCAGACCAGCCTTGACAAGGCGCGCACCGAGACCAGCGAGATGTCCGTCAGGGCGGAGGAACTGCAGGCCAGGCTTGAAAGCGAGATCGCCAGCGCCTCTGAAGCGCAGACTACATCCCAGAACAGGATCGGCGAACTTGAAGGAATGCTGACCCAAGCCCGTGAGGACGCCGAAAAAGCGGCATCCGTGGCCACAAAAAAGGTGGAGGAACTGGAAGGCGCCCTGGCGGAGACCAGGAAAAACGCGGAAAGCGCCGAATCGCTGTACACCGAAAAAATTGCCGAACTTGAAGCGCAGCTGGAAAAAGCCAAGGCTGAACTGACCCAGGTGAATACCGACGCGGAGGCTACTGCCCGGAAGATAGCGGAACTTGAGGATCTCCTTGAGGAAAACAAGACGCAGGCCAGCGCCGCAAAGGAGGAATATGACGCCAGGATCTCCGGCCTGGAAAGCGACCTTGAAGAAGCCAGGGCCATGCTGTCTGTCGCCGGGGCAAATGTGAACGCCACTTCCAAGCGTGTCAACGAGCTTCAGGCGGAGTTGGATGCCACCCGGACGGAAGCGGCCCGGGCAGCGAAGACAGCGGAAGAATCGATCCGTGCCCTTCAGGAGGAACTGAATACCGCCAGGGCCGCGGAGGAAACATTGACGAGGATGGCATCTCTGGAGACCGAGATAGGGGAACTGAAGACAGCGTCGGCCGAGGAAAAAGCGGCATATGAGGGAAAGACCGTTACCCTCCAGTCTGAGATCGACACTCTCAAGACACAGGCGGCTGAATCCGCGGATATCTATGCCACCCAGATCGCGCGGCTCACCAAGCAGCTGGAGGAAGCCGAAACGGCATCCGTCAGCGCCAAGGCAGCCTCGGACGAGACCATTGCGGGCCTTCAGGGAGCGTTGGACGCATCTGAAAAGCAGGCGGCGGAAGCCCAAACCAGGGCCGAGGAACTGGAAGCAAAGGTCGCCGAAGTGAAGGCCAGCCTGGATGAGACGAAATCAGCAGCGGAAAAAGCCGCGAATGAAGCGGAGATAACGATCAACGGACTGAAGGCGGAACTGGAAACTGCGAAATCGGCGGCGGATTCGGCAGCTGCAGAAGCCGCGTCGACCATCGCAGGCCTTGAGACCGAACTGAAGCAGACGAAGGCAGCTGCTGCGAAGGCAGCTGAGGAAGCGGAAGCGACCATCGGCGGCCTTGAGACCGAACTGAGCGACACCAAAGAAGTAGCCGCGAAGGCCGCTGAAGAAGCAGCCGCGACGATAAGCGGTCTTGAGAAGGACCTGAACGACACCAGGGAAGCGGCTGCGAAAGCGGCTGAGGAAGCGGCGGTGACGATAAGCTCCCTTGAAACAAACCTGAACGATACCAAGGCTGCCGCTGCGAAGGCCGCTGAAGAGGCTGCTGCGACGATAAGCGGCCTTGAGACGGACCTGAACTCTACCAGGGAAGCGGCTGCCGCCGCGGCAGAAGAAGCGGCCACTGAGATCGAAGGGCTGGAGGTCGAACTGAATACGGCCAACGAATTGGCCGACGACCTGCGGCTGGACCTGTATCCTGTGGGAGATACCCTCACATTCGGCGCCTGGGAACAGGACAACCGGGACAGGGACGGCGCCGAGCCGATCGTCTGGATCGTCCTGAAAAACGAGGGCAATGTCCTGACCCTGATCAGCCAGAAAACCCTGGAACCCATGGCTTTTTCCGACAACGGAAGCGCCGATTGGGAAACCAGTTCCCTGCGCGCGTGGCTGAACGGCACATTCTTTGAAAATGCCTTCACTGACGAGGAAAAAGGCAAAATGCTTTCGGCGACAATTGCAAACCCGGCGAATCCCACCTACGGGATCGGCGGCGGATCGGATACCGAGGACATGGTCTACATCCTCTCCGATGATGAGGTGAACGCGCTGTATCCCGCTGCCAGGCAGCGGATCGGTAGTGCGACGGCCTGGTGCCTGCGGCGCTGGGACGAGGTAAGGCCCGGCTGGGACGGCACGGTCAACTGGTGGCTGCGCACGACCGGCGGCATGCGGGACAACGCCATGTTTGTCGGTCAGAAAGGCTCGGTCAGCGTGATCGGATGCAAGGCGAACGCACCCCTGGCCGGTGTAAGGCCCGTGATCACCCTGGATTCTCTTAAAAGGCCCTGATCCTACGAGGCAGGTGACGGGGGAGTGCCGTGCGGCACTCCCCTTTTTAAGAAACGAGGGGAGAGGGGCCGGAGGAAGAGATGTCTTCCACTGCCGCTCTTGCCCTGAGGACGGCGCATCATGACAATTGGGGCGCCAAATTGCGGCTTTCGGACGCTTTCCCTTTTCTCTTTATATGCTGTGTGATAGGATAAAACCATCAAAAGAAGGGAAAGCAGGTGAAAGGATGAGTTTCTGGGAATTTATCGGTGCCAATATACCTCTCATTCTGGCACTGATCGGCGGCGTGGGGCTGCTGGTGGTCGAGATCTTTATGCCGGGCATCGGCATCCCCGGGATCTCCGGGGTGCTGCTCATCGGCGCGGCCATCGCTCTGGTCTGGGTGAATTACGGCGCGGTTGCGGGGATCTGGATGTGCCTTGGCGCCGTGGTGCTGATGGCGGTGGCGTTGACCTTCAGCCTGAAAAGCGCTTCCGGAGGCGGTTTCTTCCGGAAGTGGGGATTGAAGGAACTGGAAAAGAAAGCGCCGGTCAACGACATGGAGACATTCGTCGGCAAAACCGGCTCCGCGGCTACGCCTCTGCGCCCCAGCGGGATCGGTGATTTTGACGGCGTCAGGCTCAATGTGGTTTCGGAAGGAAGTTTTATCCCGAAAGATGCCGCCATCCGGATCGTGAATATCGAAGGCAACCGGATCGTGGTACGGAAAGAAAAATGACTTTCATGACAACTGTGAAGGAATACTGAAGGAGGTTTCATTATGGTAAACATTACGCTGATACTGGTCGCCGCGGTCATTCTGATCGCACTTCTGGTCTTCTTCCGTTACGTTCCCCTGGGGCTCTGGGTCACCGCGATGGCCAGCGGCGTGCCGGTGAAGATCTCCACCCTGGTGGGCATGCGCTTTCGCAGGATCCCGCCCCAGAAGATCGTTAACGCGTATATCCAGGGCCGCAAGGCGGATCTGGATGTGAACACCGACATGCTGGAGACCCATTACCTGGCCAAGGGTAATGTGGAAAGGGTCATCAACGCTTTGATCAGCGCCAAGCAGGCAGGTATCAGCCTTTCCTTTGAAACTGCCCGCGCCATTGACCTGGCCGGCCGTGACGTGCTCCAGGCCGTACAGATGAGCGTTCTCCCCAAAGTGATCGAAACGCCTCCGGTGGCTGCCATTGCCCAGGACGGCATCGAGCTCAGGGTAAAAGCAAGGGTCACCGTGCGTACCAACATCGAACATCTGGTCGGCGGCGCCGGTGAAGAGACCATCATCGCCAGGGTAGGCGAAGGCATCGTTACCACGATCGGTTCTTCCAACAGCCATAAGGCCGTGCTTGAGAACCCGGATCTGATCAGCCAGACCGTACTCAACAAGGGCCTTGACGCAGGTACGGCCTATGAGATCCTTTCCATTGATATCGCCGACATCGATGTGGGCAGGAATATCGGCGCCCAGTTGCAGATGGATCAGGCGGAAGCGGACCGGCGCATTGCCCAGGCCAAGGCCGAGGAGCGCAGGGCCATGGCTGTCGCCAAGGAGCAGGAGATGAAGGCATCGGTCCAGGAAATGAGGGCCAAGGTGGTCGAGGCGGAGGCCGAAGTGCCGCTGGCCATGGCGGAAGCGCTGCGTGAAGGCAAGCTCGGCGTGATGGACTACTATCAGATGCAGAATACCATCGCCGACACCGAAATGCGCACGGGTATCGCCAAGGCTGCCGCGCCGGAAGGCAATATCCCCGATACCAAAAAGAAACTGGAAAAGTAATCGCGTTCCGGGGCTGTTCCCGCGGGAACAGCCCCGATGACAGCGGAAAGGAGACGGCACCATGTCGGATGTGTTTTTCTCTGTAGTCGTAGTCTTTCTTGTGGCATTCTTTGCGATTTCTCAGGCCAAAAATGCAATTAAAAAAAGCACTGCCTCAGCCGGGAAGACTGCCAAAGCCGTTCCTTCCACGCAGGATGCGAGCGACGCCGCGCCGGCGCCTGCCGCTGCGGCTGCCCCGATCCGGCCGACAACGCTCAAAAGCTATACCCCTGGATTTGTGTCCCTTGAAGACCAGGCGTCTGAGACCGACTGGCACGAGGCCGAAATGACCGGCGAGGGGAAGGACCCATGCCATGACGAAATGTACGCAGGTCCCATTGAAGATCACGAAAATACAAAGCACGCGGAAAGCCCGAAGGAAGCCCGGGAATGGGCCAGGGCGGTGATCATGGCTGAGATCCTGAAGAGGCCGTCGGAGAGGAGATGGGGCGCGCGTGGAAGGTCATGAGATCACTGTACTGATCTGCGACGACGACCCGGGGATCCGGATGATCCTGAAAAAACGCGTACAGCGTACGGCAGGCTTTACCGTGCTGGACGAAGCCCGGGACGGCAGGGAAGCTCTGGAAAAATACGAGGCTCTGCGCCCTCGGGTCGTTTTCCTGGATGTGGATATGCCGCTGGTCTCGGGGATCGAGTGTGCCCGGGAGATACTGGACAAGGATCCCGAATGCAAGCTGGTCTTCGCCACGGGTCATGAGGAGTATATGGGAGAAGCCTTTGAGGTGTACGCCTTTGATTACCTGGTGAAGCCGTTCAACCTTGAAAGGCTTGACGCCACGCTGGACCGGATCCGTGAGATGGATGAAAAACAGCAGGCCATGCGCCAGGGAACGGTAAGGGAAGCCGGAAGGCGATCCCTTACCGACCGTCTGATGGTAAAGCACCGGGAGGGAGTCATTTTCCTGGATCCGGAAGAGATCCTTCTGATCCAGCGGGAGGACCGCGCCACGGTCATGTATACGGTGGGGGACGGACGGTATGTCATTCCCGAAACGATGCAGGAGATCGAGGACAAGCTGGACAAATCGGTTTTTTTCAGGTGTCATAAAAGCTATATCATCAATATCCACCATATCCGCAACATTACCCCTTACGGAAGGTGGACGTATGTGATCCAGCTTGACGGGACCAGGCACGACGCTTTGATCACACACGAAAACTATGAGGAGCTTGAAAAACGTTTCAGCTGAAGGAGGCAAGGAGATGACCATCGCAGAAGCCGCGGGAAAGGCCAGGGAGGCGTCCTACGCCCTGCTTAAGGTGACCGAGGAAGAACGGCGCAGGGTGCTTGGAAGGCTGAGCAGCCTGCTCGAGAGCGAAAAAGAGGCCATATTTGAGGCCAACCGGCGGGATATGGCCCGTGCGTCTGAGGAGGGCCTTGCCCAGCCGCTCATGAAGCGGCTGTCCCTGGACGATACCAAGCTGAAGACTCTGAGGCTGGGGCTCGCATCCCTGTCCGACATGCCGGATCCCCTGGGCAGGGTCACCCTGAAAAGGGAATTGACCCCCGGACTAGTCCTGGAAAGGAGGACATGCCCGATCGGGGTCATCGGCGTGATCTTTGAAAGCCGTCCCGATGCGCTGGTCCAGATCGGTTCCCTCTGCGTCAAAAGCGGCAATGCCATCCTGCTCAAGGGCGGCCGGGAAGCCGCCGAAAGCAACAGGAAGCTGTTTGAGATCCTCCGGGAAAGCGGACAGGGCATTCTGCCGGATGGCTGGTGTGCCCTGATGGAAAGCCGGGACGAGGTCAACGACCTGCTGAAGCAGGACGGCAAGGTGGACCTGATCGTCCCCCGGGGCGGGAACGCCTTTATCCGCTATATCATGGATCATACCAGGATCCCGGTCATGGGGCATGCGGACGGGATCTGCCATACGTATATCGACGCCGACGCTGACGCCGATATGGCGGTGGAGGTGACGGTGGACGCGAAAACGCAGGCCCTGGCTGTATGCAACGCCACCGAGACCATCCTTGTACACCAGGCAGCTGCCGGGCGGATCCTGCCCGGGCTGTGTGAAGCACTGAAAAAGCGCGGCGTGGAGATACGGGGCTGCGAAAAGACCCGGGAAGTTGTGGAATGCCTCCCCGCCTCCGAAAGCGACTGGCATACCGAATACCTGGATGCCATCGTATCCATTCGGGTGGTCTCTTCACTGGAGCAGGCCGTTGAACATATCAATCGGTGCGGATCCCACCATACAGACGCCATCATCACCGAAAACGACGCCGCGGCGGACCTGTTCTTCACCATGGTGGACAGCGCCGGCGTATACCGCAACTGCTCCACCCGTTTTGCGGACGGGTTCAGGTATGGCTTTGGGGCCGAGGTGGGCATTTCCACATCAAAGCTCCATGCCCGCGGGCCAGTGGGAGTGGAAGGACTGTGCACCTACAAATATGTCCTGCGCGGATCCGGGCAGACTGTAGCCGGTATGGAAAGCAGCGGAGCAAAGTATACTCACAGGGATCTGATGTAAAAAATATGGAACGGGCTGCCGCGACCAAGCTCACGGCAGCCCGTTTATTGTCGTTATTCGGCTTTCAGCTCCGTATGGGGTCCATGATCTGCGCTCCCGAGGTATCGCCCATCAGGGATTCAGGAGCCGCGATGCAGCGGCAGCCCTTCGCGGCGAAGGCATGAAGGAGATCGGCGAATTCCAGCAGTTCCTTTTTGCCGCAGGAAAGCATCTCGGCGCGGATGCGCAGGCTGTCCTCCCTTTCAAAGCCGGTCAGCCACATGACATCCGCGTCGGCGCTCTGCTCCGACGGGCTTTTGAGGGGTTCGGCTTCCGCAATGGCGGAAAGGATATAGGGATCGATTTCGCCGTCTTCCTCACAGAATGCCCTGAGGGCGTTTTCCATATCGGCATAGGCAGTGATGGTGGCGGCGGGCGTGGGATCCCGGTAGGAGTATGCTGCGAGGGACCCGCTCAGGTCGCACATCAGGGAACAGCCATAGGCGCCGCCCACCACGCGTACCGTGTTCCAAAGGTATCCGAGGGATATGATGTTTGCGCCGACAAGACACGCGGCATTCAGACGTCCGGGCACTGCGGGCTCCCACGCCTGCACTGCGCTGCCCACCTGGGCCGGAAGGCGGATAAAGGCCATGGGTTCCGCGGGCATGGAATATGCCGTATCCCGGGATGGAAGGGGAAGCCCGGGAGAAAATGAGCGTATCAGCCTGTCGGGCTTCAGGTCCGCCGCGCCGGAAACGCTGACAAGCATCCTTTCCCGGACGAAGGTGTCCTGAACAAGGCGGGAAGCCATGCTTTTCCAGTGGGAAGGGTCTTTCCGGATCTCTTCTGCCGCGCCGGAAAGAAAACGGGTAAAAGTGATCCCGCTCAGGGCTTCGTTTGCCGCGCCTTCGGCGCTGTAGGGGGACAGGGCTTTCATGATGGCCAGAATGTTTCCGGATTCGGCTACATTCTGGCGGCAGTGGAGGGCTGTCTGCCTGGCCAGGCGCTCAACCTTTTCCAGATCATCGAACCGGGTCTCGGCCAGGATCTCGTGCATCAGATCCGACGCGGCATCCATGTCCTCCTCCAGGCAGCTGAAGGAAGCGCACAGGAAAGGCATGCATTCCCTGCGGCAGTTTTTGCGGCTGTATGCCTGGATGTTGATGGAATCACGGCCGAACAGGTTCCGTACCTGTTTCCTTACTTCCTGCACGCTGTGAGAGGACGTCGGCAGGTGCGAGAACATCGACGCCATCAGCTGGAGCCATGGAAGATCGTCAAGGGAAGCGTCGGCAAGGGAAAAATATGTCCGTACATGAACGATGCCGGGACAGGCTACCGGATGGTAGAGGACCCTGACATCGTCGTACTCATATTCGGTGGTATCGGTCCATTCCGGGGCATCCTTGACCTCGCTCAGGGGAAGCGTGGGGAGGGTCGCCAGGTTTTCGGGAGAGTCCGGCGTCTGCTGCCAGTGAAGCAGCGCTTCAGTCTCCGCGCGCAGCCCGGCCCTTTCTTCGGCCGTCATGCCGTCAAGCATTCCCCGAAGCATGGCTTCTTCCTTTTTGCGCATTTCTTCGCCAAGCGTGGGCGAGGGCAGGACTGTCAGAAGGCACATTCCATGATCGTCCAGGATGATCTCCCGGAGCAGGCGTTCGTATCCTCCGGAGGGGATCATCTTTTTAAGGTTCGCGAACACATCGTCATACATCAGCCGGTCCATCGGATCCCCGCCGTAAAGCCAGGAAGCCAGAACCTGCCTTAAGCGGTAAAGTCCCGACGGCTCACGGGTATCCCGGGTGGAGAAAGCCATGCGGCGGATGGACGCTTCCAGTTCGTCCCGGTCCAGGCCTGTCCGGTAGATCCGTTCCGCTTCCCGGCGCACAAGGTCATAGATCTCGTCCTCGCAGCCGTCTTTGATATCCCTGAAAGTCAGGCTGACGCTGCTCTGAAATCCGGGATCGACGGAAAACTGTACGCTTCGTGCCAGTCCCGCGTCCAGCACCGCCTTTTTAAGAGGCGCGTCGTTGCTGGAACCGATCACGCTGAAGAGGACGCTGGCAGCCAGTCGTTTCAAGCGGTCCGTCCATGGGGCCAGGATGCGCCCCATGACGAAACAGCCCTTGTTTGCGGCATCTTCGCCCATGGGCAGTTCGTACCTTGCCTCGCTTTTTCCTCCGCGGGGTGTCTGGAAAGTGTTTTCGGGGAAATCCGACCTTTTCTGATAGGCAGAGTAGTATTCGTCCAGCATCCGGAGGGTCTCCTCCAAAGGGACGCTGCCGTCCAGGAACACCCGTGCGTTGGAGGGATGGTAAAACCGGGTGTAGGTCTCCCGGTATTTGTCCCAGGTCAGGGTGGGGATCAGGGCAGGGTCCCCGCCGGAATTGAAACGGTCCGGGGTGTCCGGAAACAGAAGGCGGCTGAAAGCATCGTCAATGACGCTGTCCGGGGAAGACATATCTCCCTTCATTTCGTTGAAAACCACACCCTTGAAGGCGGGCTGCCCGTCTGTTTCCTCGATATGCCACCCTTCCTGGAGGAAAATGTTTTTTTCCGTCATCAGCCGTGGCCGAAAGACGGCGTCCAGGTACACGCTGACCAGGTTGAGGTAATCCCTCATGGAACGGGAGGATACGGGATACACGGTATAATCAGGGCCTGTCATGGCGTTGAGAAAAGTGTTCATGCTGCTTTTCATCAGCTCCACAAAGGGTTCCCTGACGGGGTATTTTTCGCTTCCGCACAAGGTGGTGTGTTCCAGAATATGGAATACACCGGTGTCGTCCGAGGGCAGGGTCTTAAAAGCGATGGCAAAAAGCTTGTTCCGGTTGCCGTTGTCGATCCAGCAGACCTCCCCGCCGGTTTTTTCGTGGCGCATTTCCACCATGGTGCCACCGATCTCGGATCCGGAACGGCAGCGGGTGATCCGGAACCCGCAGAGGATATCGTTGACCTTCAGCATTGAAAGGCTCCTTATATGATTTATCTGATCAGTCCGATCTCAAGCATCTTTCTCAGGATCTCTTTCAGGGCAAGCCTTCCATGGGCATAGGTGAGGGCGCCCTGCAGATAAACGGTATAGGGCTCGCGCATGGGACCGTCTGCGCTGAGCTCGATGGAAGCGCCGGCTACAAAGGTGCCGGCCGCCATGATCACCCGGTCTTCATAACCCGGCATGTCCCAGGGCTCCGGAACGCAGTTGGCGTCCACAGGGGAGGCCGCCTGGACCCCGCCGCAGAAGGCGATCAGCTTTTTGGGGGACCCCAGCTTGATGGCCTGAATGATGTCATAGCGTTTTTCACCGGGCTTCGGGCTGGTCTCCATCCCCAGGGATGAGAAAACGGCGGCGGCAAGAACGGCGGTCTTGAGGGCCTGGCATACGGCATGCGGCGCCATGAAAAGCCCCTGATAGAAGGGCCTGTAGCTGCCGGCATAGCTTCCTTCCTCCCTGCCGATGCCCGGCGCTGTCAGCCGGAAGGAAATGCGGTCGATCAGGTCTTTCCTGCCGCAGATATATCCGCCGGTGGGGGCAAGTCCGCCACCGGGGTTCTTGATCAGGCTGCCGGCACATACGTCCGCCCCGTGATGTGTGGGCTCAAGGATATCGGTAAATTCGCCGTAACAGTTGTCCACCAGGACCGTGATGTTTTTATTGATGCTGTGGATCAACTCCGCCGCCCGGCCGATCTCCTCAGGGGAAAGGGTGGGGCGCCAGGCGTAGCCCCGGCTGCGCTGGATCATCACGACCCGGGTGTCCGGACAGATGGCAGCGGCGATCGCTTTCAGGTCCAGGCCGCCGTCCCGTTTGAGTTCCACCTGGCCGTAACGGACCTTCATTTCCTTAAGGGACCCCATGCCGTTCCCGGAGGTCCCGATCACGGTCTGAAGGGTGTCGTAAGGTGCGCCGGAGGCGGAAAGAAGGTGATCCCCGGGCAGGAGCAGCCCGAACAGGCACAGGCTGAGGGCCGCGGTGCCCGATACGATGTGCGGGCGCACGATAGCCGCTTCGGTGCGGAAAAGGTCGGCAAAGATCTTTTCCAGGTTGTCCCGGCCGATATCGTCATAACCGTATCCGTTGGTGGGCGAAAAATGCCGAAGAGCCACGCTGTTGTCCCTGAAAGCGTCCAGGATGCGGCGCGTGTTGGTTTCTTCGATCCTTTCCAGATCGGCGAAGGATCGGGCACAGGACTGTTCGGCATCGCTGATCAGTTGCTCGATGCGTTCCTTTGAGTCGTTTGTCATGACTGAAAGCCCTTTCTTAAGGTATATTGCCGCGCCGGGGTCAGTTTTCCCCATCCGGAGCGGCAGCAAGGATGATCTCCGGCGCGTTTTTGATTTCTTCCGATGGAATCCAACGGATCCGCGTGTCCCGCCGGAACCATGTCAGCTGGCGTTTGGCGTAATGCCTGGTGCGCACTTTGATGCTGCGGACCGCTTCGCTGAGGGAATGGACAGAATCAAAATAATCGTACAGCTCCTTGTAGCCCAGACCCTGAATAGCTGTGGCGTCCCGGGGCACGCCCCGCTGCCTGAGGGAGAAGACTTCCTTTTCGAGCCCGTCCGCCATCATCCTGTCCACCCGCTCATCGATCCGGCGGTACAGAAGATCCCTGGGCCAGTCCACCGCGAAGATCCTGAATTCGAGGCCGGCGGGCTCATGCCGGTCGTTGAACGAAGTGATGGACCTGCCTGTGAGGTCCAGGACTTCCAGGGCCCGGACCACGCGCCTGACGTCGTTGGGATGGAGCCGGGAAGCGGCCACGGGATCCCTGCTCCGGAGGAGTTCATACAGGGCGGTATTGCCCCGGCTGTCGGCGACGGTGTGATACCGGGCACGGATCTCTGCATCCGCCGCTACGGCGCCGAAATCCTGCTCATAGGATACCGCGTCCAGGTACAGGCCTGTTCCGCCTGCCAGAATGGGCAGGCGGACCGATCTGAGCAGGGGGCGGCAGCACTCTGACCAGTCGGAGACCGAAAACGGATCTTCGGGGGAACACAGGTCCAGCAGGTGATGGGGTACACGATGCCTGTCTTCCGCGGTGGGTTTGGCGGTGCCGATGTCCATGCCCCGGTAGACCTGCATCGAATCCATGCAGAGGATCTCCCCTCCGGCTTTTTCCGCCAGCCGGAGGGCGATGTCGCTTTTTCCGCTGGCAGTCGGTCCCGCCAGCACATAGATCACTTTATCCTTCATTCTTCATCCCTGGGCTGGATGCGCTTGAAGCGTTTTTCCAGATCCGACCGGGTCAGCTCGATCATCAGCGGCCGGCCGTGAGGGCAGGTGAGACGAATGTCCTCCGAAAGCATCCGGCGGACCAGTTCCTCCAGCGCGTCGGGGGGCAGCTTTTCACCGCCCTTGACAGCATGCTTGCAGCTCATCTGGGTGATCCTCTGGATCCGTTCAAGCTCCGTCACGTTTCCGCAGTCGCTCAGGTCGTCCAGGGCTTCCCGGAAACATTTGGCCGCCTGGGGCTGGCCGAGGATCAGCGGAACACCCATCAGGCGCACCGTCAGGTCGCCGAAATCCTCGGCGTCAAAACCGGCCTGGTACAGCGATTCCTGCTCGTTGAGAAAGGTCTCGTACTCGCTGCGGGTCAGGCGGACCAGCAGGGGAGAAAGGAGGCTTTGCACCGGCGGGGTGCCGCTGCCCGTTTCTTTCATCAGTTTTTCATACAAAAGCCGCTCATGGACGGCGTGCTGGTCGCACAGGAGGAGACGGTCGTCGTACTCCAGGAGGATATAGGTGTCAAACACCGTCCCGATGATGCGGACGGGCTTCCCGGCGAAAGCCTCGCGTACGGTGGAATCTTCGGTCTGCTCTATCTCGGGCGCGGGGGAAGGAGCGTCCTTCTTCGGCGATTCTCCGGAAATGGCTTCCTGCCGGAGGGGGAGCATGGTGTTGATGACGGGAGCGGTAAAAATGGGGGCCGCCTGCATCCTTTCGGGCATGGCCGGAGCAAAGGAAGGGACGCTCTCCCTGGCTGTCAGCGCGTCCGCGGGAACGGGAGTCCTGGGTAAAGTGCCGTCCGCTTCACCTGCGCGGGGAGAAGGGACCGATCCGTTCCCGGCCCCGGGATGGACGCTCTCCGCTGCGATGATGGGCACCGGGGGTTTCTTTTCGTCTTCGCCTTTTGACGGGACGAACACCTGGGGAATACGGTCCTCGGCCTGCCGGGTACGGTCCAGGGCGTCTGAGATCAGGTCGCGCACGGCGGAGCGGACCTGCGTTTCGTCGGCAAAACGGACTTCCCATTTGTTGGGATGAACGTTGACGTCCACATTTTCAAAGGGCATTTCCAGATGGAGCACGCATACGGGAAATCGGCCGATGGTGACCAGCTGCCTGCAGGCGTCTTCCAGTGCGCCGGAAAGGATGCCTGAACGCATAGTGCGCCCGTTGAGGAAAAAGTATTCCCTGCTGCGGTTGCCCCGGCTGGCGTCCCCGGTACCCACCAGGCCGTTTAATAGGATCCCGCTCTGTGTCCCGTGGACAGGGACCATCAGCCGGAGGGTATACAGGCCGAAAACCGACAGGACGGCGTTTTCAAGTTTTCCGTCCCCCGGGGAAAAATAAACGTTTTTCCCGTCGGCGGAGAAGCGGAAAGAAATGTCCGGGCGGGATAGGATCATCCTCTCCATCAGATCGCTGACAAGGGCGGTCTCGGCTGATGCCTTTTTCAGGAATTTGCGGCGCACAGGCGCGTTGAAAAACAGATCCTTTACGGTAAAGGAGGTGCCTTCCGGACAGGCCGCGTCCTCGATCGCGCCCATCTGCCCGCCTTCGTTGACTGCTTTGACGCCCCATTCGCTGCCCTTTGTTCTTGTAAGACATGTAACACGGGCGACAGCGGCGATGGACGCCAGCGCTTCACCGCGGAATCCCAGGGACCTGACGCCGTAAAGGTCTCCGGCGGTGCGGATCTTGCTGGTGGCGTGCCGCATGAAGGCCATCCGGATATCCTCCGGACGGATGCCGCTGCCGTTGTCGGTGACCCTGAAGGAGGTGACGCCGCCGTCCCTGATGTCTACCGTGACCGACGTGGCGCCGGCATCGATGGCGTTCTCCACCAGTTCCTTTATCGCGGAGGCCGGGCGCTCCACGACTTCACCGGCGGCGATCTGCCCGATGACCTCGGGCGGAAGGGTTTTGATCAAACCTTCTGGCATGCTTCGGCCTCCTTACAGTTTTAACGCTTTTTCCTTCAGCAGGAAAAGCTTGTTCAGGGCGTCCATGGGAGTCATGGCAAGCACATCCAAGGCGCGGACTTCTTCCACAAATTCGGTCTGGGAATACCCCAGGAGGTCCACCTGCTGACGGGACTCCTTTTTACCGGCTGTCAGGATGTTCTGCCCCAGGGACCCGCTTACCTCGTGGGTGACCTCCAGGCGGGCTTCGATCTCCTGTGCGCGGGCTACCACAGCCTTGGGAACACCGGCCAGCCGCGCCACATAGATCCCGAAGCTTTTATCGGCGCCACCGGGACGGATCTTCCGGAGGAAGACCACTTCTTCGCCCATTTCCTTTACCGCGACGCAGAAATTGACCACGCCGTCCTGGTGTCCCTCAAGCTCGGATAGTTCATGGTAATGGGTGGCGAACAGGGTCCTAGCGCCGCTCTTTTTTTTGTCGCTGAGGAATTCAACCGCGGCCCAGGCGATGGCGAGGCCGTCAAATGTGGAGGTGCCGCGGCCGATCTCATCCAGGATCACCAGGGACCTGGAGGTCGCGCTGCGAAGGATATATGCCATTTCGCTCATTTCCACCATAAAGGTACTCTGTCCTCCCGCCAGGTCGTCCGAAGCGCCGACCCGGGTGTAAACGCAGTCCGTCAGCGGCACGCGGGCGCGGGATGCGGGCACAAACGAGCCCATGTGGGCCATCAGGGTGATCAGCGCCACCTGGCGCATATAGGTGGATTTTCCGGCCATGTTGGGGCCGGTGATGATATGCATGCGGTGGTCGTCCCCGTCCATGAAGGTGTCGTTGGGTACGAACGACTGTTCCGGCATCATTTTTTCCACCACCGGATGACGACCGTCGGCGATCTCAAGGACCCCGTCGTCGGTGATCTCGGGGCAGGTATAATGGTTTTCAGACGCGGCTTTGGCCAGGGATAGAAGGGCGTCGAGGGTCTTGTAACCTTCTGCTGTGTTCTGCAGCCGGACGATCTGATCGGCAACGGACTGCCGGATCCCGTCGAAAAGCTCGCTTTCCAGCTTCATCGCCTTTTCCTGGGTGCCGGTCAGGCGGCTTTCCAGGGCCTGGAGCTCGTCCGTGGTAAATCTTTCGGCGTTGGCCAGGGTCTGGCGGCGGCGGTAATTGTCGGGGACCAGGGCATAATTGGATTTGGTCACCTCGATGTAATAGCCGAATACACGGTTGAAGAGGATCTTCAGGTTTTTGATGCCGGTCCTTTCCCGTTCCCGGGTTTCAAGGTCCAGAAGCATCTGTTTTCCGTCGGTGGAGAACCGGCGAAGCTCGTCCAGCTCCGCGCTGTAACCCTCACGAATGATGTTGCCTTCGGTGATGATGAGGGGTGCTTCCGGATTGACGGCGTTTTCGATCAGAGAGCACAATTCCGGGCAGGGGTCGATCAGGGCAGCGGTATCTCTGAGGGCTCCATCCTCCAGGGTGGAGAGCATCGCCAGAATATCCGGGGCCTGCTTTAGGCTGCGTCCGAGGCTCAGGCAGTCCCTGGCGTTCAGGGAATGGTATGATACCTTGGAGAGGAGCCGCTCCATATCGTATACGTTTTTTAGGCTTTCGGTCAGCGCCGCGCAGGCGATGGGCGAGCGGACCAGGGCAGAGACGGCGGCCAGGCGGGAGCGGATCCGGTCCGCGACAAGGAGGGGACGTTCCACCCAGGAACGCAGCTGCCTTCCGCCCATGGCGGTAACGGTGTTGTCCAGTACGCCCAGCAGGGATCCGCGGACAGTCTTTCCGCGGATGGTCTCCGTCAGCTCCAGGGAGCGGCGGGTGGCGTCGTCCAAGGGCATGGTGTCGTCCTTTTCGACGATCCGGAGCCGGGTGATGTGGCTTAAGGCGTTCTTCTGGGTCTCGTTCAAATATCCCATCAGGGCGCCTGCGGCCTGGGCCGCGGGATTCATTTTGGAATCCAGTCCCAGGGCAGTCAGGGAGCCGACGGAAAAATGGGCGCATAACAGTTCTTTGGCTTTTGCAAGGCTGAAGGACGCGGGTGAATAGCTCAGGGGAGGGACCGGTGCGATGCCCTGCAGAGCCCCGGCGTCCTGGGTGATGATCTCGCCGGGATGGATGGCGCCCATGGCGCTTTTTAAGTCGGCCTCACTGTTTTTCATCGTCTGGGCATAGAATTCGCCGGTGGAAACGTCACACCAGGCCAGGCCCAGGAGCCTTGGCGAAATGAAAACGGAGCAGAGGAAATTGTTGTTTCTTTCACCGATCACGCTGGTGTCCGTAAGGGTGCCGGGGGTGACGATGCGCACCACGTCCCTCTGCACCAGTCCCTTGGCCAGGGCGGGGTCTTCCAATTGCTCACAGATAGCCACGCGATAGCCTTTTCCGATCAGGCGGCTGACATAGCTGTCCACGGCGTGGTGAGGAACGCCGGCCATCGGGGCGCGTTCCTCCAGGCCGCACTCTTTTCCCGTGAGTGTCAGTTCCAGCTCCCGGGACGCGGTGACCGCGTCGTCAAAAAACATTTCATAAAAATCGCCCACCCTGAAAAAAACCAGGGTGTCCGGATATTTTTCCTTGACCGCAAAATATTGCTGCATCATCGGGGACAGGTTGGCCATGGACGCACCTCTTTCATAAAAATCGCCCGGGCGCTCATCGCGCCCGGCACAGCGGACCGCTTGTATGAGCGTTGCTCCACCGGCGGGATCAGGCTGTCCCGATCTTTTCACCCTTCAGGGTGGTGTGGGAGGCGGCTGTGATCCTGATCGGCAATATCCTGCCCACGTCACTTATGCTTCCGGGGAAATTGACCGAGATGTTCCTTTCGCACTTTCCCGTCATTTCGTCCTTTCCCCGGCGGCTCCGGTCGGTGACAAGGACCTGGACCGTTTGCCCGAGCATGCTTTCAAATGCGGCTGCTGTGTTCTTTTCCTGCACCTCGATCAGCCTGGAGATCCTCCGGGAAGCGATATCCGCGGGGATCTGGCCGGGCATGGCGGCGGCGGGCGTCCCGGTGCGGGGGGAGTAAATGAAGGTGAAGGCGCTGTCGAACCGCGCTTGTGCAGTTAGGGACAGCGTGTCCTCGAAGTCGCGGTCGGTCTCGCCCGGAAAGGCAACGATCAGGTCAGATGTGACACCGATGTCCGGCATGGCGGCGCGAAGGGCCGAAAGTCGCTCCAGGTATTTTTCACGGGTGTAGCGGCGGTTCATGGCTCTGAGGACGGCATTGCTTCCGGACTGCACCGGCAGGTGGAAATGACGCATGACGTTGGGCCTGTCAGCCATCACCCGGATAAGATCGTCGGAAAGATCCTTTGGATGGGAGGTCATGAAGCGGATGCGTGGAATGCCAAGGTCGGCAACGCGGCTGAGCAGCTGGGGAAAGGTCATGTCCCCTCCGGATGCGCCGTAGGAATTGACGTTCTGTCCCAGGAGCATGACCTCCTGCACACCGTTTTTCCGGAGGGCCTCCGCCTCCCGCAGGATGTCGGAAGAAGCGCGCGAACGTTCGCGTCCCCGGACATAGGGGACGATGCAGTAGGTGCAGTAGTTGTTGCACCCGTACATGATGGTAAGGTAGGCCTGGATATCGCTCTGGCGGCGGATGGGCAGCCCTTCGGCGACGGTGCTTTCGTTCTGCGGAACACTGACCACCCGTTTCCTGTCTGTGACCACCCGGAAAAGCATCTCCGGTACTTCGTGCATATTGCCGGTGCCGAAGGCGATATCCACGAAGGGATACTGTTTCAGCAGCTTTTCGGCCATGCCCGGCTCCTGGACCATGCATCCGCATACGCCGATGAGCATCTCCGGCCGCTCTTTGCGTACTTCCTTCAGCCATGTGACGTTGCCAAGGGCCTTGCGCTCAGCGTTGTCCCGGATGCAGCAGGTGTTGTGCATCACAAGGTCCGCTTCCCGTTTGTCACCGGCAGGGCGCATGCCCATGCTTTCCAGGATCCCTGCCAGCTTTTCGGAATCATGGGCGTTCATCTGGCAGCCGTAGGTCACGATATAATAGGTTTCCGGACGCCCGGGCAGGGCGGCAAATGAATCGGCAAAGCCCTGCTGACGGCGGATCTCTTCTTCGGATATGCGGATGATAGGGTCGCTCATACAGTCTCCTTTTCCCGGAGGTCAGCCCCGTTTGCGGGTCATTTCCATCAGTCCCAGGGAAGTGAACCCGTGGATCACGGTCTTCCTGTAATCCTCCCTGAGGGCCTCCTCCATGGCCGCAGCCACCCCGCTGCGGTTTTCTTCTTTTTCCATATCGATAAAATCAATGATGATGATCCCGCCCGTATCCCTTGCCTGGAGCAGGCGCGCGATCTCCCCGGCAGCCTCCAGGTTGGTCTTCAGACGGCTTTTTTCCGGGTCTTTTTTGTTGCCAGTGTCCCCGGCTGTGTTGACGTCGATGACGGTCATGGCCTCGCAGGGATCGATCACGATGTTGCCGCCGGAGGGCAGGTGATGCACTCTTTCCCGGGCCCTGTGCGCCTGGACGGCGATATCATAGGTATCCATAACGCCGCTTTGGTATTCCGCTGCCTGTCCTGCGGCAGAACGGAAAGAGATATCGTCGGTCAGGATCCGGTCAGCTCCGCCCTTAAGATCCCTGAGGAGGCGCTCTTCAAGGGGCGGACGGGCAAGGACGGGTCCGGGGGAAGACATGCCGTCGGCGATACGGAGGATCTCATCCCAGCGGGAGCGGAGGGAGGCGATCTCGTTTTCGACTGCCGCATCGTCGGCACCGGAGGCTTCCATGCGGAGGATCAGACCGGAATCCCCGGGGCATAGGCGGAGCATCCTTTCCACGGCCGCGGGTTTTTCGTTTTCGGCGTAGCGGGAGCTGACGGCTTTTTTATGCGTCACGGGGGTCAGGACGACGTATTTGCCTGCCAGGGAGATGTCCATCGTGGCATAGGCCTGCTTTTTGCCGACGGGAGGGCGGCGGATCTGCATAAGGACCCGCGTGCCGGAAGGGGGAGGCACAGGCACACCGTGCATCTCACGGTAGGGGAGGAAAACAGTGCGGTCCTTCCCGACACGGACAAAAGCCGCTTCCATGCCGCCCATGCAACGGTCCACCTTCCCAAGGAAGACGGATTCCGCCATGGCTTCCTCCGCGGATTCTTCCTCGTAGCGGTACAGAAGACCGTCGATGAGCACGGCACCGATCCTTGTGTCGCCGCGGCGGGAAAAGACAGCCAGCTTCATGCGTCCTCCAGGGGCAGGAATGCGCCGTCCTTTTCGGCAAGGAGCAGCAGCCGGACGATGCGCGCTTCCATTGCGGGGATCCCCGCCGAAGAACAAAGGCAGTTGAGCAGCAGTTCCGGTTTGCAGCTCCTTTCCTCACAAAGGTCCAGGGTGCAGAAGATCTTGCCGTCATTCAGCATAAGTTCATGGATCATCGGCTTCAGGTCGATTTCTTTTTCACCGGATTTGGTCTTTTTGACGGCGGGAATAGATGCCTTTCCGAGAAAGGCATCCAGGTCTTTTAGGGTCAGGGAACACTCACCCCTGGGCTCGATGCGGTACCGGGCGGCCCTGAGCAGCGCCATCGGCGGCTTATGGGCGTCTTCAACAGGCCTGCAGGAGAGGAGGCGGATATCCGGGGGCAGAGCCTGGGACAGGCGGCGTGAGAATTCCTCCGCCGTGACGTTCCCGTCCAGGGAGACCTCCATGACTTCCCGCAGCCCAACAGCACCCAGGGACAGCGGCGCGGCGAAGGACATAAGGATGTGGGGGTTGAACCCCTGCGAATAACGGATGGGGAGGGAAGACCTGCGCAGGGCGCGCTGCATGGCACGCATCAGGTCCAGATGGCCGATGTGGCGCAGCCGCGCGCCTTTTTCAAACACCGCGAGCATTTTCATATGCGGGGCACGCTCCTTTCCAGCGCTGGAGGCCGCAGCCGTTGCAGCCTTTCCGGCAGTCCCTGGTCGTCTCGGTCCTGACGGCCTTTTCCCACTCCTTCATAAGGTACTCCTTGGTGACGCCGGCGTCGATCACGTCCCAGGGAAGCGTTTCGCTGAAGGGACGGGTGCGGTAAGCGTAGAACGCCGGGTCCAGTCCGCAGGCGCTGAATGCATCCAGCCAGGCGTCGTACCTGAAATATTCGTTCCAGCCGTCGAAGCGGCAGCCGTTTTTCCAAGCGGTATAGATCACGTCGCCGATGCGCCGGTCCCCGCGGGAGATACACGCCTCCAGGAAGGACAGGCCGCTTTCGTGCCAGTTGAAGGTGACGCCCTTGATACGCAGGTATTCCCTGAGGTGCTCCTGTTTTTCCTTTACGGTCTCCAGGCTGTCCTGGGCGACCCACTGGAAGGGGGTGAAGGGCTTGGGAACGAACACCGAAGCCGAGCAGGTGACCCTCAGGCCCGGTGCGCGGCGCGGTTTGGGAATGGAAAAATACGCGCCGACCACCTTTTGTGCCAGGTCGCCGATGCCGCGCAGGTCCTCGTCTGTTTCGGTGGGCAGGCCCAGCATGAAATAGAGCTTGACCGAAGACCAGCCGGAATCGAAAGCGTCGGTCACGGCCCGGACCAGGTCCTCTTCGGTGACGCCCTTGTTGATGACGTCCCTCAGCCTTTGAGTCCCGGCTTCGGGGGCAAGGGTGAGGCCGCTTTTTTTGACCTTGCTGGTTTCCTCCAGTGACTGCTTGACGATGTTGTCGATCCGCATCGACGGAAGGGAAACAGAAACGCGTTTTTCACGGTACCGGTCCATCAGGGCGCGGATCAGTTCCGGCAGGCAGGAATAATCCCCGCTGGACAGGCTGGAGAGACTGATCTCTTCGTAACCCGTACTGTTTTCCAGGTTGTCGGCGATCTCAAGAAGCCTGTCCATGCTGCGCTCCCGGACCGGCCGGTAGATCATTCCCGCCTGGCAGAAACGGCAGCCGCGGGTGCAGCCCCGCATGATCTCCAGGGTGATGCGGTCGAACACGATGTCCGTAAAGGGCACCGGGATGGTCTCGGGGTATTCCGCGTGCTCCAGGTCCGTGACCACGCAGCGGCGGACCTTTTCTGGCGCGCACGGGTCGTTGGGGGTGATGGAGCGGACGGTGCCGTCGTCGTTGTAGGCGACGTCGTAAAAGCGCGGCACGTAAACGCCCGGGATGCCGGCAAGGGCGCGGAGGGTCTCTTCCCTGGTCCTGCGGGCGGCTTTGCACTCCCGGACGGTCTGGCAGAGCTGTACCATCACGTCCTCCCCGTCGCCGATCATGTATGCGTCGATAAAATACGCCAGGGGTTCCGGATTGAAGGCGCAGGGTCCTCCGGCCACCACGAGGGGATCGTCTTCGGACCTGTCGCGGGCATAGATGGGGATGCCGCCCAGGTCCAGCATTTCCAGGATGTTGGAATAGCTCATTTCGTACATCAGGGTAAATCCCACCAGATCAAAATCCCTGATCGGCGTGCGGCTTTCAAGCGAGAAGAGGGGAAGACCTTCCCTTCGCATGGCGTCGCCCATATCGGGCCAGGGGGCGCATACCCTTTCGCACACAGCCCAAGGCTGCTTGTTGATGATGTGATACAGGATCTTCATGCCCAGATGGGACATGGCGATGTCGTATGTATCGGGGAAACAAAATGCAAAGGACACGTCGCATTCGCCGATGGGCTTGACGGCCGTGTTCATCTCTCCGCCGGTATAGCGGGCCGGTTTCTGGACTTTTTCGAGCAGTTTTTCCAGGATCTCTTCCTGCGCAGGATTCAATCAAGTCCCTCCCATGGGCTGTCATAGCCCTATAATACCAATTATAATGATACCATTTTCAGGGGCAAATGTCCACAGGGTGACGGATTATTGCCTCCCACTCTTGTCCGGACGGGGTTTTTTATATATAATAAACTGACAACCGTTTGTCTCCCGGCTGCGGACGGGAAGGGGAAAACGGAGAGGTTTGGAGGCGGGGCAGGATGGATCCGCAAAGAAAGAAAAAAAGACTCCCGGCACTTATCCTGGCACTGGCGCTTTTCGCGGCCTGCACGGCGGGCGCGGAGGATTTTTCGGTATCGGACGAAGGAGAAGAGCTTCTGCAGCAGGGCTATGAAGGCGCGGCGATGTACCTGATGCGGGAGATGACCTTGGACGAAAAGATCTGCCAGCTGTTTTTTGTATCTCCGGAACAACTGAGCGGAGAGGATATCACCACTTCCTACACGGATGGCTTTGCTTTAGGGTTCGATGCGTATCCCGTGGGGGGCATCCTCATGTTCGGACAGAATATTTATGACGGAGAAAGCCTGCTTGCCATGAACACAGCGCTGACCTACGCCTCCAAGCGCAGGGGCGGCATCGGCGTGATCATCGGCATCGGGGAGGAAGGCGGCCGGGCCGCGCCGCTTACCGGCAAGCTGGGGCTGTCCGCCATTCCCGCCCCGCGGGATATGACGGCGGACGACGCCCTCGACTGGGGGCAGGCTGTCGGCGAAAGGCTTAAGCAATACGGCTTCAATCTGGATCTGGCCCCTTCCGCCGACATGTATGTGGAGGGTGGCAACACCGAGATCGGCGACCGGTCCTTTTCCTATGATTCTTCCCAGACGGCCGCCTGTGCCCTCATGTTCATGAACGGCCTGAAGGACAACGGCATCATCTCCGTGTACAAACATTTCCCGGGGATCGGTACGGTGGATTCCAATACCCGCCTGGGCTGGGGCCATATCGGCGAAAACATGGCGGAGATCCGCTCCCGGGCGCTGATCCCCTTTTACAGCGCGGTGTGGGAAAACTGCGGGATGATCCTTGTGACAGCCATCGACCTGACGGAAGTGGATCCAAACGTGCCCGCCTGCCTGTCCCCCTCCGTGGTCCGGGGGCTGCTGAGGAATAGCATGGGATACAAAGGCGTCATCGTCACCGATTCCCTCAGGTCCGGCAGGGTCACGGCAAATTATTCGTCTGGAAGGGCGGCGATACTGGCTCTCCAGGCGGGATGCGACATGATCCTTCTGCCCAAGGACTTCCACGGCGCATTCAGCGCCGTTAAGCAGGCGGTGCTTTCGGGGGAGATCAGTGAAAGCCGGATCGATGAAAGTGTCCAGAGGATCCTGGCCCTGAAGATCACCTACGGGCTGGTCAGCTCCGTGGGCAGGTGATCCTGGCATTCAGCGGCGGAAAACAACGCGGAGGAGGCGTGGCTGTGGAAACGATCGTGATCATTGACTTTGGAGGACAGTACACCCAACTGATTGCCCGGAGGATACGCTCCTTTCAGGTGTTCAGCCGGGTGCTGCCATATACTGCTTCCCTGAAGGATATCATGGATATCCGCCCTGCCGGCATCATCCTGTCAGGAGGCCCCGCCAGTGTTCTTGACAGCGGAGCGCCTTCCTGTGACAGCGCCTTGTTCTCGCAGGGAATCCCGGTGCTGGGTATCTGCTACGGGATGCAGCTGATGGCCCATCTGATGGGCGGCGGGGTCAAAGCGGCGTCCCGGCGGGAATACGGCCTCGTCAATGTGGAGGCTGACCGGGGACTGAAGCTTTTCAGGGATTTTGCGGAGCATAACGAATGCTGGATGAGCCATACATACCAGGTGTCGACGCTGCCAGAAGATTTCCGGACCGCTGCGTCCAGTGACAACTGCCCCATCGCGGCCATGGCCGATGAGCACCGCCGCCTTTTCGGGGTCCAGTTCCATCCCGAGGTGAACCATACCCGGAACGGCACATTCCTGCTGCGCAGGTTTCTTTTTGACGTTTGCGGGTGCGCCGGGGACTGGCGCATGGCGGACTTTGCCCGGCAGCAGATCGATATGATCCGCAGTGAAGTGGGGGAGAAGGGAACGGTCCTTCTTGCCCTGTCCGGGGGCGTGGACAGCGCGGTGGCTGCCGCGCTTTTATCCCGGGCAATCGGGAAGAGGCTGACCTGTGTTTTTGTGGATCACGGTCTTCTGCGCAAGGGTGAATTCGAGCAGGTCTCAGAAACTTTCCGGCGGGATTTTGACATGAACCTGCGGGCTGTGGACGCCTCGGAGCGATTTCTTTCCGCGCTGAAGGGCGTGACCGATCCGGAGGAGAAACGCAGGATCATCGGGGCCGAATTCCTGGAGGTATTCAAGGCCGAAGCAAAGGAACTGGGCAGGCTGGATCATTTTGCCCAGGGGACCATTTATCCCGACGTCATCGAATCCGGCGGTGCCCTGGGCAGCAGCGTGATCAAAAGCCACCACAACGTGGGCGGTCTCCCGAAGGAGCTGGGCTTTACGTCGCTGATCGAACCTCTGCGAATGCTGTTTAAGGACGAAGTCCGCGCCCTGGGACTCACCCTGGGGCTGCCCCGCGCCATCGTCCTGCGCCAGCCTTTCCCGGGACCGGGCCTGGCCATCCGGATTATCGGAGAGGTGACACGGGAAAAGGCGGAGATCGTCCGCGAAGCTGACTTTATCCTTCGGGATGAGATGTCCTCCGCCGGCCTGGACCGGGAAGCAAGCCAGTATTTTGCGGTGCTGACCAACATGCGTTCGGTAGGTGTGATGGGGGACGAGAGGACCTACGACTGGGCTGTGGCCATCCGAGCCGTCACCACCGACGATTTTATGACCGCCGACTGGTACCGCTTCCCCTACGATATCCTTGCCCGCGTTTCAAGCCGCATCGTCAACGAAGTAAGACATGTCAACCGGGTGCTTCTGGATGTGACCACCAAGCCCCCGGCGAGTATCGAGTGGGAATAAGAACCGGAGTGCCAAAAGCCCTTATTTAAAAGGGTTTGCGGCCTCGGAGAATCGACTTTGATAACCAAATGATAACATTTCCCGAAGCCGAAATTATAGGAAAATTCCGGTGGCTTTGGGGTGCGGATGACGCCGGTGGCAACATCCGCGGCAACATGTTATCAAACTCTGTGACATAACCTATTTGAAAAGCCCTTCGCTGTGGAGGAAATCTTCCACAAGCGGAGGGCTTTCTTCAGTGTGCCGGGCATGGCACAGTTCTCGCGGGTGAAAGTCCCGCCACGGGTAGTTACCGCCAGGTGTAGCGAACCGCAAGCTGCTGTCAACAATGACGGGAAAAGAGGAAGCGGAGTACATCGCCGACAAGCAAGTGATCCGGTACAACGAGCTGAGACGAAAAGTGGTCGGCATCACGCCGACCATGCTGACCAAGTGTTTGGTGGAATTGGAGGAAAACGGCCTGATTCACCGTACCCAGTACAACACCATTCCGCCCAAGGTGGAATACACCCTGACGGAACAGGGAAAAACACTGCTGCCCGCCTTGAACGCGCTGTATGCCTGGGCAGAGCAGAGGATGCAGGATACTCATAGCCCATTCAATAAGGATGGAATATAACGAATGTGGATAGACCCGCGCTTTCAGCAAAATCCAGCTTTGATGATGTTCAAGAAGAGGTAGACCACCTAACGCCTCAAGTTGAGTGAAGAACGGCCAAGTGGTCGAAAACCTGGGTTTGTTCACATTTCAGCTTGTTCTATACAGGTGGCAGGCCAAAGAATAAGGATAAAACATAATCAGCTGTTTTCTGCGTCGGCATGTTTCTATTGTGCCATGATGCCGGCAGAGCTCGCTGTCCGCGGCCCGGCTGAACAGACAATCTGCCTGCAGCAGATTTCCTCATCATTCATGATGGTCGGCGTCTTTCCCATTCGGGAGCCGCCGACACGCACCACGGCTTCGCACGTGCGCTCATCCTTATTGTACCATTTGCAGCAAAAACAGTACCCGATGTCCATGAAGCTGAACAAGACCGTTTTTAACATATTGACCTGATTGAACCGTGGCCTGCCCAGATGCCATGGATTGGTATCTGGCTTCAGGTACTGTTCTATTCCGATCTCCTCCATGATCTGGTCAAATGTC
>JAFXUZ010000040.1 GCA_017524725.1 Clostridia bacterium | reverse complement strand
TTTGCACTGCTTTACTTTCGCCTGTCAAAGTGACATTTGCTGACAGGCTTGTTTGTGTTTGCTTTTTTTGACGAGTTTTTCCATATTTGCATATGAAAAAGGGCGCTGCTGCAGTTTTCTTGCTTCTGCAACAGCGCCTTTATATGAACAGCGGGAGTTCTTAAAATTTCTGTAACAAAAAAGCAACGATTGTTGATCAATTCGCAATGATCGGCCGTCCTAAAAGCCCTCAAAAATGAGGTTGCGAAAAGGTATTTCGGCATGATATAATGTAAAATGGTCCATTCCGGACGGGAATAGGCCGACTTTATTAAGGAGCATCTGTCATGATCGGAGCACTTAAAAAGATCCTTGGGATCGGAAACGAAGCGCTGTTAAAGCCGCTGAATAAAAAAGCGGATGCCATCGAGGCACTCGCGGATCAATACGCAAGGATGACGGACGAGCAGCTTACCTCAAAGACCGCGGAATTCAAGGCGCGGCTCAAAAAGGGAGAGACCCTCGACGATATCCTGCCCGAAGCTTTCGCTACCGTCAGGGAGGCTTCCAGGAGGACCCTGGGCCTGTATCCCTTCCGGGTACAGCTGATCGGCGGCATCGTATTGCATCAGGGCCGTATCGCCGAGATGAAGACCGGTGAAGGCAAGACCCTGACGGCCACCCTTCCCGCCTACCTGAACGCGCTGACCGGCGAGGGAGTGCACATCGTTACGGTCAACGACTACCTGGCCTCCTTCCAGGGCGAGGAAATGGGCAAACTGTACCGTTTCCTGGGAATGTCCGTGGGCATCATCGTCCACGACCTGGACAGCGAGCAGCGCAAGGCCGCCTATGCCTGCGACATCACCTACGGCACCAACAACGAAATGGGCTTCGACTACCTGAGGGACAACATGGTCCTGTACGAGAAGAACATGGTGCAGCGGGGCCATGCATTCGCCATCGTGGACGAGGTGGACTCCATCCTGATCGACGAAGCCCGTACGCCCCTGATCATTTCGGGCCAGGGCGAAAAGTCCACCGATATGTACGACAAGGCCAACAGCTTCGTCATCCGCCTGAAAAAGGACGAGGATTACACCGTCGATGAAAAGGAAAAGGCGGCGGTCCTCACCGAGGAGGGCACCCGGAAAGCCGAGCGCGCCTTCGGGATCGAAAACCTTTCCGACCCGGAGAACAACGACCTGAACCACTACCTGATCCAGGCTCTGAAAGCCAATGCCCTGATGAAGCTGGACGTGGACTACGTGGTCCAGAACAACGAGGTGCTGATCGTCGACGAGTTCACCGGAAGGCTTATGATCGGACGCCGCTTCTCCGACGGACTTCACCAGGCCATCGAAGCCAAGGAGCACGTGAAGGTGCAGAGGGAGAGCAAGACCCTGGCCACCATCACCTTCCAGAATTATTTCCGCATGTATAAAAAGCTTTCCGGTATGACGGGCACCGCCAAGACGGAAGAAGAGGAATTCCAGGGCATCTACAGCCTGGACGTGGTGCAGATCCCGACCAACCGCCCGATGATCCGCAAGGACATGAACGACATGATCTACCGCACCAAGAAGGGCAAGTACAAGGCGGTGGTGGACGAGATCATCGCAAGGCACGCCACCGGGCAGCCCATACTGGTAGGTACGGTCTCGGTGGAGGTCAGCGAGCTGCTCAGCCATATGCTGGATATGCGGGGCGTGCCCCATGAGGTGCTCAACGCCAAACAGCATGCCCGTGAAGCGGCCATCGTGGCCCAGGCCGGCCACTATGGCGCGGTCACCATCGCCACCAACATGGCAGGCCGCGGCACCGACATCCTCCTTGGCGGCAACCCGGATTTCATGGCGCGCAGGGACCTGAGGCAGGAGGAGGTGCCCGAGGAGATCATCGAGGCGGCCACGGGTTTCAACGAAAACGTGCCTGAAGAGGTCCTTGAGGTGCGCAGACGCTTCAGGGAGCTGAAGGAAAAATACAAGGTAAAGACCGACGCCGAGCACGACAAGGTGGTGCAGGTGGGCGGATTGCATATCATCGGCACCGAGCGGCACGAAAGCCGCCGTATCGACAACCAGCTGCGCGGCCGTTCCGGACGCCAGGGCGACCCGGGCTCCTCCCAGTTCTTTATCGCCCTGGAGGACGACCTGATGCGCCTGTTCGGCGGTGAAAGGATCGACGGGCTGATCGCCCGCCTGGGCATGGACGAGGACAGCCCCCTGGAAGCCGGAATGCTGACCAAGCAGATCGAAAACGCCCAGAAAAAGGTGGAGAGCCGCAACTACGGCATCCGCAAGCACGTTCTGCAGTACGACGACGTGATGAACCAGCAGCGCACCGTGATCTACGGCCAGCGGCAGCAGGTGCTGCGCGGCGAAAACATGCGCAGCGTGATCGAAAGCTTCGCAGACGCCCTGGAAGAGGACGCCGTGAAACGTTTCTGCGCCGGCTCTTCCCACGAGTGGGACCTGAAGGGGCTGGCCGACTACCTGGAGCGTTTGTGCCTGCCCCAGGGCATCATCAAGGCCAACGAGGACACCATCCGCTCGTTCCCGAAGGAGGAGGATACCCGGGCTTTCCTGAAGCGGGAGTTCGACCGCTTCTATGGCGAACGGGAGGAGAAGATCCGGGAGCTTGGCATCGACATGCGCGAACTGGAGCGTGCCGTGCTTTTGAGGGCGGTGGACGTCCGCTGGATGGACCACATCGACGCCATGGACCAATTGCGGGACGGTATCGGGCTCAGGGCGTACGGACAGAAGGACCCGGTGAACGAATACAAATTGGAAAGCCTGGATATGTTTGAGGAAATGGTCCACCTGATCCAGGAAGACACCCTGAGGCGGCTTTGCATGTCCCGCATCGAAAAGGCGCCGGAACGCAGGGCAGCTGCCCGGGCCACCGGCGACAACAGCGGCGAGATGAACGCTGCCCCGGCCCGGGCCCCGAGGCCCATGCCCGTATCTCCCGCCGGTGCGCCGCGCCCCCAGGGCACCGCCGCCCCGGCTTCGGCTCCTGCCAAACCCATTCCCTATAAGGCGGGGCAGAAGATCGGACGCAACAGTCCCTGCCCCTGCGGGAGCGGGAAGAAATACAAGAACTGTCACGGAAAAGACGCGGAAGCTTGATTTGATCCGGAGGATAGCATGATCGTAGAACTTGAACAATACGCGCAGCGCCTGGATGCGGCCGGGAAAAAGCTGGCCGAAGTCCGGGAAGGGCTCCACGTGGACCAGCTGACCGAAGAGCTGGGCGAACTGAAGGAAGAGATGAACGCCGAAGGGTTCTGGGACAACCTGGAGCGTTCTACCCACGTCAACCGTCGCATCGCCTACCTGGAAGCGAGGCTCAAGCACCTGGAAAAGCTGGGGAGCGGCCTGGAGGATATCCAGGCGATGCTGGACCTTGCCGAAGAGGAAAAGGACGAGGACATGATCTCAGAAGCCGGGGAGGAGCTGGCGGCCCTGGAAAAGGACCTGGACAGCCTGGCCCTGGAGACGCTGATGCGCGGCAAGTACGACGATCATGACGCCGTCCTGTCCCTGCACGCCGGCGCGGGCGGCACCGAAGCCCAGGACTGGACCAGCATGCTGTCCCGGATGTATACACGCTACTGCGAACGGATGGGCTTTACGGTGAAGATCCTGGACATCCTGGACGGGGACGAGGCCGGGATCAAATCCATCACCTTCGAGGTGTCCGGAGACCACGCCTATGGTTACCTGCGCGGCGAAAAAGGCGTACACCGCCTGGTGCGCATCTCGCCCTTTGATTCCAACGCCCGCCGCCACACCTCTTTCGCTTCCCTGGACGTGGCCCCGATGCTGGAGGACGACGACAGCGAGATCGAGATCGACATGAAGTATGTCCGGGTGGATACCTACCATTCTTCGGGCGCAGGCGGACAGAACGTCAACAAGACCTCCTCTGCCGTCCGCATGACCTATGTGAAGGACGATGTGACCATCGTGGTATCCTGCCAGACCGAACGCGACCAGGTACAGAACCGCGCTACCTGCATCAAGATGCTCAAGGCCCGCCTGCTGGAACTGCGCGAGCGTGAAAAAGAGCAGGAGATGGCCGACATCAAGGGCGAGATGAAAAAGATCGAATGGGGCAGCCAGATCCGCTCCTATGTGTTCCAGCCCTATACCATGGTGAAGGACCACCGCACCGGCTACGAATCCGGGGCGATCAACGACGTGATGGACGGGGACCTGGACGGCTTCGTTACGGCCTACCTGAAGATGCAGTGATATGAAAGCAGCTGTACGCATCGCGCTGGGGTTTCTGTGCGCGATCCTTCTCCTTGGCATGATCGACTCCGTGGCTCTGTCCCGGATCAATCAGGGGAACATGTCGGCGCTGTTCCTGGAATGCGCCCGGGTGCGGGGGCACGACGAGGTGACGAGCGGCGATTATCCCGCCATCGCCACCGCCATAATCACATACCTCCGGTCGGGCGAGGAGAAGGACATCCCGTCGCTGCGGGGTGAACTGCTTTTTTCCGAAAGGGAGAACCTCCACCTGAAGGACTGCGCCGGGATCATCCGGGGCATGCTGGTTTTTCGGCTCGTTTTTGTAGCCCTGCTGGCCGCTGTCCTGGTCGCCGCCTTTTTTGTGAAAACGCGCATGGGGGCCGCCCGGGCCCGGACATTTATGTCCGAAGCTGCGCTGTGCATGGCCGTCGCCTGCATGGCGGTGCTCGCCACCGCCCTGGCACTGGCCATTTGGGGACTTGCGGATTTTGATTCGCTGTTCATCCAATTCCACCATGTGGCTTTCAGGAACGATCTGTGGCTGCTGGACTCCGAAAAGGACCTGCTGGTCCAGCTGATGACCTTTGACTTTTTTGTGAAATACGCGGGACGGATCCTTGTTTCCCTCCTGCCGTGCCTTATGATCATGATCGTTTTCCCCGCGCTGTATATCAGATCAAAAAACGCCCCTCCGGCTCTGCAGGCCGAAGGGACGGGAAAAATGGAAAACAAATGACCTATTACTCGGAATGTATCGAAAAATGCGTTTCGCTCAGGAACAAAAAGGGCGTTCGCATCCTTGCCATAGAATCCAGCTGTGACGAATCGGCCGCCGCTGTGGTCCGGGACGGGCGGGTGATCGAATCCTCCGCCGTATATTCCCAGATCGACCTTCACGCCCTGTACGGCGGCGTGGTGCCGGAGATCGCCTCCCGGTCCCACGTGCAGAAGGTGGACCTGATGGTGGAAAAGGCCCTTGAGGAGGCGGGATGCTCCCTCGGGGACGTGGACGCCGTGGGCGTGACCTACGGGCCGGGGCTTGTGGGATCGCTTCTGACGGGCGTGACCTGCGCCAAGGCCCTGGCCTTCGCGGCCCGCAAGCCCCTGGTGAAGGTGAACCACATCGAGGGACATATCTGCGCCAATTACCTGACGAGACCGGACCTGGAACCTCCGTTCCTCTGCCTGGTGGTCTCCGGGGGGCACAGCCATATCCTGATGGTGGAGGACTACGGGGAATACCGCCTGATGGGCTGCACCCGGGACGACGCCGCGGGAGAGGCCTTCGACAAGGCCGCGCGGGTGCTGGGCCTGCCTTATCCAGGCGGTCCCAGGCTGGACCGCCTGGCGGAGGAAGGGGACCCGGATTTCATGAAGCTGCCCAGGCCCCATACCGAAGGGAAATACGATTTCAGCTTTTCGGGCCTGAAGACCGCCTTTATCAATGCGGCGCATAATCTGGCGCAAAAGGGGATCACCCCGGATCCGAAGGATATGGCCGCGTCCTTCCGCAAGGCGGTGGTGGATTTCCTTACCGACAGGACCATGGCCTGCGCGAAGGATCTGGGGATCCGACGCCTGGCGCTGGCTGGCGGCGTTTCGGCCAACAGCCTCCTGCGCAGGGAAATGGCGGTCCTGTGCAAACGGGAGGGCATCGAGCTCTTCCTGCCCCGGATGGAGCTGTGCGGGGACAACGCGGCCATGATCGCATCTGCCGCCTATTTCCGCCTGATGCGGGGGGAGATCGCCGACCTGGAACTGAACGCGGTGCCGTCCCTGCGGCTGGTATGATAAAAATATGAAAAAAACCGTCGGGCCGGTCATCCGGCCCGACGACGCGTTTCCCGGGGAAAGGCCCGGGTCAGATGTTGTCAAAGAAAGGTTCGCCGTCCTCGGTGCAGAGGATCTCGTTTTCGCTGAAGTGAAGGTGGGTAGGCGCGGCCTTCATGTAGCGGAGGATCTCGTCCAGGCGGACGCTGTCCCTGAAATCCATCAGGGTAAAGGCGACGCCGTGACGCTTCGCTCGGCCGGTGCGGCCGATACGGTGCAGGTAATACTCGTTTTCGTTGGGCAGGTCATAATTGATGACCGCTTCAACGTCGAACACGTCGATGCCCCGGGCGGCCACGTCCGTGCACACCAGGATCGGAAAGCGGCCCTTTTTGAAGGAAGCCATCACCTGGCTGCGCTTGCTCTGGGGGATGTCGCCGTGGAGCGCCTCGGATTCGTACCCGGCCTTGTTCAGGCGGTCGTTGAGGCGGCGGGCCATGTCTTTGGTGTTGGTGAAGATCATGACGCGCCGGAACTCGTCGCTGTCCAGCAGGTAGAGAAGCCGGTCGTATTTGTTGTCCCGGTCCACGGGGATCACGTACTGGGTGATCAGGGGGCGGTTCTCCTCGGTGGCCTCGATGGTGATCTCAACGGGATCGTGCTGGTATTTCCAGGAGATGGTAAGTACGTCCTGGTTGGTGGTGGCTGAAAACATCACGAACTGCCTGGCGGGGGGGATGGCCTCGATGATGCGGGTCACGTCCTTGATGAAGCCCATGTCCAGCATTTCGTCGGCCTCGTCCAATACCAGGGTGTGCACCGCGTCCAGGCGGACGGTGCCCCGCTGGAAATGGTCCAGCAGGCGGCCCGGGGTCGCGACGATGACCTGGGGATGCCGGCGCAGTTTGTCCAGCTGGCGGGAGATGGGCTGGCCGCCGTAGAGCACGCACAGCCTCAGTTCCGGGATGAAAGCGCTCAGGCGGGTCAGTTCCTCGCCGATCTGCACCGCCAGTTCCCTTGTGGGGGCCAGGACAACCTCCTGGATGCGGCTGTCCCTGAGGCTGATGTATTCCAGCATCGGGATGCCGAAGGCCAGGGTCTTGCCTGTGCCGGTGGGGGCGATGGCGATCACGTCGTGGCCTGCCATCATCACGGGGATGGTCTCCCGCTGGACCGGGGTCATTTCGGAAAAATTCATCTGTCTGAGGGCGCTGCGGATCTCTTTGGAAAGGTCCAGGTCCTCAAAATTCATGCTTGTCCGGTTTTCCTGAAGCAAAACAAATATCTCCTTACTGCTTGTCTTGATGCGGGAGCGGCTGTTTCCGCCGCTTCCCGGCCTGGGGGGGTTCGTCGGCCTCTGTCCGGAGGGCGCTGTCGGTCAGGGCCTTGCACAGGCTGCCGGCAACGGCCATGCGCAGGACGATGCGGCCGGGATCGGAATCCTCCCCGGAATGCTCCCTGGCGGTCTCGGCGGCGAAAGCCCTGAAATCACCGCAGGCGCCCGTATAGACGTCCAGGAACTTTTCGTAGCAGGGCCGGATGCCTTCCACCGTATCCAGGCCCGGCAGGAGCCTGGGGATATCGCCGATGGATACGGTCTCCTTCAGGACGCAGACCATGACCAGCGCGGCCAGGTGATGGCGATAGTACTTTTTTTTGACGCTGGGGGGAAAGATCCTGAACTTGATGTAGTTGTTGATCATCGAGGGCGTCAGGGCCCTGCTGTCGGGAACGCCGTCGTTATCGGGGTAAAGAAAGCCGTTGAGCAGGATCAGCACCTGATCCATGTACAGCGGAATCCCGGGCAGTTCATCCCACAGGGGCAGCCTGGGACACCTGAAATCGGCGCAGAGGCCAAGGAGACGTTCTCGCGACAGGGTCGTCATGCTTTCCTCCCTTTGCTTTTCCGGGCAGAGACCGCCGTTGAAACGGACAGTCCCCGCAGTTTCGGGACCGGGTGAAGATTGAGCCTTCCTGCCTGCTCCGCCGGGGCCGGGGAGGCGCCCGGACAGGCAGGCATACCGTTATCATAAGCCCAAATCAAAAATAATTCAAGCCGACAGTAATTTAAGGTTGTTTATTTCGGCCTGACGTTGTAAAATATCACAAACCGCGCAATGCGGCGTATTTTATTCAAAGGGGGGCTCTCGCCATGGCTTATTTCTTTGAGGAACCGTCCCGTACCTTCGGGGAATACCTTCTTGTACCGGGGTACTCGTCTTCCGAATGCATCCCCTCGGCGGTGGACCTGTCCACGCCGCTGGTCAGGTACCGGAAGGGTGAGGAAGCCTGCCCGCTTTCGATGAAGATCCCGATGGTTTCCGCCATCATGCAGTCGGTGTCCGGCGAAAGGCTGGCCATCGCTCTGGCCAAGGAGGGCGGCGTTTCCTTTATCTACGGTTCCCAGACGGTCGAGGACGAGGCGGCCATGGTCAGGAGGGTCAAGGCATATAAAAAGGGATTCGTGACCAGCGATTCCAACCTGCCCCCGACGGCGACGCTGAAGGACGTGCTGGCCCTGAAGGCGAAAACGGGGCATTCGACCGTTGCCATCACCGAGGACGGAACGGCCCACGGACGGCTGCTGGGCATTGTCGCCAGCAGGGATTACCGCCTTTCCCGCACGTCCGAGGACGCGAGCGTTTCCTCCTTCATGACGCCCCTGGACAAACTGGTGACCGCGCCTGCGGACACGTCCCTGAAGGAATGCAACGACATCATCTGGGACAACAAGATCAACAGCCTTCCCCTGGTGGACGATGAAGGCAACCTGAAATATATGGTGTTCCGCAAGGATTACGACAGCCACAAGGAACACAGGAACGAACTGCTGGACGCCAACAAGAGCTATGTGGTCGGCGCGGGCATCAATACCAGGGACTACGCCGTGCGCGTGCCCGCCCTGGTCGAGGCCGGGGTGGACGTATTGTGCATCGACTCCTCCGAGGGCTTCAGCCAGTGGCAGTCCGACACCCTGAAATGGATCCGCGACCATTACGGCGACAGCGTCAAGGTGGGCGCCGGGAACATCGTGGACCGGGAGGGCTTCCTTTTCCTGGCCCGGGCCGGCGCGGATTTCGTCAAGATCGGCATCGGCGGCGGTTCCATCTGCATCACCCGCGAGACCAAGGGCATCGGCCGCGGCCAGGCCACGGCAGTCATCGAGGTGGCCAGGGCCAGGGACGAATATTTTAAGGAGACCGGGGTCTATATCCCGATCTGCTCCGACGGCGGCATCGTGCACGACTATCACATCACCCTGGCTTTGGCCATGGGAGCGGATTTCGTGATGCTGGGCCGTTATTTCGCGCGCTTTGATGAGAGCCCCACCAGCAAGACCCGCATCGGCGGCAACATCGTCAAGGAATACTGGGGCGAGGGAAGCAACCGCGCCCGCAACTGGCAAAGGTACGACCTGGGCGGCGCAGAAAAGCTGAGCTTCGAGGAGGGCGTCGACAGCTACGTTCCCTACGCCGGTCCCCTGGCGGAGGGCGTCAACCTGACGCTGTACAAGGTGCGTTCCACGATGTGCAACTGCGGCGCCCTGTCCATTGAGGAGCTGCAGCGCAAAGCCAGGCTGACCGTGGTATCCTCCACCTCCATCGTGGAAGGCGGCAGCCACGATGTGATCCTGAAGAACGGCCCGGTGATCGCGCAGTAAAAAAAATTATTGGGTGACGGGACATTTTTGTGCTTTGCGCCGTCTGATATAAAGGGACAATAAATCCGGCCGGTCCGGGCCGGCAATGAACTGGAGGACAAAAATGAAACGGATACTTGCTTTGATCATCTGTGCCGTGATGGCCCTGGGGCTTTTCGGAGCGGCGGATATCCATGCGGCAGTATATGCGGAGGGAACTGAGGCCGCGGAAGCTGTCCATCCCCACAGGTCGCCCACCCCGCTGCCTTCTGCCACGCCGGCTCCCACGCCCACCGCGGAGCCTGTGCCCACGGCCACTGCGGAGCCTGCGCCTACGGCCACTGCGGAGCCTGCACCCACGGCCACCGCGGAGCCCGTTCCCACCGCCACGACGCAGGCCACGCCCGACCCGATCGGTCCGGATGTGACGCCTCCGCCCTACGCGCCCCAGCCGGAGATCTGGGTCCCCGCCTCCGTGCAGGCCGGGTCCAACGCCTTCATCGCCTGGAGCGCTCCCGTCCCCGGAGCGGTGTATACCGTCACGGTGACCTCGCCCGAAGGTACGGAAATCATTTTTTCCACTTCCGAAACAGACGTGACCGTGCCCGGAGCCTTCCTTGACGACGCGGGATTGTATCGGATCACCCTCGTCACATCATGTCCCGGCCTGAGGGACAGCACCGCGGAAGCGATCCTGACGGTCACATCCGGCGGCGGGGGCATTATCAGGGTGCTGCACAACAGGGCCGATGTCATCGGGAAATACCGCTACTGCACCGCGGGCTACGTCCGCACCTTCCACGTGATCACTGCATCGGCGTCGGATGTGATCCTCGTTTATATCGACGGAAAACAGGTCTCCGCCGGCACCGGCTACACGGAACCATATACCATCGGGACCTGGGACCACCAGATCGACCTGGTCTTCTCCCGGGGCATCCATAAGATCGAATTCTGCACGACCCTGGATCCCGTCCGTCTGTCCGGGCACATCGCGTCTCCCTCGCCCGTGACGGAAAGGACCATGTACGCGACCCCCATGACCCTGTTGTATTCCTGGCCGGGAGAAGGATATCACAGCAGCCGCTACCTGACGCCGGGGACGGCCGTGACCCTGAAGGGCGAACTGAACGGGTTCGACTACATCATCTGGGGCAGCAATTACTATTTCGTAAGGGGCGGGACGCTGGCATATAACCGGGAAGACAGCGTATCCTATGTCACGCCCACGCCTGTCTACCCGGGCACGGCGCCTTACACCGGCGGACATACCCACACCTATGAAAACGGTCAGTGCACCCAGTGCGGCGTCAAGGTCATCGGCCTCGGATACGGCGGATCCATGGCCTTCACACCGGACAGCGTAAAGATGTACGCCGGCGAGACAAGGAACGTGTCCATCTCCAGGCGGCTGACGGCGTCGGACGTCAACAGGCTTTCCATCGACTATGACGGGACGGTCGTTTCCCTCTCCATCGAAAGCGACGTGATGACCCTGCGGGCCCTTGCCGATGGGTATACCGACATTGTGATCACCCTGGACGGGGCAAAGGTCGGCGGCCTTTCGGTCCGGGTGGGGGAGGCCGCGCCTTCTCCTGAACCCGTCGTGGAAGGAATGCCTGTCCCTGCGGAGGCGGAGACCGTATACCTGCCTGTGGACGGCTGCTTTGGAGCGAACCTTTCCCTGGTCGACGCGGATTGGGCGGACCTGGACGACCTGAAGGCGATCCTTGCCTCTTCCGGCGTTGAAGGCACCGAAAATATGGGCCCGGAAGAGGTAAGGGCGATCCTTGCCGGCGCCGGGGACTTCAGCGGCGTGTGCGCCGCGATGGCCAACCTGATCATGAACGCTTATATCGGGCAGGAAGACCGTTTCCTGGACGACTTTGGCTATACCATGTTTGACGAAGACGGGTATTTCCGCGTCAACGTTCTGATGGCGGACATTGTCTTTACCCTGGGCGGCGTGCGCCCCGGTGACCTGATGGAGTGCCTTGCGCAGTTCAGCGCCGCCAAGGGAGGCATCTTTGAGGCCGAAAAGGTGGATCTGATCTTCTTCCCGCTGACGGAGACCTATTTCAGCCAGTATGCCGGCGTGGGCGTCCAGATCGCGGCGCATATCCAGGCCGGGGAACGGAACGCCGATATCCCATGGTTTGACCCGGGTACGGCGGCCTGGTCCTTCAGGACCGTCGAGGCGGGGAAGGATCTTTACGCGGCGGTCGCCGGTGCCCTTTCCGGGGACGCGGTAATCATCCCCCAGGGCCTGGCTTCCGGCGTAAAACCGGAATATGAGGAGATCCTGGCGTTGGACGGCCATATGGGCGTCTTTGCCGACGAGTTCCTCACCGACGGCGAATTTACGGCTTTCGGTGTCCGCATCACCCTGAAATAAAAAACCGGAAGGCACACGGGAAAACAGCATCATTGCCTCTGGCGGGCGTCCCCTGAAAAGGACGCCCGCGTTTTTGTTTTTTGCTTTTATGATGTTTTTACATCTCCCCGCACGAAAACGGTTGTTGCAAAAGGACGGAATGTATGCTATACTCTTATTGGTCAAAGTAAGTCAGGAATTGCCTTGGCCGTGTCAAGGAGGGATCCGAATGCGTTTGAGCGATACCATCGAAGAATTTATCAAAACAATGATGCGTGAGGACCAGGAAGCCTGTGAGCTGAAGCGAAACGAGCTGGCGGAATATTTCCACTGCGCCCCGAGCCAGATCAATTATGTGCTTTCCACGCGCTTTACGCCGGACCATGGGTATTCCATCACCAGCCAGCGGGGCGGGGGAGGATATGTGCGCATCGTGCGCATCCAGGCTTCCCGGGTGGACAGGCTCACGTATTATCTCAATGAACGCATCGGCGACAGCATCGACGAGCAGCGGGCCCAGATCATCTGCAGGCAGCTGAAGGAAAAAGGAACGATATCCGACCGGGAGGCCGAGATCATGAGCGCCGCCGTATCAAGGGGCGCCCTGGGCGTTCCCGTTCCAGAGGACCTGAAAAACGTGCTGCGCGCCAGGATACTCAAATCCATGCTGATCGCCTCTGCCCGCCAGCGTCCCGCGGCGCCGGACAGCGGCGCCGGGGAAGAATAACGTCAACGGAGGATCATATGCTCTGCGAGGAATGCGGTGAAAGGGAAGCCGCCGTGGTCGTGACCACGGTCATCAACGGCGAAAGCACCTCCCGGAACCTGTGCCGGGAATGCGTAAAAAAATACCAGAAGGGCGGCGACGTGTCGGCGCTGCTGGCGGCGATCCTGTCCAGCATGTACAAGGCCCGCGGCAGCAGCGGCAAAAAATGCTCTCACTGCGGCATGACGCTTGAGGAATTCAACAAAACGGGTATGCTGGGCTGCGCGGAGTGCTACAGGACGTTTCGCAGCGAGCTGGATCCGATGCTGAACAGGATCCAGGGCCGCACCCAGCACGCGGGACGCCGTCCCCATGCGGATCCGGCCGCCCTGGAGCGCAGCGACCGCATCATGAAGCTGCGCCGTGCCATGGAGGCCGCCGTCAGCGAGGAAGCCTTCGAGGAAGCCGCCCGGCTGAGGGACGAATTGAAAAAGCTTCAGGAGGGCGGAAAAGAAGAACCGGCGAAGGAAGGTGCGGGGGAGTGACGGAGCCCATAACGGAAAAAAGACCCCAGGGTGACAAAAGCGCGATCATCTTATCCAGCAGGGTCCGTGTGGCCCGCAACCTGAAGGATATGAATTTCCGCCCGAAGATGACCCAGGACCAGGCTGACGAATGCATCGACCGGGTCCTGGAAGCGCTGCGCGGCGACAAGGAAGATTTTCGATACTATCCGATGCGCGGGATCGATCCCATCGAAAAGCGCGCCATGGTCGAGGAACACAGGATATCGGCCGATCTTTTCAAAACGGACGACCGGGGAGCCGCGCTCATCAGCACGGACGGCCGGGTGGTCATCATGATCAACGAAGAAGACCATCTGCGCATCCAGGCCTTTGCCCCCGGGCTGGACCTGGAGACCGTGTCGGGCCTGGCTTACAGGGCCGAGGACGTCCTGGAGCGATCCCTTGATTTCGCTTTCGACGAGCAGCTGGGATACCTGACGGCATGCCCGACCAATACGGGCACCGGCATGCGCGCGTCCGTGATGCTGCATCTGCCCCTGCTGACCGCAAAGAAGAATATGGGGCAGGTGACCCAGCTGGCTGCCAAGCTTGGCCTGACCATGCGGGGCATCTATGGCGAGGGCAGCGAGGCCCTGGGCTGTGTGTACCAGCTGTCCAACCAGGTGACCCTTGGCAAGACAGAGCACGAACTGGCGGACGCGGTCAGCACCGTAGCCGCACAGATCGCCGGGATGGAGCAGGAAAAACGCCTCCAGGCCCTCCGGGAGGACCCGGTGGCCTTCGAGGACTGGATCTCCCGTGCCATCGGCACCCTGAAGTACGCGAGGATGATGGACCTGAAGGAATTCTATCCCCTCTGGTCCGCGCTGCGGGTCGGCGCGGCCATGGGCAGGATACCGATGGACGTCAGGGAATGCGACACGCTTTTGACCGAAGCGCAGGATGCGCATCTTTGCCGCGCCGCCGGACGCGAACTGAATGCCCGGGAAACGAGCGAGGCACGGTCCGCCATGGTCCGCCGTACGATTCGGGAACGGCTTTCATCCGATGACGGGATATGAGATTATTGTTGTGGAGGTAAAACATGGCCATTTTCGGCAGATTCAACGAAAGCGCGCAGAAAGTCATCACTGGCGCCCAGCAGGCCGCGCTCCAGCTGCACCGCAAATATGTGGGGACGGAGCATATGCTGATCGCCCTGGTCCGTGAAGCTTCGGGGGACGTTCCCGACCTTCCCGACACCGTGACGGCGGAAGCGGTCCGGGAGCAGGTGGTCCAATTGACCGGTGAAAGTTCCGACGCGCCCCGCCAGCTGGAACTGACCCCAAGGGTCAAAAAGGTGCTGGAAAACGCCATTCGCCTCAGCCGCGAGAAAGGCCATCCCTATGTCAATTCCAGCCATCTGTGGGCAGCGATCCTGCAGGAAAGCGACAGCGTGGCCGTAAAAGTATTGAAAAACCTGGGCCAGGATATCGACAGGCTGTCGGAAAGTGTTTTGGGTGCCATGAGCCAGCCTGCGGAAAGCGAGGAGAGCGGCCAGTCTTCCCAGTCCCGGGGCAAGAGCCCGCTGGCCCGTTTCGGACGCGACCTGACCGAAGCGGCGTCCAAGGGCGAACTGGATCCCGTTATCGGCAGGACCGTCGAGATCGAAAGGATCATCCAGATCCTGAGCCGCAGGACAAAAAACAACCCGGTCCTCATCGGTGAACCGGGCGTGGGCAAAAGCGCCGTGGCCGAAGGCCTGGCGCAGAGGATCGTATCGGGCAGCGTGCCGGAGAACCTGACGGGCAAGCGCCTGATCAGCCTGGACATGGGGTCCATGGTGGCCGGCAGCAAGTTCAGGGGTGAATTCGAGGAGCGTCTCAAAAGCACCCTGGACGAGGTCCGGCAAAAGAAGAACGTGGTGCTGTTCATCGACGAACTCCAGAACATCGTGGGGGCAGGCAAGGCCGAGGGCAGCATGGATGCCGCCAACATCTTAAAACCCGCCCTGGCCCGGGGCGAGATCCAGTGCGTCGGCGCCACAACGCTGGACGAATACCGCAAGAACATCGAAAAGGACGCCGCCCTGGCCCGGCGTTTCCAGCCGGTCACGGTCAACGAGCCCACCGACGAGGAATGCCTTGCCATCATGATGGGCCTGAGGGACCGGTATGAAGCGCATCACCGGGTGCGCATCACCGACGAGGCCCTTGAGGCGGCAGTCCGGCTGTCCAACCGGTATATCCCGGACCGCTTCCAGCCCGACAAGGCCATCGACCTGATGGACGAGGCAGCCAGCCGGGTGCGCATCCACGCGTTCACAGCCCCGCCGGACGTTAAGGAGCAGGAAAAGGAACTGGAAAGCGTGCGCAGGGAGAAGCAGGAAGCCATTGACCGCCAGGATTACGAAAAGGCGGCTTTCATGCGGGACAGGGAGGCTTCCCTCAGGAAAGAGATCGACGAAAAGCGCGGCGCCTGGGAAAAACAGAAAAACCAGGCCAAGGACACCGTGGGGGCCGAGGACATTGCCGAGGTGGTCTCGGGATGGACCGGTATCCCGGTCAGCCGGATGACACAGTCCGAGGCGGAACGCCTTTTGAACCTGGAGGAGACGCTGCACAAGCGGGTCATCGGCCAGGAGGAGGCGGTCAGCGCCGTTTCCAAGGCCATCCGCAGGGCGCGGGCAGGCCTGCAGGACCCCAAACGCCCCATCGGGTCGTTCATCTTCCTGGGCCCCACCGGCGTCGGCAAGACCGAATTGTGCCGTGCCCTGGCCGAGGCGATGTTCGGAGACGAAAATGCCATGATCCGCCTGGATATGTCCGAATACATGGAAAAGCACACGGTCAGCCGCATGGTCGGCTCACCCCCGGGTTACGTGGGCTATGACGAAGGCGGGCAGCTGACCGAGGCGGTCCGCAGGAAGCCCTACAGCGTGATCCTTTTCGACGAGATCGAAAAAGCCCACCCCGACGTGTTCAACATCCTTCTCCAGATCCTGGAGGACGGACGGCTGACCGACAACATGGGGCGCACGGTATCCTTCCGGAACTGCGTCATCGTGATGACTTCCAATGCCGGGGCGAAGGTGATCACGCGGACCATGGGCTTCGGTGCCGGCGGCAACCAGGCGCTGGACTATGAAAAAATGAAGGAACGGATCATGAGCGAGATCCGCAACATGTTCAAGCCGGAGTTCCTCAACCGGGTGGACGAGATCATCGTCTTCCATAAGCTTGAGGAGAAGCACGTCCGCTCCATTGCGGCCCTGATGCTGAACGAGGTGGCCCGCAGGATCTCCGCAAACGGCGTGCTTTTGACCTACGACGATGAGGCTGTCAGTTTCCTGGCGAAGGAAGGGACGGATGAGGAGTACGGCGCCCGCCCCCTGCGCAGGCTGATCCAGCGCACCGTGGAGGACGACCTGTCCGAAAGGCTGCTGCTCGGGAAGATCAGGCTGGGGGACAGCGTGCACATCACGGTGCGGGACGGAAAGCTGGAGTACATTCCCCTGTCCGGCGAGGAACTGAGGAAAGGGTGAACCCGGTCAAAGGGCATGGTCCGCCCGTACGCCGGGATCTCCCTGCCATATCCGCTTCTGGGTCCACGCCATGTCCGGTGCGGACCAGAAGCGGTTGGACGGATCCAGGCCCAGGGGAAGGAAGACCGCCGCGCACAGGTACAGGCTGCCGGTAGATATGTATTCCTCGCCCATGTCCTCCTGCCGGCCGCAGACGCCGATATACAGGAATCCGTCCTCGTCGAAATTGTCAAAGGCCATGGTCCTTTCGATGACCGCGCTCAGGGCGCAGCGGACCGACTCCGGAGGCACGTCCCCGGGCAGCAGCCCCTCCAGGGCGGCCTGGGAAAGCATGTGGAAGCACCCGAACCTGTAAGCACTGGAACGGCCGAACACCGGATAGCTCCCGTCGGGCATGATCAGATGTTCAAGCACCGCGGCATACCTTGATGCGCGCTTTCTCTGGAGGGCGCGCATTTTTTCCCATTCCGCGTCTTCGTTCCATACGTTTTCCAGGATATCGGTAAGCATCGGATGGATCACGAAGCTGTTGTACATGTCCATATGGAATTCCGGCCCGTCGCCGTAGAACCCGTCCCCCTTGTACCAGTCAAAATGCATCCTCAGGGCCAGGTCCACCCGCATCCGGTCCCATTCGCAGCCGGCCATGCGCAGGAATAACTCGATCATGGCGCTGAAAAGGAGCCAGTTGCACACATACGGTTTCCGGGTGCGGGTCTCCTTCATCCGGTCTGTCAAAGCTTTTTTGTCTTCATCGGGAAGCAGAGTCCACAACTGGCGCGGAGCGCGCAGGATGGCGTGGGCGAGGAAAGCGGCGTCCACGATGGGCTGCTGGCCGACGGAAAAATTCATTTGGTCCCTGGCGCCGGGGGTAACGGCAAAATGGATGGCCCTGCGCGACATTTCACGGTATTCCGTCCTGAGGGCATCCTCTTCCCGGGACAGGGGGCTTTCGGATTCGAGCCAGGGTGCGATGCCGGTCAGGACGCGGCCGAGGGCTTCCAGGTAAGTATACTGCATGCGGTCTTCCGGCGGGAGCTTGCCCCGAACGGGAAGCTCCTGCTTAAGGCTGTCCCGGGCGAGGGAGGAAAGCACGGGACGGGCGACGGCGTCCATGACGCCGACCCAAAATGAGCGTGTTGATGACATGGCAGCCTCCTTTTTTGTTCGCTGATAATATAGAATTCTCCGGGAAAGCCGTTTTCCCTATGACGGGAGCCGGGTTTGTAAAAAAATGCTCTTTATGACGCGAATGGAGGAACACCTGTCCGGCCGCGGCGGCAAAGAGGCCCGGGGAGAGAGGAAAAAGCGATGGAAAGGAAATTAGTCAGGGTGGCCGCTGCGGCGGTCATCAGGGACGGACGCGTGCTCCTGTGCCGCAGGGGCTACGGGGACCTGAAAGGACTTTGGGAATTTCCCGGCGGGAAATGCGAACCGGGGGAGACCGCGCGGGAGACCGCGGTGCGTGAGATCATGGAGGAACTGAAGATCCGGATCGAACCCGGGGAGCTTTTGTGCCGCGTGGTGTACGATTATCCCCTTTTCCGGCTGGATATGGACGTATTTACGGCTGTCCTTTCCGGCGGGGAGCCGGTGGCGACCGAACACGAGGGCATCCTGTGGGCGGATATGGCGGACCTGGAAAGGCTTCAATTCTGCCCGGCCGACGTTAAGGCCGCGGAACAGCTGAAGGCTTACCCGGGGTTTGCCGGCGGCCAAACATCGTGAGGGGCTGTGCGGATTGTTTTTCGATGCCTGCGAATGGATCGGGAGACGGTTATACGAGTGCCGCGGTTTGCTTTTTTCGATACTTGACACTCTTTTGACGCTGTGATAGAATACATAGGTCTCAATGTATCTGCCGCCTGAACACGACGAAAGAAGGGTTTAACGAAGAGTGGAACTGCACGGAAAGGAGCCGTTTCGGCTGGCGTTCAGCCGGACAGGTGTTTCTTTTTCGTGATGCAGGGCCGCTCTTTATCTATTTTTCGGGAAACCTGCGGCCAATGATTGGGAAACAAAGGAGAAACTATGGCAAAAAAAGCAAGCCAGGGAGAACGCCTGTGGGGGATCTGTGAACGCCTTGCCCGCCAGATGGGGTATGAACTGGTTGATGCGGGCTTTGAAAAGGAACCCGGCGGGCTCTACCTGAGGGCTTATGTGGACAAGCCCGGCGGCATTACCCTGGACGACTGCGAAAAGTACCATCGCGCGCTCCAGCCGGTGGTGGAGGACATGGACTACGATTTCATGGAGGTCTCCTCGCCCGGGATTGACCGGCCCCTGAAAAGGGAAGAGGATATCCTCAGAAATATCGGGAACCGGGTGGAAGTCAGGCTCTACAAAGCCCTGGAGGGCAGGAAAACCTTCGAGGGCAGTCTGGCGGGCATGGACAAGACCGCGGTCGTCATCCGCGAAGGGGACGAGGAAAGGTCTTTTCCCGCCGCTTCGGTAGCACAGGTCAGGCTTATTCCCGACCTGAGCGGACTGGATGAGGACAGCGGGATCGAAATTACCGATATCATCGACGGTGATTGACACTATGGATATCGGATCAGGATGGGAGGCTAACGGTAATGGCTCAGAAAAACGAGATATATGACGCGATAGAGATGCTGGCCAAGGCCAAGGATATCCCTGTGGATACGATCCTTGAGGCTGTGGAGGAAGGGATCAAAGCCGCGTACAAAAAATACATCAAACGCTCCTCGACGCCGATGAACCTGAGCGTCGTGATCGCCAAGGGACATGATATCCAGGTCTATGCGCGCAAATCGGTCACCGACACCGTGACGGACGAACTGCAGCAGATTAGCCTGGAGGATGCCAACCGGATGCGGAGCGGCTATGAAATGGGCGACATCGTCGAGGTTGACGTGACCCCGAAGGATTTCGGCCGCGTCGCTGCGCAGACAGCCAAGCAGGTCATCACCCAGCGGCTCAGGGACGCGGAACACGGCAAGATCTATGACGAGTATATCGACAAGGAAAACGAGATCCTGACCGGGATCGTTGAACGTGTGGACGCCAGGAATGTTTACGTGGAACTGGGCCGCACCCAGGGTGTGATGGAAAGCACGGAATTCATGCCCGGCGAGGAATATCACCCCGGAGACCATATCAAGGTGTATGTTCTGCAGGTACACCGCAACGGCAAGGACGCCTACCGGCTGCCCCAGGTCTCGGTCAGCCGGATCCATCCCGGCCTTGTAAAGCGCCTGTTTGAGATGGAAGTCCCCGAGATCCAGCAGGGCCAGGTGCAGATCAAGTCCATTGCCAGGGAAGCCGGCAGCAGAACGAAGATGGCGGTCTGTTCCACGGACCTGAGCATCGATCCCGTCGGCGCGTGCGTCGGGCCCCGGGGCATGCGTGTGGACAAGGTCGTCAGTGAACTGAAAAACGAGAAGATCGATATTATCAAATGGTCTGAAGACGAGGCGGAATTTGTCGCCAACGCGCTCAATCCCGCTCATGTCATCAATGTGTACGTTTCCGACGAGGAGCATATCTGCCGCGTGGTGGTGCCGGACAGCCAGCTGTCCCTGGCCATCGGCAAGGAAGGGCAGAACGCGCGCCTGGCCGCGAAACTGACCGGCTGGAAGATCGACATCAAGTCCCAGTCCCAGTTCAACGAGCTTATGGGCCTGAGCGCCCAGGGTATCCAGCAGGGGAACGGGAGCGTCATCGCCGACGAGGCGGAGGATTATGACAGCGGTATCGACGACGACACCATTGAATGATCCGGAGGTCCTTTGATGAAGGAAAAAAAGATCCCGATGCGGATGTGCCTGGGATGCAGGGAAATGAAGCCCAAGAAGACCCTGATGAGGGTGGTGCACGGGCCTGACGGTTCCGTATCGGCCGATCCCACGGGGCGCAAGCCCGGCCGGGGAGCCTATGTGTGCCCAAGCCGGGAATGCATCGCCAAAGCGCTGAAGCAGAAGCAGTTTGAAAAGGCGTTTGAATGTGCGCTTTCCGAGGAAGCCCGGGCAGCACTGAACGAGATCATGGAAAGAAGCGGAGAGTAAAGGGTGCCTGAGAAACTGAAGGGATACCTGGGTCTGGCCGTCAGGGCCGGGCAGGCGGCCCTGGGCAGCAGCCTGGCGCTGCGCGACATCCGCGACGGCAGGGCGGCCGTCGTGCTGATCGATGAAGGCGCGTCGGAGAACACCAGAAAGAAGCTGGGCGACGCCTGTGCGTTCCGCCGCGTGCCCTGCATGATCGTTCCCTCCGGATGGATAGGGGGATCCTGCGGAGGCGGCGACTGGATGGCGGTGAGCGTCCGCAGGGGCGGACTGGCCGATTCCATCATCCGCCTGGCCGAAGAAACGGAAAATACCCGGCAATGATTTTCGCCGGCAGCGCCGGTACATTAATTCTATTAGCGCAGTAGCGCGGGGGGCAGCGTCGAGCATGACCAAGCCGAATTTGGCGGAAGCCACAAAGCAGATCAACCTCAAGTCCACGGAGATCCTTGAAGACGCGGGACGTGTCAGAAAGGGACTGGACGCACTTCTTTCCCGGCTCAGGGAGAAGGAGTCTGTGTTCAAGCGCCAGAAGGAAGAGGAAAAGAATCAGAAACGGCTGGAGGAACAGAAGATCCTGGCCAGCCAGCAGACCAAGGCCTGGACCATGCCTGACGAGGATGAGGCACCCGCAGCGCCTGAAAGCGCGCCTAAGCAGCCCGCAAAGGAAGAGACGGATGTGAAGGCGGAGAAAACCGCCGAAAGTGCGCCTGAACCCGTCGCCGAAAAGACGGAAGTTCCCACAGCGGCTGAAACAAAAGAGCCTGCCGCGCCGAAGGCGGAGGCTGCCCCTGAAGAAAAGGCCGGGGATGAGGGAAAAGAGCCTTCCGCGCCCCAGTCCCAGGAAACCAGGGCGGCTAATGCGAAGACACAGCCGGTCCAGGACGCTTCCCGTGCCCCCGCTCCCCGTCCTCAGGGCCAGCAAAAGCCGGCGGCCCCGGGAACACCCGGGGGGTATGTTCGTACGCCGGGCCAGGGCGGAGCAGGCCGTGCTCCCGCGCAGGGCGGCCAGGGCAGTTACAACCGTGCGCCGGGTCAGGGAGCCCAGGGCGGCTACAACCGCGCGCCGGGTCAGGGAGCCCAGGGCGGTTACAACCGTGCGCCGGGGCAGGGAGCCCAGGGCGGCTACAACCGCGCGCCGGGGCAGGGAGCCCAGGGCGGCTATAACCGCGCGCCGGGGCAGGGAGCCCAGGGCGGCTATAACCGCGCGCCGGGCCAGGGCGCTCCGGGCGGCTACAACCGCGCGCCGGGCCAGGGCGGACCGGGCGGCTACAACCGCGCGCCGGGCCAGGGCGGACCGGGTGGTTACAGCCGCGCGCCGGGCCAGGGCGGACCGGGCGGTTACAACCGCGCGCCGGGCCAGGGAGCCCAGGGCGGTTACAACCGCGCACCGGGCCAGGGCGGTCCGGGTGGATTCGGAAGGCCCCAGGGCGCTCCGGGAGGACGTCCCGGCGCCGGCAGGCCCGGACAGGGCTACGCCTCCAGGAGCAAGGGTCCGGACCTGGCTCCGCCCGTGGAGAAGGAACGCGTCAGCAATTACGACCCCAACAAGAAAAACTACATCCGGCAGCATGATCCTGAAAGGGGCGGGAAAAACCGCAAGCAGCTGGAGAGAGAGAACTTTATCGATTACGATGACGACAATGTGCGCGGCGGCAAAAGAGGCAAGAAGAAGCCCTCCGCCCAGCAGCTGATGGCGCCTATCAAGATCGAGACCGCCTATATGACTGCTGAGACCATCACCGTCAAGGACCTGACCGAGCGCATCGGCAAACCCGCCGGCGAGATCCTCAAAAAGCTCCTGATGCTGGGCATCATCTCCAACATCAACAGCGAACTGGATTTTGACACCGCGTCCCTGGTCTGCTCTGAATTCGGCGTCACCCTGGAAAAGAAGCTGGACAAGACGGCCGAAGATGCCCTGACCGAGACAATCGTTGAGGACAGGGAAGAAGACTTGAAGCCCAGGCCTCCCGTCATCACCATCATGGGCCACGTTGACCACGGCAAAACCAGCCTGCTCGACTATATCCGCAAATCCCATGTCACCGCCGGCGAAGCGGGCGGCATCACCCAGCACATCGGCGCGTATACGGTGGAACTGGACGGCAGGGTCATCACATTCCTGGATACCCCCGGCCACGAGGCCTTTACCGCCATGCGTATGCGCGGCGCCCAGGCCACGGACATCGCGGTGCTGGTGGTCGCAGCCGACGACGGCGTGATGCCCCAGACCGTGGAAGCCATCAACCATGCCAAGGCGGCCGGGGTCCCCATCGTGGTCGCCATCAACAAGATCGACAAGCCCTCCGCCAATCCCGACCAGGTCAAGCAGGAACTGACCAAATATGACCTGGTGGCCGAGGAATGGGGCGGCGACACCATCATGACGCCCGTGAGCGCTGTGACGGGCCAGGGCGTGGACGAATTGCTGGAGCTGATCCTGCTGCAGGCGGACATGCTGCAATTGCGCGCCAATCCCGACAGGATGGCGACCGGCGTCATCATCGAGGCGAAACTGGACAAGGCCAGGGGCCCGCTGGCCACCGTGCTGCTTAAAAACGGCACGCTGCACGTGGGCGACAGCATCATTGCCGGCCTGACAGGCGGACGTGTCCGCGCCCTTACCAACGACAAGGGCGAACGTGTGACCAGCGCCGGGCCCAGCATGCCTGTGGAGATCAGCGGTTTCAACGATGTTCCCGTGGCTGGCGATGAGATGATGGCCGTGGAGGACGACAAGCTGACACGCCAGGTGGTGGACGAGCGCCGCGAGAAGCTGAAGGCGTCCCGCAGTGCCACCAGCAAGGTGAACCTGGACAACCTGTTCGCCGGTATCAATGAGGGCAAGACCCAGACACTGAACCTGATCATCAAGGCTGACGTGACGGGCAGCGTGGAGGCTGTCAAGCAGGCAATGGAAAAGCTGAGCAACGATCAGGTGAAGATCAACATCCTCCACAGTGCCGCAGGCGCGATCACCCAGGACGACGTCAACCTGGCGGCTGCTTTCGGCGCCACCATCATCGGCTTCAATATCCGTCCAGACAGCCAGGCCAGGGACGCCGCTGAAAAGCAGGACGTGGAGATCAGGATGTACCGCATCATCTACCAGGCCATCGAGGACATCCAGAAGGCCATGAAGGGTATGCTGGAACCTGTTTTGAAGGAAACCATCCTTGGCCATGCCGAGGTCAGGAACACCTTCAGGATCACCGGTGTGGGCACCATTGCCGGCTGCTATGTTACCGACGGCAAGATGCAGCGCAACGCCTCCGTGCGCCTGCTCAGGGACAATGTGGTGGTATACGAGGGCAAGCTCTCCTCCCTGCGTCGTTTCAAGGACGATGTGAAGGAAGCCAGCCAGGGCTATGAGTGCGGCATCGTGCTGGAGAATTACAACGATATCAAGGAAGGCGACATCATCGAGTGCTTTATCATGGAGGAAGTCACTGACGACTGATGCCCCGGGCCGCAAAGCGCATTTCGTCCTTCTTTGACGGAATGCGCTTTGCTTATTTGACCAGAACTACGGACGTTTTCGTCCGATGAAAGGAATCATATGGCTGGTTTTCGTTTGGACAGGATCTCCGAAGAGGTCCGGCACGCACTGGACAGGATCATCCGTGAAATGAATGATCCGCGGATCACGGGGACATATTCGGTCACAAGGGCCGACGTCACCAGGGACCTGAGGTATGCCAAGGTGTATATCAGCGTCCTGGAATCGGACAAGGCGGATGAAATGATCAAGGCCCTGAAAAAGGCGGCCGGCTTTATCCGTCATGAGCTGGGTGCGAGGGTGCAGCTGCGCTATACCCCGGAGCTCCTGTTCTACCGGGACGACAACATCGCTTACGGTGTGCACATCAGTGAAATACTGAAAAACGTCGGGGCAGGTACGGAAGATGAGACAACTGAAGGGGATCAGTGAGCCCGGGCTCCTCCGGGCGCTGGACGGCGCGCGCCGCGTCCTGATCCTGGGGCACATTTCCCCGGATGGCGACTGCGTGGGCAGCATGCTGGCTCTCGGAGCGGTCCTGGAAAAAAGGGGAAAGAAAGTTTCCCTGTGCCTGCAGGACCCGGTTCCCGGGAATCTTCGCTTCCTTCCGGGCGCAGAAAAGATCCTGCCGCCCGACCGGCTTGAAGGAGAAGGGTTCGACCTGGGAGTGGCGGTGGACTGCGCCGATGAAAGCAGGATGGGGGAGGCCGCGCGGCTGTTCCGCCTCTGCCGGGCGACGGCGCAGATCGATCATCACGCCTCCAATCCCCTCTATGCCGGCGTCAACGAGGTGGACGGCAAAGCATCCTGCGCAGGGTGCATGATATGGCGCTTGATGGGCGAATATCGGATGGAGCCTGACAAACCGATCGCGGAATGCCTTTACAGCGCCATTTCCACCGATACCGGCAGGTTCTGTTTTTCCTGCACCGACGAGGAGACGTTTCTTTGCGCCTCGTGCGTCGCTGCCGCCGGGATCGATATCAACAGATGCGCCAGGGAGATCCATCTTGTTAAGGAAGCGCCTCACCTGAAGCTGCTGGGCAGGAGCCTTGCTACTCTGAAGTTCTTTGCCGGGGGACGCTGCACCTCCATGGTGATCGGGGCGGAGGATTACGCTGCCTCCGGCGCGGGAAGGGAGCATTCCGACGGCATCATCAACTATGCGCTGAACATCCCGGGCGTCAGGTTGACCTGTTTTGCGGATACCAGCGCGCCGGACGCCGTCAGGATCAGTTTCCGCGCCGTGGAGCCCTATCATGTGAACGATATCGCAGCGCTTTTCGGCGGAGGCGGACACGCGCTTGCGGCAGGATGCAGGACGGCAGGCGACCCCCGGGAGATCATCCGCCGGGCTGAAGAAGCCATGGAAGCGCAGATCCGGGAAATGGCGGCCGAAACGGAATAACGGAGGGATATGGACGGTTTTTTTAATCTCCTGAAGCCGCCGGGAATGTCCAGCGGGGCGATGGTGAACGAGATCAAATACCTGACAGGGGAAAGGTGCGGCCATGCCGGTACCCTGGACCCTGAGGCCGCAGGCGTGCTGCCCATCATGGTGGGCAGGGCGACCAGACTGCTGGATTATTTTTCGGGGAGCGGGAAGGAATACATCGCCGAGATCGCCTTTACCGGCGCCACCGATACCCAGGACGCACAGGGGAGCCTGATCCTTGAAGGACGGGGTGTTCCCGGGGAGGAGGAGGTCGCCGGGGTGCTTCCGCACTTTATCGGCGACATCCTGCAGCAGCCGCCGGCGTATTCGGCCCTGAAGCGCGACGGCGTCCCCCTGTATAAACTGGCACGTGCGGGAAAGACGGTGGTCACACGGCCGAGGCCGGCACGGATCGATGCGATCCGCCTGCTGCGAAGGACCGGGGACGGTTTCCTGATCCGGGTATCCTGCGGCGGCGGGACATATATCCGGACCCTCTGCCACGATATCGGCCAGGCGCTGGGTCGTCCCGCGCATATGAGGTTCCTGCTGAGGACACGTGTGGGCCTCTTTGGGATCGAAAACGCCGTGACGCTGGAGGAAATGCACAGCCGCAGGGCGGAAAAGCGCCTGGAGGAAAAGCTGCTGCCCTGTGATTATCCATTGTCCGGTTTCCCCTGCCTGGATGTGCCCGCCGGGTATAAAAAACAGGCTGTTAACGGCGTAGCCCTGCCGGTACGGCTGTTTGGAAGCGTGGAGACGGGAAGGCAATACCTGGTCCGGGTGGACGGCCTTTTCCTGGGGATCGCGGAACGGGCGGGGGATGTGATGAAGTTCCGCGTTATCGTCAGGGACCATAACGAATTTGCGTGAATGAACGCGGCGGGAAAGGCTTTTGCTGATTTCATTGCCGCCCGCACGGGATGAGCAGCTGGGTTTTGTTTTTCCGGCATTTTTATCGGAAACGGAGTCTTACGGATGACATACGAAGAACTGGACCGGACAGAATCCGGGAAACTGGCCGCGGTCTTCAGGGGCGCCCTGCTCCTGGCCTTTGCGGCGCCCGGGTTCCTGATGGGGAAGAATACCACAAGGGAGTGCATGAAGGACGACGACATCCGCCTGTTCCTGGGCAATACCCTGCTGTATGAGATCATGCCCGCCTCCCACGCGGAAAAAAGCGCCGCGGAAACCGCGGCCGGCGGAGTCTGCGGCGCGCTGGAAAACGCCGGCGGCGGGCTGGACATGAACACGTCGTTTTCCATGGCCCTTTCCTCCGTTGGCGATACGCTGGAACTGATGTCCCGGTATCTTGAGGACAACAGCTTCCTGCCCTGGGGGCTCTCCTTTGGTTTCGCTTCGCTGATCATGACCCTCAGCGGCGTTCGCAGGCACAGGCCCTCCGGGGAAGGGAAGGACCGGGGTGGGAAAGAAGGGGCTTTTTATGAGCTTATCCGGGAGGACGGGCCCTTCCGGGTGGATCTGGATGAAGATACGCTTTGCGCTTTTTCCCGTCTGGCCTGCGACATGAGCGGCGAGAGCCTGGCGTACGCAGCCCTGGCGGACGTGGAGATCTGGGGAAGGGACCTGCGTGAGATCCATGGCCTGGAGGAGACTGTGGCCGAGCATCTCAGGGATCTGCAGATGCTCGGGGTCAGGGAAGCGATGATCCTCAATGGAAAAAGGGCCCGGGAGGCGTCGGGGCTGTGATGCATATCGTTCTGGTCGATCCGGAGATACCCCAGAATACAGGGAATATCGCCAGGACCTGCGCGTCGACGGGGACGGAACTGATCCTGTGCGGAAGGCTGGGCTTTTCTCTGGAGGACAAATACCTTCGCCGTGCCGGCATGGATTATATGCGCGGGGTGGATATGAAGGTCTATCCCGACCTGGATGCGCTGTTTTCCGAACGCGATGTCCGAAGGTTCCTTTTAGCCACAAAAAAAGCCCGGACCAGGTACGACCGCGTCAGGTATACCGGAGATGAATACCTGGTTTTCGGATGTGAAAGCCGGGGACTTAACGAAGAACTGATCCGGGAGCATTGGGACAAATGCGTGCGGATACCCATGAACGAGGGCTTTCGGTCGCTGAACCTGGCGGTATCGGCTGCCGTGATCCTGTACGAAGCTCTGAGGCAATCCGATTTCGCGTCGTTGTGCGATCATACCGGGAGGGATCAGAATGTATTCGGATGAGAGCAAGAGGGACCTGATCAGAAAAATGGAGGAAGTTGAGCGGCAGAACCGCGACCGTATGGTCTCCGGCATCGGGAACCTGATCGGCGTCATGGTGGCCCTGACGATCATCCTGCTTTTATCGGCCCTGCTGTTCAGCCTGGTCAAGTGGCTCAGGCAGGATATGCGGTCGGTTTTTTCGGTGCTGATCGACAGCTTCAGGTAAAGGCGGGAGGGACACAAGGATGATGCTTTCCTGGGAAGAGGTCCTTCAGGGGATCGAGGAATGCCGCGACTGTTCCCTGTGCGGGGGAATCACCCACAAGGTCCCGGGCCAGGGGGATATCCACGCCGGCTTGATGTTCATCGGCGAGGGCCCCGGTGCGGATGAGGACTTAAAGGGGGAGGCTTTCGTCGGCAGGGCGGGGCAACTGCTCACCCGGATGATCGCCGCCATGGGGCTCACGCGCAGCCAGGTGTATATCTGCAACGTCGTCAAGTGCCGCCCGCCGCAGAACAGGACCCCCCTTCCGGAAGAGATGGAGGCCTGCATGCCCCATCTCAGGAGCCAGTTTCTCCTGGTCCATCCCCGGGTGGTAGTGCTCCTGGGGGCGACGGCGTGCCGTGCCGTGATCGGGGGCCATGTCCAGATCACCCGCGACAGGGGCCGGTGGGTGGAACGCAAAGGCTTCTGGTTCATGCCCACCTACCATCCGGCGGCACTGCTCAGGGATCCCCTGAAAAAGAAAGACGCCTGGAGCGATCTCCAGGCGGTGGTGGAAAAAATGAAGGAGTTGGGCATCTATCCTGCGGAAGGGATCACAGAAAATCGTCCCGCCGGGGAGTAAAGATGTCCAATAGCTGTCCCTCTTCCAGGCACAGCGTACCGTGGGGCATGCCGGAAGGGAAGGAAAGGGTATCGCCGGGGCCGACCTCGACATCCCGGCCGTCCACGGTGAAGCGAAAACGCCCGCTGAGGACATAGGTGGACTGGCAGTGCGGATGGGTATGGATGCTGCCGACGGCGCCGCGCAGGAAAGAGACCCGCACGATCATCATCTGTTCGGTGTGGGCCAGGACCTCCCTGGCGGTCCCGCCGCCCAGGTCCTTTTTGACAGCGTCCGCAGCGTGAAGTATCATTGCGTCCATGATGGAAGGACTCCTTTCGTATCCGCTGAAAAAGCCCGGCAGCTGTGCGGCTGCCGGGCTTTTTCGGCGTCAGATGTTGGAAGCAAAGCGGAAATAATTCCGGGCGTTGCGGCAGCTGATGTCCCGGACGATCTCCTTCAGGGTATCCATATCCTCGGGATACATGCCCTGCTCCACCCATTCGCCGATGACACGGCAGAGGATGCGGCGGAAGTATTCGTGGCGGGGATAGCTCAGGAAGGAGCGGCTGTCGGTGAGCATGCCGACGAATCCGGCCAGGTAACCCAGGCTGGCAAAGGAACGGAGCTGGTCGATCATGCCGTCAAAATGATCGTTGAACCACCAGGCGCTGCCGTGTTGGATCTTGCAGACCGCGGAGGAATCCTGGAAGCAGCCGCAGATGGTGTCGATAGCGGCGTTGTCGTTGGTGTTGAGGCTGTAGAGGATGGTCTTGGGCAGGATGTCGGCGCTCTTGAGGGCGCCGAGGAAAGCGGCGGTCTGGGTGCTGGGGGCGGTGTTGTTGACGCAGTCATAGCCGGTATCCGGGCCGAGGCGGTCGAACATCGGGGGATTGTTGTCCCGGCGGCAGCCATAATGCAATTGCATCACCCACCCGCGGCGGGTGTATTCGCCTGCGGCAAACTGCATGAAGGCGGTCTTGAATTTTGCCTGGGCGGCTTCATCGGGAATGATCCCGGCGAGGCGGTCGGCGAAGATCTTTTCGATCTCCTTATCCGTTGCAGGGGCGTACATCACGTAGTCCAGGGCATGGTCGCTCAGGCTGCAGCGATGGTCGGCAAAGAAATCCATACGCACGCTCAGGGCTTCCTTCAGGTCAGCGAAGGTGCGGATGGCGACGCCCGAAACCTCGGCCAGCCTGGCGATATAATCGGTCCAGGTTGCCTTTTCGATATTCATCGCCTTGTCAGGACGCCAGGCGGGGAGCACGGTGGTGGCGAAAGACCTGTCCTCGGCCAGCTTCTCATGGTATTCCAGGGAATCGATGGGATCGTCGGTGGTGCAGATGGTTTCCACGTTGCTGCGGGTCACCAGGTCGCGGACGCCGAAATCCGGGCGATGGAGCTGATCATTGCATAGCTTGTAGACTTCTTCCGCGGTCGATTCGTTCAGGATGCCCTCATAGCCGAAGAAGCGGCGGAGTTCCAGGTGGCTCCAGTGATACAGCGGGTTTCCGATGGCCTTGCCCAGCACCTTCGCCCATGCCATGAACTTGTCGTGGTCGCTGGCGTCGCCGGTGATATATTTTTCGTCCACGCCGGCGCAGCGCATCAGGCGCCATTTGTAATGGTCACCGCCCAGCCATACCTGGGTGATGGTGTCGTAATGGATGTTCTCCCAGATCTCCTTGGGGCTGATATGGCAGTGGTAGTCGATGATGGGACAGTCTTCGGCGGCTTCATGGTAAAGTATACGGGCGGTTTCGGTGTTCAGAAGGAAATCCTTGTCAAGAAAAGCTTTCATGCGAGCATCCTCCGTCGTTTGATCGTTTTTTGTTTGTATGGTTTACAGGGTCGCGCCGGTCTTGAAGATGGCAAGCCCCTGGAAGCCGTTGATCTCGTTGCGGGTCTTATCGCCTCCGGCTACACCCAGAACGAAGTCGAACAGCGCCTCGGCCTTTTCGCTGAGGGTGCCGCCGTCAACAAGGGTGCCTGCGTTGAAATCGATCCAGTTCTGCTTGCGCTGGGCCAGAGGGCTGTTGCTGGATATCTTCACTGTCGGCACTGGGCAGCCAAAGGGCGTGCCGCGGCCGGTGGAGAACAGCACCAGCTGCGCTCCGGCTGCCGCCAGGGCGGTGGAGGCTACCAGATCGTTCCCGGGGGCGGAGAGGAGGTTCAGCCCGTGGGTGTGGACCCGCTCGCCGTAAGAGAGCACGTCCGATACCTTTGCCGAGCCGCTCTTCTGGGTGCAGCCCAGGGCTTTATCCTCCAGGGTGGTGATACCGCCGGCCTTGTTCCCGGGTGAGGGGTTTTCGTAAACGGGCTGTCCGCAGGATTCAAAGTAGGCCTTGAAATCATTGATCAGGCGCACGGTGCGATTGAAGACTTCTTCGTTTTCGCAGCGATCCATCAGGATGGTCTCGGCGCCGAACATCTCGGGGACCTCTGTCAGGATGGTGGACCCCCCGCGGGCGATCAGCAGGTCGGAAAAGCCGCCGATGGTTGGGTTCGCCGTGATGCCGGAAAGCCCGTCGCTTCCGCCGCACTTGAGGCCGACGGTCAGAGCGGAGACGGGGCAGGGGGTGCGTTCGTCCCCTTCCATCAGGTCCCTGAGTTCCCTGAGCAGGGCGGTGCCGGCGGCGATCTCGTCGGGAACGTCCTGGCAGATCAGCCTGCGGATCCGGCTGTCGTCATGGGGACCCATGCGCTTGTCGATCTCGGCGATGCCGCTGTTTTCACAGCCCAGGCCCAGAAGGAGCACGCCGCCGGCGTTGGGGTGGACGCACAGGTCCGCCAGGATCTGGCGGGTGTGCTCCTGGTCGTCGCCCATCTGGCTGCAGCCGTAGGGATGGGTAAAGGCATGCACGTTGGTGATATGGCCGGATATGAAGGACCTGGCGCTGTCCGCAAGCTTCTGCGCCACGTCGTTGACGCAGCCGACGGTGGGGATGATCCACAGTTCGTTGCGGATGCCGACTCTGCCGTCCCCGCGCAGGAAGCCCGGGAAGGTCAAGTCCCCGAGAGGGGCTGTCACCGGGTTGGTCGGGCTGTAAGCGTAGGACCTGGCGCCGGAGAGCAGGGTGCGGATATTGTTCGTATGCACGTGGCTGCCCTTTGGGATGTCATCGGTCGCTTCGCCGATGGGAAATCCGTACTTGATGACCTTTTCGCCTTTTGCGATGTCGCGCAGGGCGGCTTTATGCCCCATCGGGATGTCCTCTGTGACCGTCAGGGAAAGATCCGCGCCGCCGACCGGAACGGTTTCCCCCGTCCGGATAGGCCGCAGGGCCACGGCCACCATATCGGATTCGTGGATACGGATGAGATCGTTCATGGAGCACCTCCATATTCAGCCGGTTTATTCACAATGTCTATTTTACGCTAAATTTTGACCGGCGTCAACAACTCTGAGCCCGGGGCTTCACAAAATAGGACCTTCCCGTGAAAACCGTGCGGGAAGGGCGGCGCTGAATGACGGGCGGGGCACGGCGGTGGGAAGCTTTGCCGCACAGACGTTCCTGAATGCTTGATTCCCCTTCGGATTAAGGGTATAATATCAGGAGCAGTTCCCGGTCCTTTGGGCCGGTTTCGGGAGGGAACGGGTTGAAAAAGCTTCGATCGGAAACGAAAACGGATATGGACCGCGCTGCGGCCGATAAGAATGTGATCGGGGAAAACGGGGCGCGAAGGAAGGCCCTGCTCGCATTCGTAAAGCCCCTGACCTGCCTGGCGGCGGCGGCGATCTTTGTCATCCGTGTCGTGATGGATTATCTGATCCACTACGACAAGTCGCTGATGCCCAATGCCCGGCAGGTGGAATACGCTTTAATTTTTTTCTGGGCCGTTGGCCTGGCGGTATGCGCAGTGCTGAAAATGTCCATGGGCGGGGGCACGGTACTGTCGAGGCTGGGAGGACTTCTGAAAAGAAAGTTATGTGTGGAACACGGTATCCTTCTTGGGATCCTTATATGGGGGATCGTCTCCTGCATCTCCATGGAGACCGCCTACAAGGGGGACTGGGTGGCAGCCAACCAGTACGCCATGGAGGACATGGCCGTATCCATCCTGGTCTTTTTCCCGATGGCGTTTTTCTTTGAGGGAAAGGAACTCGAAAATGTTCTGCAGTCCTGCCTCCGCCTGATGATGACGGTGATCACGGCGCTGATGATCGTTGTCATATGGAACGTTTTCCATTCCAATGTGATCCAGCTGCCCGATGGCCCTGTGCTCATGAATAAGGGGAAACATCTTGTGATCAACAGCAACAGGAATACAGTGGCTGCCTACGCTTCATTTACTGCGTTCCTCTGTCCGGTGATGATGCTGTGGGCTTCCCGGAAATGGGAAAAAGCGCTGTACGTGCTCGCTTTTATCGTCCATTGGGTGATCCAGTGCCTGACCCAGTCGACCACAGGCCTTGCGGTGGGGGCCCTGGCCGGCGGGCTGATGCTCGTGTTATACCTGATGGAACGCGGGGGAAAAGGCTCCTTCCGTCACAGGCTTTTGATCGCTTCGCTCTGCGGCGCTGCGGTCATGCTCCTTCTGTGGATGTCCAGGATATGGATCTTCCGGCTCTATCAGGTCTGCACAGGCGCTTCCCCCGATACCATGAAGGATATGAGCAACAACTACACATTTTTAGATCGGGTCAGGATATGGAAGGCAGCTGTCAGGGCGATCTTCGGAAACAACGGGACCCAGAGCACCTTCAGGAACGCCATGTTCGGGTATACCTTTGCCGGTGTTCCTCCGGTGATCAATACCCTGTGCGACAGGGATATGTACACCCACAACCAGTACCTGGAGGTCGGTGCGTCCATGGGTATCCCGGCCCTGCTGGCATACATCGCTTTTTCCGTATTGATGGCGATCCGGTGTGTCAGGATCGCCCTGGCGGACCGTGGCAGGGTGACGCTTATGGAGAGGTTTATTCCGGTGCTGATCCTCAGCCTTGTGGTCGGCAACCTGCCCGAGGCCATGCTGATGGGGTACGGCTTTATGACCGGCTGCTTCTTTTTCCTGATGTGCGGATGGTGCAGCCGAAGGAGCAGGGATCTTGGAAATCCTTCCCTGCCCTGGAAAGCCTCCGCGGCCCTTGAAAACACAGAAACCACTGACCCGCAGGAGGGTGTTCAGGCTTCAGTATCCGTTGACACATAACGCAAAAGGGATTAAAATAGACATATAAACCATGCCGACGGAGGTGCCATAATGGATATAAGGTATTCCTGCAACCAAAAGGATTTCAAACGCTACACCACCGAAGAGACCAGGAAGGAGTTCCTGATCGAAAATCTTTTCATCAAGGACCAGGTGACCGCGGTCTACAGCCATGTGGACAGGATGGTGACCCTGGGGATCATGCCGGTGGAGGAGTGCGTACCCCTGGACAAGGGCATCGATATATGGCATAATTTCGGTACCGAATATTTCCTTGAGCGCCGGGAACTGGGCATGTTCAACGTGGGCGGCCCCGGCAGGGTGACTGTGGACGGCACCGAATATGCCCTGGGGACCAAGGACTGCCTGTACATCACCCGCGGCGCCCGGGAAGTGACCTTCTCCTCGGACTGCGGAGGGAACCCCGCCAAGTATTATATCGTTTCCGCCCCGGCCCACACCAGCTACGAGACCAGGCTCATCCGCATTGCCGACGCGGCCAAGAGGCCCTGCGGCGCGGCGGAGACCAGCAATAAGCGGACCATCAACCAGTTCATTCACCCCGACGTTCTCAGGACCTGCCAGCTTTCCATGGGCATGACGGTGCTGGACAGCGGCAGCGTATGGAACACCATGCCCGCCCATACCCACGAAAGGCGGATGGAGATCTATTTCTACTTCGATATCCCCAAGGACAACGTTGTGTTCCATATGATGGGCGAAGGGCAGGAGACGCGCCACATCGTCATGCAGAACGAGCAGGCGGTGATCTCTCCCTCCTGGTCCATCCACGCCGGTGCGGGCACCAGCAATTACACCTTTATCTGGGCCATGGGCGGCGAAAACCAGGCTTTTGACGACATGGACAACATCCCGACCACCCAGCTGCGCTGAAAACGGCTTCGGCGCAGGGCAAATACGACCAAATACGAAGGGAGCGATCAACTATGAACATGAAGGATTTCAGCCTTGAGGGCAAGATCGCGTGGATCACCGGCGCCAGCTACGGCATCGGCTTTGCGATCGCCGAAGCGTACCATGCGGCAGGCGCGACCATCGTCTTCAACGACATCAACCAGGAACTGGTGGACCGCGGCCTGAAGGCCTATGAAGAAAAGGGCATCAAGGCATACGGTTATGTATGCGACGTGACAAACGAGGACGCCGTCGCCGAGACCGTCAAAAAGATCAACGAAGACGTGGGCGTCATTGATATCCTGGTAAACAACGCCGGCATCATCCGCCGCATCCCGATGCTGGAAATGAGCGCGGCCGATTTCCGCAAGGTCATCGACGTGGACCTGAACGCGCCGTTCATCGTGTCCAAGGCCGTGCTTCCCGGCATGATCAAAAAAGGACATGGCAAGATCATCAACATCTGCTCCATGATGAGCGAACTCGGCCGTGAGACTGTCAGCGCCTACGCGGCGGCCAAGGGCGGATTGAAGATGCTGACCAGGAACATCTGCTCTGAATACGGTGAGGCCAATATCCAGTGCAACGGCATCGGCCCCGGCTATATCGCCACCCCCCAGACCGCTCCCCTGCGCGAGCGCCAGCCGGACGGCAGCCGCCATCCCTTCGACCAGTTCATCGTGTCGAAGACCCCTGCGGCCCGCTGGGGCAATCCCGAGGACCTGCAGGGCCCCGCGGTGTTCCTGGCCAGTGACGCCTCCAATTTCGTCAACGGCCATATCCTGTATGTGGACGGCGGTATCCTTGCCTATATCGGCAAGCAGCCCTCCTGAGGGTGAAGGCCATGATCAAGGCAAACATCGGCCTGAGGCTTCATGACAGCAGGCCGGGTACGCTGTCGGAACGCGCAGCCTCCGCTGCATCCCAGGGCTTCAGATGCGTACACCTGGCGCTGAGCAAGGTGCTGGGTTCCGGTTTTATGGACGCCATGGTGTTCACTCCCGGCCTGGCGGCCCATGTGCGTTCGTCCATGCAGGGCCTGGACATCGCGGTGCTCGGATGCTACCTGAACCTGTGCACTCCCGACGAAAGCGAATACGCCCGGACCCTGGAAAAATACGTCGCCCACCTGCGCCTGGCTCCGCAGATCTCCGCCGGCGTGGTGGGGACCGAGACCGGCAATCCCAACACCGCCTACCGCTACGACCCGGAGCACAGCCACACCGATGAAGCCCTGGAGATGTTCATCCGCAGGGTGGAACCGGTGGTCAAAGCCGCCGAAAAACTCGGCGCGCTCCTTGCCATCGAACCGGTGTATACCCACATCGTTTCCACCCCGAAAAGGGCCAGGCGCGTACTGGACGCGGTGGCTTCGCCCAATCTGCGGATCATTTTCGACCCCGTCAACCTGCTGCATCCCGACAACCTCAGCCGCAGGGATGAGGTGATCGCAGAGGCGATCGAGCTCCTCGGGAAGGATATCGATATCATCCATATCAAGGATTATATCCTCCGGGAGGACGGCAAAATGGACAGCGTCGCCGCGGGGACCGGGGAAATGGACTTCTCTGCCATCCTGCGCTTCGCCGCACATGTCAAGCCGGGCATCCAGATGACCCTTGAAAACACCGTTCCAGAGAACGCCGAAAACGCCCGGATCTTTGTGGACGGAGCCTATAACGAACAGGCCCTGGCCTGATCGGGGCAGGGCTGATAAAGCAAAAAAAGCACCGTGCCGGATCACAATACGTGATGATCACAGGCACGGTGTTTTTTGCTGTGCGTTATTCTTTGGACACCTGCAGGAGGTACAGCTTTTTATAGATCCCGTTCTTTTCCAGCAGTTCCTGGTGGGTGCCGCTTTCGCGGATCCGTCCGTGATGGATCACGATGATGCGGTCCGCGTTCTGGACAGTGGACAGGCGATGGGCTACCATGATGGTGGTACGCCCCTGCATCAGGCGCTCGATGGCCTCGCGGATCCATATCTCAGTCTCGGTATCGATATTGGAGGTAGCCTCGTCAAGCACCAGGATGGAGGGATCGGCAGCCAGGGTCCGGGCGAAGGAGATCAACTGCCTCTGTCCGGACGAGAAGGTGGCTCCGCCCTCGGACACTTTTTCGTGATAGCCTTTCGGAAGGCGTTCGATGAACCTGGCGGCATTGACGTGTTCCGCGGCAGCCCGGACCGCTTCATCGGATATCTCTTCGTTCCGCAGGCGGATGTTGGAGGCGATGTCGCCGGTAAACAGGAAGACGTCCTGCTGCACCTGGCCGATGGAGGCGCGCAGGTCGCTCAGCTTCAGGTCCCGGATATCGATCCCGTCGATCCGGATACTGCCCTTCTGAATGTCGTAATAGCGTCCGATCAGGCTCAGGATGCTGCTTTTGCCGGCGCCTGTGGCGCCGACGAAAGCCACCTTCTGTCCGGGCTCGATGGTGAAGGACACGTCCTTCAGGACGTAATCCTCCCCGCTGTAGGCAAACCAGACATGATCAAATTCGATGCGTCCCTTCAGGCGGGGGGAGGACACGCACCCCGGGCGGTCGACCACTGAGGCGGGGGTATCAAGGAGGGTAAAGATCTTTTCCGCCGACGCTACGGCGCTCTGCAGGGTGGAAAACTGTTCCGCCAGTTCCTGGATGGGGGCGAATAGGGAATTGATGTACTGCAGGAAAATATACATCGTCCCGATGGACACCGTGCCGTCCAGCACGCTGACAGAGCCCAGATAAAGGATCAGCGCCAGCGCGGCTGCGGACACCAGGTATGTGCCCGGGCGGAAGAGGGCGCCAACCAGGACTTCCCGGAAATTGGCGCGGTACAGGTCTTCGCTTTTATCGCAGAATTCATCGTATTTTGCCTTTTCACGCCCGAAGACCCGGATCAGTTTCATCCCCGAAAGGTGTTCGGACAGGAAAGTGTTGAGGGCGGTGACCCGGGTCTTGGTGATCCGGAAAGCTTTTTTGGAAAGCTTGCGGAACATCACGGTCAAAAATGCCGCCAGGGGAACCAGCAGGAAGGAATACAGGGCCATGCGCGCGTTCAGGATGAGCATGATCACTGCCAGGGCGGCGACCTTGACGGAATTCAGGAGCAGGCCTGCGAGAATGTTGGAATAGACCTCATTGATGGATTCCGCGTCGTTGGTGATGCGGGTGACGGTCTTGCCTACGGGGGTCACGTCGAAATATTTCAGGTCCAGGCCCTCCGCGTGTTCAAACAGCCGGTTGCGGAGGTCATAGATGATCTGCTGCCCGGTTTTTTGCAGCATCAGCCGCTGCCAGCGGGTGAAGAAGAACAGGGCGACAAGGATTACGATATAGACTGCGCCGGCCTTCACCACGCCAAGGAAGCGCATTTCCTTTTCCTCGCCGGGCCTGTAAGGGCCGGTGATGAAGCGGTCGATGGCGTCGCCGATCAGGATAGGCCGGTACAGGTCCAGTACGGTGATGACCAGCAGCAGCAAAGCGCACAGCAGAAGGACTTTTTTGTGGGGCAGCATCATGCCGAACAGCCGCTTTATCGCGGAGCCGGAAAAACGGACGTCCTGCGTTCCGTCCTCCTCGGGCAGGGGGGATGAGAGATGTTTTTTAGGCATTGCCGTCATCTCCTTCCTCGTGCAGCTGTTTTTCAAGCTGCTGTTTGTCCCACAGGGAACGGTAAAGCCCGCCCAGTGCCATCAGCTGCGAGTGAGTGCCGTATTCCGCGGCGCGCCCGTCGTCCAGCACCAGGATGCGGTCCGCATCCTGGACGGAGGAAAGGCGATGGGCGATGATCAGGGTGGTCCGTCCCTTCCTCAAGCGCCGCAGGTTTTCCAGGATCTGCTTTTCGGTGTCGGTATCCACGGCCGAAAGGCAGTCATCCAGAAGAAGGATCGGCGCGTCCTTCAAAAGCGCGCGGGCGATGGCGATGCGCTGTTTCTGTCCGCCGGAAACAGTGACTCCGCGCTCACCGACCCGGGTGGAATAGTTTTCCGGGAATTCCATGATGCTGTCGTGGATACATGCCGATTTGGCGGCATCCTCGACGGCGCTCCGGTCCGCGCCGTCCACGCCGAAGGAAATGTTGTTTTCCACGGTGTCGGAAAACAGGAAGGAATCCTGGGGGACACAGGCGATGTCCCGGTGCAGCACCTTCAGCGGCACGTTCCTCACCGGATGACCGTCCAGGCACACCATATCGGCCCGGTCGGTATCATACAGCCTTTCCAGCAGGCTGAACACGGTGCTCTTGCCGCAGCCGGTCCGCCCGATAATTGCAAGGGTTGCGCCTTTGTCCACATGGACGCTGACGTTCCTGAGGACCGCCTCCCCGCTGCCCTCGGGATAGGTGAAGGTGAGCCCCTTCAGGTCGATCTCTCCCCGCAGGGCGTCGATGCCTGTGTCACACTCCGGCCCGTCGGTGATCTCAGGCTTTTCGGAAAGGATGGCCCGGATCCGTTTGAGCCCGGCCATGCCCTGGGAAAAGGAGGAGATGCATTCCCCGACGGCGATCATCGGCCACACGATCATGGTGATATAGCTGTTGAATGCGATAAACTGGCCCGTGGTGATCTCTCCGAGAATGGTAAGGTACCCGCCGTACAGCAGGGTAAGAAGGATCGAGATCCCGATGACCAGCTGCAGCAGGGGAAAGACCAGCGCCACCAAACGTACCACGCCCATGTTTTTTTCCATGTTGTTCATATTGGTCCGGGAGAAGGCCGCAAGCTCCTTTTTCTCCTGGACGAAGGCCTTGATGACCCGAATGCCCGTGACCGCCTCCCTGGCCTGGTCCGTCAGTTCGCCGAAAGCCTCCTGCTTTAAAAGGAACCGACGGTGCATTGCCTTGCCGAAGAAGATGTCCCCGAAAATGATCAGGATCATCGGCAGCACCGCGATCAGCGTCAGCTTAACGCTTACATAGCGCAGCATGGAATAAAGGACCAGCGCCAGCATGACGGAGGCATCGAAGGTGGTGATGACGGTCATTCCCAGAAGCTGGCGGACGCTCTGGAGGTCGTTGGTAAAATGGGCCATCAGGTCACCGATCTTGTGGGCGTTGTAATAACGGGTGCTCAGGGTCTCCAGATGGGCGAACAGTTCGTTGCGCATCTCTTTTTCAATGGAGCGCGAAGCGCCGAACAGGAAGTATCGCCACCCGAAACGCCCCAGGGTAATGAGCGTGCCGAACAGGAGGACAGTGAGCGCGGCGTGCAGCGCCATGGCCGCGTCGGCTGTGCCTGCGACAAGGCTGTCCGTCACCTGGCCTGTCAGCCTGGGGATTCGGGTGTTGAGGGCATCCACCACCGTCAGGGACAGGATGCCGGCGATATACTGGAAAAGATGCCTGCGGACAAAGCGCCAGGCAAGTCTGAGCTCCTGCTTCATGGTTTCCTCCGGAATGGGTTTCTCGAAAGATCGGGGGGCCGGACGAGGGAAGGATCCCGATCTCCCGGCTCGGCTGCGGCATCAGGAAGATACCTGTCCATTATATCAGGTTTTCCCGGCTTCACCAACACCTTTGCGTCAGGAGAAATCCACATGTGACAGGACCGGGCTGATCAATGGCCACCCGAGTTTGACAGAGGGAGAAATGGGATAAGAAGTATGAGAAGGAAGAAAACAGAAGTATAGAGTGTAAAAAGCACAAAAAATAGGTTTCAACAAGAAGATTTACCAACTATCAGAAGGTAAATCTTCTGTTTTTTTGC
>JAFXUZ010000039.1 GCA_017524725.1 Clostridia bacterium | reverse complement strand
GGAGGAAAACATGAAAGCACTTCAGCACCGGCAGGCCTCTGCCCGCCTGCGTATACTTGATTTTGACGGAACGCCCGCGGCAAACCGTCCCGTAACGGTGGACCAGGTATCCCACCGTTTCCTTTTCGGCTGCGGTGCTTTTGACGCGGTGGCCCTGATGCAAACACAGGATGAAGACCGGCGGACCTTCCTGAAAGAACGTATAGACAAATGGTTCTCTCTTTTCAATTACGGCACCCTCCCCTTCTACTGGGGAAGGTATGAACCTGAGGAAGGCCGAACAGCCTATACCGAGACGATGGCCGCGGTGCGCTATCTGAGGGAACGCGGGGCCGCGGTGAAGGGGCACCCTCTCTGTTGGCATACGGCCTGCGCCCCGTGGCTTTTAAAATATTCCAACGGGGAGATCCTCTCCCGCCAGCTGGAGCGCATCCGCCGGGACGTATCCGCTTACCGGGGTGTGATCGGCCTGTGGGATGTGATCAACGAAGTAGTGATCATGCCGGACTTCGACCGGTACGACAACGCCATTACACGCATCTGCAGGGACAGGGGGCGCGTCGGGCTGGTCCGGGAAGTGTTTGCGGCAGCGAAGGAAACAGATCCCGGTGCTGTGCTCCTGATCAACGATTTCAACACCGGCAAGGCTTACGAAGACCTGGTCGAAGCTCTTCTGGAAGCCGATGCCCCAATCGGCGCCATCGGCATCCAGAGCCACCAGCATCAGGGTTACTGGGGGCTTGAAAAGCTGAACGACGTACTCTACCGCTTCTCCCGCTTTGGGCTTCCAATTCATTTTACCGAAAATACCCTGATCTCCGGCGATCTGATGCCGTCCCACATCGTGGACCTGAACGACTGGCAGGTGGCCAAATGGCCCTCCACGCAAGAAGGCGAGGAGCGCCAGGCCCGGGAAATGGCTGAAATGTATTCGGTTCTTTTTGCCCATCCCCTCGTCGAGGCCATCACCACCTGGGATTTCAACGACGGCTGCTGGCTGAAAGCTCCCTCGGGGCTCGTAAGGGAAGACAACAGTGAAAAGCCCTGCTATCAGGCACTGATGAGATTGATCCACGGCGACTGGGAAACGCATCTGGACCTCATGACGGATAAGGATGGGTACCTGTCTTTTACCGGTTTCAGGGGCGGATACACCCTCGGCTGCGACGGTGGGCAGGCTGCATTCGATCTGAACGAAGATGCAGACCATCAGGTCAAACTTACCCGTTAAAAGGAGTCTGAAACAAATGAATCGGTCCAAACCGAGCAATTCCGTTTTCCGGGTGAATCAGGTCGGCTATGCTGTCGGACTGCCTGTCCGCGCGGCCGTACTTGCGTTAGGCCCCGTGCGCCTGACGGATGCAAACGGGAATACAGTGCGCGATATCAGTTTCAACGTGCCGGAACCTGACGAGGCGTCCGGCGACCGTGCTGAACTCCTGGACCTCGGCTGTCTGGAGGAAGGTGTCTGGGGCCTTTCCTGCAATGATGGAATGCGTTTCTTTTCCGTCCGGCAGCAGCCCTGGCGCCAGGTCACGAACGCGCTGATCAAAGGGCTGTATTACCAACGCTGCGGGTGCTCCCTGGACAGCGCTCACGCAGGGATCTACACCCATCCCGCGTGCCATACGGCGCCTGCCGTTTTATGGGAAGACCGCACCGTCCGCCGCCGTATCCGGGGCGGCTGGCATGATGCCGGAGATTACGGCAAATACGTGGGACCCGGTTCCGTAGCCGCTGCACATCTGATGTATGCGCATATCCTCTTCCCTGAAGGATGCTCAGATCCCCTGAACATCCCGGAAACCGGAAACGGTGTCCCCGACATCCTGAACGAAGCCCGGTACGAACTGGAATGGCTCCTTCAGATGCAGCGGCCGGACGGCGCGTTCCACCATAAGCTCGCAAAGGCCCGTTTCGCCCCGTTCATCATGCCCCAGGACGATACCGATGCCGAATACCTGATGCCTGTTTCCCACTGTGCCACCGCAGCCGCCAGCGCGTGCCTTGCTTTGGGAAGTCGGGTATACCGCGATTATGATTCCGCTTTCGCAAATGCCATGCTTCTCTCTGCGCTGCGAGGCTGGGAATGGCTCCTGGAGCATCCCGATTTTGTCCCCTTTAAAAATCCGGAAGGCGTCAGAACCGGGCAATACGGCGAACAGACCGACGCAGATGACCGCTTCTGGGCCGCATGTGAGTTGTACGCCGCCACCGGGAACATATCTTTCCGCTCCGCCGCAGAGGAACTGTATGCCCTCGGCCAGGGCCTTACCCGTTTCGGATGGGCCGATGTGGGGGGGATGGGAGCGCTTTGCTGCCTGTTCTGCCTGAAAGAGAAAGCCGGGGATATTCTGTATACTCAATTGAAGCGGGACTTCCTTTCACAAAGTGCTCAGGCACTGGAATTGTCCGATAAATCAGCCTATGGGACGGCCCTTCCACCCGAGGGATACGTCTGGGGCAGCATCCTTCCCGTAATGAGCCGGGCGGTGGCGATGATCGCGGATCACCTTTTGAACGGAAACACCAGAATGCGCGACGCCGCCCTCGTCCAATGGTCCTATGCCCTGGGCCTGAACGCCCTTGATATCTGTTTTGTTACGGGCTTCGGCGAAAGAAGCGTGATGAATCCGCATCACCGGCCCTCAGGTGCGGACGGCATCGATGCTCCCGTGCCCGGTCTGATCTCCGGAGGTCCCAACAAACGTTTTCCATACCCCGCCACCAGGGAGCGGCTGGGCGATACGCCGCCTGCCAGGTATTTTCTGGACGAAACTCCATCGGCCGATACCAACGAGATCGCCGTATACTGGAATTCCGTCACAATTCTTGCCGCAGCCTTTTTCAACCGATCTTTTTGAGGAGGAATATCGAATGCAGTACCGAACCATGGGAAAACTCGGCATCCGGACATCCGCCTTCGGTCTTGGGTGTATGCGCTTCAACGGACCGGCCTCCGGCGACAGCGTCATCGACGAAACGAAAGCCGTTTCCCTGATCCGCCGGGCCGTTGACGGCGGCGTTACCTACCTTGACACCGCGTATGTTTACCTGGACAAGACTTCCGAAACAGTTCTGGGAAAAGCGCTTCTGGACGGCTATCGGGACAGGGTGACCATCGCTACCAAGATGCCCATGGAGTACGTCCATAACCGGGCTGAAATGGAATCGCTGCTGGAATCGGAACTGAAAAAGCTTCGGACGGATCATATCGATTTTTACCTGATGCACGGCATTGACCTGAAGAAATGGGAATACTTCAAATCCATCGGCGCGCCGGCATTTTTTGACGACATGAAAAAAGCGGGAAAGATACGCTACAAGTGCTTCTCCTTCCACGGGCCTTATAAGGATTTTGAAGCGATCATTCAGGATTACGACTGGGATATGGTCCAGATCCAGTACAACTTTATGGACGTCGATAACCAGGCGGGCACCCGCGGGCTGGAACTGGCAGGCAGGCTTGGGATTCCGGTGGTGATCATGGAAGGGCTTTTGGGAGGCAGGCTTTCGAAAGCGCCGTCCAACGTGCAAGCCCTTTACGATGCTTTCCCTGTCAAGCGCTCTCCCGTGGAATGGGCTTTCCGCTGGCTATGCAACCATCCCGAGATCGCGGTGGTTCTGTCCGGTTGCAACGAGCCGGAGCAGGTGGACGACAACCTGCGCATCTTTGACACGGTGGGGCCGGGGATCATGTCAGAAGAAGAGCTCCGCCTGATGGACAGTGTTCGTGAAGCTTACCTCAGCCGCACCAAAGCGGGCTGCACCGGCTGCAGGTACTGCATGCCCTGCCCCAACGGGGTGAATATCCCCGGGATCTTTTCGGCATGGAACAACGTGTCCCTTTACGATACCGATCCCAGATGGGACTGGAACCTGAAACAGATCAGGGAAAAAGACAGCGGTGCCGACCGCTGCGTCGGATGCGGCGCGTGTGAAGCTGCCTGCCCCCAGCACCTTTCCATCATCGATCTGATGCAGGACGCCTGGAAGGAATTGAACGCACAGTAAAGGAAGGAGAATGATCCCATGACTCAGACCGTTCTGATCACCGGCACAGGAAGGCCCTATGCTCTGGGCTTTAACCTGGTAAAACGTTATCTTGAAAACGGCGACCGGGTATTTGCCAGCGTCCGCCGGCCTTCCGAAGCGCTTGAGGGTCTAAAAAAAGAGTATCCCGGCGTGCTCCATATCCTGAATATGGACATCGCCTCCACCGCATCGGTGAGCGCCGCGGCCGCGGAGTGCTCAAAGTTGACCGACAGCCTTGACCTGATCATCAATAACGCCACCACCGCCTCCGCTGATACGATGAAAGAACTTCCGGATTTTGACCTGGACCTGGTGGCCCCTGCCGTCAACGTAGGCGCGGTCGGCCCTATCCGTGTACTCAAGGCGTTCCTGCCCCTGCTGAAAAAGAGCGCCATTGGCGCCCTGGTAGTCAATATCTCCTCCGAGGCCGGCAGCATCGGCAAATGCTACCGCACCTTCTACCTGGATTACGGCACGGAAAAGGCCGCCCTGAATATGCTAACCATGACCATGCACAACTATTTCCGGGATGACCCGAACCTGAACATCATCTGCCTGCATCCCGGCTGGATCAGGACCAATCCCGGCAACAATGAGGCCCCCCTGATCCCCTATGAACACGCCGAAACGCTCCGGATCCTTTTTGAAAAAAAGCGGCACGACAAAAACGGCCCCGTCTTTATCACCTGGACCGGGGAATCGTATCCCTGGTGACACGGGTGAAAAAACGGGGCATAAAGGCGCGGGAATGATTACTGGTCCGCTTTCTTCAGGAGCTCATTCCACTCTCCTACGATGGCACGGTCCACAAAATAGTCGATCCTCATGGCTTTCCTGACACGGGCCAGGGTCGCGTTGGTGGTCTCCACAGCCTTCGCCGTTCCTTCACGAATGATATCGTACACCGCGTCGATATCCGCTTCCCATTTGGCGCGTTCCGCACGGATGGGAGACAGGGTCTCTTCCAGCACGTTGATCAGGAATTTTTTGCAGGTCCCGTCTCCCAGGCCGCCCCGACGGTAATGGGCTTTCATTTCCTCCAGATTCTGATACTCCGGCAGGAATTCGGCAAAATGCGCGTCGGTGCACAGGGCGTCAAGATATGTAAATACCACGTTCCCTTCAGTATGGCCGGGGTCGCTGATCTGCAGGTGCTGCGGATCGGTGAACATCCGGCCGTTTACCTGTTTCTTAACGGTTTTCGGGCTGTCGGATAGGTAAATGCAGTTGCCCAGGGATTTGCTCATCTTGGCCTTGCCGTCCACTCCGGGCAGGCGGCGCTGCGTCTCGTTCTCCGGGATCATGGCATTGGGGAGCACCAAAGTTTCACCGTAGATCTTATTGAACTTTTCAACGATCTCCCTGGCCTGTTCGATCATGGGAAGCTGATCCTCCCCAACGGGAACCACGTTGGCGTCAAAAGCCGTGATGTCCGCCGCCTGGGAAACGGGATAGATAAAGAACCCGGCAGGCAGGCCCTCGTCGGCGAAACCGCGCATCTGGATCTCCGCTTTAACGGTGGGATTCCGGGACAGGCGGGCTGTCGTCACCATATTCAGATAATAGAAGGTCAGGGCATGCAGCGCCGGAAGGGCCGACTGCACGCATATGGTGGTCTTCGACGGATCGATCCCAACGGAAAGGTAATCGAGCACCACGTTTACGATGTTGTCCCTGATCTTTCCCGGATTGTCGGCATTGTCCGTCAGCGCCTGGTCGTCGGCGATCAGGATATTGATCTCATCGAACTTGCCCGAGTTCTGCAGTTCTACCCGACGCTTGAGCGAGCCGACATAATGCCCCAGGTGCAGCCGCCCGGTGGGCCGGTCTCCGGTAAGAATGATGTTTTTGCCCATAAGAACTCAACCCCCTGAAACTTTGATCATCTACCGTATGATTATAACCGTTTTTGACTGACAGTCAACCCATGAAGCACTGCACTTTTTGCGTTCAGTCAGTCGGTGATCCATCAATCGTCTTTGCTTTCTTCACCGCTTTAACCTCCGCCCAGAGTCGTCCGTTCCTTACCGCGTGGGACGTGCGGTAAAAAGGCAGTAACGGAAGAAGGAGCCTGTTGCTGTAAAAACGCGGATACCTCTGGGCATCACACAGATTTAGTGATTGAACCGTAAAAAAGAAGAATGAATCGTATATTTATTCTTTTTCAGCTTTTATTTTCTCCTGTTATTCAGCGGGTAAAACCGCTCAAAAAACGCCAGGCCTCCTCGCAGGTATGTTCGCGGCATTCATGTCCCTGCCCGCTGACACTTGCAAAAGCGGTGCGGACAACGCGGTCGCGGCTTTTAAAAAACTGTACGGTGAGGGTGCTGTTCCGTGACGGATCAAACATGCGGTCCGTCCTGTCGCCGTCGATGCCCCATATGGGATTCTCCCACCGATCCCTGTCCTCAAACCGGACATCATACGGTTTTGTCACCTGATTGACTTCAAACACATACTTCATCCTTTCCAGGCATTTTTCCGCCTGGAATGGCAGTTCCGGCAGCGGCGTTTCCTCTCCCCCGGCATAAAACAGCGGTACAGGCACCGTGCGGTTGATGTCTCCCGGCGCGGGTTTCCCGTACACGTTCAGGCCCACCTCAAAAGTCGCGTCCATCGGAGCAAGGCCGGCGAACACCTCCGGGTATTCCTGGTACAGGTCCCAGGATTTGCACCCGCCCATGGAAAACCCTGTGGCGTAGATCCTGGCACTGTCAATGGGATAACGTTTTTTCAGCACTTCGATCAGTTCCATTGTTTCCGTCGCGGTGCTGTTCAGGTGGTTTTCCACCGCGACCAGCAGGAAGCCGTGCCGCATTGCGATCCGCCACCATCCGGAAACGTGCGCAATGTGATAAGCTGAATCCCCTCCTCCGTGGAAAGCCAGGACCAATGGCACGGGCCCATTTTCCATGAGGTCTTTTTTATACCATGCGATATAACCGATCCGGTGGGTCTCCTTCCCCGTGTCGTCGCCCTTGTTATCCGGCGAGGTACGAACCATGGCGAAATCCGGTTCTTCCGTCATACCGTATTCGGCCATAACCGGCTCTTCCTCCAGCCTGCCGCACCAGCGTTTGTACCGGCCGAGGAAATTCAGATAGTCTTTCTCAAAGCCCTCCGGACTGCTGATACGGAAATGATCGCAGCGTACGGAAAGCGCGGCGTTGATCTCTTTCGTATTGTTCAGCGATAAAATGGGAATGTCCCGGCGTTCGGGCACAGGGACTGCGGACAGACTCTCAAGCGTCACCCCCAGGGGAGTGATCTCTCCCGGTCCCCACAGGTACAGGCCATGGATTGTTTTCAGGAGGCATCTCGCGATATAATCCGCGGACCTGCCGCTGCCGTACAGGCAGGTGCGAAAGATCGCTCCCCGGATATAACAGTCGCCCCATGCGCCGCTGAAACGATCCCGGCTCATAACAACGCCGTCCCGGTAATACTGCTGGATGCGGGATTCCGCCACAAGGTCGATGAAAAGCTGTTCGTCCGCCCGTTCCCATCCGCCCTCGTCTGTGGGATACACGCACACCACGCTTGTGGAAAAACGCTTTGCGAGGGCAAGCAGTCCCCGGGCCCGGGCATACCGAAGCGCTTCCTCCGGGGACAATTCGGTTTCTTCCAGAACGATCAGGTACGGCGCCTTGAAGCCGAAATTGACGCATCCCTCCAGGGGATCAGGTTCAGGCACCAGTGTTTTTACACGGAAACGTTCAAACTCATACGCCCAGGTTTTTACTCCTTCAGCCAGAAAGCTGACTTCCGGCATCCGCTTCATTCCCATACCGTACCTCCTCCGCCGTACCGGCCTTTTGCCGACAGTCATCGCTTTTGTTTCGATAAGCGGCCTCTTTCCCCGCCGCTTTACCGAATGGATATCGGTCCGCTTTTTTCCGCAAGACGATCATACCTTCAGCTTCGGCTCCCGTCAAGCGGTCCCCCCGGGGTTGATAAACGGAAAATTGCCTTTGAGAAAATGCCTGTACTCCGGGTGCTCAACCGCTTTTTCGTATTCTTCCTTTATAGTCCTTGCGTTCCATTCCCTCATCTTAGCCGGCATCTGTTCATAACGAAGGATCGTTATCAGGCCAGCACGCTCTGCCTGGAGAATGGCTTCATACGCATCCGGAATGAATTCAACGCTCACTACATCCGCCGGAGTGCTGCTGGCCGCCGCATCCGGTATCTGAAGGTCAAATCCTGACTTCTCTATGGTTTCCACAGAATAAATATAACCGGAAACACCTTTATATGTATTTATAAGCGCATTCGGATAGTATTCTTCCAGCCGCTGACGGCCATCCCTGCCAAATCCGTAAGGTCCCCATTTCTCCCATTTTCCATCATAGATAAAGCCGGTATCCCTGCAATACTTTTCGACGGCGTTACTCAGATAGACAAGCACGTTTTCCCGTTTCTTTGAAAAGTAGATCAAAGGGATCCCATGATTGGAAACCCGCGGTTCCAATCGCGTAATGCCTTTTATGGGTGATGCGTGGTAGTACATAAAGTCCTCCTATGTCCGCTGCCGTTGAGGGCATTGCGGGAGAATCCTGCGTGTACTGACAGATGTTTTATGCTCGGTTCGATTCTGTTGCCTGAAAAAGCAATTTGTGCGTCCATTTCCGCTCTCCGCCGCTGATTTTCAAACTCCCTGCAAGTACCGAAAACAGCGCTTTTTTCTCCGGTCAACCGTTGATTCGCGACAGCAATACCACCGTCTCGACGTGGCGCGAGTCAACGAAACTACTCAATCATACCCGCGCCAGTGTCACCAAAGGCGTCCCTTACGATGTCTGTTATCTCGTTAAATCCTTAATTTCATACAAAAAGAATCCGTTGAGTTCAAATGGATCCCTGACGATCTGCCGTTTTATCGTCAGTCCCTTGTCATCATCCAGTATCTGTTCTTTCCCTGCAGGATGTTTATCCAATTCGCGTATCCGGTCGGGCAGATCACTGTTGTCATCACCAAGAAATGTAAATTTTATCAGAAGATAACCTTCATAATGTTCATAGTCATCCGAATTCACATCAGCAGTGAACCCAAAGATATTATCATCCCAGGAATGCGAGAATTCCAATGATAAACTGTTGGGCTGTTCACGATAAACACAAAACTCATCCTTCGGAAACTTTCCCGGAAATTTTCCTGATGAGAGGATCAGCGTATCGTCATCCTGCGAAACCTTGATGGTTTTGATGTCTTCATGAAAGAACCGGATATTTTCGCCGTCTCCCAGCGCTTTAGAGGAGAAGAACCTTGCGATCAGTTCAAGGCTGTCAGCGCGGTTACCTCTGCAATGTGCATCCAAAATCGGATCCTCTGTGATGATACCGCATTCATGAACAAAAGAATACATCAGGCGTGCCGGATTTCTTATATAATGCCAGTCATACGGCTGCTGAAACAGAACAGGCCATGTTATCAAGAGGTCCACCCGTTTTTTTACAGGTCCCGAAACGACTTCATAGACTGTTCCGCAGAACCGACACACATACAGTTTCTGCCCCTTAAAACAATAAGGCAGCAGATCCTCATTTTCGCGTTTATGATTACGGCAATAGAAAAATCGAGGGTCTATGCCGTCAGGCACATGATAATCAGTTTTATTTACCTTCCAGTTCCACGTCTTGATTACCTTGCGCTGAAAATCCTTTTCACTGTCATTCATAATACGATCCTCTTTGTCTTCTCAAATATCATCTTTCCTTATCTGCATATAGAATCAACAGTATTTCTATAATCACAACCCGGCTCTGGTGAGTTTCACAACTGATTCTATATGGGTTGCAAACTGGAATTGTCCGGAAATAACAATCCTATGAGATTATATCAGAGAAGCTCTCTGCATAATCCGTTCATCTATCCTGCGCACAACACTGTTGGTATAGGCATGAAAAAACTTAAGCCAAAACCCGCTGCCTGACGGGTTGATGCTTTCAAAATCCACGCCAAGTCTGGCATATCCTTCAGATTTCAAGGCATTGATAACATAATTCAGCAGGTTCTTGTATACACCCCTGTCCCTGTGTTCCGGCATACAATATGCCCCCGTGATATGACGATAAAGATTCCCTGATGCAGCGAAGGTTTCGCCCTGATCCGACACTTCCATATAAGCGCATAATTCTCCGCCTGTCTTCGCTGCAAAGTAACGTTCCTTGTTCCTTTCCGAAAAATCCAAAAACTCTTCCAGTGTATCTGGTTTTCGGTTCATAAAAAAGGGCTGGAGCAGTAATGCTCATTCAGTGCCAAATGCAACGGATAAACAGATGCATAATCTTCCCTGGGCAATTCCAAAAACTCATATCCGCTGCATACAGCGCAATCGAGTGTTTCCATCGGACGAATGGCATCTAAGCACCTCATGCCAAATCCATACCGGAAAAGCTGCTGTTTTACTTCTTCATCATGTTCATATAAACAGATGGCATGTGACACCGCTCCGGCTTTTACCCACTTTTTTGCAGCCGCCTGATACAATGCTGCATAAATCCTGCCGTGATTTTCCATGACTGCACCATTCGCACCCATGGGCGAAAAAACGCCTCTCGCATCCGTGGAACGAAAAGCATTCTCAAATGGTTCCACACTGCAAAGAAATCCGACCATTTTTCCGCCTTCAAATGCTGCAACGCCGAATCCGTTTCCGGATAATTGTTTCAGTATTGGAATGCCTGATATTTCCGGAAGCTCGTGTGTAAATGCTCTCTCATAATGATATGCGCCAAGGGCAATTTCCGCTGCTTCCTCTGTATGTTTCGCCTCAAAGTCTCGAATGATCATTTTTCCCTTTCTGCAAAACCCGATTGTCAGTTTGATGACAGTATTTCTATCGTCACGACCCGGCTCGGGTGAGTTTCACAACTGATTCTATATGAGCTGTAAAACAGAACATGTCCACACTCTGTGTTTTTTCCCCGCGATATCCCAGCTCTGTAAGGATGCGGATGTCCCTTGCCTGGGTTGCGGGGTCACAGGCAACGTAGACGACCCTACGGGTACCCGTTTTCGCTACAGCCTCAAGCACGCTCCTCTCGCAGCCTTTCCTGGGAGGATCAAGGACGACACAGTCCGCTTTGAAGCCCTCCGAGGCCATCCGGGGCAGGACCTCTTCCGCTTTCCCGGCAATAAAGGACGCGTTGTCAATGCCGTTGTTTTCCGCGTTGCGTTTCGCGTCTTCCACAGCCGGGGCGACTTCCTCGATGCCGACCACATTTTTCGCTTTCCGGGCAAGCATCAGGGATATGGTCCCTGCTCCGCAGTAAAGATCGCATACAGACTCACTGCCATTCAGGTCCGCAAATTCCAGTGCGGTGGAATACAGTTTTTCCGTCTGCACCGGGTTCACCTGGAAAAAGGAGACCGGCGACACGCGGAATCGCAGGCCGCACAGTTCGTCGTCCAGCATGCCATCCCCAAAAAGGACATGGGTCTCCGGTCCCAGGATCACGTTATCCTGCCTGCGGTTGACATTCAGGCAGACAGTCCTGAGGCCGGGGACCTCTTCCCGCAGAATTCGGATCAGCCTGTCCGGATTCCCGATACCGCCGGTAACCACGGGAACAGCCATCACATCTCCTTTTCGGCTGACCCGGATCATGATATGGCGAAGAAGGCCGCTGCCGTCTGCTTCGTTATATGGCCGGATGCCTTCCTCACGGATCCATTTTTTGATCGCGGGGATCACTTTTTCACCCGGCTTCATCACCATGGGACAGGTATCAACGGGAATGATCTGATGACTTCTTGGACGGTAATAGCCGATCAGCGGGTCCTGCGGCGTCCCTCCCACCGGAAGGGCGATCTTGTTTCTGCAGTGCCATGGATCGGCCATACCGATGACCTCCGGGACCGGAAGGTCCATCCCGCCAAGACGCTTTTGCACGTCGCGCACGTGTTCCCTTTTCATTTCAAGTCCCAGCGAATAGGACATGTGCTGCAGCTGGCAGCCGCCGCATTTTTCATATGCCGGGCACACAGGTTCCCTCCGCTCCCCGGATGCTTTCAGCACCTCCAGGGTTTTCGCGAAGGCAAAGCTTCGCTCCGCTTTTTCAACCCTGAAACGGACCCGTTCCCCGGGCAGGGCGCCGCGGACAAACACCGCCATCCCCTCCACATGGGTCAGGCCGTGCTCCCCCGCCAGTTTTTCGATGTCCGCTTCAAGTATCTCATTTTTACGAATCATTTTTTCATCCTGTCCAGGCACAGGGCCTGCAATACAGACTTCTCCCCAGGAGCAACGGTAGGCAAAATACCTTAGACCCGTTACAGGATCCTGCGCACTTCCATGTAATACCGTTTTTCAAAGGCTTCCCCCATGCTGAACGTCTTTCTGGGGAGGGCGCCGTTTTTTTCCACCGCCGGGAACAGAAGCGCCTTGTCCATGGCAGGCAGCAGGATGCCGGTGTTCCCCTTTCCTGCAAGAACACGCACCGCGTCCTCGCCGTGAACGTAGTCGATATCCCTGACACCGCGGTTGTCCAGGCATTTCTGCACCGTGCCTACAGGCAGCGCGTGCAGGGGGGCCTGGAATTTCAGTTTCAGTTCCTTCCCTGCGGACATCAGGACGCAGTCCGGCATCCCACAGGTCTCTTCCGGACGGGCAGGAGACAGGATATCCAGCACCTCGTCCGCGCTTTTCCCGAAAACGACCCGATGGATCGGCTCAAATACCAGGGCCTCATCATAAATATTGATCAGTTCCACAGAAGCGAATCTTGCTGGATGCGTGCGCCTTTCCGCTTCGTTCAATCCCTGTTTGATCTCTTCCCAGGACGCCTTGGCCGTCGCCAGGGAATGATTACCGTCTCCGGCCGCAAAAACGATCCCGTCCTTCTCCGTCCTCTCCACAAGGGCGTCAAGGGAACGGAATACCGCCTCACATGCGTCCCCTTCCACAGCCCAGCCCCTCAGGCGTCCGCCTCCCAGCATCAGATCCAGGTCATACAGCGGCCGCAGAGCGGTCCTGCCCGCATACACAGGCTCGATCACGGAACGCTCCGGATCGTCGCACAGCAGCAGGATATGGCTTGCTTCAAGCACTGCGCCGCGGCGGACAGCCAGGCGGGGAGGAAGCCGCTCCACCACGGTGCCCTCCGTCGGGCGGATCGGCGACCTGGACCCGGGCGAATAATCGTAAGCCTCCAGGTCTACAGTCATCACAAGGCCCAGTCGGCAGCCGGCGGTGCACTGCCTTTCAGTCAGGACCAGCCCTCCGCGTACCCCTGATACAAGGACGCCGTCCCGAAGGTATGTTTCCATCGCCGCATGGATCTTTGGCACCCGCCTGGCCGCTTCACCGAGATACACCTCAGGCAGGATCAATCGCAGGGCCGAAGGGCTGTCCCCGATATAGCGCTCCATCTCCTGCCACTTTTCCGGCTGTGAAGTATACTGGTCGCAGGCAATGACCGGCCACTTGTCCGTTTTGTATTCATCCGCAGGAAGATAAAGGTCCGCGCCCGCAAAGATCCTTTCCATTCGCTTTTCCCTCCCGTGTTCGCTGAAATTCGCTTAATATGATACAAAAAAGCGGCCTCTTTGGCAAGCCGCAAAATGTGTTTCCGCCGCTTCTGCCGCGCCACGGCGTCCGTTCCGCCTGCCAAGAAGAATCATTGTTGGCAAATAAAGCATGGATATGGTATAATAGTTTGTCCCATGAAATTTTTTCGCGCTTTCGGGCGCTTGATGAGGTATCCTTGAGTAAGTTGACCAAGCAGAAACGCGGTCAGATCTTCAACGCTCTGCTGATTGTGGGAACGATCGTCGCCGTACTGTATATCGGTGCCGCCAACGGAAACATCTCAGACGCGTGGAATGCCATGCTGACCGCCAAACCCGTATGGGTCGCCGGCGCTTTCCTTTCCTGGTGTGCCTGTGTGCTTTTTGAAACACTGGTGCTCCACTCGTTCCTCGCAATGCAGAAAGTCCCGGTCCGGTTCGGGACGTCCCTGCTCGTTACGCTGCTGGGGATCTTTTATTGCAACGTGACTCCCGGCGCCTCCGGCGGACAGCCGATGCAGGTGTACGCTTATAAAAAGCGCGGCATCTCCCCGGGCCTTACCTCGTCAGGTATGGCCGTAAAATTCTTTTGCTATCAGTTGGGACTATTGATCCCTGCTGCCGTCATGTGGTTCTGCAACCGCTCTTTTGTCGCGGAGCATATGACGGATTCCCGATGGTTCGTTTATCTGGGGTTTATCGTCAACGGGCTGGGTGTCGTAGCCGTCGTTCTGCTTTCCATCAGCAAAAACCTGGTCCGCGGCATCCTGACGCTTACGGTCAAGCTCCTGGCCCGTCTGCACATCGTCAAGGACGAAGCCCGCACGGTTTCCCATCTGGACGCGGCGCTGAACGATTTCAATGCCAGCGTGGACATGATGGTCCATCACCCCTTCAAGCTGCTGTTCCTGGTCATTCTCTCCGCCGGTCAGATGCACGCCCTTGTGGCTATCCTGTATTTCGTCGCCCGGGCGATCGGGATCGACGGCTTCAGCTATGGGCAGCTGGTGACGCTGGCCTACCTTTTGTTTATCGGCGCCTCCTTCGCGCCGCTCCCCGGCGGCTCCGGGGCCCAGGAAGGCGGTTTTTATCTGTTTTACCAGAATATCTTCCCCGCTGACAAGCTCCTGGGCGGCCTGCTGCTATGGCGCTTTCTAAATTATTATCTCCCCATCATCCTGACCCTGGTCTTCGGTGTGATCCTCGATTCCACCAGGACCATGCGGGGAAAGATCCGCCCCATCGCCAGCGGAAAAGCCCCGCAGCCTGACGTCAGGTCTCCCGGGGAGGAAACGGAGGCTGCGGTCGATGCTTCATCCGATTAGTTCACGCCGCACAGCGTACCTGTACGTTTTTGTTCTTGCCTTCTGCGCTCTTCTCCTTCCCATACCGTCCCTCGGGGAAAGCGCGGAGGAAGAAGTGCCTGAGGAATACATTTATCCTGATATCTATCTGGAGCTTCGTCCCGGTTCCGTTTACTCCCCCGGGCTGGACGGTATCATATCCTGGATGAGTGACGCACCCGAAACTGCTGTCGGCATGGGCAATGAAATCCACGCCGTCAATGAGGGCTTTGCCATGCTCACGGCTGTTCATGCGGACGGCAGTGAAACATACTATGACGTAGAGGTTTCCGAAAACGCCGTTCCTACCCTGATCCGAAGCGCTGTCAGCCTGGCACTGAAGGAATGGGAGGACAATCTCGGGAAGACTTTTACACAGCGCAACAAATACACCGCGTGGTACTGCGGCACCGGGCCGAAATGTTATTTCGGCTGGTGCGGAGGGTTTGTCAGCTATTGTCTGGACACCGTCGGCGTGCCGATGGACGACCCGCCCGATTCGGTCCCCCATGGCAGCGGCGAACCTTACGCCGTCCACGCCGCGGGTGTCGGCAAGATCCTGAAGGGCTTTACCAACATGGACCGTGTCACAAACATTCCCCGTCCCGGCTATCTTGTGATCTATGGAAAGCGCGATTATTACAACTATGTACACGTCGGCATGATCACCGATGCGGACGATCTCGGCGACGGGCTTTACCTTGTAAAAACCGTTGAAGGAAACCTGTCCAGCAGGATCAAGCGCTACTGCTACCTGTACGACTCCAATGATACCACCGAGCATAATTACAGGGCGCCGGATGAAGAGTACCAGACCGATCCGGATACTTTCCAGTATGGCATACACCAAAAGCAATGGTTCATCTACGCGATCTGCCAGACCTGGTTCTGATACGGTTTTATAGGACCCGGTTATTTACACAAAAACACATCTGTTTGCGCAGGGAAAGAAGCGAAAATATTTGAACAGGGATCTGACCGTCGGGAAGCCGGCCTCCGTTTTATGGCGTTTTTGCCTGCCGCTGTTTGGCAGCGTGATCTTCCAGCAGCTTTACAACATCGCCGACAGTCTGGTAGCGGGCAAGTTTATCGGGGAAAACGCCCTGGCCGCCGTGGGCAACAGCTATGAAGTCACCCTCATATTCATCGCTTTCGCCTTTGGATGCAACATGGGCTGTTCGGTGGTGGTTTCCCGTCTGTTCGGGGCAAAAGATTACTGCCAGGTTAAAACGGCGGTCTCCACCGCTTTGCTGATGACAGGCGGTGTCTGCCTGGCGCTGATGGCCTTCGGGCTTTTAATGGGCGGAAGTCTTCTTGGTATGCTTCGCACGCCGCCGGAATTGATGGCGGATTCCGCTCTTTACCTGAACATCTATGTGCTGGGACTGCCGTTCCTGTTTTTTTATAATGTAGCCACGGGGATCTTTTCCGCCCTGGGCGATTCCAGGACGCCATTTTTGTTCCTGGCCCTGTCTTCATTATCCAATATCCTGATCGACATCCTGTTCGTAAGGTTTTTCAGCATGGGCGTGGCAGGTGTTGCGTGGGCCACTTTCCTCTGCCAGGGTGTCAGCTGCGTTCTGGCTGTTATCACAGTGTTCCGACGCATGCGCTCCCTGCCGGCAAACGGAAAGAAAGCACCGCTGTTTTCCGGGCCGCTGCTCCGCCAGATCGTTGTAATCGCCGTCCCCAGCACCCTGCAGCAAAGCTTTGTTTCCGTGGGCAACCTGATCATACAGGGAGTGATCAACAGTTTCGGTTCCGGCGTTATGGCCGGATATTCGGCAGCAGTGAAAATGAATAACCTGGTGATCACATCCTTCACCACCCTTGCCAACGGCATATCCAACTACACGGCCCAGAATATCGGCGCAGGCAGGCAGGAACGCGTACGGGAAGGATTGAAAGCCGGTCTGAAAATGGTGTGGATGCTGTGCGTTCCCTTTTTTGCGCTGTACTTCTTTATGGGCGAAACGTTTATCCGCTTCTTTATGGACGATCCTACCGACATGGCCCTGAACGCCGGTGTTGTCTTCCTGCGTATCCTTTCACCTTTCTATTTTGTTGTCGCTGCCAAGCTGGCAGCGGACGGCGTGCTGCGGGGAGCGGGATTGATGCGTCCGTTTATGATCGCCACTTTTACCGATCTGATACTGCGGGTTTCGCTGGCAGCCCTGCTTGCCGGGACAGCGTTGGGATCCACCGGGATATGGTGTGCCTGGCCCATTGGCTGGACCGTCGCAACAGGCCTGTCCCTCCTGTTTTACAGAAAAGCTTTTCCTTCAACAAATCAAGGGGCCGATGTCTAAGCTCGGCCCCTGTTTTTTCCGCCGGCAGGTCAGTTTACCGTCTGACCCGTCAGCGCCTTCCATGCGTCTCTCAGGGTATTCTGGTTGTTGACGCCATAGTTTGGATCGTTCTGCTGCGCTTCCGCCATATCCCGCAGGAAATGCACGCACAGATGTCCGTCGAAGCCGTTTCCGGAGATCGATCCGGTCAGATGGGGCCGGTTGTGCATGGTCGCCATCGTCCAGCGCCCGTCCGGAAGTTTTACGTAAATCACATGGATCGTCCAGGACGGTTTCCCGAAAGACCGGAACATGATCAGGGAATCCCTGAGGGTCAGCGGCTCGCAGTCCGCATGCCTGCCGGAGCTCATCAGCCTGAGTGTCCAGCTGGCATGCGTCGTAGGATCGTAGATCAGCAGATGCGCCCCGCCCGAAAGGGAGGGCTTCACCGAATCATACCAGTGGAGCAGCTGGACCTGATCCGCGGAAGGGGCCGTCATATACCCTGCGCCCTCCTCCAGTTCCAGGCTGGCAGCCGCTCCCGGCCCTTTGGCGGAAGAGGCATACAGCCTGGACTGGGTCGCGGCGTCCGCCGCGCCGGTCACGTTGACGCCGTTGCGCAGCTGGAACGCGATGACTGCCATATACGTCGCCTCGTCGAAAATACCCGAAACGCTGCAGGTATATCCCAATTCCCTCAAACGGTTCTGCATTTTCTGCACAGCGGATGTCTGGCTGGCATCCACCGTCTGGTAATAGATATGAAGCGTGGAATAACCGGAATAATCCGATGAATAAGCGATCGCTGAAGCGGAAAACAGGAAAGTAAAGGTATTGGAACCGGCCAGCCCGTCCACGGCCAGGCCGTGCACCTTCTGGAACTGCATGACTGCATCCATGGTGGCGCTGTCATAGGTGCCGGAAATGTCCTTTGCGGCAAGGTAGTTCAGGTTTGAAAGCCTTTGCTGAAGCAGCAGGACGTCCGTCCCCGTATATCCCGAACGAAGAGTTCTGGTAAATACGCCTGTGTCGTATCCGGCTGTCGCAGCGGGAGTCGGAGTGACCGCCGGGGCCGGGGTGGGCGTCGACAGGGAAGATACGATCGTCAGGTACCTGGTCATCACATACCCGGAGTAACCGTTGTAAAATACCTCGCACCAGGTCTGCCCGTAGGAATTGATCTGAAGGTATTCGCCGTTGGGAATGGTAACGACCGCGCTGCTGCTCTGTGAAGCACCGCTGCGAAGGTTCAGGCCCCCCCCGGAAGTGGTGACCCTCGCTACGGTTTCCCCTGACGGAACGAAGACGGGCTCCGGTGTGGGAAGAGCCGTCGGGACAGGTGTCGGGATGGAGGAAGAGATCACCGTCAGGAATGAAGTCATCACATATCCCGTATTGTTCCCATAGGCGACCATCGACCAGGGAGTCCCGTAGGAAAGGAGCGAGAGCACCGTATTGTTCGGGATCAGCGCCAGGACCCTGGAAGAACTGCTGCCGTATTCACGCAGGTTCAGGCCTCCGCCGCCCGTTGTCACCCGGGCAGTGGACACAGCGCCGCTGTAAGGAGTTGCCGTTGCAGCCGCGGGGGTCGGCAGCGCTGTCGGCGCCGATGTAATGACGCCCGTCATGGTCAGAAAGGACGACATGACGTAACCGTAATTCCCGCCGTAATACACCTGCGTCCACGTTCCCCCGAAGGAAACCACGGTGATCAGGGTATTGTTTGGGATCACCGCCAGCACCTGGGCGGAGGAAGAGCCGTATGCGCGCATATTCAGCCCGCCGCCGGAGGTTTTGACCCTCGCGGACATAAATGCCGTTCCGATGCCTGTCGCCGTCGGCGCCGGCGCCGTGGTCGGAGCCGGTGAAAAAGTCGGCGAAGACGCAGAGCTGCCGGCGAGTTCGTACAGTTTTCTCTGGGTGGCCGCCCCGGCAATGCCGTCGACGCTCAACCCCTGGGAGCGCTGAAAAGCCCGGACCGCGCTGCGGGTCCCCTCACCGTAGATCCCATCCGCCCTGACCTGGTATCCCAGAAGGTTCAGGGCCTGCTGGAGGCTTTTCACGTCATTTCCCTTCGAACCATACTGCAGTTTGGAATAGGCGGAGGCAGGCGGCGCCGTCTCTGCAGGTGCCGATGCCGCTTCCGGCGCGTCGTAGCCTGCAAGAGAATAAAGCTTTTCCAGGGTCGCATGTCCTGCGACCCCGTCCACGGTCAGGCCGTAAGTCCTTTGAAACACCCGGATGACCGCCTCAGTAGACGCGCCGTATTTTCCGTCCGCAGTCAGGTTGTAACCCAGGGACTTCAGCGCGTTCTGCATCTGGAGCACTTCAGCGGAGGAATCTCCCCGCTGCAGCTTCTGATAGGCATGGGCCCTAAGGGGCATGGCAACAGTACCAAGCGCAATAATTATCGCCGCGGTCAGACACAGCCAGCGTTTCAGCATCTTCATTCCTCCAGCCCGGACAAATGATAGCATTGGATCGTCTTAATATACCACATTTTTTAGGACATTGTAAACGTTTTATCCGCTTTGTTACACTTGCGGTCCCAATTCGTACATGATATTATTGTTGCAGCCGGTTTAAAAACCCGGCCCGGTGCAAAGGATTCCCGGACCACCGTCAAATCCGCATCATGAGGGTATTTTGTTATAAGTCCCTCAAATCCAGGAGTTTCCATCATGAAGGTTCAAGGCAACTGGATGCCCTGCGACCTGTCCGATCCCTCGCCGCTGATCGCGGCCGTCCACACCTCCGGCCGGCCGTCGGACGCTCTTTTGCGTCTGTCCTATGAGATGTCCGTCACCGCGTACGACTTTGACATCCAGCGGTGGTTTGCCGCCGGCTGGCAGGATTTCAGCTTCCGGATCAACGGACAATTGTTTACGGGCACGGACATCAACAAAGATAATAGCGGCATCCAGGATTCGATCAAAAGCGAATATTACCAGATCCTCGCAAGACAGAAGATCCGCTTCGCTTCCCCCCTGGCCCAGTACCGGGGGATCGGTGACGGCAGCGATCACGCCAAAGCGGTGTTCATGATGATCCCCTGCGGGGGCGTTTACATTGTGGGGGTCGGTTTTACCGGCACCTGCAGACGATTTGACGACTGGGTGCCAAACCTGCTGATGGATGAAAAAGACGGCCTGCACGCCGGATTCCTGCGCCTCAGCAGGGAGATATGGAACGATGCAGCGCGCATCACTTTTCCCGCATGCGCCGCAAAGCTTGGCCTGGACAGCCTGACGCTTGCCGACATCATCCACGAATGTCACAGCGAAGCCAGCAGGTTCCTGATCTGGATGTGCGGGCACAGCCAGGGAGGAGCCGTCATGCAGGTTTTCGCCCGTTACCTTTGCCGCAAGGGGGTGCAGCCCGGAAATATCGTCGGCTGCGCCTTTGCCTCTCCCTCAGTTCTCTGGCAGCCCGAGCCCATCTTGAAGCATCTGCATCTGGTCATGGATTCCGACGACCTGATTCCCAGATTCGGAGCGCGCTGTCATTACGGCCTGATCTGGATGGCAGACATGAACGATATTACACGGCGGCTCTGTTATTTAAACGACGCTGACGACCCCTGCATGCAGACCCTCCTTGACCTTGCCCACCAGATCAGGACCTCCGAAGACGCCCTGCTGGTCACCTGCTGCCTTCTGGAGATCCTGCGGGACAAAGACCTGATCAAAACGCCGCAGGTCCTCAGCAGCCTGCTGTCCTACCTGAAAGCGGATCCCCTGCAGAAGCTGGAGGAACGGCTGGACCATCTGACCGACCGTGTCCGTCTGCGTGCGCTCCGGTATTATTGCGCGTTTACCGGCAGGGAGGACCTGGATATGGAAACCGCAGAGCGGGTCAAAGCCCTGATCAGGGATATGATGCGCACCTACGGCGACAGCGAATTCACCCGCTGCCTGAAAAACGTCCTTTTATATCCCCACAGACTCAGGAACAACGAATCTTCCCACCGTTTGTCTCCTTACTACCTGATCTGCAGGACGGACGATTTTCCCCTCCGTCAGGTCAGTGATCTGGATCTTGAGGTCCGTCCGGCCCGAAGGTACACCGGCTCTGTACCGACACTCAGGAACACTGCCGCCAGGCAGGCACACCTGAAGCAGCGGCGTTTCCTGTTCAATCGCTCCAGAACATTCGGGAGGCATAAATAATGGATCTGTATCACATCATCTTACACGGCGGATGCGCGGCGATCCTTCTGTACGTCGCCGCCATCTTATGGCGCAGGGGAGCGTCCCTGCTCCCGCTCCGGAGCTTCCCGGGAATGCCGGGTGCCCGCCGTCCCTGGGCAATGGGGCTTCTGTCCGCATTCGTCTGCCAGACGGGCATACCGTCCGCCGCCGTATCCGTCGGAATGAGCATCCTGGGGCTTAAGGGTGCGCTTCTTTTCGGTATCGGCGCCGGAGCGGGCTTCCTTATGCCTGCGGCATCCTTTCTTTCCCTTCCGTTTTCAGCCCTGTTCGGCGCTGCGGGGCTGCTGTTCACCCTGATCCCATTCAAAAAAAGCAGGCTGCCTGCCCGCGGTGTGGGTTTCCTTCTCCTGTCCCTGTGCTGCGTCGCACTCTTCGATCAGTTTGCCGGGAAAGCCGCTTCGGCCGCGGCCGTTTCCCCCATCTTTCCGTCCCCGTTCGGCTATCTACGGTATGTTCCGGCTTTCCTGCTGGGTATATGCCTGTGTTACCTGCTGGAAAGCGAAGGGTTTGCGCTGCTCGTCCCCGGGATCGGGCTTCGTGCCGGGCTTCTTTCTGTCACATCCTGCCTGTTTTTCGCCGCAGGGGTATTTATAGGCTCTTTCCTTCGCGTTCTCGTCCTCGCCTGGGAATGGCGCCGCTCTGCGGACAGGCAAATGGGTATGGTATGCCTGCACCGGGTCCTCACTGCTTTTTTCTGTCTCGCATGCGCGTTCACCGTTCCGGAAAAGTTTTCGCAGTATCGCTTCGCGGTTCTCCTGGGGCTTTGCCTTCTTCCCCTTGCCGCGTCCCTGGTCCTTATTCCTTTTTGCGGGAAAACGTATTTCGGAACGGAAGCGCATCGTTTCTGGCATCCTCTCTTCACAGAGCTCCCACGCTATTCCCTGGGGATACTGAAAACCAACATCTGCCGTCTTTTCAGCGCGGAGCGGGAATTGTTTGTCCTGTCGATGGAATCCCTGCTGAAACCGAACGATCCGGAAGCGGGTGTTCCTGTTGAAACGCTCTCCAAAGCGCTCTTCCTCGAAAAAGAGATATTTCAGGCGCTGGAAGATGCCACGGAAACGATCCCCGGCAATGAAAACAGCATTTGTCTCCATGCACTGGAAAAGGCGGCAAATGGGCTTTCGAGCGTTCGGGCAGCCTCGGAACACATTTTATCCCTGCGCGGGGAAACCGTTCCCAGCCAGTCGGTCCTGAATACCCTTGAAGATAATACGTTAAGGGACTTCGACTCCGCAGCTGGCGCTTTCAGCGACAAAAACAGCGTTCCCGCCCCTCCGGCCGGCAGTTCATTTCAAAGCGGAGAAAGAAAGGACTTTCCTTCCGATGCCGATTCCGTCCGTATTGACGAGATCTGCGCGTTCATCTCCCTCGCCGTCCAGACTGCCGGTGAGACTTTTATCCCCGGATAACACCGTTCAACTTCAGGGCATTTAAAGCAGTGCGGCGCCGCAGGATCACGGCGCCGCGTTGTTTTTTTCAATAATGATATAGCCTGATATACCGGCGTATTTTAGTTCGCTTCGGCTCATATACACAAGCCCTGGCTGGATGATATGGACATGTGAGGAATTGTTGGTCCTGTACTTTTCACGGCACAGGGGATCAAGAAAATACACATTGGTATCATCCGCCCACGCAATCAGGACGTAATGCCCCACCGTCGTGAAAGCGCCTCCGCTGGCGCAATAGGCGATGACCGCTTTATCCCCCGAAGTCACCGCGTTCAGTCCGGTTTTCTGGTCCGATACCGTGGCCAGATCCAGTCCATAGGCATCGCAGACATATTTCATATAGCCGCCGACCGTACCTTTGGCCTCCGACCTCGACCTGACGCCCCTGATGTTGTTCCCGCAGGCGTAATCCGCGAACACAAGCGGGAGGAAACGGTCGTAATCCCTGGGTGACGTCAGGTAATACCTGGCGTGCCCGTATCCGCAGGCATTCTTATTCAGCGAACAGTTGCACAGGCTGTAAGGCCTGGCCGCGTCGGACGCGATGGCCGGGAGATCCTTTTCGTCCACCAGCATCCTCACGGCCATGGCAAGCGCCGTCGGATTGCAGCCCCCGTCCCCGAAAGGCCGTTTTTTGGTGGATGAAGGAGTTTCATAGATCAGGTCGATCCACAGTCCGTCATTCTGCGCGTAATACCGGACCTCGCCCCTGCCCGGTACGTCCACCCAGCAGGACAGCGTCTCCCGGGCGCCGAAGATGTTTTCGGTCAGAGTCAGTTCATCATCCGCAACGCAGCCGGGACCGGGAGAAAAGATCATTGCGAAAAGGATCAGGACGGACAGCGGGAAAACGGCACAGCGGCGCATTTTGGCCTCCTATAAAAAACGGGAAGGGCCCGGGACCGGCCCAGGCCCTGTAAAACGCCGGATTCCCGGCGCTTACTCTTCTTCTTCCTCTTCGGGGAGTTCCGCATTATGATAGACTTCAGAAACGTCGTCATCATCGTCAAGCATATCAAGCAGCTTCTGCACCTTGTCGATGGTCTCCTGGTCCGGAAGGGCTACGGTATTCTGCGGGATCATCGTCAGCTCGGCCGACAGGAAAGCATATCCCGCTTTTTCGAGGTTTTCACGCACCTGAGAAAAATCAGATGGCGAGGTCGTGATCTCAAAAGCGTCCTCCAGGGTCTTCATGTCCTCGGCCCCGGCGTCAAGGGCGGTCATCATCATCTCATCCTCGTCCATCCCGGGCTGTTTTTCGATCACGATCAGGCCTTTGTGGTCGAACATATATGAAACCGAACCGCTGGTGCCCATGGTACCGCCGCATTTATCAAAAATATGACGGACCTCGCTGGCAGTGCGGTTGCGGTTGTCAGTTACGATATCGACCATAACGGCCACACCGCCGGGCGCATAGCCTTCATAGCTGAATTCTTCGTATTCGACACCGCCGGCCTCACCGCTGGCTTTCTTGATGGACCGCTGAATGTTGTCGTTGGGCATATTGTTGGCCTTGCATTTGGCGATCACGTCGCGAAGCTTGCCGTTGACTTCGGGGTTGGGGCCTCCGTCATGGACCGCCATGGCGATCTCCCTGCCGAGCTTGGTAAAGATCTTGCCCCTGGCCGCGTCAGTCTTGCCTTTTTTAGCCTGAATATTATGCCATTTGGAATGTCCTGACATATTGTTTCCCTCCCAAGGAAAAAAGAATCAAATTCAACCATAGAATTATATCACAGGAGCGCATCCGCGTCAATTTATTGTTTTTCACTGTCCCCACCGTTCCTCCACGGCTTCGCTTTCATCCTTTTTTCGGAGTGCCTGCACCATGCCCACCGCATAATAGCCCAGGGCACACAGCGTCAGGCCGACGCCGATCCATAAAATGATGATATGCAGGTCCGCAGCTCCAATCGAACGAAGCCGGTCACTGAAAAAAGCCAGAAGAAATCCGGACACCACTGTCGCCTGCGCCAGTTTGCCGATCCACCTGGAATAAGCCACGCTCCCCTTCTTCAAAAGGAACAGACCGCCTATGACCATCAGCACTTCCTTGGCCGCCAGGATGATCACGATGGCTGCCGGCACATCTCCCTTCAGCACCATGCAGATCCCCATGGTTATGGTCATCAGCTTGTCGGCCAGGGGGTCCATCAGTTTGCCGAAATCCGTGATCATGCCATATTTTCTGGCGATAAAGCCGTCCGCCAGGTCAGTCAGGGCCGCGACGCAGTACACAGCCAGGGCTGCCATCCTGAGCCCCTTCATATAGAGGACAGCAAAAACGGGGACCAGCAGGATCCTCAGCATCGTGAGCGCATTCGGCACATTCCATATGATCTTGGGATCGTATGCATCCTTGATCTCATTGCTGGCGACAGGCATCGGGCATCCCCCTTTTTCGGATAGTTTTCTTTCTTGATCCGCGCCATCCAAGTTTAGCAACCCCGAAGTCGCTTGTCAATGCCGCTTTTATCAATGCGTGCTTGATAAGGGCGTCGAAACATGATATAATTGCGGCGTTATCCTGTGACGGATGCACTGATAATCAGTGTGTCACAAATCCTTTGATGATCATCAGAAAGGACCACTTTATGAAGCAGTACAGGGTCGGTATCATCGGCGCGACCGGTATGGTCGGCCAGCGTTTTGTCACGTTGCTGGAAAATCACCCCTGGTTCAAGGTCACCGCCCTTGCGGCGAGTGCGTCCAGCGCCGGCAAGACTTACCTGGAAGCCGTCGGCGGTCGGTGGGCTTTCGACTGGGATATTCCCGCCTACGTCAGGGACATGGTGGTCATGGACGCATCCGAATGTGAAAAAGTCGCTTCCATGGTTGACTTTGTTTTCTGCGCAGTCGCCCTTCCCAAGGATAAAACCCGCGAACTCGAAGAAGCCTATGCCCGGACAGAAACCCCCGTCGTATCCAACAATTCGGCCTGCCGGATGCTCCCGGACGTTCCTATGGTGATCCCGGAGATCAACAGCGACCACACCAGGGTGATCCCGGCCCAGCGCAAACGTCTCGGCACCGAACGCGGCTTCATTACGGTCAAGCCCAACTGCTCGATCCAGAATTATGTTCCTGCCCTGTCGCCACTCAGGAACTATGGTATCCGGAAGATCAGCGTCTGCACCTATCAGGCCATTTCCGGCGCCGGCAAGACCTTTAAACGCTGGCCGGAAATGATCGACAACGTGATCCCCTTCATCGGCGGCGAGGAAGAAAAAAGTGAAAAAGAGCCCCTGAAGATCTGGGGCGTCCTGAACAGCGACCTGTCTGCCATCGTCAACGCCGCAGAGCCCGTTATCTCAGCCCAGTGCCTGCGCGTGCCTGTGACCGACGGCCATATGTCCGCCGTCAGCGTCTCCTTCGATACTGTTCCCGAGGAAGCGGCCATTATCGACGCGTGGCGTCGTTTCGACTCCCCGGCAGCCCGTCTGGGTCTGCCCAGCGCGCCCAAGCAGTTCCTGAACTACTTTGAAGAACCCGACCGTCCCCAGACCCGCCTTGACCGTTCCATCGAAAACGGCATGGGCGTCGCCATCGGACGTCTGCGCCGGGATAACCTGTTTGATTACAAGTTCGTGACCCTGTCCCACAATACCCTCAGAGGCGCGGCGGGCGGCGGCGTTCTTTCCGCGGAAATGCTCTGCGCTCTGGGATATATCCAGAACAAATAACGCATTCCCTACCGCACAGAAAGGCAGGCAGTTTATATGTCCAGACAGCCTTTGTTCACCGGATGCGCGACAGCCATGATCACGCCCTTTGACGAGGGTGGCCATTTGGATCTCCCCGCCCTGGACCGCTTGATCGATATGCAATTGGAAAACGGGATCGACGCCCTGGTCGCATGCGGCACCACGGGCGAACCCGCGGTCATGACGGACGACGAATGGTCCGAGATCGTCCGCCGCACCGTCAGGCGGGTGAACGGCCGTGTCCCCGTCATTGCCGGGACCGGCAGCAACAGCACGGCGCAGGTCATCCGGAAGGCATCCTCAGCCCGGGAGCTCGGCGCGGACGCACAGCTGGTCGTAACTCCGTTTTACAACAAAACCACCCAGGCCGGCCTTATAGCGCATTACCGCGCCATCGCCGCTTCCGTAGACCTGCCGATCATCATTTACAACGTCCCTTCCCGAACGGGCCTGAATATCCAGCCCGGGACACTGTTTGATCTGATGGGAGATGAAAAGATCATCGGCCTGAAAGAGGCAGCAGGCGATGCCGCCAGGGCCGCAGATATCGCTGCTCTCTGCGGGGACGGCCTGCCCTTGTATTCCGGCAGTGACGAACTTACCGTGCAGCTGCGCTCCATTGGGTCGCTGGGGACCATCTCAGTCCTTTCCAACCTGCTGCCCGCCGAAATGGTCAGGATGACACACCTCGACCTGAAGGAAGCGGCTGGGATCCAATTGCGCCTGATGCCTCTGATCCGGCTGCTTTTCCGCGAAGTCAGCCCGATCCCGATCAAAGCAGCCATGAGCATGACCGGCCTGTGTAAAAACATCCTGCGCCTCCCTCTGGTCCCCATGTCCGATGAAAACACGGCCCTGCTTGAAAAAGAATTAAGGAGGCTTGGTATCCTGTGAACATCATTCTCTCCGGCTGCTGCGGTCGGATGGGGCGTCAGGTGTACGAAGCCTGCTCCGCACTGGGCCTCACAGTCCGCTTCGGCGTCGATCTGAAGGCCGAGCCCTATGCAGCCTTCCCTGTTTATACCAGCTTTTCCTCTCAGAAAGCGGAGCAAGGCGACGTAGTGGTGGATTTTTCCCTCCCCTCCTGCCTTGAAGGCCTGCTGGATTTCTGCATCCCTTCCGGCACACCCCTGGTGATCGCCACCACCGGATACTCGCCTGCGGACGAGGAAAAGATCCGCAAGGCTTCCTCCCACATCGCTGTCTTCCGTTCAGCCAATATGTCCCTGGGCATCCACGTTTTGAAGCTCCTCGCCAAACATGCCGCCGGTCTTCTTGACGGGTTTGACATCGAGATCGTGGAAAAGCACCACAACCAGAAGCTGGACGCCCCCTCCGGAACAGCCCTGATGCTTTACGATTCCGTAAAGAAAGCCGATTCCGTTCTTATAACCGACCGGACGCCTTTCCACCGGAAGCGGGACGAGCGAGAGATCGGCATTTCCTCCGTTCGCGGAGGAACGGTCCCCGGGGAGCACGAGGTGGGATATTACGGCCGGGGGGAAAAGATCCTGATCTCTCATTCAGCTCAGGATCGCTCCATCTTTGCCGTGGGCGCTCTCAGGGCCGCCCTTTTCCTTGACGGAGTCAGGGACTGTCCGGGGCTCTATTCCATGGATGATATGATTCAACTGTAATAAAGGAGATGTCCAACATGAGTGAAGCAGCCAACCGTAAACAGGTCAGCAGTGAAGGAATGAAAAAGCTGGAGGAGAAACTTGCGTACCTGACCGGCCCCCGCCGCGCGGAAGTCGCGGAAAAGCTGAATATTGCCCGCGGCTACGGTGATCTGAGTGAAAACGCGGAATATGACGCCGCCAAAAACGAACAGGCACTTCTTGAAGCCGAGATCATGGAACTGGAAGCGACCATCAGGAATGTTGAAGTCGTTGACAACATCGTCACCTCCAACGACGCCGTTTCCCTCGGCAGCCGCGTACAGATCCATTTTGAAGAGGACAACGAGGACGATACCTATGTGATCGTCGGTGCCCTGGAAAGCGATCCCCTTCATAACCGTATATCCAATGAAAGCCCCCTTGGCGCCGCGCTCCTTGGAAAGGCGAAGGGCGATACCGCCGCTGTGGAACCGCCTTCCGGCGAGATCTATCATGTAACGGTGCTCGATATCAGCAGGGACGACTGACCGCCGGCACCTTTTCCGCCCCCTTCCGGCATACGGATCGGGGCGGAAGTTTTTTTCGGTTTCCTCCGTCCTGGCAATGCAAATCCCGGCTGTACCTTTACCGTCGTTTTTACCGCCCGGATCCGGCCCCTCGGATGCATGATATTTTTACGGCACACTGCATTCAATGAAAAAACCCGAAAAAATCAAAAAAATATCGAAAAAATAAATAAAAAATTCCGGAAGACCCAGTTGACATTCTCCCGTCTTTATGCTATTATAGTCCTGTTGCTGATGTAGCTCAGTCGGTAGAGCGCATCCTTGGTAAGGATGAGGTCGGCGGTTCGAATCCGCCCATCAGCTCCACGAGCCTTCCGGAAGCGGAAGGCTTTTCGTTTTTATAATTCCATGTTATGCCGCACCGGTCCCTCGGTCTTTCCATCCTGACCGGATAAAAAGGAAGGGAAGAGTATATGAGATCCATAGCCCTTCAAAACAAACTGACATTTGTTTTTGTACACGGCCTGTCCGGCTGGGGCAGCTATGACAAAGCATATGAAAGGATGCCTTATTGGGGAATGCGCGGAGGTGACCTGATCTCTTTCCTTCGCACGCAGGGTTTCGACTGTTTCGCCGCTTCTGTCTCCCCCACGGGAAGCGCATGGGACCGCACATGCGAACTGTACGCGCAGATCGCCGGGACACGAGTGGATTACGGTAAGGCGCACAGCGAAAAAAAGCGGCATGCCCGTTTCGGACAGGACTTTTCATCCTGCCCGCTCATCCCCGAATGGAGCCCGGGGACGAGGCTGGCACTGCTTGGACATTCCTTCGGCGGGACGACGGTGCGCCTTTTTTCAGAACTGCTTGCAAACGGGGATCCGGAGGAACGGGCCTCAAAGAGCGCGGACCTTTCTCCGCTGTTCGCCGGCGGAATGGGAGGCCGAATCCACACTCTGGTCACCCTGGCCTCCCCAATGAACGGGACTACCGCATATGATATGTTCTCAGACCCGTCCTTTGACCCCGGAAAAGTGAATGCGCCTCGTTGGAGCGGACCGTTCTCCTGCCTCATGTCCATGAAGACAAAAAAATGGGACGAAAGCCGGGACAGGACGGACAGCGCCGGTCACGATATGCACCTGGATCAGGCCATGGAGCTGAACCGCCGGATCACGACATTCGAACATGTGTACTATTTTTCCGTTCCCTGCAGTTATACAATACGGCAGGCGGACGGCGCCCACGTACCAAGACGGGGCATGGAACCCCTGTTCGTCCTCAGGTCCTGTCAGATCGGGGCATATACCGGAAAAACAGCAAACGGCTTTGACGTTGGAGAAGAGTGGCGGGAAAACGACGGGCTTGTAAACTCTGTTTCCGCCGCCTGCCCGATCGGCTCTCCGTCAACGCCTCTGAATAAAAATCTTATCCTTCCCGGCAGGTGGAATGTGTTTCCCTCATATCATGGCGACCACATGTCCCTTCAGGGCGGCCTCTTTCACCGGCACGATATCCGCAATTTCTATCTCGCGCTCCTGGAAATGATCACCCGGCTGGAATAATAATACAGTAAAGACCGAACCCAAGTCACACATTAGGAAAGGAGCCGCACTTTGGAACCGATCTCATTCGGCATGCCTACACTGGTGGAAAACGAAACCCTGGACTTAAACATCCGCCTGTGCCGCCGCCTTGGTCTGAAGTTTATCGAACTGAACATGAATTTTCCCGAATATCAGCTGGAGCAGCTGGAAGACGGAGTGAAGCTTACGCGCGCTGCGGAAGAAGCCGGTATTTATTATACGATCCATCTGGACGAGAATCTGAACCCCGCCGACTTCAATCCGCTCGTCGCCCAGGCATACCTCGAAACAGTCCGCAGGACCGTCACGGCGGCAAAAAAACTTCTTCCCCTCATCGATCGATACGGTAATGGTCCCATGATCCTGAACATGCATTTGCATCACGGAGTCCACATCACCCTGCCGGACAGGAAGGTGCAGCTGTATGAACGTGACCATTCGCGCTATATGGCGGACTGCCGCCGCTTCCGGGATCTGTGCAGGGAATGGATCGGCGGCGCGCCCCTTTTGATCGCCGTGGAAAATACGGACGGTTTCCGCACATATGAAAAGGATGCCGTGGAAATGTTCCTTGAATACCCGTGCTTCGGCCTCACATGGGATATCGGACACTCTGCCGCTACGGGTGAAAAAGATCTGCCGTTTATCATGGCGCATGAGGATCGCCTGGTCCATTTCCACATCCATGACGGCACTTACCGCCCGCCCCGGGATCACCTGGCGGCGGGAGACGGTGAAATCGACCTGTCCGCCCGCCTGGGCGTCGCCCTATCGCATCACTGCCGCTGCGTACTGGAAACAAAAACCTCCCATGCGCTTAAGAAGACGGTAGAATGGCTGCATGCAAATTTTCCTGAAGGTAACCTTGCATAAACCGGCCTCACGGCTTTTTCACGCAAGCCGGAAAAAGAGAGCATAAAAAAACGGGCACGACTTCAATTGCTGCATTATACTGTTCATGCAGCGAAGGGAGCAAAAAGGAATGCAGGACTGGATCGCAGGCTTTCAGGAGTCGATTGATTTCATGGAACGGAACCTGACGGAGAAGCTGGATATCGGGAAGATCGCCGCAAAGGCGGCATTGTCCCCCTTCTATTACCAGCGTATCTTCGGCGCCCTGTGCGGAATGACTGTCGGCGACTACATCCGTGCGCGCAGGATGACGCTCTCAGCCCAGGAACTGGCGGCGACCGATGCACGGGTGATCGATATCGCGCTTAAGTACGGTTATGATTCGCCGGACAGCTTCACCAAAGCCTTTCTGCGCTTTCATGGGATCTCCCCTTCCAAAGCCCGGGAAAACGGAGCTCGCCTGCGTTCCATTGCTCCGCTGCATATCAAGTTTTCACTGGAGGGCGGAAGTATGCTGGATTACCGTATCGTTGAAAAAGCACCGTTTACCATCGTCGGAATCAAGAGACAGTTTAATTCTGACACCAGTTATGAAGAGATCCCGAAGTTCTGGGAAGAATGGCTGGCCCAGGGCAGCAGCCGTCCGGTCAAGGGCACCTTCGGCGTATGCACCGATATGAAGGGGAAGGATTTCGACTACTGGATCGCGGACCTTTATTTCCCCTGGGAGGACGTCCCGAAGGGCTGTGGGACTCGGGTGATCCCCGGCAGCCTGTGGGCCCAGTTCCCCTGCAAAATCGACACGCTGCAGGATACCAACACCCGGATCTGGTCAGAATGGCTGCCGTCGCTGAAAGGGTACACATTGGCCGGAGATTATGACATCGAGGTGTATCTTCCCCCGGAGGCGGGCTCCGGGGAAATGAGCGTGTATATCTGGGTGCCGCTGAAAAAAGCCTGACAGGCGAAATAAAGTCAAGCAAAGGAGACCCTCAGATGCATTTTGTGGACGCAAAAGGGCTTTTGACCGGCGCAAAGGGGCATTTCGGGATAAACATATACCGGGGCTGCACCCATGGATGCGTTTACTGTGACAGCCGAAGCAGATGCTATCAGTTCACCCACGCGTTTGAGGATATCGAAGTCAAGCGCAACGCGCCTCAATTGCTGGAGGACGCCCTGCGTTCCAAACGCGAAAGAGGAATGATCGGCACCGGATCTATGTCCGACCCGTACATGCACTGCGAGGAAGAACTGAAGCTTACGCGCAAATGCCTTGAGATCATCCTCAAATATGGCTTCGGGGCAGCGATACAGACAAAATCCGACCGCATCCTGCGTGATATCGGCCTCATGGAGGAGATCAACTCAAAAGCCCTGTGCGTCGTGCAGATGACCCTGACCACCTGGGACGATAAGCTGTGTTCGGTCCTGGAGCCCAACGTCTGCAATACGAAAAGGCGCGTCGAGGTCCTGCGGGAGATGCTGAGGCACGCCATTCCCACCGTCGTGTGGCTGACGCCCATCCTGCCCTTTATCAATGATACTCCGGAAAACATCCTGCCCATCCTGGAGGCATGTGCCGAGGCGAAGGTAAAGGGGATCATATGCTTCGATATGGGGCTTACTCTGCGGGAGGGCGACCGGGAATATTACTACGCGGCTTTGGACAGGCATTTTCCGGGCCTGAAAGCCCGGTATATCCGTATGTTCGGGAACGCGTACGAGGTCCCGAGCCCAAACAGGGCCGCCCTCATGGACCTGTTCACTTCCTTCTGCCGAAAGTATGGGATCATGTACAGGCCGGAAGAATGCTTTGCGTATATGGGGCGCCTTCCCGAAAAACAGCGGCAGACGACCTTCTGGGACATCTGACCCCCAAAGCCTGTCCCCCGCTCCGGATCTGCCGGCGCGGGGGATCGTTTTTTTGTTTTTTCTTGTGAAGGCCGGCGCTTCATGCGTCGGCCGCTTTTAACCGAGGAGTTTTCTTCGAATCCCTGCCAGGTGCGCCGATGAAAGGCCTGACTGACTGAAAAACTCCCCGACGCTTGTGTACCTTTCAAGGAACAGAGCGATGAACCGTTCCATGCTGGCCTCGTTCGCAAGGACGATCCTCCTGCCCACCTCAGGATGATCGTACAGATACTTTTCAAGCCGGATCCGGTTATATTCCCTGCTGAGAGCATAATCGGACACAATGGCCTCCCGCTCCGCGCCGCAGGCAAGAAGAAGCAAAGCGCTGACCACACCGGTCCTGTCTTTTCCTGCGGTGCAGCACACCATGACCCCGGACTCTGCGCAGGCAATCAGTCTGAGCGCTTCTGCCGTCTCCTTCTGTTCCGCGATGGCAAGATATGAAATGGGAACCTCTTCAAGCGTATCCGGAGGAACGCTTCCGACGGTGATGGGAATATGGTGATAATCAAAACCGTCTGACCCTGCACAGACGCATGGCTTATTTTCCGCTTCCCGCACCGTGCGCAGATCGATCACTGTGGTGATGTCCAAAGACCTCATCCGTTCCACGTCCCGTAAACTGCGGACTGTCGGGGCGTCGCTTCGCCAGATCCTGTTTTTACGGGTCATCCCGGCGTCAGATATCGGGATACCGCCAAGATCCCGTGTGTTGGATGTGGAGGAAAGCAGGCTTGGAAACAGGCAGCGGCAGTTCAGCCACAATGCGACACCGTCCCGATCGTTAGACAGCGTCACATCGTCCGCGATCTCAAGGACGTCCGGAACTGCATTGGCCACAGCTACTCCGGTGCCGCACATTTAAAGCATATCAATGTCATTGGAATCGTCCCCAAACGCAGCGATCTCCTTCAGGGCGATCCCGCTTATCCTCGCAAGAGCGCGGATCGCGTCCACCTTTCCGGAATCTATCGGAAGGAACGCATACAGTTTTTCTCCCCGATAGCAGATCAGCCGGGTGTCCGTTTCCGCAGCGACCTCCCGGGCGACGATCTCATCCGGAAGAACAGCCGCAATCTTGTTTGCCATGATCCTGAGCTGAGACGAATAGTCGCAGTAGACCGCCTTGTGCAGCCTTTCCGATCCGGAGATATTCATGCTGTTCCAAAGGACATCTTTCCCGCATGCGACAGTGACCTCAGCCTCCGGGAACTTTTTCAGGATGCTCCTGACGACTGCGTTAGTCTTCTCTTCGGAAAAGCAGCGGGAATATATGCAGCAGCCACGCGAATAAACCAACGCGCCGTCGGCGGTGATCTCATAATCCGGGTCCAGCATCCGAATATACTTTTCCGCGCCGATATAATACCTGGCGGTGGCAATGGCGAACAGGATCCCTTTCGCCCTGCATCGCCGGATGATGCGGAGCGTTTCATCCGAAACGCTGCCATCCTGTCTCAAAAGGGTGTGATCCAGGTCCGTCAGTATCATTTTTGTCATGGAACGATCCCTCTGAACGGTCACCTTCCGGCAAAAACGCGCATGGCTTTTTCAGCGTCCGCTTCCATCGCTTTTTCCGCCGCAAGCGCCAGGTCGTGGAAGAAGGTCACTTCTTCCTTTTCCAGAAGATCCCTGACAGCGGCGACGCCTGCCCTGGACATATAGCTGTAATAGTTGATCTTCCTTAGCCCGTTCCGTATGCCGGTCCGGTAATCATCTGGAGATACGCCGCTGCCGCCGTGCATCACCAGGGGCAGTCCGGTCTTTTCCGCGATGACCCTGACCCGCTCCAGATCCAGCACCGGCCTGGACTTGTATATACCGTGGGCGGTACCGAAGGAAGGGGCCAGGGCGTCAATACCGCTTTCCCGGCAGAATGCCACAGCCTGGTCGGGATCGGTATACACCGGACCGCTGCCGGCGTTTTCTCCTCCCTCACGGGATGCCAGAGCGCCCAGTTCCGCTTCCACGCCACAGTTGAAGTCTTTCGCCATAGCGACGGCTTTCTTTGTATTGGCAAGGTTCTCCCCGTAAGGCAGGAGGCTTCCGTCATACATGACTCCGGTGAATCCGATTTCCAGCGCCCGACGCATATAGCTGAGGGTCTCGCAGTGATCCAGGTGCACGCAGACAGGTACCCGCGCAGCCTTCGCCGCCTCCACCATCACGGGTCCGATCTCAGAAAGAGGGGCTACGGGCTCATGGAGCTCGGCATGGGATATGATCACCGGCACGTTCAGTTTCTCCGCCGCGTGCAGGACCGCATGGATACATTCCAGGTTGGGCGTATTGAACGCGCCGACAGCGCATTCGTTTTCTTCCGCCGTTTTCAGGATTTCGACCAGGTTGACAAGCATGTTTGTTCCCTCCTTTTACATCAGCGGCCTCACAGCTTCATACACTTTTTTATACCGGGCATAGATCTCCATATACTTTTCGTGCATATCCGCCCTTGGCCAAAATGTTTCCGCTTCCCGCACCATATGGGCAGCCGCGTCCTTCAGGCCCGAGAACAGGCCCACAGCGATCCCTGTCAGCATGGCGGAACCCACCGTTCCCGCGTCCGCTGTTTTCAGCGCCGTGATGGGCAGATTCAGGATATCCGCTTTCATCTGCATCCACACCCCGGAACCCGCCCCGCCGCCGGTGGCGTTGAGCCGAGTGAAATGAATACCGGAGTCCGACAGCGCTTCATAGTTCAGCAGCATCTCATAGGCTACTCCTTCCATGCAGGCCCGGTAGATATCCGCGGCTGTGGAAGCCGTGGTCAGGCCAAGGATAGCTCCCCTGGATCCCGTGTCCATATAAGGCGTCGCCGCTCCTGCAAAATGCGGCAGGACCAGAAGGCCCGTGGGTCCTTCATGTCCGTATGCCTGTTCCATGGAAGCATAGGTCTCATTTTTTCCGAAAGTATCCATACACCACCGGATCAGCGCGCCTCCGGTGTAGGAAAAGGCATAGGCCACATATTTCCCGGGCACCACATATGGAACCACGGAAAAAAAGCCCTTTCGCATCACGTCAATATCCGGCATGCTGTCATAAACGGGCGTCAGGCACTCCACCGTGCCCGCCCCGTCCACCGCAACGGTACCGTCAAATGCGCCGGCTCCCACCGCTGCGGCCACCTGGTCGTGAGCAACGGACACGATTACGCAGTCCGCGGGCAGGCCAGTCCGCCGGACGGCCGCCGGGGCGACATTTCCCGCGCAGGTCCCTGTGGAAACCGGCTTGCTCATCATGGAAATATCTATTCCCGCCGCTTCAAAGATCTCGTCACTCCAGTTAAGGCTGCGGATATCGAAGGCCATGGTGCGTGTGGCCAGGGAATAATCGATCTGAGCGCGTCCCGTCAGGTGCCATACGACGTAATCCCCGATCAGGTGGATGCGCTTCGCAGCGCCGTAAACATCCGGGCAATAGCGTTTCAGCCACATCATTTTGCTGATAGAATACATCTCATGCGGTGCAAGGCCGGTGATCCGGGCGATTTGGGACGCGCCGAGCTTTTCCGTCAGCTCCCTGCACTCCTCCGCACCCCGGGGGGCGGTATAAAGCATGGCGTTGTGCAGCGCGTCCCCTGCTTCGTCCACCATCACAAAGGTCTCGCCAAAGCTTGTCACTCCGATAGCCGCGATATCCGGGAAACGGGCCGCCATCTCTGCGATCACAGCGTATACGCTGTCCATCATGGCGGACAGGTCGATCTCATGGCCACTGACTGCCCTTTTGACAGGGTAATCCCGGTATGACCTGCCCAACAGGCTCCCTTCTTCGTCAAACACCGTCAGTTTGCATCCGGTAGTGCCGATATCCAGTCCCGCGATCTTCATTCTTCTTCCCCCTCCAGATACCTGATCTCTTCGCCGCTCAGGGGTTCGTCCGCAGCCCGAAGATTCATTTTCAGTCTTTCCGCTGAGGACGTGCTTACAACGGCGAACAGGTTCATGCCGCTTCCGAATACATACCGCATGGCGATCTCAGGCACCGTCACACCATACCGCTTTGCCAGAGCTTCGCATCTTTTCAGCCTTGCCATGTTTTCCTCGTACAGGTATCCCCTTTGAGCATAGGGGTCCAATACGCGCCGGGCATTTTCGTAATCCCCGGAGCGGAACCGGCCGCTGAAAAACCCCCGTCCCAGGCTTGAATAGGCGATCACCGGCATTTGGTTTTCGCGGTACCATGCCCTGTCGCCTTCGTTTTCCGGCCCCGACAGGGTGACACATCCGCCGCCCCAAAGGTCCTTCATCTGACGGGCCAGGCCAAAGTTGGGGCTGGATACGGAAAACCCGCTCAGTCCGTTCTTTTCCGCGTAAAGATTGGCCTTTTCGATCCGTTCCCGGGTCCAGTTGGATACACCGAAAAGGCGGATCAGGCCTTTTCGCCGTGCTTCATTCAGCGTGTCGATCATTTCCTCCGCAGGAGTGTTCCGATCATCCCTGTGCAGAAGATATATATCGATGCGATCCGTCCCAAGCGCTTCCAGGCTCCGGGAAAGCTGTTCCAAAATGACCCGTCGGTTTACTTCCACCACGCCGTTCCTGATATCGCCGCCCTTGGTGAGAAGAACGATCCGGTCCCGGCATCCCCTCTCCCGCATCCAGCGGCCCAGAGTTTCTTCCGCTTTCCCATAACTGCGCGCGCAGTCAAAAGCGTTGACACCGGACATAAGCACGCTGTCCAGCAGCGCGAAGGAAGTGTCTTCCCCAGCCAGCAGCGGCCCCATGGCCGTTCCGAAAAAAAGCGGCGACGCTTTGACGCTCAGCCCGGAGATATGTTTTAACTCACCCATCGATATCCACCCAGTCATAATGCAGGTATGTCGTAAAGGCTTCCTTCAGGATGTCTTTCATATGACCGACGCCCACGCTGGTGTGGTGCTTGAAGCCGCCACGGGCCAGGCGGATCATCTTGTTTTCCATATCGGGGATCTCACAGACGCCTGCGCATCCAAAGAAACCATCTTCAATGGGATCGTCGGTGAAGCGGGCCTCAGAAGCGTACACGATGATCCTGCCGTCCTTCGTCTGGCAGTTGGAAAGGGTAGCGGGGAACGCTTTGATGCGTCCTTCATTGCTTCCCCATCCGGAGCCGGGGTCGGTCTTATCGAACATCTTGTGATTGGTCACGGTCCCCCTGCCAGTCATCAGGCTCTGGGCCACAGGGCCGCAGTGGAACAGGATGACCTTGTTTTCCTCTTCTCCGTAATTGTTGTTCCAGTCCAGCACGGCGGTGGGCTGTTCGCTTGCCAGGCCCATGGCGCGCATGGTGATGGCGGAGCACATGTCGATCTCGCAGCTGGCGGCAATGCCCCGGTCGTTGAGTTCCGACAGCAGCACACACGGACATATGCGGAGCACCTGTTCCATCTCGTTCCAGCAGCGAAGGGCCAGGGCGTCCAGATGGTATTCCTCGATATAGCCGTCAATGGCCACAGACACCTTGGCCAGAGTGTTCCTGTTGGTCTCCGGAACCAGGGTGAAATCAGTGTATTTTTCCAGATAATCCCTCTTTTTCGCAACACTGGGATCGTCGTCCTTCATATTCTGTACCTTGAAAAACAATTCTGACAGGTCGAAGGATTCCACGGTGATCCCATGCTTCTGCATGGCAATCTCGTCAAAACGGGTGGTCTTAAAGGCCGTGGTGCGCGCCCCGATGCATCCCAGGTTGAAGCGCTTCATACCGTTCACTACCCGGCAGACTGCTGCGAAATCCCGAAGGTTTTCACGGAATTTGGGGGACAGAGGGTGAACCACATGGGGCTTTAATACCGTGAAGGGCACACCGTACTGTGTGAACACATCGGTGACCGAAAACTTGCCGCAGAAAGCATCCCGACGGTGCCGGAAATCCATTTTGCCGATCTCGTCGGGATACGCCTGCATCAGGATGGGCACTCCCGCGTCCCTGAGGGCAGTGACAGCGCCGTTCTCATCTGCAAAGATTGGCATGGAGAAGATCACGCCGTCGTATTCTCCGTCATGCTGTTTCAGCCACTTCGCATACAGCATACCCTCATCCCGGGTCTCGATGCCGCCGTAACGGGTCAGGCCCGCGTCCATGGCGATATAATCGTATCCCGCGTCGGTCACGGCCCTGATCATATCCTCCCGTGCCCCGTAGATCAGTTCCCCGGGCATGAAGCCGCGGTTGCAGAAGGCCAATGCAAAGGTCATTTTCCTGCTCATGTCGATCATCCTTTCGTAAATTCGATCTTCACCGTATTTGAAATGCTTTCAAAAGCTTTAAGCACCGGAAGGGTGCCGTTTTCACGCTCACCGCTGCGGCCCATGATGTAACAGTTGGCCGGCTCCAGGCCCAGTACATAATCCCCCGCCGCCATACTGCGCCATTGGGAAAGGATGGGCAGGGTATCTCCCGACCAGGAGACGGTCATATTGGTATCCAGATCCGGGTTTTCCAGCCTTGCCCAGTATTCCCGCCGCATCTTCTGAAAGAACACCCTTTCCTCTTCCCCCGGAACCGGCTTTTCAAACCCGCATTCCCGGCCCAGGCCGGTTTTTGCGAATTCCGTCCGGGGTATGGTTTCCCTTTCCTGCGGCAAGACCAGTCTCGCTCTTTCCGAAAGCAGCGGGTAACCGAAATTGCAGTGATAGATCTGCATGATCTCCTCGTCCCGGGGCGTCTGGTTGGTGACAATGTCCTCCACCGTCACTGAAGCGCCGAATACGGGGATCGTGATCTTCCTCCTGACCTCCAGACAATGGCCGAACAGCGCCGTTTCACGTACCATGCCGCGGATGACGATCTCATCCCCCAGGATTTCAGCGCATACCTGTTCTGCGGCCAGACTGTGATACCGCCCATGCAGGGGATGCCACTCCCCACCATCGCGGTTGGCAGGGCCGGCGCTGCGCAGGCCGCAGGTGTACAGAAGCCCGCCGGGAAAGGTGTTCACGAACTCCGTTTCATAAGGATGGATGACTGCAGGGCTGTCGGGACCGTTCTTGCTCATCCAGCTCATGCCCGCACCCCGGAATCGGCATTGCCCGATGTCCAGTCCGGCATCCGGCAGGATATCCAGATCCAATCCTCCTGCCGTTTTCACCTCGATGATCTCCGTCCCTTTGGCCTTTCCCTCCGATACGGTCACGCGCCGAAGGGTGCACACCTGGGCAGGATTCCCGATGTATCCCGTTCTGATCAAATCCTGCAATCCGGACACCTCCTTTGTCTTTTCTGGTTTGATTGTACCGGATACGGAATAAAAAAGATAGGTGTTTTTGTTCGTTTTACTTTGATTTTGTTCGCAGATATGATAAAATATCTGCATTATATTCTTCAGCCGTGACCAAAGACGTTTATCTACATTAATCTCGCCTGTCTGTCAGGAGGCAACTGCCGTGATCTCCGTATTTGACGCCGAAAAGCTTCGCGGACTTCTAAAAGACTTTTATGAGATCAGCCGCATCCGTATCACTGTTTTTGATGAAAACATGAACGAGCTGCTGGCTTTTCCCCCGCAGGTAGCGCCTTACTGCGCTGTCATACGTGAAAGCACGCAGGGACTGCGGGCATGCCGGAACTGCGACCGTCAGGCCTGCGGCACGGCAGCAGAGAAAAAAAAGACCCACATCTATCGCTGTCACGCCGGGCTCATCGAGGCGGTGACACCGCTGTATGTGGGTGATATGCCGATCGGTTACCTGCTGTTCGGGCACGTGTTCCCGTATGCGTCCTGTGAGGCGGGTATGGAAGAGATCCTTCGGCACTGCGACGGACTGCCTGTCAACCGGGAAAAGCTGAAGGAAGCCGTCCTTCAGGCCGTACCCATGGAAGAAAAATACGTCCGTTCCGCTGCCCATATCCTGCATGCCGTCGCGTCCTTCCTGATCATGGAACACATGGCCACCCTCAGGGAGGACCTGCTGGAAGTGCGTCTGGACGCCTATATCTCCGCGCACTACACCGAGCAATTGAATGCCGCCCGGCTGTCCCGGGAACTGGGCATCGGAAAAACGCAGCTTTATTCCCTGACCAAACGGCTGTACCGGCAGGGTACCGCCGCGCGCATCCGCGAACTGCGCATGGAAAAGGCCCGGACGCTTTTGCTTAAGCAGCCCGCCCTTTCCCTGGCTGAAGTCGCCTGGCAGTGCGGTTATCCGGATTATAACTATTTTTTCACCGTTTTCAAAAGGGAAACGGGCTGCACGCCCCGGGCCTGGCGAAGCGGCCGGGCCGGTATACCCGGCCCTGAAAACGAAAACCGTGATTAAGCGTCCGCAAAGGGATCATCCCTTCTTTTCCGCTCCGCCTCCCCCGCCGGACAGGTTCACGGATGGCCGCTTCCCGCCCTGTTCGTTTTTCCCCTGTCCATCCACATGAACAGTAAAAACAGACCGAGCATGCCCCCCACCATACCTGTAAACATACGCAGGCCTTTGAACGGATACACGGTAAATCCGCTAAAGCTCCGGACGATCAGTATCTCCCGGCCCGGAACAGGTTGTTCACCGGGCCAGGGATAGGTGACATCGACCGTTTGATTCCTGCCGCTTCTGTCCGTATAGGTAACAGTCAGGGGGATCACAGTGTGGCTCCTCTGCCCGTGTTTGCCGTGGGATGTAACCCGTTTGGACCGTCCCACACTGACGACAGTCGCCGGATACCGCGGCTGCGCAAAAGTGTAAATGAAGCCTGCGGCGCTGACGGCAAAAATACAGATGAGCACGGTCCACACGCTCTTTTTCATCGGACCACCCCGGCTTTACAGCAGAAATGATATCACATTTTTATTGCATCGCCGCGGGAAGAAGCCTCCTGTGCATGATCACGCCCTGATGGCCGCAATTGATCCTGAGAGCCGCGTCAAAGCCCTTCTTCGCCCGTTCCATATCCCCAAGGCCCAGGCTGCCCAGGGCGATCAGGTATTCACAGTGAGCACGGCTGCGCAGAGACAGGTCCTCGTCAAACAGCTGCAGATCGGGCAGCGAAACGGCAAAGTAGTCGATCTTCACCCGGTCGTAATAATGCTTCTCCCCGTAGGAGACCAGCTTATAAAAACGGCTGCGGGCCCTGTCCTCCCTTCCCAGGGCACGATTGGCCAGCCCCTGGTAAAAAATCATGTCGGCAGGCTGGTCGTTGTAGTACATGGCGGAAGCGGGCTCTTCATCCCCCGCAGCGGCCGCCTCCAAATGGCGCAGGGCTTCCGTCTCCCTGCCAAGCGCTCTTTCCGCGAGGCCCAGGTAATAATGGATATTGTTGTCCCGTGCTCCTTCCAGCTTGCCTTCACCAAGATTGTGCGGGAACACCAGCGCTTTTTCAAGCAGGCCTTTTGACTTCGCGGGGTCGTCTGCGTTCAATGCCCGAATGCCCAGCTGGGTCAGTGCCGTAGCATACTGAGCTGTCACTTTGCCTTCGCCGCCCTCCCAGGGATGGAATTTGCGGGCCATGATCTTTTCCAGGGCTTCCTCATGCCGTCCAAGATCGTTGAGCAGGGCACAGTATTCCGTATACAGATCGTCCCGCAGGAAAGCTGTCTCCCTGTGCGCGTCCAGGAGGGCAAAACGCTCTTCCACGCTGTAATTCAGTTTACCGTAAAGCTGGTAAAGTTCCAGCAGGACGCGCGCATCGGTCTCATCCAGCGCGTATGCCAGTTCCATGCACCGTTTTGCTTTTTCAATCTCTCCCCGCTTGTTGTAATATGCCAGGCTCAGGTTGCGCCATACCGTAGGAAATTCCCCGTCGATGCCGGCGGATCTTTCCCAGTATGCAATGGCGTCGTCATACTGCCGCCTGTCATACCACAGGCAGCCCAGGTAATAAGGCGCCTTCGCGTCCTTTTCATTCTCCCGGACAGCGTAATCCAGGGCTGCGATATCCTCAAGTCTGTTGGGGAAACAGTAAAGCGGATCCGCTTCCGCGGCATTCTGAAGGGCCTGGGATGCATACTCCGTGTCACCGTTCAGGAAGGCATAGAGCGCAAGGTAATACCACACCATGGGCGTTGGTTTCGGGCAGCATTCCAGAATGAAAATAGCGTCCGCAAAATAACCCGCCTCGGCGTAGTCAATAGCGCACTCAATGAAACTGCTGGCCCTCGAGTTCATCAGTTTCAGAGCGCCTTCGATGTCGCCGGATTCGATTCTGGATACATAATCGAAAGCGTCCAGGCGCAGGTTTTCATCATACCATGCTTCGGCTTCCGTTTCCCGTCCAAGGGAATCCAGGATCAGCCCCTTCAGAGCCCGGGCTTTCAGATTATGCCCATTTTTCACCAGTGAGCGTTCGATATGCTCGAGGGCCAGGTCATACTCACCGCGCCGTGAATCGATGCAGGCAAGGTGATAATACCCGGTCTCCTGTTCCGCGGCGGTCCAGACAGCCTTATAGAAGGCGTCATATGCTTCGTCGTCCCTTCCCTGGTACCTGAGCGCCAGTCCCAGGTTAAGGTAAGCTTCACTGTCATACGGATTGGGGTTGCGCTCCGTCATGCGGTCGATGGCCGCACGGAAATACCCTTCCGCCCCGGCAAATTTGCCCCGGCGCAGAAGCAGCGTGCCATAGGCATTGTTGGCCCGGATATCCCCGGGATCACGCTTCAGCGCCTCCAGGTAATAGGGATCGGGCAGATAGGTGGCATGCCGGTACTGCTCCAGATGGAGGCCGGTAAGGTATAGTTCCTCATTGGTCAGGATCTCCTCCGGCAGTCTGGCAGGGGGCATGGGATCGGGGATCTTCTCGATGCCGTGAGGGCGCGGCGTATAATCCAGCAGTTTTCTGCCCCCCGAGGTATATACCGTCAGGGTCAGCGCTGTTTCGGGAACAGCAACGTCAATTTCATCCTTCAGGACGCTGACAGGGCTCAGATCGCATGTCCTGTCATAAACGGTCTCGCCCCGGGCCGTCAGGATCACCCGGGCTTTTTCAAATTTACAGGATGCATAAACCACGATACCTGCCCTGCCGTCCTTCACGTCCAGGTTCAGGACGCATTCCCGGCTGGCATTCTTTACATAGCCCGCCGCTTTATATGGCATGAAATACTGGGTAAAGGTTTTTTCCTCAAAAGGTTTCAGCCAGGCAAAGTCCGGCTGGTTATCGCAGTACATACCGGTCATCAGTTCGATATACGGTCCGTTCCTGTCGGTCAGGTTCCTGTCCCAGGCCTGCCCGAAATCGCCGCAGCCCCAGGTCCATTGCTTTTTCCCCGGTGAAACGTGATGATCGGCAATATGCAATATTCCGGCGCCGGCGCCGTAATCATATCCTCCCACAAAATTATAATCGCTGTGGGCACACATGTACGAAGTAGGAACAGGAATGTTCCTGTATCGGCTGATATCCACTCCCGCCCCGTAATCATGCTTGTAATACACCCCCGTAGCAATGGGGAACCTGCTCACGTCCCTCTTGCCGTGGTCGTACACCGCGCATACGTCCGGGGGAAACACGCTCTGGGTCATGTCGTTTACCGCCACAGCCGGATTGGCCCACCACAGGAATGTCTGGGGCAGATTGGTACGGTTGTACAATTGGCCCCTGATCTCGATGTACGCCCTGTCGGGGTAAAGCGTAAAGGTCATTTTCCCCTTGGTGCCATACATCTGGTCCACTTCGGACATTTCCACTGATACGCTGCCGTCCGCATTTTCCACCGTACGGAAATCAACAGGGCTGAAGGTGGTGGGACGGTGGTGCTGGGGCCAGTTGAACTCGATGCCGCCGGAGATCCAGGGACCGGCCAGGCCCACCAGGGCGGGCTTGATCACCTCGTTGTAGTATACAAAATCATAGCCGTTTGTCTTATCATAGGCTCTTTGGATGCGTCCGCCCAGTTCTGGCAGCACCATCACCCTGATATAATCGTTTTCCAGCCACACGGCAGTATAGGGCCTGTCTTCCTTTTCATCCATGATCTTGTCGATCACCGGCAGCGGGTACACCTTGCCGCTCGATCCCTGATACACCCGTTTTTCCAGGAACATCGGGTTTTTATCGGCTTTGCCCACACCATAGGTAGGGATCATCACCGTTTCCACATGGACACTGGCGTTCATTTTATCTGTCCTCCTTATGTGACATGATTCGCTGTTTTCCTCCCGGGATGACATAATCATCCACAAAGACCAGTTCGGCCGACAGAAGCTCCGCCTCTTTAGCATCTGCCTTTTCCACAAGGCCCGCCATGGCGGAGGTGTCCACCGTAACGCCCGTCCTGACGGGCGTCAGGTACAATACCAGAGGCTGCTTCTTCAGGACCTCCGCAAAGGGGTCCAGGCGGATGTCCCATTCTCCGCCGTTGCAGAAATTGTCGGAAACCAATTCGTCCGCCACAAAGGCACCCGCGATGTCGCCCCGATACCGCACCCGGAGCAGGGCCCTTTTGCGCCCGGACAGGCGGTCAGCCGGCAGGTCCATCACATACCGCCCCGTGCCGGTCCGCTGCCAGGGGACCGGTTCCGGCTGAAGCCCGCTGCCCGCACGGCAGCACAAAATGAACTTCCCGTCTCCTGCCGACCATGTATAAACATCCGCGGTGCCGCCCTCCATTTCGGCCTTCAGTTCCTCCCCGTCCCAAAGAAGCGGCTTTTCGCACAGCCATGCCGTATCCCTATACACCCAAAGACGCCCGGCGTCCTGTCTGGAAAGTGTCATGACAGTCTCTTTCCCCACCCGGAACGCCTTGCCCGCCTCCGGGCGGATCTCCCTGCCTCCGAAACAGTAGACCGGCTCCATCCCGTCCGGCGCCATGAAAAACCATGTATCTCCGACATGTGCCAGGGGCTGTGCGGAAGCCCAGTCCAGCCTGGCGTCTCCAAGCCGAATGCCAAAAGGCAGGATGGCGTTTTCACCCGCTGCGATATCAAAGCGGAAGGTGACCTCCCCGTCCGGAAGGATCAGGCGCACCTCATCCCCGTACCGGTCATGCATATCGGTATGGTCCTGAAAATTATTGACGAACAGGAAGCCGCTGTTCCCCCTCACCCGCGCTGAAAAGCGAAGCGGTTCCAGGTTGACGGGCTGAAGGCCTTTCAGGTATTCCGGCAGGACGGCCTTTGTTTCCTCCAGGAAACCCGAGAACATACCGCAGAACATATGGATGGCCTTCAGCCGCCCATAACTTTCCCTGACCTGCCCAAACTCCCCGACAGCCGCCTGGTAATCATAACTGCGCTTTGGTATCTGTCCTTCGTTCAGATAGGGCGTCCGACGGCCCGTTGGGGTGGTACCGCCCCTGTACATATAGTAACCCAGCAGGTTGCACCCGCTGCCCAGTTTGGTATTGGCCAGGGCGTCGACGGCCCGCATATCCAGTCGGAAACGGTATTTGTAGCTGCACATCATGCCTCCCATCATTTCGCAGCACGCATAAGGACGGCTCTCCGGATCGTAGGACGGTTCAAAATTGTATTCTTTTGTGACTGCACTGTTGTGGTTGTCCCGGTAGATATATTCCGGCGTGGCAGGATGGACGCCGGGCTTTGAGTAAAACAGCCAGGGCTGATATGAATATCCGCCCCACAGGGGCAGGGCCTCCTCCGCCGGCGTCACCGCGCCGCCCCAGGCCGTGGCGGTATAGAAGGGGGTCACGATGCCCTCTTCCAGCATGATCTTTTTCAGCGCCAGCATGTAATCCATACCCGAATGCCCGCTGGTGATCCACTCGTTGGAAACACCGCTGGTCATCTCCCACGGAGCGCAGGAATGCTGGTATTCGTTTTCGATCTGGGTGCCCACTACGCATCCGCCCTGGCTGAAATAACAGCCGTCCATCTGTTCGCCGAGCGCACGGAAAAACTTCCTTACAGCCTCCAGGAAGCCCGGATCGTTTTCCCGCACGTCATAAGGCTTGCCGTACAGCCAGTCAGGCAAACCGCCGTTGCGCATCTCGCCGTGAGCAAAGGGGCCGATGCGCACGATGACCATCATGCGGTGCTTTTCGCAGACCCTGAGAAAGCCCCTCAGGTCCCGGCATCCATCGAAGCGGAAAACGCCTTCCTCTTCCTCATGGACGTTCCAGAACACATAAGTGGACAGGATATTGATGCCTCCGCACCGCATCTTGACGATGCTGTCCTCCCATTGGTCGGGAGCGACACGGGAATAGTGCATTTCCCCGCTGATACCGAAGAAAGGCTTCCCGTCCACCGTCATATAGTAATTTGTGAATCCGATCCTCCGCCCGTCCGGGGCGCGACCCGAAAACTTCTCCCCCAGGGAAAAGATCCTTTTCTCCGGGACACAGGATAGATCCAGTGTGTACATGGATCATCACACTCCGTTTTCTGCCCTTCAGCGGGGTGCACCGATGAAAAAGCCCCTGTTCCCCGCCTTTGCATCGTACCTTACGTTATTCTCCGTCAAGAAAAAACGGGGACATGATCCCCTTTGCACCGTGTCGGGCATTGGTCTGTATCCATGATACCATAAACGGCGGAGGATGTGAACCCCCGCTGGACCGCGGCCATAAACACCGCTTTACTGTTGATCCCGGATAGTCGAATTTTCTTTCGTCAGGACTGTTTAACGCTGATCAGCAGGTGATTGAGTCCCAGGGCGTTTGTGTAAGAAACCTCCGAGGCAAGTCCGCGGATCATCCGAATGCCGTTGTGCTCTCCCGGGGCTTCGGGTTCCCGCAGGTATTTCGTCGGGTCAAAGCCGCGGCAGTCGTCATGAAACCGAAGGATCCAGCCGTCGGTATTCTTTTTTACCCGTATATTTATGCTGTGGGGCCTGCCGTCATCAAATCCATATTTTACAATATTGCCTGCAATCTCCTCCACCGCAAGGGAAAGGATACCCGCTGCCCGCTTTGACGCCCCTTCCCTTTCGCAATACGAGGCGACCGTCCTGGAACAATCCATCACCTCGGCTGCGGAATGACACGACGCGTCCAGTCCGGGAGCCGTTGCTCCCTGAAAGGCCGGGAGCAAAAGCATCAGCACATCCGGGAAACGCTTTTCACCTCTGCGGATGCTCAGGAAGGCAAACATGCTCAGCAGGGCAAGGCACTCTCCCAACGGGAAGGACAGCCATATGCCCGGTATGCCGATCAGCCCGTTCATGGCAAAGAGGCAAATCACCTCGCATCCCAGGATATGCAAAAAAGTGAAAATGATATTGCACACCTGCATCTTCATGCTCTGGTAGTATCCCCTGAGCGACATGTTGATACTGCGGAAAACGATCGACAGCGAGAAAAGGCGCAGCCCCATGACAGCCGTGCCAAAGGAACTGTCCCCGGCTTTATAGAACATGGTCATGATGGGAGAGGCGGCAAGCAGCGCGATAAGCATGATCGCGGCGTTGAACAGGACGGAATATTTCACGGCCGCCCTCATCAGGCTCTTCAGGGAGGTTCCGTCCTCCTCCTTTCCATAGAAGCCGGTCAACGTGGATACCGTGTTCCCGATAGCGGAAGACATGCACTGCAGAAGCGACAGTGCGGACAGAGTCGATGCGTATACCGCCAGAAGATCCGGACCGTACCTGCGCGTGATAAAGTTGTTATAAATATAACCCAGCGCCGTGATCATCAGCTGTTTGACCACATAGATATAACCGTAAACGAAGATGTCCTTCACAAAGGAAAAACGGAACAGACCCGGCACAAAACGGAAAATGCGTTTTTTCCCGCGGCGTAAAAAGAACACAGCGGCAAAACCGACAAGCTGGCTGGCGGCCGTTGCGGCTCCCATGCCCCAAAGCCCCCTATGGACCACATAACCGTTGAGCAGATCCAATACGATGTCGACCGCCGCCATCAGGGTAAAGGACAGCATCAACTGCTTCCTTCTGCCGCTGACCAGCGCCGTTCCCGAAAGCACGGCAAAGAGCAGGTACGGAAGGATACCGAGGGCATTGCCCCGGATATATTCGGCCGCGGGTCCCTGAAGATGCTCCGGCGCACCGGACAGCCTCGCAATATGCCCTGACGCCGCCAGATATAGAATCATCAGGACCGCGCCCAGCGCAAGTGACAGAACGACTGCCGTCGAATACGCTCCATCTCGTTTTTTCCCGTCCTGTTCGTTCGCGTTTCTGGAGAGCAGGACGGAAACGCCCGTCATCAGGAACCCGAACACTGCCATCTCGATGCTGGTCGCCGTGTTGGCGAAAGAAAAAGCAGCCATGGCCTCCGAGCCCAGGCATCGCTTGATCACAATAGCGTCGATCACGTTGGCGATGATCTGGGAAATAAATGAGAGCATCTGTACGCCGATCAGGCTTACAAACAGCTTCTCTACCGTATCGCGTTTTTTTGTCTGAAACACCGTCATTCTTCTTTCAGGATGCGTGCCAGATCCTCACGGATGAAGTCCGGTAGCCAGTCTTTATGTCCTTCGAAATCCTCCCGGATCGCCGTGGAATTGCACACCCTTTCGCAGATTCGGAAAGAGATGTTGGGGAATTGGTCACGGGTCGCCTCCACCAGCTTCACGCCATCCTCCCCGACCCATACCTCATCGATCGGCCTGTCCAGCATCTCCTCGAACAGGCGGATGAACGACGCAAAAATGTTCCCCGTATAGGATTTTCCTTTAAAATCGTCCGTGGAAAACATATGGACGTGGACCCTGTGATCCCGGTCGGCGCTGATCTTTTCAAACCATTTCATTTTCATATCGCGGCTTGTCAGGTCGACTCCTTCGTTGTAGCGGACAAACAGGTGCAATTCCTTTCTTATCGCCAGGATCCTGTCGATCGACAAAAGATGACCGTAGTGCGGCGGATTGAAGGAGCCCATAAATACCACGACCTTTTCTTTTTCACTCATTCTTTATCCCTCCGTCAGCAAAGGTCGTCCTTTTCAAGATCGGCTTTCAGCTCATCCAGACCGGGAAAAATGATTGTCCGTGCGTCTTCCAGGGGTTTCCATGTCAGATAGTTTTCAAGGCCCGGGGCGATCGCGTACATGACCGCAAGCTTCAGGTGGGCAAAGCGGCGGATCAGGTCCTCCTTCCGCTTGAGTCCGCTTTCCGGTTCACCGGGAAAATAAAGCCGGAGGACCCTGTCCCACAGCCTTCGGCAGACCTCGATATCGATGCCCATGCCCGCCTTGATAAATGCCGGCTGATAGGAACCCACAAGGATATGGGAAACATACATGCCCGCAAGGTCAAAGATGGGATGCCCCCGGGAAACGTCCCCCAGGTCGATCAGCATCAGTTCATCCCCCTGGAACATCAGGTTATTGGCGTGATAATCCCCGTGCAGCATCGTATCCCGGTCCGGCACGCTGTCGATCAGGCCGTGAAGCGCCTCCATTTCCGTCCCGCTCAGGAACGCCGAAGAACCGTCCACATACCCGTGATAAATATCTTTGGCTTCCGGAAGGACGTCCTTTCCCACCGGTGTTTGATTGATCTGCTTCAGAAGGCCGGCGTACAGGGCCGCCAGTTCGTCGAACTTCTCCGGCGCCTGGTCCAGTTTCCTGGAGAATTCCTCCGCTCCGGCCATTTCAAAGATGATGCCGTAGCAGTCGTCTACCTGAACGATGTCATAGGAGATCACGGTCGGGATACCGGAAAGGAGCACCTTCTGCGCGAATTTCCTCTCCCGCCGGATGATATCGATGGTCACCTTCTGGTTGAATACCTTGACGACCCTGTCTTCGTCCAGGCGGTATATCATGCCGACCGTACCCTTTGCCATCAGCGCGCTGTCGTCCAGGTGGATCCGTCTGAAAGCCTTCTGGACGTCCATCAGGGCTGTCAGGCCCGTTACTTCAAAAATGTCGTAGACTGTCGGTGATACTCCGAAGCAGTATACTTTACAGCCGGACTTTATGATCATGATCAAAGCGCGCAGCCCGGTGCTGGATATATATTCCAGCTCGCTGCAGTCGATGGCCAGTTCATCCGCCGACTGTTCCCTGATATCGGCAGAGATCTTTTCAAACCACTCGGCGGTGTTTGTCGTATCCAGCCTTCCTGACAGCCTGATATCCAGTTTCTTCGTCGCCATCCGGGGTTCAGCTCCTTTTCAGCGGCACGTCACTTCGGGACAGCTCTTAACGTTATACACCCGGCCTGTCCCACAGCGGTTTTTTTATCATGATATCACAAATGCCGTTTGTTGTGAACCCCTGTCATATAACTGTCAAAAAAGCCAACTGCAATAACATATTCGATCAGCCGATCCTTATATACCGTTATAAAAAGGAATTGCGGGGGGCCAAACGATTTGCCTGCCCTCCGCGTTCATATTTTATATAGTTTCCCCGCGTCCATGCGCAAAAGGACGTCGGCATAAGCGGCGGCTTCCCGATCATGTGTTACCACAAAAACCGCAGATCCCTCCAATGCCGTTTCCTTCAGGATCCCCAGCGTCAGGGCTGTGTTCCCGTCGTCGAGATCGGCGGTGGGTTCATCAGCAAAAACAAAATCAGGTCCCGCGGCCAGGGCTCGTACGATGGACATTCGGCGTAGTTCTCCGCCTGATAGCTCTCCTGGCCAGACATTGCGCAGCTTAAGGATCCCCAGGCGTTCCATGAGGGTCTCAGCCTGCCGGACAGGAGGGTCTTTTCCGGCCAGTGAGGCAGGGAACAGGATGTTTTCCATCACGGTCATGGAAGTGACAGCCGAAGCTCCCTGCGGGATCACGGCGAAGTGCCGGGCCCGCATACGTGAAAGCCCGGCGTCGGACAGGCTGTACAGGTCCTTCCCGTCCAGCGCCGCGGTCCCATCTGACGGAGGAAGCAATCCGGCCAGCATTGTCAAAAGTGTCGTTTTCCCGCTGCCCGAACGTCCTGTAAGGACCATCATCTCCCCGCTGTGCATGGTCAGGTCAACGGGGTGTACGGCTTCTAAAAAATTGGCGTCTCCCGTATTGCGCCGAAACCGCTTCGCAAGGCCGCAAGCGGCAAGTTCCATATCAGGTTCCCTCCCTCATGATCGTGCCGATGTCCGCCCTGCTAAGCTTCCGGGCGGAGAGCAGGGCTGCCCCAGGCCCGGCGGCGCAGACCGCCGCCAGGGATGCAGCGCACAAAGCAAGCATGGTCGGCCAGCCGGGCCGCAGGTAGGGCAGTCCCAGGGCTTGCTCGATCAGTCCCGAGAACGGCAGCAGGATCAGCAGTCCCAGGAAGATCCCGTTCATTCCGCCGAAAAAGGATATCAGCGCCGCTTCCTTCAGCGCCAGATAAGCAAGGTCCCTGCGGGACATGCCTAGCGAACGCAGGACAGCAAACTCCCGCCTGCGTTCGCCTCCCAGCAGCAGGAAGGCCGCTGTCAGCAGGACCAGGTCCAGCAGCCAAACGCAAATAATCAAAACAGCGATGGTATGTGAAACACCGCCAAGGGAACGCTCCACATCCGATGTAACCGTCCGGGTCTGAATAACTGTGACTTTCGGGCTGCGCGTCTGCCTGATCTCCCCCGCAAGCCGGTCCGCTTCGCCCGGGTGTGTTTTCACATAAATGGCTGAAACGACCCCGGCCGGGTCGCCGTCGATCTTCAGTTCGTGATTCATTTCCCGCGCTGCCGACAAAAGCTCAGCCATGGTCTCCATTGTGCAGTAAACGGCAGTATCCAGACCGGTGCCGCTCTCGTCCAGGCGGGCCGCCACCAGGCATGGCTGTCCGTAAATGCGTATCGTCTCATTGACCCCCGCATTTACCCTGCTGCCCGCCGCCACTTCCATTTTGCCCAGGTCCGTTTTCATCCGTTCTCCGATCCACGGGCGGATGGTAAAGTCCGTCGCCGGGTCAAAGCCGATGACCTGGATGGGCATTGAACAGCAGTCCGCCCGCAGGCTGGCCAGGAAAACCTGCCCGGAAGCCTGAACGACCCCTTCCATGGCGCGGACCTCATCCAGCTTTGAAGCGCTCATATAATAATAACCGGTGGTACCCTGCAAATAGATCTTCTCCGGGTCGATCTTTCCGCGGCTTGTGGCCGGAACCACGATCAGATCCGCACCGAGACGGTTTTCAAGGCTGCGAAGCCCGCTCATCAGGCTCATGACGATCACCGATCCGGAAAAAAGCGACAGCGCCAGAAAAGCGACCAGCACTGTCAGGGAGGCGGTGCGTCCGGGATGCCGCAGGATATTCCTCATGGGCAGTTTTCTCGGAGTCATGAACCGGCCCTCCGTTTTTTTGCGTTCAGGGTCAGCGCGAGCCGCCACAGCGAGACAGCCAGGATCAGCACACCTGAAACCAGCGCCGTAGGACAGGTCACCAGCCGGCAGCGCATCGTATCCGCCCTGCAGACAGGCACGATACACCCGGGGATCAGGATCACCAGTATGGCCGCCGCAGCCGTCAGGCATGGAGACACCCAATGAGGCCGAAGGAAGGACACACCTGCCAGCGCGGTAATAACGCCGCCCATGACCGTCAGCCATATTTTTACCGGGGCGCATACAGCGGCGCTTCCGTCCGCATGCACGCAGGGATGCGCAAAGGTCTGGGCCCCGACAGCCAGAACGATGCCAAGGAAAGCCGCAGCCGAGCCGAATGCGATGTCTTTTTTATTCATAATATGTTTACTCCACAAAATGCTCGTTGACGACCTCGCGGACCAGCCGTCCGTGCTCCAGGACGATGGTGCGCTGGGCGGCCTCAGCCACCTCCGGGTCATGAGTCACGACGATCAGGGTCGTTCCCTCCCGATGAAGCTGGCGGAACAGGTCCAGAACGATGTTTTCGTTGGTCTCATCCAGGTTTCCGGTGGGTTCGTCCGCAAGGATCAGTTCAGGGTGATTGATAAGGGCCCTGGCCACGCATACACGCTGCTGCTCACCGCCGGAAAGCTGGCTGGGCAGGTGCCTTGCCCGCTCCCGAACGCCCACCCTTTCCAGGGCTTCCAGTGCTTCAGCCTCATCGGGCATGGAGTGATAGTACTGGGAAACCATTACATTTTCCACGGCCGTCAGATAGTTGACCATATGGAACTGCTGAAAAATGAGACCGATCTTGTCCCGGCGGATGTCGGTCAGGCGTCTGGAGGATTCCTTTGCGATGTCAATACCGTCTAGGAATACCTGGCCTTTGGTGGGCTTGTCCATACAGCCGATGATGTTCATCATTGTGGATTTTCCGGAGCCCGAGGGCCCCATGATGGCCACCCATTCCCCCTGATCCACCCGGATGCTCACGTTGTCCAGGGCTTTCAGCTCGCCGTATATTTTGGATACATTGCGGATATCAAGCAGACTCATGGTCATTCTCCTTTCAGAACCAGCGCCGGGTCGATGGCCACCGCACGCCTGACGGGCATCAGACAGCTGAGTGCGGCAACCGCCATGGACACAAGCACCGTGATCGGCAGCAGCCAGAAATTGAACCGGATGTCTGATCCGAAAACGTTCACGCTGACGACCTGCGCAAATACAAATCCCAGCACCGCGCCGAGCAGCCCGCCAAGCGCTCCGAGGAACAGCCCTTCACCAAGGAACTCCCCGCGGATGGCGCTGTCAGGCGCGCCAAGAGCCTTTCTCAGGCCGATCTCCCTGCGCCGTTCGGTGACCACCGCCATCATGGTAGTCGAAACGCTCACCATGGTCAGCACCAGGACCACAATGGTCACCAGGAAGACCAGCGCCTGCAGCTTGCCCAGAACCGCGGTCTCTGATTTGGTCACGCGTTTCACCAAGCGAGCGGTGGCATGGCCTGACGCCGTTATCTCTTCCGCATAGCGTTCCAGGCTGTCCTGGGTCGCAGAGACGGAAAGCTCCACCAGGTCCAGCTGGTCCGATGTGCCTGTGATCACACCCATATCATCCAGGGACATATAGATGTATCCTTCTTCCTCCCCGCCGGTCTCAAGGATGCCGACCACCGCGTAGTTGATCGTGCGGGGAACAAGAGCCGCACTTTCATCCGTCACAGGCCTTGCGTCAGCGATAGCCTGTACGACAGCCGCCGATGTCACAGTGGCGCCGGATACTGCGTCCACATCCCTGCCCAAAACCAGATCCTTTGGTTTTTTCCCAATAAACAGGTCCGTGAACGCTTCTTCGCTGCACCGGGTGCCGACGCCTGCCGTCTCACTGGAAGTATCCACACTAATAGAAGCGATGGTGCCGTCCCCGCCAACGGTGAAGGTCACATACACCGGATTGTCATTAAACCCTTCCCGGCTGCCATACCCCTGGGCGTGCCCCGCAAGCGTCATTCCCGGACGGATGTCAAAATCAGCGTCCCCCTGATCCTCCTCCTGTGTGCTCGGCGGGAACCATGTAAGTTCCATCACCCCGTTCAGCCTCGCGCCGACGGTATCTGCCACGCCTTTTCCGACCAGCACCTCCCTTGGGCTTTCGGGATAGCGGCCGTTTACTTTAAAATAAGGGCTGGTGCGCTTTACCTGATCAAAGTCTGTGCCCGCCGCGGCAAAAGACTGCTGTCGGCGCACCATGTTCAGGTATTCGTACCTGTAAGGCGCGGCTCCCACCCGTTCTTCCTCAGGGATCAGCGCCATTGCGTCGTCCGCTTCTTCCTGCGTCAGGACGGATCCGGAAGGCACCAGCAGCATGTTCGCTCCGTAGGAGCGGAACTGTGCCGCCATCTGCCTGGGTACATCCACATAAACCGTTACCAGGCCTGCCAGGATCGTCGCGCCGATACCGATGGAGAGAAGGGCGATCAGCATCCTTGATCTGCGGCGCAGGAGGGAGGCGGTGATCATCCGAAAAAACATTCTGCGTTTGCTCATTGTACGTGCCTCCTTCCTCAGGCCTTGCTGCCGTGGAGCACTTCAGCCGGATCCAGCCGCAGGATCATGCGGATGGCCGGCAGTGAACCCGCTATAGTCACCAGGGAGATCAGCACCGCCACCACAGGAATGACCACTGCCTTAATATCGATGGACGAGCCGAACACCTGCCTGCCGATGAACCGCGCCATCCCGAGGCCGGCAAAATAACCGACTGCCGTGCCCACCATGGCCGTCAAAAGGATCTCAGCCATAACAACGCAGGTAATGGCTTTGTCGTGGGCTCCGACAGCTTTCAGCAGGCCGATCTCCCGGGACCGTTCCATGACCGAAGCGGTCACCAGATTCGAAATGCCCAGCGCGGCGCCGACAAGGCTCAGCGCGGTAATAAGGATCATCAAAAGCTCTGTCTTGTTCAGGATCTCGCCCTCGCTCTCCGCCACCTGGCGGACCGCGGAGGCGGCGGAATCCGTAATGACCTCGGTGATCTGATAGCAGACCGCGCTTACATAAGCGGTACAGTACCAGGTATCGTAATCGGCGCGGGAAAGCGCCTTTGGGTTCTGGGCAGCACGCCTGGCCAGGTCATTGTCCGGAGTCGTAATGGCGCTGACCTCGACAGAGGCCACCTTGCCCTCCAGTCCCGCCAGCTCCTGTGCAAGGTCCAGAGGCGCCCAGACCTGCTCGTCGGCGCTGTCGCCCGAATCGAATATGCCCCGTACCGTGACATTGGCTTCCGAAGCCGTTCCCGTCAGAATGAGGGAGTCGCCTTCCCTGATCCCCATCCTTTCCGCAAGCGCGGTGCCTACCATGATCTCCCTCTCAGCACCCGGAGCCTGTTCGTCGATCCAGTCTTCGTTTGGAACATCCCACCAGGAGCGCAGGCTCCGGACACCGGCGTCCAGTTCCTCCCCCGTGGGCAGGGACAGGTGATGGTTGAACCAGGTCCCCGTAACAGGGACTGTTTCTTCTCCTATTCTGGCGCTCACGTTGAGGAAAGGAGCGAAATCACGGATATTAAAGGCCCAGAAGATGGTTTTCAGATTGCCGAGCTCCTCCTCCTTCAGCCAGGCCTGCTGCAGCTCCGTTCCTTCATCCTCGACATCGTAGATCTCCGACAGAAGGGAGGAAGCCTTGGGCTTTACGACAATATTGGCGCCATAGGCCTTCAGTTCCTCATTGACCTTGTCTCCGACGTCCAGCATAACGTTGATCATGGAGGTGGCCAGAGAGGCTCCCAGCGCGATCGTCAGCGCAATAAGCAGCATTTTGCTCCACTGCCTCACCAATGCGCCTTTGATCATCCGAAACAGCATGCCGCGTTCCCCTCCTTCACTTGAATTCTTTTTCGCCCGCGATCAGGTCGTCCATGGCAAAGACGATGTTTCCGCCCTCCACCCGGAAAGCCAGGGGGATCGGATTGCAGCCTCCCGCAAGGCCGATGGTGTTGGTATTCATCACCACATCACAGCGCTTGCAGACCACAGTGTCCCCCCTCTGGAAATAACCGGCGCTTCCGCAGACGTCGCACGCGTCCAGCCCGACCCCATATGCAGCGGAGTTTGGCTTCCGGATCACGATCCAACGGACACGCGGCGCCTTGTTCGGCGAACCGGAGCGGTTCATTTCAAACGCGTGGAGGTTGAAATCATCCACCTGCCCCAGCGGGATGCGGACCTCGATCCGAGAGGTGTCGTAGTTTTTTACATCGACGGCTTCGATCTCACTCTCCGCTCCGTCCTCCCCGATAAAGACGATTGCGTAAGTCTCTCCCTCAGGAACGGGCGGCGGACGGTTGCAGATCTCGTAAACCACCGTCAGGCTGACCATAACGGCAGTCAGTGAAAAGAGCACAACGGCTGCCCATCTGCGGCTGTGCCGGTTGTCTGAGCGCAGGCGTCTCTTTTCAGCCGCATTTCGCCAGATTCCGCGGATCCTCAGGCTTCTCAGGAAGAGCACAGCGGGCGGGATCATGGCCATCAGCGCATATAACAGCAGGATAAAGACCCCGTTTTCAAGATACCCGCCTTTCGTGTGATCGCTCGCCATATACCATTTCCACCCGGGAAAAAGCGCCCCGCCGGCGCTCGCGTTGTTGCGCACAGTGAACTTTAGGAAAGTTTCCGCGTTCAGTCTCGGGAACAGCGCCGGGATCCATCCGGGCCGTGTTTTCACTGTCCACTGCTGCAGGATCATGCCGTAAAAAACAAAGAAGAGCGCAAACGTCATCAACGCCGCGGTAAGACGCAGCACCCAGCGTCCGTCGCTGACGGGCCGGCAGTCCCGGTCATTCCACAGCACGCTGATCTCGCTCAGGCGCATACAGCATTTATACAGGAACCAGGCATAGACCGCCAGCAGGATGAGGCCTGTCAGCCAGCCGGCCAGACGAAGCAGGAACACGTCTGAAAGGATCCCGTTGTCCCCCATCTCAAAATCCCGGGGAGCCCAAATAACCGCCCAGGCTTTATAAGCGATCAGATCGGCCGCAAGCAGGCCGGAAAGCGCACATACGGCCGTTTTTCCGGTACGCGATCCCCTTTCACGGGAAAAAACGGAAGCCATGATATGCAGGGGTACAAGGATACCCATGGCGGCATACCACAGATACAGGTTGATCTGCGTATCCGGAACGGCTTTTTTGTCCGGGAAGAAGAACGCCGGAAACTCATGCGTAACAGCCCGGAGCACAGCCAGAGCCAGGCCCAGGCCGATCCCTGCCAGCATCAATTTTTTTCCCGTTTTGCCCGCATTGGTTTTTGCGAGGGCGAACAGCACTGTGATGACTGTTACGATAATGAAAAGGGTTTCGGGGACCTTATACATATGGAGCAGCACGTCAGTGACCTCCGATGAGCAAGGAATTTAACAGTAGGATTACAGCACACAATGGCCGGCGCGAATCTCCCCCGCGGAGATTCGCGCCGGCTCGGGATGAGCCTTTGTCTGTCCGGCCGGATCACCATTCCTGCACGAAGTATTCCCATCCCTCAAAGGTCACTTCGATGGGCTCGGACCAGAAGCGGCCTTCCACGCCGGTCTCAGGGTCGACATGCAGCAGGTAACCGTTTTCCGCCGGGCTGTGGATGGTGAGCACCAGGCTGTACACGCCGTCCACATCCAGCTTGATATTGGCGCCGTAATGGGGGCCGTCAGAAGCCGCCATGGGCATGAAGGTGCCTTCGGAGTATACTTTGCCGTCCGCGTCAACCACCTTGTAATCGATGGTCAGATAGGGGATCCAGTCGCCCACGCCGTAACCCAGGCTGTTCTCGTTGGCGGAGATATCAGCTTCGATATGGATGTTGGCTTCCTCGACGCTGAGGCCGGCCTCGGCGGCAGGCTCCATCACCACGGGCTGGAAATAAACAGCGGCAATATGGATGATCGAATCGGGACCTACATCCTGCTCGTCACCGATCGGGAATTCTTCAAAACCGGCTTCGTCTTCCGCCAGGGCGGAAACGGCAAACAGCATCATAGCGGCAATCAGCAGGGCAAACAGTTTTTTCATCATGGATATCCTCCTTTTCTTCTTTGGAAAGTACCGAAAACCATTTGTTCAGTATATGCTTACGGGCGGGATCCGCAGCGGGGTCGCGGACCTCCCGGAAGACGCAGGTCATCCCGCAGGGACCGCTTTCGGCGAGGTTTTTTCTTTTATGCCTGATGCGCGGACGCCTTCAGCTTCTGCGAGTTTTTCCTCGTACCGCTGCCGCTGGGCGTTAAGCTTACCACGGTAATGCGCGCACAGGAATGTGATGATCAGGATGATCGCAAGGACCAGCTGAGGCAGCAGCGTCTCCAGGTAAGGATAGATCCCCAGGATCTGCACTGCGTCATTCTCAGGGATCCCCTCCACCCGGCTTACCACCTCAAACGCGCCGCCTTCCGACAGTTCCTTGATACCGGAGCCCAGAAACGCCACGCACATAACAGCCATCAGGATGGATGTGGCCGTGAAAAACACCTTGATGGGCAGCCTGACCGACAGCTTTGTGATGGCCAGGTAGACAAAGACCAGCAGGACGCATCCGGCAAGGAATCCCCAGATCACCATGCTGACATGGGAGGCGTCGTCGCCGAACAGCATGGGCTGGTAAAACAGCACCACCTCGGCGCCTTCACGGAAAACAGCGAGGAAGGCGGTAAAAGCCAGGGTGAACGCCGACCTCTTCTCCACGCCCGCCTGAACTTTCCTGTCAATATACCCCGTCCATGCGGCAGCCTCGGATTTGGAGATCATCCAGTTGGAAACATAGAACAGCACGCAAACCGCTATGAGCGCGGTAATGCCCTCGATCAGTTCCTGAGCCATGCCTCCGGCCACCGCAGCCTGTTTGATGAAATACAGCGCCGCAGCGGCGGCGAAACTTGCCGTGATGCCGACAAGCGTGCCGGCATAAACATGCTTCAGACTGCCGCGGCTGCCGCTTTTGACCAGGTAAGCGATGATGGCCGCGATAACGAGGATCGCTTCCAGGCCTTCACGGACGATGATCCCGAACGCTCCCCAGAAATTGGCCCACCGAGCCGCATCCGCCGTATTGGCAGCGGGAGATGCTGCCGTGTCATTCTCCTCAGATCCGGACACCGCCGGCGCTTCCATTTCATCTATGCGGGCAGCCGCCGTGCGGACCGCCTTTTTCAGGGAGTTGCGCGCGGTTTTCCATGGATTCGATTTATATTTTCCACTCTCCAACGCTTCCTCCGGGACTGCCCGCAGGGCTGAAAAGGCCGCGTCCGCAGCCAACCTTTCATCCGTGCCGAGCGCGGTATATATCTTCCGGCTGAGGCCTGATTCCTCATAGACCGAGAAATACGCGGTGTTGATGTTGTCCAGGGCAGTTCCATAGTCACGGCCGCCATAAGCTTCCTCCGCCGTATCGATCAGGGCAAAGATCATTTCCGCGGCTTCAGTCCATGACTTGTAGTGCGAGAGGGAACCTTCTCCGGCCAGGGAAGCCCAAGGGTCCGATGCGGCCCGAACGCCGCCTTGCCAGAAAGAGATCCCTGTCTCAGGCTGCGGGGGGTCCATTCTGGCAGCCAGTTTGTTGGCGTCTTCCCTGATCATGGCCTTGAGCTTGTTCAGTTCCGCCTTCACGGCCATCTGGGTCTCTTCACTGAGATCGGAATTTTTCACAGCCCGCTTACAGGTGGTGAACTGCAGTTCCACTGCGTTTTTCCTGGGGCCGGAGACATAGGTCATGGTCTGCCGCTCGAAACCCGTGGTCTCATAAACACAGAAATAAGCGTTATTGACACAGTCATAGGCATTCCCGGTATCTCCCGCCAGGTAGTATTCAAACGCCTGGTCCAGGAATTCATCAATGCGGTCCGCGGCGGAGCCCCACCGGTTGCCGGCCATGTCATAGCGCTCGTCGTCCACGAAGTTGTAACGGCCCGCCGCCGGCGCTTCACCGGGTACGGCCGCCATCAGCACCGTCAGGACTGCCGCAAGCACGATGGCAAACCTTTTTATCTTCATACAGTGTCTTCCTTTCTTCGCCTCCGCCGCCCGAGCGGTGCGCATGCGGAAAAATGTTAGAATCAACTAACCACGCGGTATCATAACACATCCTGTTGCCTGCCGCTATCCTGATATTGACCAGTTTGTCATATCTAATTGTCTGATATTGACCTTTTCGGAAAAATATCTTGGCAAATGGGTTAGAGAATGCTAATATCAATATATGAAGTTAGTCTTAACTAATTACGAGACACGGCACAGCGAGAGGAGCATTGGATTTGAGGGCAAAAGAAAACAGTGCCATTGACCTGGTAAAAGCTGCTGAAGCCTATATGGAAGCGCACAGCACGGAAAGGTTTTCCCTGAATGAGATGGCCGGCGCGCTGTATGTCAACGGAAGCTACCTCCTTCGGACTTTCAGGCGTCAAACCGGCATGACTCCGCTGCATTACCATCATCAGCTTCGCTGCGCAAAAGCCGGGGAAATGCTGGCACATACGGAACAAAGCATATCGGAGATCGGAGAAGCCGTGGGTTTTGTTTCATCCTCACACTTTTCCCATATATTTAAAAGCACTGTGGGCTGTACCCCCAGCGAATACCGCAGGACGCACTGTGATACCCCCGGAGAAGGGTCTTCCGACCGAACGCAGCTCTTTTTTCCATCAGATGCCGACTGACGCCGGAAGCAGACCCGCCCTCCCCTGCAAGGCTCCGTTTCTTCCGACAGCTTTGCTGTTTCCCCTTGTACATACCGCGTCTTCTTTTTTAATGCTTTCCCTGTTTCTCCCGATTGAACTATTCATCCAAAAAAAGAAACCGACTCACCGTCGGCAGTTTATAGCGGGTTTAGTACTTTTCCTTGAGAGAGCGGAGTTTGAAAAAGGCGGGACTTTCATGGTTTCCGATCGCCTGTAAAAGCAGGAATTCCGCTCCCGGCATCATCGCCATGGCGGACTTTGTCGGTTTCACCAGGAAGCGGTCGTCATAGATCCCGCCGAAGATCCTTCCGCGGAAGTACAGGATATACTCCCCCATCATTGCCTTCCAGGTAATGTCCTCCAATCCCGACAGCTGTTCCAGGATAAAATCCAGGTATCCCTTATTTGATGCCATGCTTCTGCCCTCCGTTCGGATCAGTCCCCGCATATCCCGCGCCGCTTGTTGCCAGGCGTGCCACAATACAGAACAGTCAGCCGCGTATTCCGGCGTTCCCGAAAACGGTCCCCTCATCATCAGTCGAAATACGGCATGGCTGCAAAAAAGAAACCGCTGATCTCTTCCGGCGTATACCCGCTGTGCTTCGTCCACCAGCGGACGGTCTCACAAAAACCGCAGACGATGCTGTTCAGCCTGTATTCATACGGAACGCCGGGCTCCATCGGGACAGACGATGAAAACAGTTCCGCCAGTTTCTCCTTGAAAAAACCCATGAACACCGCGTCGCTCTCCCCCGACAGGATCCCGGACAGGACGCCGATATGCTCCTGCAGATGATAGAGGATGTGGGTCGCTCTGGCTTTTGTATCGTGGACGTGGGAAAAGTCGTGGGTCTTCTCCTTTCCGGGATCCTCCGAAAAGACATGGTCAAAGATATCCGAACAGAATGATTTCAGAAGCGCGTCTTTCGTTTCAAAATGAGAATAGAAGGTGGTCCTGCCGATATCCGCGCGGTCAATGATCTGCTGGACGGTGACTTTAGCATAATCCTCTTCCCTCATCAGGGAGGTAAAAGCCCGGTAGATCGCCTCCCTGGTCTTCCGCTGCCTGCGGTCCATGGTTTTCCTCCCGAACAGTTTTTCGTTTTTGTTCCGTATCGGACGGATCCGGAAATCTGCTTCTTGCGGACAGCATGCGCGGGGCGTATGATCGTCCCGAACACATTGTCCGGTATCGCATGCATTATATATGCATGCTGGGCAGGTGTCAATGAGGGAGGATGGGAAGATGAAAAAAGCCGCTGTCTTTGCGATCCTGGCCGCTGCGCTGTACGCCCTGAACGCACCGATGTCCAAATTGCTGCTGAAAAGCGTGCCGCCCACCATGATGGCCGGTTTCCTGTACATTGGAGCGGGCCTTGGCATGGCGCTTCTGGGCATGGTCAGGGCCGGGACAAAGCACGGCCGGAAGGAAAACAGGCTCACAAAAAAGGATCTTCCGTATACCCTCGGCATGGTGGTCCTGGATATCGCTGCCCCGATCTTCCTGATGATGGGTCTGCGCGGTACCTCATCGGCAAACACCTCACTGCTCAACAATTTTGAGATCGTCGCCACAGCCCTCATCGCCCTGATGATCTTCAGGGAGAAGATCGGGAAGCGGCTCTGGATCGCCATCGGCCTGATCACCTTTTCCAGCGTCCTCCTGTCCGTGGAGGATGCGGAAAGCTTCCGTTTTTCCGTCGGTTCGCTTTTTGTTCTTTCCGCCTGCGTCTGCTGGGGCATGGAAAACAACTGCACCCGCTGCCTGTCCAAAGGCGATCCTCTGGAGATCGTAGTGATCAAAGGCCTCGCCTCCGGCAGCGGATCGGTGATCATCGGCCTTGCAGTCGGGGAATCCATGCCGGCATGGGGAGATATCCTGAAGATTCTGCTGCTGGGATTTGTGGCATATGGGCTGAGCATCTATTTTTATGTTTATGCGCAAAGGGATCTCGGCGCCGCAAGAACCAGCGCCTTTTACGCCGTCGCGCCGTTCATCGGCGTACTGCTGTCCTTCATCGTCTTCCGGGAAATGCCCGGTACGCTGTTCTTCATCGCGCTCACGATCATGATCTCCGGCGTCCGGCTGGTGAACCGGGATCAAAAAGAATAGCGCTTTCATCGAATATGCCCGGCGCCGCAGCCTATAATGACGTTTTGTACCCTTCGGTCCGGCCATAAAAAGCGCGGCCGCGTTTATTGACAGTCCTTCCGGACCCCTTCGGGGAAGCAGGGGGGCTCAATGAAAAACACCGCGGCGGTTCCATCCTTCCCGGCCGGCTGCTGCATGGGTGCATGAATTTCGTCACGGCAGTCCTGTCCCTGTAGAAAACCCGCCGGCGATGAACATCCCGTATTCCTTGGGCACGCGCAGGACCCCATCGCGCATATTCTTTTCCAGCACAGAACGGATCTCGCTTTCAGGCAGCTTCCGAAGCTCCGTCATCCCCTGCAGGGAATAAATGTAGTCCACCATATCCCCCGCATCGGTGACCTCCAGGGAATCCTCATATAAAAATCTTTCCACATCCGAAAAAACGGTTTTCAGTTTTCTTTCGCCGTTTTGGAGCGTGAAGGCGTCGTTCACCGTTTCCCGGATATGTCGGTCCTCAAACAGGCCGCAGATGTATTTCATCATGCCGTTTTCACCATAGGTGGCGCAGTAGAACGTCCCGTCATCCTTCATTACGCGCCTGACTTCCCGCAGCCCCTTTTCCAGGTCCGTCACATGATAGAGCATCATGTTGGCGATCACCGCGTCGAATTCGTGATCTGCGAAAGGGATATCCCGGATATCCACAATGCGGAATTCGATCCCTTCCTGTCCGCACAGGGTTTCTTTTGCCTTGTTCAGCATCCCTTCTGAAAAGTCGGACAGTATTAAGCGGGAGCATCCGCCGATGATCTCACCTTTGCCGAGCCACATCTCCCCGGTGCCGCAGCCGAGCTCCAGCACCGCCATGCCTTTCCGCAACCGGTAATGGGAGGTGATCCAGTTCCCGAAGCCCTGTTTGTTTGTGGAGTATTTGCTGTGGATCGATATCCGGGTGTTCAATCGGGAGGCGGTGCCGTATTGCTTTCTGACCGTATCGACGTCGCTGATTCCGGCTTTCCCTTTGGGCGCGTCTTCCAGGTCAAACCTGTACACCATCACCTGCCGCATACCTTCTTCATACATATTGTGCCACTCGGGGACAGCTGCCGTTTCAATGTACCGTCCGCCGGCAAGCTCGCAGGTCCTCTGTGACGCTTTGTTGTCCGGGGCGCAGGTGATGATCACATACTCCAGATGATGCTTCCGGGCCAGCCGGATAAGCAGTTCACAGGCCTTTAAAGCGTAATGATGTCCCCTGTAGGCTTCGTCGATCCCATAGCCGATATTCCCGCCGATATACAGCCGGTCGTTGTGGCCGATCCTCAGGTCGCAATGCCCGATCCCTGTTCCGTCCGGCAGGCAGATCGAAAAGTAATAGGCGGGGACCCATTGTTTTTCGCTCTGCGCTTCGCAGGTCTTCTCCAGACGGAGAATGATCTCATCGCTGCACAGATCATCAACAGGCAGGAATTCCATGATGTCCTCCTTGCGGATATTTAGTCAAACCCGGGGAAAAGGCGTGGTCTCATTTCGTCCGGGCGCCGGTGAAAGCAATATCGCTTTCAAAGCTGTTATTTCCTGATCTTTTAGTTCAGGCAGTTCAGGTGCCGGATGAACCTTCTTTTCTTCAGGCGCAGCAGAGGAAGAAAAACGCGTGTCAGGAGGAACAGGGAGGATCTGCTCATATATTCGGCTTTCTCCCCGATCCGGCCCAGGTTCATGACCAGAAGGAACGGCACAAACCCCGTCATCAGATCCTTGTACAGGACTTCCTGCCTGATGTCCATTGCCCTGAAGTATGTGTCCCTGGTGATCCGGGCCGACTGTTTGGCCAGTTTGGGTGTCAGGCCCGTCGACCGAAGGAGCAGCTTCGGTGTTTTGGCGAGAATTTCATGATTGATATAGTGATAGGTCAGGTCATACAGCGGGTGTCCGATGCATGCCTCGTCGATGTCGACCAGCAGGTACTCCCCGCTTTGGATCATCACGTTTCCCTCGTGAAAATCACAGTGGAGCATGCACTTTCCGCGCGGGATCGCCTTCACGATCTCCCGCAGCATCTTTGCGTCCTTTGAATTGATGAACCGGTTTTCGATCCTGTCGATCCAGCCATTGACGCGGTCGTTCATATATTCCAGCGTCGTGTTTTCCATGGAAGCCTCATGCTGTTCTTTGAGCAGTGTCCCCATACGCTCGCCGATCTCCCGGACCCGCTCCGGGTGCTGCGCCAGCGTTTTACCTACGGAAGCGCCGTTCAGGAACTCATAAACGATCCCGTATTTGTCCCCCACCCTGACCGTTTCGAAAGAAATGGCCGTCGGCACCATCGCTTTGAACAGTTCGACAGCCGTCGCCTTCTGTTTTTCCAGTTCTTCCGGCGTGATATCGTTAAAGACCTTCAGGATCTGTTCATCATTGATCCTGTAGATCCTGCCGGTCCCGCCCTGAGCGATCAGGTCAAGTTCCTCAATTGACATCTCCTTCAAAGCGTATCCCATTTGTCTCCCCTTCCCCTGCGATCTGCTCACGGATCGTAATTTGTCACAGATCAGATGTGTTATCACAGCATTTCCCCGGGGATCTGAAAAGGGACTTTCTTACACCGCAGTCCGATGACAGGCTTCCCCTCCGCTGACAACTCCAGTCATCCTTCTCCGTCCCATAAAATGACCGTATTCTCGCAGGATTCCGTTTGCGTATACTCCCCGTTCCATGCTTCCCGGTCTCCGACAAAGCGCACGGAGCTGTCTTTCAGCCAAAGCCCGTGCACGTGGCGGGCATAAAGCGCCGGGATGCTGTGGGAATAGATATGGCGCGCGGAGGGCTGCTCGTCAAACAAGCCGCCCGGCTGGGTCCCCTGCTTTTCAAGCACGATATGGATCCCGCGGAAGCGGACCCGCTCGATGGGGCTGTTCTTTTCCCCGCCCAGGAAAATGCAGCTTTCGCACTTTAGATCCAGGTCGGAGACCGAAATATCCCGGATCACGCCGGGAAAGCCGTCCTCCTGCCCTTTCCGGGGCGCAGCGCTGATAAAGACCGGCTCGCCCTTGCCCCACCAGCCCGGCGCACCGGGCAGGTCATACGCGTCCGCATACCGCCGCACGGCTCCGGTCAGGTGGCGCACATGGATGTGCTCCACCGTCCCGCCGTCCCGGACCCAGATGCCAACGCCCCGGGAGCAATCCCTGACCACGCAGTCGGAAAGGATAACATTGCGGATGGTCCCAATGGCATTTAGATAAGAAAAATCCGAAAAAAAATCAAATAATTATGCAAAAAGCACTTGACAAATATGCAATTTTGTGCGGCCTCGTTCGCTGCTGTTAAAACAGCAGCGAACGAGGCCCTTTAAGTGAGGAATTATC
>JAFXUZ010000038.1 GCA_017524725.1 Clostridia bacterium | reverse complement strand
CGGGCGGAGCCCGTATTGCCTTCCCCGGGATGGGGAAGGTGGCCGCAAAGCGGCCGGATGAGGTCGTTGCCCCGTCCCGCGTTCGCAGCATGTCCACCTGCAAGCATTCCACGCGCACCGGAGCCCGGAGCATCCGGAAAAGAGAGCGATGCGCTGTTTTCAGCGAAGGGCGGGCGGCAGCCCCGGACGGTGGCCGCGAAGCGGCCGGATGAGGTCGTCGCCCCCCAGTGCACCGCCTCCACCTGCAGAGGATACCCCGTCGTCGCTTTCTATCCTGCCTGTAGACGCGCGCCAGGCAGACGACCTCATCCGTCTCCTCGCTAACGCTCGGATCCACGTCATGGGACACCCCGTCGGCTACCGCCGATACCCCATGACAAGCCCCATCCCGGGAAAGGCTTACGGGGTCTTCCTTGTCGGTTGAACAGATTTGGAGCATGTTGGCTCAGGGATCATGACCAGTTCCTGTACAGCAAAGGGCGGGCGGCGGCCCGTATTGCCTTCCCCGCTTTGGGGGCCCAGAGCGCCCGGAAAACAGTCCGGTGGACTGTTTTTTGCAAAGGGCGGGCGGCAGCCCGTATTGCCTTCCCCCGGTTGTGGGCCCGGAGCGCCCGGAAAACAGTCCGGTGGACTGTTTTCAGCGAAGGGCGGGCGGCAGCCCCGGACGGTGGCCGCGAAGCGGCCGGATGAGGTCGTCGCCCCGTCCTGCATTCGCAGAATTTCCACCTGCAAGCTTTCCCCACGCACGCAAACACAAGGGGACGGTTCTCTGTGCTGAGCACAGAGAACCGTCCCCTTGTGTTTGCGCTTCTTTTTTTATTGCCCCGCGTGGCGCGCCCGGTATTCCTTGGGCGTCACGCCCACCGCTTTGCGGAACACATGGCTGAAATAATTGGGTTCGTTATAGCCGATATCCATCGCGATCTCCGACAGCTTCCTGTCCGTATTGGCCAGCAGCTCTTTTGCGCGCTCGATCCTGAGGCTCGTCAGGAAGGCGATGAAGGACTGCCCCGTAGTCTGTGAAAAGATGGTGCTGAAATACGCCGCGCTCATCCCCACGTGCCTGGCAGTACTGTTCAAAGATATATTCGGGTCGCAGCAGTTCTCCCTGGCATATTTTTCGGCCCGGGCGATCACATGGCGGTATCCGTCCGTCTCTTTTGCTCCCTCGTCCCGGGCACGCAGGGCAAAATCCAGTATCTTCCTCGCCGCGTCTCGGAACCCTTCCCGGCTGCCGGTGGCGGCGATCAGGTCAAACCGGCCTCCCAGCTGCTCCAGCATCCCTTCCCCGGGCTTTTCCGCGTCGCTCCCCGACGCGATGGACAGCGCGATATCGATCAGGGAATACAGGGCGTGATACCTGACCAGCATGCTGTCGAACTTTTCCCCGTCGGGCGAACACATCACCTCATCCACCAGCTTGTCCACGTCCCCGGGGACGGCGTACTGCAGCTTCTGCCGGAAACTTAAGTCGAAGGGGCTGGCGATGCGCAGGGGCCACACAGGTTCGGGGGACGCATCGTTCATGTTGATGACCTTGCCGGCGCAGATATTCCTTACGGCCCGCATCAGGGACTCGGCGGCATGGTATGTTTTGCTGATGGCCCCCAGGCGGGAGGCCTCCTTCCCGATCACCACCGTAACCACCGGGCAGATCTCCTGAAGTTCGTGCCGGAGGATCGAGATCAGCTGGTAGACCCTTTCGTTCAGGTTTTCCATGTCGCTGTCGCAGGCCATCAGGGTCATCTGGTCGGCGGTATTGAACAGGTACAGTCCCCATTCGCCTCCGTCCAGGGTCTTCTGGACGGTCCTTTTCAGCGTATGCAGATCGGCGCCCGAGGAGTCAAAGGAAAAGATCACCACCAGGTAATGGCTTTTGACGATATCCATCTTCAGCGACTGCGCCTTTTCCAGCATCCTGCCAAGGTCCGGTTCGTCATACAGAAGGCCCGAAAGGAATTCCCGCCTCAGCGCATCCAGGATCTCCTCGTCCTTCAGCCCGGCGGAGGCTGTCTCCCCGGCCGCCTTCTCCCTGTCGATCTGCTGCGCCATCTCTTCGATCACACGCACCAGGTCCGCCTGCCGAACGGGCTTGAGCAGGTAATGGTTCACCCCCAGCCCGATGGCTTTCTGCGCGTATTCAAAATCGCCGTACCCGCTGATGATGGCCACCTTCAGCCAGGGCATCATCGCCTTGGCGTGCCTGATGAGCCCGAATCCGTCCAGGAAGGGCATGCGGATGTCCGTCAGCAGGATATCGGGCATCACCTCCTGCATGATGGACAGCGCCATTTCCCCGTCCGAGGCCTCGCCGCAGAACACATACGGGCCCGCCATCTTCTCGATCATCTGGCGGATGTTCTGGCGGATCAGCAGTTCGTCCTCCACCACAAAAATCTGGTACATTGCCTGTTCCCCCGGGATTGAATATAAAAATGGTCCAACGGATCATTTTAGATCCATCAGACCGATTATCCCACGAAACGGGAGAGAAAGCAAGACCCGGTTATATCACCCTGGGCTCGGTGCGTGTCATGCGCCCTTCGGAAATATTCAGGCAGTAATCGCAGATATTGAGGGCCGCCCGGCGATGGGTCACGATGATGCAGGTCTTGTCCCGCATAGCGGAAATGTTCGCAAGCATTTCCGCCTCGGTGCTCTCGTCCAGGGCGCTGGTGGCCTCGTCCAACAGGAGGATCGGCGCGTCGGAAAGCAGCGCCCGCGCCACGGCCACCCTCTGGGCCTGGCCCTCCGAAAGGCCCACGCCCCTTTCGCCGAGCCTTGCCTCCAGGCCGATCTCCTTCACCAGGTCCTCCAGGCATGCCGCCCGGATCGCTCCGCTTAATTGTTCCTCCGTGGCGCTGTCGGTAAAGCGCATCAGGTTTTCCCTGAGGGTGCCGGAAAACAGCATGTTGCCCTGGGGCACGTAGGCGAAAAGCCCCCGGGTGCCCCGGGCTGCCGGAACGGTCCTGTCCCCGTCGACGAACAGCACCTGCCCGCCCGTGGGCCTGTAGATGCCAAGAAGCAATTGGAACAAACTGGTCTTTCCCCCGCCGGACATGCCAGTCAGGGCCACGAAATCCCCCCTGCGGATGACGGCGTTCACGTCGTTCAGCACGTCGTCCACCCCGTCGTCATACTGGAAACTGACATTCTCCAGGCGGATCTCGTCAAAGCCGGTCAGTTTGACCCCTTCCTTTTCGTCCGGCAGGCCCACCACCTCCTGCAGCCGTTCAGCCGACGCTACGACGGCATAGGTCTGGCTCAGCAGGCCGACCGCGTTGGCGATAGGCGCCTGGATGCGGCCCACCAGTTGGATCAGGGCGGCCAGGGAGCCGTAGGTGAAGGTGCCCTGGTATATCTTGACGCACCCCCACAGGTTGCATACCAGCCAGGACAGGTCGAACATGGAGCCCAGGCCGTTGTTCATCAGGATGGAAAGCCGTCCGTTGCGCAATTGCTCGTTGACCAGGTTTTCCCGCTGTCCCTCCAGGTCGCTCAGGGCTCGCTCCTCGCTGACGCTGGCCTTCACCACCCGGATGTTTTCCAGGGTCTCCTGAGTTCCGGCATGAAGTTTGGCCTCCGCCTCCTGCATGCGCTTGTGGCGCCGCTTCATCGGTCCCCGGAACGCCAGGGTGATGGCTGTCCCGACCACGCCGGCAATGATCAAAAGCGGCACAAAGCGCCAGTCCATGGAAATCAGGATCGCCGCCGCGCCGACGAAGCTTACAAACGTGGTCAGCAGGGACGGCAGCAGGCTCATGACCCCGTTCCGCACCACGTCCACGTCCGAAAACACCCGGCTGACCAGCTCCCCGCTATGGAAGCTCTTCAGCGCGGCATAATCCTTGCCCAGGATGGCCTCGGTCACCCTGCCCTGCATTTCCCTTTGCAGCCGGGCGGAAGCCTTGGTCCTGGTATAAGCGCTCCATATGCCCAGCAGGCGTTCAACGATGATGATCACGACCAGCAATATCCCGAAGGTCCACAGCGCCGAAACCTTCCCGGAGGTCGCCCCGTCGATCAGGGACCGGGTGACCAATGTCAGGGCAAGGGAAAGCAGGGTGTTGGTCACACCCAGTACGCAGATCAGCGCGATGGACCCGCGCACGCACCGGGACCAGTCCAGGACGGAACGGATCGCAGGGCTTTTGAAAATGGCTTTAAACTTTTGAAGGTAGCTGTTCATGGTTCCGGTCCCCCGCTCTCCCCCATTCCCAGACGCCGGATCCTCCGCGCAATGCTCTTGAGCTTCCGCACCCAGCGCAGGATAAACATACGTACCGGATACGGCGCGCACCAGAGATAAACGTAGCACTTATACAGGAAATTGTCCGGCGTAATACTCTTCCCGTTCCGGATCACCCTTGTCATCACACCCAGGATATCGGCGTCGGTGATGTCCCGCTCCACAAAGGTGTTGTGGTCCCCGGCAATGATGTAGCCGTCCGGAAGGACGCGCACGATGCGGTGCAGGATGTACATATTGCCGCGCTTGTAGAGGACCACATCGTATTTTTTGCAGCGTCCGGTGCCTTTGGCGCGGATCTCAATCAGGTCTCTTCGCTGTCGGAGAAGCGGCAGCATGCTGTATCCCACATTGCTGTAGACGATCAACCTATAGGAATCCAGTATCTTTTCAAAGTTCACTGGTTTTCATACTCCTGTATCAGGCATAAATAAACAAACGCAGAGTACTTGAACGAAAATCCTTTGCTCAAAAAACTCCCAAGCATCATCCCGTGAAAGGATGATGCCTGAGAGTCAGCACTCAGCTTACTTCAGCCGTATATCATGCTGTTCGATGATCATTAGATATAGTTCTTATCCTTCGCCCAATCTACGATCTGTTTTTCTCCTTCGGGAGTGTTAGGTACAGTAGCACAATACTTAGCAATCTCCATAACATTTCCCAGCGAAACGCCAGAAAAAGATTCACCGCTGTACTGACACCTCATGGTGTAAGTCCCGCCGCTTTCCGGATCAAAACCCAACGAACCGCCCTGAACCAGATCGAGCAATCCCTCATCAATCATTTGCTTTGCCATAGCTAAATCTCCTTTCCATTTAAAGCAATCAATCTGAAGCAATTAGATTTGACCTGGATTTTTCAAATTCCAACCAATATAGGCAGGTGTTCCTTCACCACATACACTATCACCGGTTGTCACATTGATAACCGACCCAAAACAGCTGAGTGGCGGGTCAGAATTTGCTGTCGTGTGAACTTTGTAATCAAATGCAATCTTTTCAAACATCGGAGCTTCATACCGTTTCTTCACGTTTCTCATCCTTTCTTGCCCACAAAGTACCCCTTGATTTCCGTGAGCATTCTCAGAACAAGGACCTTTACAAGCCTACGAGATTCTCACATATATAGTATACTCCTTTTTCAGATGCCTGTCAATCTTTTTAACGGGTCTGCCGTCCCCCTGTCGCTCCGATTACAGGGATCCTCAAATCCGTCTATACCTCCTTCCCTCTTTTTTCTTTTTGAAGAACCGGCAGGCATCTTCATTTATTCATACGTAGATTTTTTATCCATGGCACCTGTTAGAAAGATAATTTTTTGAAGATTGTTATTTGCAAAAGTAAGTGCAAGTTTAGGGGTTGCGGTTACTTGTGAAAATTAACACGAAATACCAGAAAGATTGCGGTTACTACTGCAAATGGGAAAAGCAGGAATAGTTGCACTTAGTTCTGCAAACAGGAAAGGG
>JAFXUZ010000037.1 GCA_017524725.1 Clostridia bacterium | reverse complement strand
GATTGAAATATACTCTCCTTGTTGTAAGTTTTTCATTTCAGTTAAATTCTACAACAAAACAGAGCATTCCGCCACCTCCTCAGTGGTGAATGCTCCGTTTTTTGTTCTTGCCGCGGCTGTTGCCTGTGCAACAGCCCCTTTGGAATAATCACTTTTTTCCGTTATCTTTACATCCGCACACAAAGCCCTTTACGGTCCGATGCGGGGCTCACTGTTCGGCAGGCAAAGGGAAGGAAACGTTTTCCGTTTCAAAACGGATACAGTTGAAATTCATCTCGTCCCCGCCGATATCGTAATCCCCTATATCGATCAGGATCTTCTGGTCTTCCGTAACGGAAAAGGTCGCGCCTTTGAGCAGCTCGTCCGCTTTATAGGAAAGGCATATTCCTGTTTCATCGTCGAAAACCATATCGCTCTTGTAGGTAAAGGTAATGGTGCCGGGTTCGGCATGGCAGGAACTGCCGGGACGTCCAAGGTATTCCGTCTCTCCCAGGGCGTCCATTCCGAGCCATTTCATGAATGTCTGATCGGCGCAGTTCCAGAAAGGAGCCGTCTCCTGACGCACGGTCCTCGCACTTAGGGAAACGGCTTTCCATGGGATGAAGCCGTCGGCGGAAACCGTGTATCCGTGATACCTGTTCCCTGTCCGGACAAATACCTGTTCGTTATCTCCGTCAACAAAGTGGATATTTCCTGCGGCGTCCCTTTCAAGCGTCGTGATAACTTCCTGCTCTTCCTTATCCAGGCGCGTATAGGAAACGGAATAGGTTTCCGGCATAGATACGGGATCGGGCAGCTCCATGCCAAAGATGACCAGCCCGTCGTCCACGGGATCGTCCGTCAGGGAGATTCCGTCCCCCCAGGTTCCGAAAACACCGTCCCAGAAATCAACGGTGACCTGTTTGGGACCATGCTGTGGCTGCCGTTCCCGTTTGCCTCCCCACGTCAGGCCGCAGCCTGCTTTTTCGTCCGCCGCGCCGTCATCTTCTTCCGGCGCGCTTCCGCCCCCCATCTTGTTCTTCAGTAAGGCAAGCAGGGGATCAATACCGTCTTTCACGGGATTGTTTGCCTGCTGCGCTTTTCCGCTCAGCGAGGAAAGCGCTGAGGGAGCCTCTGAAACAGCGGCGGTAACGCGCTCCTTCAGGTGGGAAAGGAACACGGGCTGCCTGCAGGTTTTTCCTTCGGCACTGTCCTCCGCCGGCTGCTCCTGCTGCCCGGGGACGGACTTGGCTCCGACAGATCCCGCAAAAGCCGAAAACACGGTCATCATCATGCACAAAACGAGGAATGCGGCAACGGTTTTTTTCATCGTTATTCTCCCTTTCCTGATGGATAACAGGCGCGCGGGCGCAATTTTTTTATATGGAAAATAGTATCATACTGTCTGTAGAAAGTCAATTGCACACAAAAAGCAAAGACCCGGGAAGCGGCGAAAAAACGAAATCCTTGACAAGTCAGGGCACGGCTCCTATAATAGGAGCAATTTCACATGAGGGCTTGGAACCGGAAGTTCGCGATGCGTGCACGGTCAGCGATCCGGCGGCGGTGGGAGGCCGGACGGATGCTGCTCGCGAAGGCCGCCGGGGAGCCTGCTCCGCAAAAAAGCGGACCGGCGGGACCGTTATCCCCCCAATGAGGTGGATACTTTCACGTATCAATCGAAGTGGTACCGCGAACCCATGTGCGTCTGTTCGTCTTCGAAGGGCAGACGCGCATTTTTTATTACTCACTGCAAAGGAGATTTTTCACCATGCGATCCATGACCAGCAGCGAACTGCGCTCCATGTTCATCGAATTCTTCCGCGAGAAGGGGCACACCGTGATCCCCTCCGCCTCCGTCATCCCGGAGAACGATCCCACCGTGCTCTTCACCACGGCGGGCATGCATCCCCTGGTCCCCTACCTGCTGGGGCAGAAGCATCCCGGCGGCACACGCCTTACCGACGTGCAGAAATGCATCCGCACCGGCGATATCGACGAGGTGGGCGACATGAGCCACCTGACCTTCTTCGAGATGCTGGGCAACTGGAGCCTGGGTGATTATTTCAAAAAGGAAATGATCCCCTGGTCCTGGGAATTCCTGACCAGCGAAAAATACCTGGGCATAGACAAGGACAAACTGGCCTTCACCGTTTTTGCCGGGGACGAGGACTGCCCCAGGGATGAGGAAGCGGCAGACCTGTGGCGTTCCTGCGGTGTGAAGGACGACCACCTGTTCTACCTGCCCAAGGAGCACAACTGGTGGGGGCCCGCCGGCATCACCGGTCCCTGCGGACCCGACACCGAGATGTTCATGATCGTAAAGGAGCCCTGCGGACCCAAATGCGGGCCGGACTGCCATTGCGGCGCTTACCTTGAGATCTGGAACGACGTGTTCATGCAGTACAACAAACAGCAGGACGGCACCTTCATCCCCCTGAAACAGAAAAATGTGGACACGGGCATGGGCCTGGAGCGGACCATCTGCGTCCTGACCGGCAAAAACAGTGTATACGAGACCGATCTTTTTGAAAACATCCTTTCGAAGATCTCCTCCCTCTCCGGCAAGGAATACCTTTCGGACGAAGAGACCACCCGCGCTTTCCGCATCATCGCGGACCATCTGCGCACCGCCACCTTTATCCTGGGCGACAACCGCGCGGTCACGCCCAGCAACGTGGACCAGGGCTATATCCTCCGCCGCCTGATCCGCCGCGCCGTCCGTTTCGGCATGCAGCTGGGCCTGAAGGAAGGCTTCACCGCCGAGATCGCCGACGTCATCATCAGCCAGTACAAGGACGTTTATCCGGAGCTCCTCAGCCACCGCGATTTTGTGCTTGAGCAGCTGCTCCTCGAGGAAAAACGTTTCCAGAAGACCCTCGGCCAGGGCATCAAGGAATTCAACAAGGTGCTCGGCAACATCACCCGCACCCGCGGCCTGGTGGAAAACGTACTGTCCGCCCTGGGAAAGGGCGGGGAGGCCTCCGCAGACGAAAGCGCGAAATGCGCCTCCGCCCTTCGCCCCACTCCCGAGCAGCAGCCCCTGATCCAGTCCCTGAAGGATTTCGCCGCGGGCGTCATAGACAGCGCGGCGGTCAAGGCAGCCTGCTCCTCCTTCCTCTCCTCCCTGGATACCCTGGACGGCCGCAGCGCCTTCAAGCTGTACGACACCTACGGCTTCCCCATCGAAATGACCAAGGAGCTGTGCGCCGAGCATGACCTGAAGGTCGATGAGAACGACTTCGCCGAGCGCTTCAAAAAGCACCAGGAGACCAGCCACGCCGGCGCCGAGCAGCGCTTTAAGGGCGGCCTGGCGGATTCCGGCGAGCAGACTGCCTGCCTGCACACCGCCACCCACCTCCTGCACGCGGCCCTGCGCAAGGTACTGGGCACCGAAGTCCACCAGAACGGCAGCAACATCACCGCCGAACGTCTCCGCTTCGACTTCACCTTCGGCAGGAAGATGACAACGGATGAGATCGCCGAGGTGGAAAAGCTGGTCAACGAAGCCATCCAGGCCAAGGTCCCCGTCACCCTGGAGGAAATGAGCCTGGAGGACGCCAAGGCCTCCGGCGCCATGGGCCTGTTTGAAAGCAAATACGGCGAGCGTGTGAAGGTGTACACCATGGGCTCCTATTCCAAGGAGATCTGCGGCGGCCCCCATGCCTCCAACACCGGCGACCTGGTATCCTTCAAGATCCAGAAGGAGGAATCCTCCTCCGCCGGCGTCCGCCGCATCAAGGCGACCATCGGCCGCCAGGCCTGAATCCCGGCTGTCAGGCATCCTGCAGAAATACAAACGCGGAGGCGGCACAAAGCTGCCTCCGATTTTTTTAAAGTATCAAAGGCATAAAACCCGCAAACGAGGCGGACACCGTCGGCACAAAGCAGCAGATACGGAAAGGAAAGTATGGTCTCCGCTGCCGGAAAGATCATACGGGATCCCAAAATGAGCGATGTAGTGGAAAAACTCTCCGCGGACTATCCGCAGTTATACCTGGATCCCGACACGGACACCCCGGAAAGCTATCGCCGCGTGGTGCTGTCGGGAGTGGAACCTGAGACAAAGAGCCTTACGCACTTTAGGGGAGATGTGTTCGACCGCCTGGAAACCATCGAAACCCCAGCGGGGCCGGTGAGAGCAGTCACGCTGGGAGACCGCCGGGATTTTGAGCTGTTCCTTCGCGGTATGATGGCGGCGAAGAACGGGCCGCTGGCCCCGGTTCCGAAAAACCAAGGCGCAGCGATACTGACGGTATTCAACTGGCCGCGCAACCGGGCACATCTCAAAATATTTCCAGAAAAAGAACAGCCGGCGGAGTTCAGGCGCTTCACCCGGGACAGGGCCAATTACACGGAAACGCTCGTGATCCTCTCCCGCGGGCCGTACAGCAATGTGGACGCGGCTGCGCTGGGCCTGTCGAAGGAAGAATGGCTGGAATATTCCGATACCATCCGGCGTTTTCACGAACTGACGCATGTCATCTGCCGCCGGCTTTATCCGGGCGACGTCGATCCCGTCCGGGACGAGGTGATCGCCGACGCCGTGGGGCTGTACGCGGCATTCGGACGTTTCGATGCTGAAAAAGAAGCGCTGTTTCTCGGAATAAAAGACGGTCGTTATACCGGCGGCAGGCTCGAAAACTATACGTGCGATCCGGAAAAGCAGGCCGCGCGGGTCAGGATCATGCTTGAACGCGTCGGGAAAGTCATTGCCCTTCAAAGCGCCGCAAATGCTTTTAACCTGATCCCGCCGCTGATGAAGGCTTTTTCTCCCTGATAATCGTCCGGCACGACTTTCATAAAAATGCCCCACGGAAAACATTCGCTTTCTCCGTGGGGCTTTTCACTCATTCCCCTGCCGCGGGGCGTGGGGGCGCAAAGCCCCTCAATTTCTCATATCACGCGTTTATTTCGGCGATCCGCTTTAGTTCCCTGCGGTCAGGAAGGACGTGGTGAACCAGGCGGCCAGGTTTGCCGCCCAGGACGCGCGGACGCGCTCCAGGTCTTCCGTGGACATGGTATCGATGCGTACCGGGGTCTCGGTCAGGTCGCCGATCAATGTAGGCGTCCACTTGGAAGCCGTCCTGAAGGAAGCCTCCATGCCGATATAACCGCCCTGGTCCTGGTCGGTGACGGTAGCGGAGAGCACCACACCGGTCGCAGCCGAACGCCGGGATTTGGAGGACAGCACCAGGTCCATGGCCAGGGAAAGGGTGTGCAGGCCTGAAGTATCGCCGGGCATGGGCCGGATGGTCAGCGTCAGGCTGCGTTCCCTGACACACAGGTCGTCGGAAGCGTTGTAGGTCTCTTCCCCGGCGTCAAAACCCAGGGCGAACTCGGCTTCGGCTTTGCCGATCACCGGGGTCTGCTCGTCCACGGTGAATTCCTTTTCCGCGGGCAGGGGATACTCGACAGAGAAGGAACCGGTGTAGATCCCCTCGGTGCCCATCGGGATCAGGGCGATCATGAAGGGATACAGCGCGGCGGCGTCATCCTGATCGCGGTAGGCGCCGGTCACGGCATATTCCTTTTCCGTGTCCATGCCCTTGGTGCTGATGGTCACATAGGCCAGACGGGTGTTGGTCCCAAAGGGCAGGGTCACGCTCTCGCTCAGGCAGGTGCCGTGCCCGTCATATATCCGCTCGATAACCACGTCGGAATCGATGTCGATGCCGTCAAGGATGCTGAAAAACACGTTCATCATGCCGGGGTGCAGGTAAGCCGCGCTCTCTTCGGGGGTAAAGACTTCCGCCAGCAGGCCCAGCATCTCCTCGTCGCTGTACAGGTCGACCATCAGCTGCTTCATCTCGGATTTCAGATCGTTCCCGGAGATCTCCCACTTGTGGGTCACCTGTGTTTCGCCGTCTTCGTTCCGGATGGTGATCTTCTGGCTGCTGGATACCCACAGGCCCAGCTTCACCATATAATTGGAAGCCGCTCCCGAAGCGCGGGCCTTCCAGCCTTCATCCGCCGTTGCCAGTTCATAGAGCATGTGCCCCATGCCCGGCCATTCGCCGCCGGCGGAAAACAGGATCCTTGCCGGGTCAGCGTTCTGCCCCGCGGCGTACCAGGTACCGTTTCCGATCATGTCGCCGGAAAAGACCACCGTTTCCCCATCCTGAAGGATGTCGGCCTGTCCAGCGGCAGCCCCGTTCCTGTTCACCGTCAGCTGGGTCTCCCTGTCCGGGCGGCTGTCCGAGACCACGGTGGACGTCACATCGACGGTCGCCTGGGGCAGGATCCCCCTGACCAGCAGCCACAAGGCGTCGTCGATCCCAAGGAATCCGTCGCCGTCGGCTGTAAAGGACACCGTGCCCCTCAGTCCGGAGGATGCGACCTGTTTTTCCAGTTTCTCCTCCAGGGTGTAGTCGGTCGCGGCGGCCAGCGCCCCGCCGGCCAGCGTCACGGCCAGCACGGCCGCGCACAAGACGGAAACGATCTTCTTCATCATTACGATCCCTCCTCAACGCTCCATTCGTTATCCTGCACAACCGGTGTCCGCGCTTCGGGCGGATCGGCTGTCACAGGGCCGTTCATCCAGTTGCCGTTCCTCAGTATATGGGCCAGGCTTTCCCTTTCCTCATATGTCAGCGCTTCCATGCGGTACAGCCATACCCTTAAAAGCGGCATCGCCTCCCGGGCAAGCAGGGTCTCCCTTTCCTCCTCCCCCAGAGAAGTCATATCCGTCTCCCCGGAATGGTCCGCAATCACGATATCGCCGCAGGGTGCAAGGGATAAAAGTACCGTCAGGTCCGTGTCGGTCTCCCCCGCCGTCGATTCGGTCAGGCGGACGTTCCCCGCCGCCCCGTTTTCGCCGCAGGCGATCTCCGGCCGCACCGTCCAGCCCTTCCGTATGCCGTAGATCCGGCCCGAAAGGGTCACCTTGCCGCTGATCTCGCTCTTTTCCCCCAGGGTCTCCTTCACCGACCCGTCCAGGTCCAGGCTGACCGTACCCCGGTTGTCCGTCCTGGAAACGCGGCCTTCCAGGGTATACGTCACGCGGGAGGAGGTCGCCTTCCGAACAGCGGAAAGCTCCCACCGGTCGGAAAGTTTCCCCCTCACCGAGGGCATGCTCAGGCTGAAATACAGCGCGGAACCCTGCTGGAAACCACAGGTCAGGGTCAGCTTTCGTTCGCTGCCGTCCCCCGGGCTGCATCTGCCGGCCACTTTGATCCCCATGTCCCGGCCATCCGCGTCATAGAGCCTCGTCACCGTGACGGCTCCGGTAAACACAAGATCCCTGAGGCTCATCGCGGCATTTTCAGCCGCCATGGTCCTGTACGCCAGCAGCGCGGAGCTTCCCGCGGCAAAAAAAGTCGTCATGCCGGGCCGCAGCGCATTCGCCCCGTCCGCGGACAGGACATACACCGTCTGCATCGGGGACGTGCCGATGTTCTTGACCCGGACATTGGCGGTTTCTTCCGTGATCTCCTCGGCTCCGCCCGATACGATCTCGTAAAATCCGGGAACCAGCCTGAACATAAACGCCTGTTCCCAGTCCGGGGAAAGCATGGGGAGCGAAGCGTCCCCCGTCATGTTCTCAAGGAAGGAAAACCCTCCTCCCCGGGTGCGGTAAGCCCGCCCGCTCCCGGGAAAAACGGTGATCGCGGCGTCCCCGGTCCTGATCGTCTGCGCTTCCAGTACGTCGATGCCGTCAAAGGTCAAAAGCGCGTATTCCCTGTCCCCGCCGTTTCCCCGCTGCGCGCGGACGACCGCGCCGCTCCGGCCCAGCCATCCGTTCACTTTTTCAAGGAGAGCGTCGTTCATACCCGGGACCTTATGAAGGACCGCCTCCGCCCGCAGCTCCATGGCCTCCCCGTTTTCATACCGCTCTGCCAGGCCGGAAATACCCTCCGACGCGGCAAAGGCAGCCGGACACAGGAGAACGGCAAAAAGCAGCGCAAGGCAGACCAGGTCCTTTCCCAGGATGCGAGAGCCGTTTTTCCATAAAGGGAACCTCCCCTTCGGCGCGGATCCTGAAAAAATCGAGAAAAACCTCAACGGCATCGCTCCAATCATCAAACGCTTCTCCGGTCCTGTTTCTTCCCGAAAAAAATCAGCCGTGGTACAGTTTTTTGACCTGGTACTGGGGATCCTGGGTCACCCGGATGCCCAGCCGGCGGTAGATGTCATCGTCGATATGCGGAAGGATGACGGTGGAATGGGCCTCCGTGTCCTTCAGCTGCGGCAGCGCCGCCATCGCTTTGGCGGCATTCGGGTCGTTGGCCGCGCTGATGGACAGGGCCAGCAGCACCTCATCGGAATGGAGCCGGGGGTTATGGTTCCCAAGGTAGGTGCATTTCAGCTCCTGAATGGGCCGGATGACCTCGGGAGAGATCAGGTGGACCGCCTTGGGGATGTCCGCCAGCGCCTTCACCGCGTTGAGCAGCGCCGCGGCGGAGGGCCCCAGCAGGGAGGAGGTCTTCCCGGTAATGATCCTTCCGTCCTCCAGGGCGATGGCCATCACCGGCGCTTTGGTTTCCTCTTCCCTCTTCCTGGCCGCGCCGATGACCGGCCTGTCGCAGTCTTTCAGGTTCATCTGGCGCATCAGCAGGCGGAGCTTTTCCGCTTCGGAAGGCGCCGAGATGCCTTGCAGAAGGCCGCACCTGGCATTATAATAGCGTCTGATGACTTCCTGCGCCGAGGCTTCCCGGCACACCTCATCGTCGGTGATGCAGAAGCCCACCATGTTCACGCCCATATCCGTCGGCGAACGGTAGGGGCTGCGCCCCATGATCCTGACAAACAGCGCGCTGAGCACCGGGAATATCTCGATATCCCGGTTGTAGTTCACTGTCGTTTCCCCGTAAGCCTCCAGGTGAAAATGGTCGATCATGTTCACGTCGGCGATGTCCGCCGTCGCGGCCTCATAGGCCATGTTCACCGGATGCTTGAGGGGCAGGTTCCAGATGGGAAAGGTCTCAAATTTGGCGTATCCGGCCTGTACGCCCCGCTGGTTCTCCTGGTACAATTGGCTCAGGCACACGGCCATCTTGCCGCTGCCGGGGCCCGGCGCCGTCACCAGCACCAGGGGGCGGGTGGTCTCAACAAACTCGTTTTTCCCAAAACCCTCGGGACTGACGATCTTCTCCACGTCGTACGGGTAGCCCTCGATAGGATAATGCCTCCACACCCTGACGCCCAGTCCCTCCAGGCGCTTCTGGAAGGCCCCGGCGCTCTGCTGTCCGGAAAAACGGGTCAGGACCACGCCGGTCACCAGCATCCCGATGCCGCGGAACGCGTCGATCAGGCGGAGCACGTCGGCGTCGTAGGTGATCCCCAGATCACCGCGGACCTTGCTTTTTTCGATGTCGTTGGCGCTGATGGTGATGATCAGTTCGCACTTGTCCTTCATCCTGAGCAGCATGGATATCTTGCTGTCCGGCTTGAATCCGGGGAGCACCCGGGAGGCGTGGTAATCGTCAAACAGCTTGCCGCCCAGTTCCAGGTACAGTTTGCCGCCGAATTCCCCGATCCTCTCAAGGATCCTTTCCGACTGCATCCGGGTATATTTGTCATGATCAAATCCGATCTTCATACCGCGTTCCTTTCATCCCGACATTAGCATACACCCGCGATTATACCATAGATTCCACCGGGCAATCGCATTTTAACAGTTTTTTTATTTTTTCTTATTCCCGATCATAAAGCCGAGTTTGAGAAATGGCGCACTCTCATGGTATCTGAGCGCCGCTGGACGCAAGGAAAATTTTTATTTTTTTAATACCGGAGGCGGAACATGATCGACCTGGTCAGGATCGTCAAATCCAAACGGACCCTGGAGGCCATTGAAAACGGCCGGAAAGCCTTCTCCTTCCGCATCGGCCTGGGCCGCTGCCCCGAGGGCCCCAAGGAGCGGGAGGGAGACGGCCGCACCCCTGAAGGCATATATCATGTATGCCTCAAAAACCCTGCCGGGCGTTTCGGCCCTTCCCTGGGGCTGGATTACCCCTCCCCTTCCGACGCCCTGAAAGGCGGGGCCGACGAGCGCCTTCTGGGCCTCATCAAAGAGGCGCACCGGCTGGGGACCCGGCCTCCCTGGGGCTCTTACCTGGGAGGAGAGATCTGCATCCACGGCGGCGGAGCCGGCAGTGACTGGACCGCAGGCTGCGTCGCCCTGGACGATGACGCCATCGCCCTCCTTTTCCCCGCCGTTCCCCTGCATTGCACCGTGGAGATACTGCCGTGAGTAAAGGACTCCCCGAGCCGCTTCCGTCACACTTCCCCGCGCCCCGGGCCCGGAGCGCCCGGAAAATAGTGCGGTGGACTGTTTTCAGCAAAGGGCGGGCGGCAGCCCCGGACGGAGGCGGCAAAGCCGCCGGATTAGGTCGTCGCCCCCACCGGTGCACACCTTCACCTGCAGAGGATACCCTGTCATCGCTTTCTATCCTGCAGACGCGTGCCAAACAGACGACCTCATCCGTCACGCCTTCGGCGTGCCACCTTCCCCAACCCGGGGAAGGCTTACGGGGTCTTCCTTGCTGGTCGAGTACGCCTTGAAGCAGCAAGTCAATATCACGAAACAGGTCAACGCACGCAAAGGACGGGCGGAGCCCGTATTGCCTTCCCCCGATTGGGGGCCCGGAGCGCCCGGAAAGCATTCCAGTGGACTGTTTTCAGAGAAGGGCGGGCAGCAGCCCATAGCCTCCTCCCAGTTGGGGGCCCGGAGCGCCCGGAAAATAGTGCGGTGGACTGTTTTCAGAGAAGGGCGGACAGCAGCCCCGGACAGTTACCGCGTAGCGGACGGATGAGGTCGCTGCCCCATCTTCGCAGCATATCCACCTGCAAACCTTCCACACGCACGATGAAGGGGGACCGCGGAGCGGTGGACCATTCCAAAACTTCACTCTCCACTCTTCACTCTTCACTCTTCTTTTTCAGCTCTTCACTCTTCTTTTTTCCACTTTTCTTTTTTTGTTGCGCGTCAGGCGGTTTCCATTTATAATATTGCGGAAAAGGCTTTTCCGACATCCCGCCATCCCGTCATCCCGGGATCCCGCCTTTCATCATTCTTCCCGACGCACTTATCAGGAGGTATTCCCATGACCCCATCCAGCGCTATGCGGCTCTTCAGCTGCCTCTTTGCCCTGATGCTCCTGTTTTCCGCCGCCCATGCCGAAATCGTTCCCCTGCCCATCGACCTGTCGGGCGGCATGCCCCTGACTGAAAAATACGAACAGGGTAAAATGGAATACGACGACCCCTCCATCCACGTCACCCGCGAATGGGTGCAGAGCGAGGAATTCTACTGCACCTATTACGTGGCCTATATCACCATTGCCGACGCCAGCCAATTGAGGACCGCGCCGGCGGGCACCTTCAATTCCTCCCAGCGGGTGGAGGCCAGCGTCATCGCCAAGCGCGTCAACGCGGTGGTGGCCATCAACGGCGATTATTACTGCAACCGGGACAACGTCTATGTCCTGCGCCAGGGCGTTTTGTACCATGACAGCGTCACCACCCACCAGGATCTCCTCCTCATCGACGAGGACGGCGATTTCCACGTCATCCTGGCCGCCGAGGATCCCATCCACGCAGACAAAACCACCGTCAACGGCAAAAAGGTCATCAACGCCTTCGATTTCGGCCCCGCGCTGATCCGGGACGGCGAGGTATGCTACGTCAAGGAAAGCTGCCAGCGCAACACCAAACCCCACGAGCGCGCCCAGCGCATCGCCATCTGCCAGTTGGGCGATTTGAGCTACATGGTGGTGTGCTGCGCCAGGTACGGCCTGGACATAGAAAACTTCATCAAGCTCATCCAGTCCCTGGGCGACGTGAAGGTGGCCTACAACCTGGACGGCGGAAACTCCTGCCAATTGGTCTTCCTGGGCAAAAAGGTGAACAACACCGGCGCCCAGAACATCCGCGCCGTTCCCGACATCATCTATTTCGCCTCGGCCTACCGGCCTGATTGAGAGGTAAACCATGGATGAACTGACGATCCTCGACGGATATATCTATTTCCTCCTGGGCGGCGCCCTTCTTTCCGCGCTGCTCTTCGTGCTGGTGCACATCAAAAACAGGCCCTTCGCCTTCGCGGCGGCGGCCCTCGTCCTGGGGGCGGTCTTCGGCGCAGTCCTTTCCAAGGGCATGTTCATGGTCTGCAAAATGACCTACACCCTTTCGGAGGGCTTCATCGGCACCCTCACCGACATGCACCCCAGCCGCTTTTCCTTCTTCGGCGGCGCCCTGGGCGCGTGTCTCGGCGCCGTCCTCGCCGGCAGGACCTCCGACCTCACCATGGGCGAATCCCTGGACCTGTTCGCCCCCTGGGGCGTCCTTACGGCCGCCTTCGTCCGGGCCGGGGAATTCATGCTTGGCACCTTCGGCTGCGGCCGGTATTTTGACCCGGAGGAAAACCCCTTCCTCTGCCGCCTGCCCTTCTGCCTCCCCGTGAGCTACGGAGATGACTATGTGGAATACTACCTGGCCGTGTTCATCATGGAAGCGCTCTTCGCGTTTATCGTCTTCCTGGTGTCCGTCCTTTACTTCCGCAGGCATCTCCACTGCTTCGCCCGCAGCGTGTTCTACCTGTGCCTGGGGCAGATCCTGTTCCAGAGCCTGCTTACCGAAAATTACGTCTGGCACGAATTCGTCAAGGTGGAGCAGCTCTTCTCGATGCTGGTGATGGAAGGCGTGCTCCTTTGGCACTGGCTCCACAGCGGCAAAAAGCGCGGCACCGGCCTCCCGCCCCTGCTGGCGTTCCTTTCGGCCGGCATTTTCGTGGCCTGCGAATTCTTCCTGGACAAGCCCATCCCCTTCACGGATTACTACGAACTCCCCCACCTGGCCACCTACGGCATCATGCTGCTGGGCATGCTGCTGCTGGCCTGGTGCGAGCACCGTGCCTACAGGAAACATACTTCATGACCGCCTTAAGGTTAATGGACCTTCCTTATTATACCAAATAAAAAACACAACACCCATAGAACAAGCATAAACCCCGAAAAATCCGCCTGTCCTGCAGGATTTTCCGGGGTTTTGCCTTTGACTTTTATATGGAGGCATATACGCTATCCTCCCTTGTGCATAGTAAGTCTAGATATTCCGTACCTACCCGGGCATAGTATACCGCTCCCGGATCCCTTTAGACCAGGGCATCAAGTCATCGACGGAAGCATTCGGGTTTTCTGCAAAGCGTTCCGGCAGAACGTCCAGCAAATGGGTGGAATATGTTTAAGGGGTGATACCGTTATAGCCTTGGCAGTCTACAAAATATTATTCAAATCATGGATTTACACGAATCTCTTGCCTACATATCGGTGAAATAATGGATTTAGCACTCTTTTTTATCACTTCCCTATTTCCGTAACTTCTATTGGTTTAGTGCTAAAAAGGATAAATCATTGATCAGTAAAAGAACATAATGTGGACCAATAGAAAACCTGCAAATCGATTTTCATCGCCACCATCGTCCTACTCCTTTATATATTTGCCGTCTTTATAAATCACCAGTCCCTTTGAGACCTGCGTCACTTCAAGCGCATCGAACAAAATGTTTCTTTCCCTTGCGGTTTTTATCTCGGATCTCAGTTGTTTCAAAGGGACCCGGCGTGACAGCGTTTGTTTAATATACTTTCCGGACTGATATATCCAGGCGCATGGTTTTAAAAAAGGATATCTTTGGAGGACTTTCCAGTTATACATTCCATACTTTTGCAGTAAAGCGAATGTTGCCTTTGGAGTACGCATATATGAGATCAGTTTTTCACTCCTGAACCCGTTAAATTCCCGTCCGGTCCCAAAGTTGCCGCAGCTCAGGACATACTCCATAAACGCTTCACACAGCTTTTCATCCGTTCCCGAGCACCATTGCCTTTCCGGCAATCCCAGATAAATTTCACACATCCGGGTAGTGACGCATGCCAGTTTCAATAAACCGGTCTTCTCGGCCATCACCTTAAACTGTTTCCAACCGCTGTCAGGAAGGCAACGGTTGACGAACAGCATCCAGTCAATTATCTGGCGAAGACCGATCCCTTCCTCCATATGCTGATTTATGTGCTCCAGCAATACCATTCCGTTTACATGATCGGGAAGCGTATGGGACGGCGTTATATTCCGTATGATCAGGTCATCCAGGTACCTGGAGCGGTCGATCTCGTTAAATATGGAAAAATACGAATGGACCTCCACAGTGATCCCATCTTTCAGGAATGTTCTGTGCCGGTCGACTTCACTGGCAAATTTCATTGTAGACTCATCAAATCCGGCATCCAGGAGCATATTGCAGCACGCGTCATAATCTTCATGACAGGGCATGATATCAATATCCCCCATCGTCCGATACCGGGGATTCGGATAATACTGTGCCGCAGCGGTGCCTTTCAGAATCGCATAAGGGACCGTTATCGGCAACGCTTCCTGCATATGCCGGCAATTGACATTATAGGAAATAACCTGATATATCTCAGACTGCCACGCCTGGCGAAGTTCCGGAGGCATATCTATCCGGGACAGGATACCCGCGGGAAGTGCGATGATCGCATGCTTCGTAAATTCCGCAAAAACCGAGGGATCTGTCCTTCGTATATCCGTCCCCCATAATGAAGCCTGTATCAGCTTAAACGATTCCTCATATTTTTCCACAAATGTCATGCGTATTTTATCCTTCCGGCATAGTTGCCGCAGCCTGACCCTAACGGCTCAGCGTGACAGGGAATGTCATGCTTTTTTCTGCCTGCCATGAGCGGCAGGAAACGGACCTGCTAAAACAGTTCCGCAATCCAGATAATCCCCGCTGTTTTTCACGATAATGCCGTTATTCTTTTTGATACTTTCCTTCTTTGTAGATAAACAGATCCTTTGACTTTTGCCTTACCCCCAGAACGTCGAACAATTCATTCCTCCGCCTGGCTTCCCGATGTTCCTTTTTAAACTGACTGATCGAATCATGGCGTTTAAACCCTTTGAAGAAGTAACGAACCAACTGATAGATCCAAGCAAACGGCTGAATGATCCTGTGTTTCCGTGCTGCTTCCCAGTTGATCATGCCCCGCCTTTGCAGCATTGCAATCGTTTTTTTCAGCGTCGTAGCTTCTGAAAACGTAGTGACATTATAGTCAAACAAATCATCTATGCGCTTGTTGCCAAAGTTTCCGCACGAAAGGATATACAGCATCAATTCTTCGCAATAATATCCTTTTGCATCCGAACACCATTTCCTTTCCGGCAAACCCAAATAAACCTCACACATCCTGGTCGTGATCACCGCCAGTTTTTCCAGGCCGATCTTTTGCGCCATCGGCTGGAATTCCGGCCATTTTTCATCAGGCAGGCACTTATCCACAAACATCATCCAGTCGATGATCTGGCGTAAACCGAGTCCCTCTTCCAAATGCTGGCTGATATGTTCAAGCAGCACCAGGCCATTGACCGCATCCGGCAGTTTGTGCGAGGGCCCGATATTTTCCTCGATCAGTTCATCCAAATATTCAGCGGCTTTTTCATCATTGAGCAGGGCAAAAAAAGCATGCACTTCCACAGATATATTTTTCTTTACAAACTCCCGATGCCGGCCCCGGTCGGCGTTGCCTTCACTTGTACATTCCAGATAGCCGTCTTCCAGCATCATATCACATGCCGCCCGGTAATCCTCCCTTTTCACCATGATGTCGATATCACCAAACGTCCGGTATTCCGGGCAGGGATAATAATCCGCCGCTGCCGTCCCTTTTAAAATCACATAAGGAACAGTTACTGGAAGCGTCGACTGCGCTTCCAGGTAACAGTAATACCGTCCCACCTGATAAATGATGCTTTTCAGCCATCTGTCGTACAGAGCCGGCTCCAAAGACAATTCCGGAAGCACAGGCGCAGCCAGGCCTAAAATGCAGTGAAGCTTTAATTCCGAATAAACGTTTTCATCCGCTGTGGCTTGTCCCGTACCCCAAAGCGACTTTCTGATCACGTCAAGGGTTTGACGATATACCGTAATATGTTCTTTATCCATTTTCTCGACCTGTTTTGAATATATTCTTCTCCCGCAAATGCATGTATATCTCTTTCGTCATTATCCGCTTATGCGGACAATACTTCACAATGGTCCCCCGGCGTCCCGGCTTTTCCCAGGCCGGTCCGCCCGGGATGAACATCAGTGATCAAGGCGTTCGACCATTCTTTTGATTATTTCGTTATCTACATCAGTACTGAACTTCCTCGCAAACAGCTTCGGGCTGTCAGAAAGCATCTTTTCATCTTCTTTACGATATGTATATGGTTGTCCGCGCTTCCAGTCGATCTCCCTCAGACTGTCATCAATGATCGTATCGCGCATAGGGCTCTGCATGGCGACCGTATGGAGAAAAAGTTCATCCGCACAAAGCGTAAACCTGAACCATTTTACGATGTGTTTCCTCTGTGAAATGACATACTGCGCCATTTCATGAGTGATGCTGAACCAATTTGTTCCTTTATACATTTTGCCCGGATACCTGGCCAGACGATCCACTCCGAGTATTTTCTGCACCTTCAGGGAAATCTTTTCAATTTTCCTGAGCATGCCGAACCACGGGCCGGGCGTCCGGCCTGTCACATCCTGCAGAAAATGGTATTGCTTGACGCGTATCTCATACACTTTGTTCTTTTCAGCCTCAGGATCAAAGCGTATGAAGCTGTTCCCGTTGTGCTCATCAAAAAAGCGATGGATATAATCCTGGCCCTTGAGGGGCAGGTCCTGCCCGGACAACAGGTGATAATACGCAAAGCCGCCCCTTTCAACGGCAGCGGACAGCAGATCGAGTTCCGTTAAAATCATTGAAAACCCGCCCCACGTAACTTTTCTCCTCGGGATCAGGGTATATTTGGCTTTTTGGGGCAGCCGGATCACAGCCGGATCAAATGCCGCTTTTTTATCGACGTGCAAGAAGATCTCGTTGCGTTCATCGTCTATGCATTTTATCAGGTCGTTCAGAAGATCCCAATCACCGTGCGCCATGATAAGATATGCGTGTTTTGACAATGAATCCATCTCCTTTAATGAAACTGTCAAACCGTTCATGACTGTATATCTGTGAGATCATTCCAAGGGCAATGGGGCCGCTCCCGAAAAATTCACCTGTATATGCCTTCCTGAGGAAAGGATGTATCAAAATATTCCGTGGCTCCGTACTGTGCGGTTACTACAGGCAGCCCGATTTGCTGGGCATACGCAATGCAGCTGCGAATGATGCCCGCCTTTTCACTGCTCCAGGAGGGGTCGGACGTATGGATCATCCACACCGCCCAGCCCGTTCTTCCGGTAACCAATGAGTCCATGAACGCATGCATGGCAGATTCGTTCATTCCATCAAAATCCGTCAACCCATTATAACGGATGATCCTGTGAGGATCACCTGTCACGTAATTAATATCATGGCCTGGAATTTCGCTGTCCGGTTCCTGGCTCGGACAATCGATCCCAAATTTGAATACCCTGGAAGCCGCTGCCCGTACTCTGCCGTTCCAGCCGCTGCCGTTACTATACACAACGACATCGCTGAAAATACCGTGGGCCGCCAAAGCATTCTTTGACAGCTGGTACTCATACTGTATCTGCCGCTCAGGAACAGAGCCGCTGCCGTCTGCGACCCTGTGCGCATATGTATGGGATACCACCTCGGCTCCCCGGCGCTGGCACTCGATGATCTCGGCCCATGACATGAATCGAAGGCCATAGTCTTCAGGTTCTCCGTTTGCGCCGAGGAATGTCCTGAGACTGTCAAATTTTTCTTTGACGTCCCCAAACTGCTCTTCGCTTATCCTTCCCTCCCGATAATCATTTTTTGCCTGTAAATATTCGTCAGTCACTTCACGCAGTTCTGTTCTCTGGGTCGTATTGGCTGTCGTGATCGTTGCATTCAGTTCTTCGACGATCGGCAGCAGATCATTCATAAAACCTACTCTCCCATCGTCGTCAATGATAGTCAGCATTGGACGGGGGAGCCATTTATATGCTTTTGCTTCCTTGCAGTCCCTGGCAAGGTCGAATATGGCGATTTCAAAATGCACATTTCTGCAGTCCCTGAAAGCGCCGCAATATACCCTGACGATCATTCCAACGGCTTCTGCAGGAATCGTGAACTCCGCGCTTCTGTCTGTGCTGACGATCCTTATTTCATTTCCATCGGTATCATACCAGTAGACACGTGCCCTGAAATTTCCATTATCTGTAAAATACCGAAGATAATAGCTGCCTCCGGCCGAAACACCGTCCGGAAAAGAGTTTTTGCTTGAGAAGAGATCAAAATTGACAAAGGAGGATTCTGACCCATTGACCAGATAGTGCCCCCTGAACAGTTTTGTATATATCAATCCTTTGACCGCTCTCCCATCGACCTCAGGAAGCAGATCCTCGGCCATCCCCGCGGTATTATTCTTTTCCCTTTCCGTGGATAATGGTGCCGGCAGATAATACTCATCCATATCATACAGCGCTATACTGAAATGGGTACCGTTGGAATTCCGGATGGAATAGCAATAGACCCTTACGATAATACCGACGGTTTCCCTGGGGATTGTAAATATTTGATTTGTCGTCGTATGAACAATTCTCTCCACATTTCCATCCGCATCATATACATAGACCCGCGCAACAAGCCTTTCAGGATCTTCTGTTGAATACTTCAGGTAATATGTACGTCCCGGGGAAACCCCGTCCGGCATGCTTGTTTTGCTTGAAAACAGATCAAAATTAACATAGTCCACTTCTGATCCGGCTACCATATAGCTTCCATTGCCGAACGAGGTAAAATTCAGGCCTTTGATGGACCTGCTCCTGCTTTCCGGCAGCAGATCCATCGCTCCTGTCAAAACAGGGACTTCTGTCATGCTCCCTGTATCTCCTGAATTGACCGGTTCTTCCGCATCGTTCGTTACAGGAACCTCCTCAAGCGAATCTGAGAGCGATACAGAATAAAAAAGCACAAGATTTGCCATGACAAGAATCAATGCCGCAATACGAAACCGCATCTTCATGATCGTCCCCCCATTTTTACACATTTTCAGGAAATATATCCAAACGGGTACAGATGCCTTTCACGCGCATCTGTTTTTTTCATAAACCTGATCCACTGTAATATCTCTTCCGTTTTGTCCCCAAAGGGACCCTTTCCATGGCTCATTTCGCTTATCCAGATCCCCACTTCCCTGGTATCCGCTTCCAAAACGACCGGATTTCCGTTTTTATCTATTGTAAAATCCCAGTGAATAATACCGATCTGGGGTATCATCTGATGCATTCGCAGCGCTGCTTTTATGACCTAGGGAAACAAATCGATCCTGTAGTTCTTAAATTCCGTTTTAGTATCCGGATGTTGTTTATAGGTCTCCTTGAACTCAGTATATACGGTATCGTGAAGCTTGCCGTCATCATCAACAGCAACAAATATGCCCCCGGCATGTGCATTATCCAAATGACTTCCGCCTTTTCTGATTCTGAGAACCGGTGGCGTCCACAGAATAGCCTCTTTCCATCTATAAGTAATAACTCTGAACGTATTCACACTGTTTGCATATATTTTCGTCAGAGAATCGTGGCATTCCAGCCTTTCCTGCACCGTAAAATCCATTCCCATTTTAGCAAACAGTGCAAACGCGTCCTCTTTTGTCTTTATTTGACAAAGCATGCAGTCTTTTTCGCTTCCCGTGTCAACGGTCGGCTTCACAAAGACCTCTTTTAAACCGCATATTTTTTTGCCGCCTCTTGTTACTGTTCACGGTACGGGCGGACAAGAAACAGATGAATAGACATCGAAGGGGTGCTTCTGTAAACGAGGCACCCCTTTTAGGTAGTGATAAAATAGTTAACAGATTTGTAACTATTTAATGCTTTACAATTTGCTTG
>JAFXUZ010000036.1 GCA_017524725.1 Clostridia bacterium | reverse complement strand
CGTTTGTCAACTCAAAATAGCAAAAAAACAGAAGATTTACCTTCTGATAGTTGGTAAATCTTCTTGTTGAAACCTATTTTTTGTGCTTTTTACACTCTATACTTCTGTTTTCTTGCTTCTCATACTTCTTATCCCATTTCTCCCTCTGTCAAACTCGGGTCATAAGGGGGAACGGCGCGACGCGCGGAACGGCAGGTACCCGGGTATTGAAAACCCGGATTAAACTTGTTATAATAAGTAAAAATCAGGCGGTGAGATCGCAGCGAATATTTATCGGTTCTGAGAATCAGCCGGAGGATGCCATGTATTACAGATTGAAAGCGCCATGGGCGTTCCGGGGATGGAAAAAGCTCCCATACGCGATCCGGGCGCAGTTCGGAAAGGACAAGCATGAACGCCCGCATTTTCTGACGAAAGAGCCGTTCATGGATCTGCTTTACTGTAATAGCGTGGAAAACGTGAATCCGGAGGAGTTCTGCGAACAGGGCCGGCAGATCGTGCAGGAACTGCTGACCCATGACATCATGGAGCAGAGTGAAACGCCCCTGCCGCCTCTGGAAAGCTGGCAGCGGTACCATGTGTTTCCTGCCCACTATATAGAAAGCGCGCACTGGAGCATCACGGGAAAATGCAATTTCAACTGCCGTCACTGCCTGGTGAGCGCGCCGAACGCCCACCATCCCCAGCTTCCGCTGGAGGACTGCCTTCATATCGTGGATGAAATCGCCAGGAGCGGAATCACACGGGTGGACATTACGGGCAGCGAGCCGCTGTTGCGGAAAGATTTTGAGGAGATCGTGAAAGCCCTGTCCGATTGCGGCATCGACATCGGCGTGCTGTTCACCAACGCGTCTTTGCTGGACGCATCCGTTCTGGATTTGCTGGAAACATATCACCAGCACCCCAGTTTCCAACTGAGTTACGACGGCCTGGGGCATCACGACTGGCTTCGGGGCGTACCCGGAGCGGAGAGACAAGCCGACACCGCCTTCAGGCTTTTACAGGAACGGGAGTACACCGTCAGCGCGGCCATGTGCATCCATAAGGAAAACAGGGACATATCCCGGAATACTTTGGGGACGGCATGCCCATAGGCGTCGAGCTGGACGGCTATTTCTTCTGCGAGAAGGGCATAACGGATTACAAGGTGCATTACGTGCACCACGACGGGGAGAATGCCGACTGGAGAAAGGTCCCCTACTGCGAGTCCGTGCGCTACAACGTATACATCGGTCCGGACGGCCGCCTGGCCCCCTGCATGGGCTTTTCCGACACGGTGCTGAAGGAGAAATTCCCCAGCGTCCTCGAACATCATCTTGGCGATCTGACACTTGACAGCTTTTACCACGACGTGGTGGAAACCAAAGTATCCGATCTGCTGGCAAAGAACCCCGAATGCGCCTCCTGTGAGTTCCTGCCTAAGTGCTGCGGCGGATGCATGATCGAGGGCATCACGGACGATGGGGACTATCTGGTGCCGGACGGCCGCTGCTGCTATTTTCACAGGCACATCGGGGAAGACGCCGTCCGCGCCGTGGCCGACGCGGCGATCAAAAAATACTGCCCGGAACGTGAAGAAGAGAAAAAGCAATGATAAGATGTTTGAAAGTTCCGCTTCATGACACGTTGGACAACGTGAGATTGAGGGCGTCAAAATGAACAAGAGTGAAGAACTGCTGCGCATGGAGCGCGATGTGAGAGAACGGCCGGAACTGCGGTAGAAGCTGGGTGCGGAGATCCGGCGTATCGTCGAGGCGAAGGAAGCGGAAAGCGACGGGGAACTTATGGTCAAGGCTGCCGCCGCCCTGGGCTATTAGATCAGGATCGAAGAGCTGGATGGGGCAATTGCCGATCTGGAAAAGCTGGACGATGACGAGCTGGAAGGCGCGGGCGGAGACACTTCCACCGGCACGTATGACAAAAAGCGCGGCGCCACAGAGGGCACATGCGTGAGTGATTACGGCTGTTTGTGCTTATGGCATAAGCAATGGGAGGACGAAAATGGCCATTCCAACCGGTGCTTAACGGCATGGCACTGCCACGCCGTCACCCTGCAGACGGAAACCAAGTCAAAGGATGTGGCGTGCTGGAGCAATTATATATGCCCGATTTTGAAGACCCGGCAACGTAAAAAGACAAACCGCGAGGCAGGCGAAGGAGGAATGAACCGTATGCAAAAGTGAAGGAATGCTGCGCCCGGAGCGCGGATGAATATCTTGGGGGTTTCATGCAAACCATTTTTAGGTTTTTCTCCTGCCGCTGCCCGGTCCTTGTGCATATATCTTTATGTCCGCAGTGAAAACACTGAGGCATAAAATAAAATGCGCACAGCGCAAGGAGTGAAACTGATAATGAAGAGCATGATGAAAGAAATGAATATAAACGATATGAACATGGAAAACCTGGAGACTGTAACAGGCGGTACCCCCATGAGCATTCCCGGAGGAAAACGCAGCGGGCGCAAGGATTCAGAAACAGCATTGGAAATCTTAAACATGCTTGGAGACCGGGGCAGCAGTTTCCTGGAAAGTCTTGGACTGAAGGAGAAACGTGTCAATAATTCCATCTATGACAGGACTGTAAAGGACTATTCCACGATCATGACGCTGCTTGATAACGGCGAACTGTTCATCGTGAATTGCTCCAAACTGTCCGCCAACAAAGATCTTTACTCCTTTGTGGCTTCTTCCCTGCAGATCAAGAAATAAATCCAGCCGTAACCAGACAGTATTGGTTAACACCAAAGAGAGGGCTTTGCCGAAAAAAGCAAAGTCCTCGTGGTATATCCGGTTGCGATTTCGCTGTAATCTCCGGAAATCCATCCGGTGCGGCTTACGATTTTCACGGGTTGCCGGCTGTTAAAATCGCCGGAACATATTTCCAAACGGCGCATGGCAAGACTGCCGCGATCCGGCTGTAACCGGAGCTTCTGCCCGTATGAATGCTGACTTTCCACCCGGAGGACCTGATCGGTATCCGGACGGCGGTCTGTCGGGCGGCGGGCTGTTCCTGTTACGGGTCAGACGGTGTTACTGTCATGGTCTGCTGCCCGGTATCATCCCGGGTCATATCATCTGTTTCCCGAAAATGACGAAGGGAGGGATCGCAATGAAAGAAAGAATCAATGTATTCGACTATGCGGAACAGATCACGAAAATGCTCCCGGAAGGGATATTGCTGAACACCTGCGGCGACAAATTCAACAGCATGGTGATCGGCTGGGGACACCTGGGTGTCATTTGGGGCCTGCCCACGTTCACGGTGTATGTGAGGCAGAGCCGCTACACCAGGGAACAGCTGGACAGGACCCGGGAATTCACTGTTTCCGCGCCGACGGAGGGCCGGCTCGGCAAGGAGGTGTTCCGCATCTGCGGCTCCGAGTCCGGAAGGGATGTTGACAAGGAGAAGGCGGCTCATCTGACTTTGGCGGCCCCGCAGGTGATCCGTACGCCCGGCATCCTGGAGTATCCTTTGACTCTGGAATGCAGGGTGCTGTACCGGCAGGACCAGGTGATCACGGAGATGCCGGAGGAGATCAGGAAAAAATATTACACCCGACTGCCTGATCCCGACGATTTCCATACTGCCTATATCGGAGAGATCGTGAGCGCCTATATCATCAGAGGCGATTAAGCGCTTCGCGTGCTGTGAGAACGCTTATGCGCTCGGAGGCTGAGGCTGTTATGCGGTATCAGAATGTCGTGCAGGGCACGTTTATCGACCGGCTGAACCGGTTTGTCGCCCGAGTGGAACTGGATGGCAGGACCGAGACCGTCCATGTGAAAAACACCGGCAGGTGCAGGGAGCTGCTGCTGCCGGGGGCGGAGGTGTATCTGACCGCGCCGGGGACGCCGGGAAGAAAAACAGCCTATGATCTGATCGCCGTCCGCAAAAGAGGCGGTCTGCTGGTCAACATTGACAGCCAGGCGCCGAACGCCGCCGCGAGGGAATGGCTGGATACACAGGACTTTGACGAGATCGCTGCCGAATACCGCTTTGGCGGATCCCGGATCGACTTCTTTTTACGGCGGAGGAATGAGCGCCGGCTGATGGAGGTCAAGGGCTGCACCCTGGAGATCGGCGGCGTCGGATATTTTCCGGACGCGCCGACGGAGCGGGGGGTAAAGCACATCCGGGAACTGATCCGTGCGCGGGCGGAGGGCTGGGGCGCAGCGCTGGCCTTCGTCATACAGATGGACGGGATCACCGAAGTCAGGCCGAACACGGAAACGCATCCGGAATTTGCCGCGGCGTTTCGCGAAGCCCGCGCCGCGGGGGTCAGGATACTGTTTCTGCCCTGCCATGTGGAGCCGGACAGCCTGATGGTGATTTATGGAAACGTGATGTGACAGCCGTATATGTTCAGACGGAAAAGATTGATCATACGCGACCGAAGGAGGAGAGAATATGAAAATCAGCGCGGTAAAACTGTATGAAAACGGATTCATGTCCCAGGTCTTCGCAATGGGGGGTGAGGGGACGGAAGGGTTGGACCCTTCCGTAAAGTATCGCTCCAGTCTGCAGAACTATGTCATCGATACGGGCAAAGAAGTGATCCTGGTGGACACAGGCATGCCCGCGGAGGTGCCGGACGCCGTGCCGGATGAGAAGACCGTGATTTATATGGGCAGCAGGATCAGAAATTATGTGGACGCACTGGCGGAGGCCGGCTATCGTCCGGAACAGGTCAGCAAGATCCTGATCACCCACAAGCACGCGGACCATACCGGTGAACTGCGCGCGTTCCCGAATGCGGTGATCTACGCATCCCGCGAGGAATGCAAGGCCGCCGAGCTCAATTATCCCAACGTCATCCCCGTCGATTTTTCGGACGGGGTTTACGCGAATTTTGAAAAGTGCCGGAAGATCGCGGAAGGAGTGTATTTCATTGAGGCGAAGGGCCATACGGCGGGCAACAGCATTGTGATCGCGGAGGACGGCGGGCTGTACTATATGATCCACGGAGATGTGACCTATACGGACGAGGCGCTGTACGCCAATAAGCTTTCCGTTGTGTATGAGGACATCGCGGAAGCCAGGAAAACACTGGACGCGGTGAGGGAATTTATCGGAAGCCATCCCACCGTTTATCTTTCCACCCATACGCCGCTGGGATGTGAGAACCTGGAAGCAAAGGCCGTCGTCGATCTGGACGATCCGCCCGAGACCTTACCTGTGGGAGAGATCATGGTGAAAGAACCCGGCGGGAAGTACATCTGTTCCGTTTGCGGATATGTCTATGACCCCGCCGAGCATGACGGTACGGCTTTTGAAGACCTGCCGGACGACTGGAAATGCCCTCGCTGCCGGCAGCCGAAAGACAAATTCAACAAAGCGTGAGACGCAGAAAGGAAAAAATAAAATGAAGATCGCAGTCAGGTATTACACAAAAACAGGCAACACAAAGCGACTTGCCGAGGCTGTGGCCCGGGCGGTCGGGGCGGAGGCCCTCCCTATCAGTGTTCCTGTTGAGGAGAAGGTGGATATCCTGTTCCTCGGCAATTCGTATTATGCCTTCACCATCGATCCCGAGGTCCGCGCTTTCATCCGTTCCCTTGACAAAAACAAAATAGGCAGGATCGTCAATTTCGGCTCGGCAGCCATGATGAACTCCACCTGGAAAAAGGTGAAGGCCGAGGCGGATAAGGCCGGGATCGCGATGGAAGCGCGGGAGTTCCACTGCAAGGGAGAATTCAAAGGGTTACATAAGGGGAAGCCGGACTCGGAAGACCTGGCAGCCGCAGCCGCTTTCGCGAAGTCCGTTGTCGGCTGAAAGGCGGACACCGGGACGGGCTTTATGATGCCGGGAAGCAGGGAGCCGTGACAGGGCGCCCGGATCGTCTGGAATAATGGGGAAGCAGAGGATGAAGAAGCGTTTTTCCTTTGGACAAAAACGGCTGCTGCGGGCCGCGGCCATGCTGATCGCCGCGTTGTGGATGTCGGCGGTCAGCGCGATGGCTGACACAAAGCTGATGGTCGTATCGGACCTGCATTACCTGGAGCCTTCCCTTTACCGTGGAAGCGATTATTTCCTTCGGGCGCTGCGCCGCGGGGACGGCAAGGCGACGCAGTACGGCGAGGAACTGATGGCGGCGCTTTATCAGACAGTCCTTTTCGAGCGTCCCGATGCGCTGATCGTCACCGGGGACCTGACTTTCAACGGCGAACAGCTGAGCCACCGGGCACTGGCGGAATGGTTTAAGTCCGTTGAAAAGGAGGGCATCCCGGTGTGGGTGATCCCGGGCAATCACGACATCAATATCGCCGATCCCCTTGGATACGGGGAAGGAATGGTCTACAGGGTGGACGGGACGCCGCCGGAGGTTTTTGCGGAGGTGTACGCGGATTACCTGGACACGGGCGACGCCGGATTTTCCTACGTGGCGAAGGTCAGCAGTGATATGTGGGTGGCCATGACGGACGTGGCGATCTACCGGGACGTGGCCGTGACCCCCGGGCTGTTTTCATCACGGCATGCCGCCTGGCTGGAAGGGGTGTTGAAAGAGGCCCGGGAGGAAGGCGTCAGGGTAGTGACTGCCACGCATCACGGGTTGCTGGAACATACCGAATTGTACAGGGACAGCTTTGTGATGTACGGCAGCGAAAGCATGGGGGCGCTGTGCGGCACCTACGGCGTGAAGCTGAACCTGTCCGGGCACCTGCATATCCAGCACATCGCTCATAGGGATGGGCTTAACGACGCGGCGCTGGGCGCGTTCTGCATGTGGCCCCATCGTTATGCCGTGGTGACCCTCGGTGAAGACGGGAAGCTTGTTTATGACGCAAAAGCGCTTGACCTGCGGTTCCTGCCGGAGGGCTTTGCGGACCGGAGCAGGGAATGGTTTGCCGGGATCACCGAGGATAAGGCCAGGGGTGGCCTTTCCGGGACCGACGAGGAGATCGAAATGATGGCGGAATACGCCGCCAGGTTCAATCTTGCGTATTTTTCCGGGACATACATAAAGGACGATCCCTCCTGGACGGAAGATCCGGCATATGCCCTCCTGAAATCGCAGGGGAACACCCCTTTCATAGCGTATATGGCACTGGTGATGAACGAAGATCCCGGTGACAACCTGCATCTTGAGATCGGCGAATGACGGCGAGGAGTCAGGCGGCATGCATGCGGGGAACCCATGGCTCACGCATGAATGCGTGAGCCCACAGGGGGGACTCAACGTCCCCCCTGTGAGACCCCCCGGCGGCTTTGCCTGTCGCCCCTACGGGGCCTTCGGCCCACAGTTCGCAATAACGTTATGCTGTCGCTGTCGCTCCGCAT
>JAFXUZ010000035.1 GCA_017524725.1 Clostridia bacterium | reverse complement strand
TTTTCACACATGAATCCCTTTTGCCGGTCTGTGACCGGTGCTCCGCACTTCGGGCAGGCGCAGATCTTCTGCCGAAGGGGCGGAAAGAGATCATTGGCGTTTTCCGCGCGGGAAGTATCACGGGTCAGTTCCCGGACGTAGACCCGGATGTCGTTCATGAAGTCCTCCGGACGTTCTTCGCCCCTTTCGATGCGTTTCAGCCGCTGCTCCCATTCCGCAGTCAGCTGCGCGGAGCAGAGCTTTGCCGGCAGGACCGACGCAAGCGCTTTCCCCTTGGCTGTAGGAACCAGGATGCGGTTTTTCCGTTCCCCGGCCCGTTCCACCAGTTTGGTCTCCACCAGTTTTTCGAGGATCGCGGCCCTTGTAGCCGGCGTACCGATCCCCTTGTGCTCCGCGTCCGAAGGCATGTCGTCCTTTCCGGCGGTTTCCATCGCGTGCAGGATCGTATCCTCCGTGTGATGCGCGGGGGGAGTCGTTTTCCCTTCGCTTACCTCCGCACCCGGGATAGCCCATTCGGAGCCTTCCTTCAGGTCGGAAGGGATCTCCCGGACCGTATCCCCGCGTTCGTCCTCTGTACGGCTTCCGATGCTTCCGCGAAAAGCCTGGCGGATACGCTGCCAACCCATCTGCTCGATCCTGCGGCCTTTCATCCTGAACTCACCGCCGCCGCACTCTATGACCGCAGTTATCTCGTCATAGACGAAGGGTTCGTCCATCGCACAGAGGAACCGGGCGCAGACCAGGCTGAGAAGCTCTTTCACGCCGGAGGGAAGGTTGGCGGCGGTCCTTGCCTGGTTCGGCATGGAATCCGTCGGGATGATAGCGTGATGGTCGGTTACTTTTCCGTCGTTCACGATCAGGTCCGTCTTTCCCGCAACGCCAAGTCCTGCGGAAAACGGCAGGGATTCGGAAACCCGTGAAGCAAGGCCGGCCAGCTTCGGCTGCTCGTTATGGGACAGGAACCGGCTGTCCGTGCGGGGATAGGTCAGGAACTGTTTTTCGTACAGTGCCTGGGCGTACTCCAGTGTCTGCTGGGCAGTGAAGCCGAAGATCCTGTTGGCGTCCCGCTGAAGGGTCGTCAGGTCATACAGCAGCGGCGGATTCTCCGTCCGCTTTTTGTGTTCGATCCGTTTCACAACGGCATTAGAACGACCGCATGCGTTTGCCAGTGCCTGTGCAGCGCCGGGATCACTCATCCGTTCGGAAGACGCGGTCATGCCGTTTCCGAGATCCAGCTTTACGGTGTAGAAGGTCTCCGGCTTAAAGTGCTCAATGGCTGTTTCCCTTTCGGTCAGCATCGCCAGCGTAGGCGTCATGACCCGCCCGATATGCAGCGTGGTGCCGTACAGGAGCGAGTAAAGCCGCGTGGCATTCATCCCGATCAGCCAGTCGGCCTGCGCGCGGCACAGGGCGGCACGGTACAGGTTGTCATAGGCGGATATGTCCTTCATCTCCCGGTAGCCTGCCCTGATCGCGTTTTCTTCCATGGAAGAGATCCACAGCCGGCGCACCGGCTTCTTGCATCCTGATTTTCTGTACACCAGGCGGAAGATCAGTTCGCCTTCCCGTCCGGCATCCGTCGCGCAGACGATTTTGTCCACGCGGCTGTCGTTCATCAGCGAACAGACGGTATTGAACTGTTTTTCAGTTGCCGTGGAAATACTGTACTTCCATCTGTCCGGGATGATCGGCAGGTCTTTGTACCGCCAGTACGCGTATTCGGGTTTGTAATCCTCCGGCATGGCCAGCTCCACCAGGTGGCCGACGCACCAGGTCACGATCAGGTCATTGCCGTGCAGGAAACCGTCTCCGGCTTCTTTTGCGCCCAGCGCCGCGGCAATGTTGTTTCCAACGCTCTTTTTTTCCGCAATTATCAGTTCCATACTGCTCCTCCATGTTTAAGCCCCCGCGGAGGATGATCCACGGGGGCTGCGGTTCTGTTTACTCTTCACGGGTTTCTTCTTCGGATTCTTCATCACTGTCGTCCATGTCAAAATCGTTGTCCATGCGCCGGGTGTTGTTTTTCCCCTTGTTCCTGAACAGGGCGAACGCGCCGATACCGACAGCGACAAGAATACCGGCCAATGCCAGGATGGCCGTCATCTGGTCCGGTTTGTTTGACTTTTCCGGCTCCGCGGGTACGGGAGTCGGCAGGGGCACAGCGGTCGGCACCGGGGTCACATATATGATTTCCGGAGTCGGCGTCGGGACGGCTTCCTTTTCCTCGTCCGACATCAGCGATAGCAGGTCGCGCTCATCCACCGGGTTCAGGAAGTACGTTTCGTAGATCTCGGCTTCTTCATCGATGGGCTTGTCGTAATCGATCACCAGGTAGAAGGTGTTGCCTTTCCTGGACTGGACCGTGATGAACTGCTTGTTGGTGGCCGCGGAATACAGCACGTCCAGCGTGTGGGAATTCCCGTCTGCCTTGAAGGGCATGCCGGGACCGACAACGACGTATTCCGTCTGGATGATTGGCTCAGGCGTAGGTGCGGCAGTCGGCACCGGGGTGGGTACGGAAGTCGGAGTCGTGCGGTATACCGGAACATCATCGTCATAAACATAGATGACCGAACCGCCCTCATTACGGTAAGGCTTTTCAGTCGCCGCGGAATAATCCGGGATCATGGGCGAAGGAGCCGGCGTAGGCGCTGTCGTTGTACGCGGCTGTTCGGTCCCTGTGACAGATGACGGCACCTTCGTGGGTTTGGCTGTGGGTGTCGGCAGCGGCGTAGGATCGGCCGGCTTTTCAAAATACGGATTCTCCAGCGTGACCGGATCGGTGAAATTGCCGGCAAAGTCAAACGCACGGACTGCCAGCTTCTCAAACCGGTTCATGTCACTGTCAAGTTCCACATCCAGCGACCTGCCTGTGACAGTCGTAAAGAGCATGCTGTTCACCTGCACCCCGGCGATCCCGGACAGGTCATCCCATGTATCGATATGCAGGAATTGGCCCCGGACTGTTACTGCCAGGGAAGGCGCGGCGAGATCAACGGTGTTGACCTGTGCGGTCTCCTCGAACCGATGACCGTCTGGATCGGTAATACGGAACGTAAAGGTACCGTTTTCATATACAGGAATCTCTGCCATGCCGCCTTCAAACAGCTTTTCACAATCGATCCATTCTTTGCTGTTCATCCTGTATTCAATGTACTGCCAGCCCGTACCGGACCGGTCCTCGACCGATACCCTCACCACCGCCCTGTTGTTCGTCCAGCCCCCGGGGACCGTCAGGACGATTCGGTACGGAGAAGCTTCTTCCTCCGCGTGACCGGGACAGGAACCCAGCAGCAGGACGGCGGTCATCAGCAGGATCAGGATTTTCCTGCCGTGATCATGAGTCTTCGTTTTCAATGAATATGTCCTCCTCTTTGGGGCTTGCGGCAGGCACAGCGGCACCCACCGGAAGGTCAGGTACAGCCTGGGTCCTGCCGTCGTGCATAGCCCGCATAAGCTCCGCGAACTGCTCAGGCGAAACATTGTACATTTCCGCGGTCGCCGAGATCGCGGTAAAGTCAGCCTGCCTGACACGGCTGCGAAGCTCGTTCACCTCTTCCTCCAGATCCGTCAGTTCCTGCTCCTTCTTTTTCAGGAGCTCATGCAGTTTGAGACGGTCCGAAGGGTATCTTTTTTTCTTTATCTCACTCATTTCATATCACCTCAGTCGATTGGAAGGCGGCCGAACCCGTAGATTTTGGAAGCCCACTGTTCGCTTTTCAGGTCCGCGAAGCCTACCGGGTCGCCGGCATGGATCATCATGCCGTTGCCCACATAGATGCCCACATGGGTAATGCCCCTGACGTTCGAGCCCATGGTCTTCTCGAAAAAGACCAGGTCCCCGGGACGCGCGTCGATTCTTGAAACCTCCCTGCACAGGGAATACAGGCCGTTCGCGCCGAGGCGTTCCGTCCTGTAGATGCCGGAATGACTGAACACCCAGCACACAAATCCCGAGCAGTCAAAGCCGGTGTCCGGATCAGCAGCGCCGTAAACATATGGGTATCCGATATACTTTTCAGCCTCGATCATCAGGGCAAAGAACACCGGATCGTCCTTCAGCAGCTGTTCCGGGATCGTGTAATTCAGGAGGGTGCCTTTTGACTTGACTCCTCTTACCCTGACGTTGCTCCTGCCGACAGAGGTGATCACCGGATGCACGGATATCTCATCAGTTTCCGCATATCCCCGGTATTCGGGGTCATCCAGGATCATATAATTCTCGTCCCAGCCTCCGCCCATGGTGCTGTATTCCGCATCCCACGCTTCAAAAATCGTCTCGCCGAAAGCGATCCTGCCCGGAATGATCACATACATGATAATGATAAGGACGACGGCTGCGGCCTGGCAGAAGACTTTCACAATGTTAATTCCTTTGCTGCTGATCATATTTACGGCTCCTCTCTTATCCTGGTAAAGGAACCAGAGCCCCGCGTCAGCAAGGCTCCGGCATGTGTCAGTTCGGGACCCTCCCGAACGAATGGAAGTGGCTTCTCCAGTAGGGATCGTTGAGATCTGCGTATCCGATCGGGCTTCCGCAGTGGATCATCATGTTGTTCCCGACATAGATGCCGCAGTGCGTGACGCCTTCTACGCCGGGCCCCATGGTGCCTTCAAAGAATACGATGTCACCGGGCCGCGCTTCTTCGTCCGGGATCTCACGGAACAGTTCCCGCAGGCCTTTGGTGCCGAGGCGGCCTGTCCTGCAGATGCCGGTGCTGGTGTATACCCAGCAGACAAAGCCGGAGCAGTCGAAGCTCGTTTCCGGATCGGATCCTCCCCAGATGTAAGGATAGCCGACGTATTTATTGGCTTCCTCTATAAGCTTCGCGAATACGGGATCGGCGTCCAGGGTCTCCTGCGGAATGTCGTACAGCATGGGATCCTTGAGGGGTTCGGCGTTGGGACCGGTGAAAATGCCCTCCATGTTGCCGTGGGCCGACATGTAAAGAGCGAACATGCTCAGTGTATGGTGGTCCATGTAT
>JAFXUZ010000002.1 GCA_017524725.1 Clostridia bacterium | reverse complement strand
GTTCTTTACATAGTCAGCGTGCCCGGGGCAGTCTACGTGCGCGTAATGCCGCTTCTTCGTCTCGTATTCCACGTGCGCGGTGTTGATCGTGATTCCGCGGGCCTTCTCTTCGGGGGCCTTGTCGATTTCGTCGTATTTCATCGCGGCAGCCTTGCCCATGCTGGCCAGCACCATGGTGATGGCGGCAGTCAGGGTGGTCTTGCCGTGGTCAACATGACCGATGGTCCCGATATTGACATGCGGCTTATTGCGTTCAAAATGTTCTTTGGCCATGGGAATCTCCTCCTTAAACGTCCAAACGCGATATTGATGCCGGGATCATGAGCCGGCAGTGCGGAATTCGCCGGCATCCAGCCGGGTGCTTCATGCGCTTAAACGCATGAAATGGAGCGGGTGATGGGAATCGAACCCACGTAGCCAGCTTGGGAAGCTGGAACTCTACCATTGAGTTACACCCGCACAATAACTATTCTAATCATAAGGAGCGGCTTTGTCAACAGAAAAAACAAATTTCTTTTATCTGTGCGACATAAAGACCTCCCTGACCGTGGCGCAGGACAGTTTCATCCTGCGGTATTCGTCCGTCACGCCCTTGTTGTTCATGGTGCGCGGCCTGGAAGCGAACCATTCATCCGACACCCTGCAGTCGGACAGCTGCCAGATAAAAACGCCCGTGATCTCAGCGTCGTTCATTACGGCCGTCAGCTGTTCACGAAGGATGTCAGCCTGTCTTTCCTCGCTCCATTTGGCTTTTGCGGCGCTGCGAAAGCCGTAGATCGCGCCGGCGCCGATCTCGCTGACGATGAAGGGCTTGCCCTGTCCTCCGTTGGCCTGTGCCCAGGCGCGCACGTTCCGCAGGTATTCGCCGGAAGGAATGTCCAGGTACCATCCGGGGTAACAGTTGAAGGAGATGACGTCGTACAGATGCAGCGTCGAATCCCCGTCGGAAAAGCCGGGGGCAGGAGAGGCCGATCTAAGGTTGACGGACGCCGCGGGCCGGCAGGTGGCGGAGGTGACGGGCCGGGTGGGATCCAGGGTGCGGATAAGGGAAACGAGCCGCGAATAGAGCGGGACGCATTCCATGCAGTCGGCGGCGCATTCGTTCAGAAGGCCCCAGATGAAAATGGAAGGATGGCTCACGTCCCGCAGGATCATTTCCTCGACGCATTGGATGCTTTGCGCAAGGAACTGCGGATGCAGCATCTGTTCCCGGTTAAGGCCCCGGGCATGGGATTCTTCCCAGACCAGGATGCCCGATTCGTCGCACAGGTCCAGAAAATACGGGTCGCTCGGATAGTGGCTGGTGCGCACCGCGTTGCCGCCGAGGGAGCGGATGATCTGTATGTCCGCGGCCATCGCGGCGTGCGGCAGGGCGCAGCCGAACAGGGCGTGATCCTCGTGACGGTTGAACCCCCTGATCCGTACAGGACGGCCGTTGAGCAGGATCTTGCTGCCGCGGACCTGAACGGTCCTGAAGCCGGTGCGTTCGATCAGATCGTCCGTGTCGGCACCGTCAAGGGACAGAACGCATCTGACCGATGTCAGGCAGGGATCCTCCGGGGACCAGGCTTTGGCGTCAGGTACGGCGAAAGCAGCGTCGATATCGGCGAAAGAACCTGCCGGAACGCATACGCTTCCAAGGGGGAAAACACGGCCGCAGATCTCACAGCGGACCGATCCCTCAAAGGGATCGCGAACGCTGTTCGCCCTGACGCGGACGCGAAGGGCCCAGCGTCCGTCCCTTTCCTCCGGGACGAGGGTCAGGCCGGAAAGAAATGCGTTCCCCACTTCTTCGGCCATACAGGCGCGGGTGATGCCGCCATAGGTCATATAATCGTTGGGGACGGAGAGCGCGCTTTCCTCGCCGAAACGGTTGTCCGCCTCCACCCGTATCAGGTGCTCCCCGGGGGAGAGGGAAGAGGCGACGACGGAAAAACCGGTATAAGGGCCTTCGTGGGTCCCTAGCTCTTTTCCGTCCAGAAGCACCCTGGCAAAACGGCTTACGCCGGAAAAAGAAAAGATCACGTTGCCCCGGCACAGGATGCGCCTTTCGAATACGGAGATCCCGCGGTGGTTTTCAAGCCCGGGGATGCATTCGACGCATCCAGGCACATAGGCGGGACCGGAAAAGCTTCCCGCGGCCAAATGCCACAGCCCATTCAGGTCGATTATCCTGCGCAGAGTGGATGTTTCAAAGGACCGAAGCATTCGTTTTCCTCCGTTTCCGTTTATCCGTTCCGTCATACTGTAAACCGCCCCGGTAAACAACCCCTGTACTGACATTGGTGAGGGCTGCGCTCGTTCGCGGAAGGGGCCGCGGGCAGACTGTGGCCTTTTCCGGCGGCATGTGGTATGATGGCTGTGAAAAGAAACTGCCCGGGGAAGGCAGGCATGCGCAGGGGGGGCGGATGAAAGATGTGCGCGAGATATTTTCTGGAAGAATCGCCGGAACTGAGGCCTTATGTGGAAAAGATGAACCGATCACCGCTGCTTTGCATGTTCGCAGGCGCACAGGTGGTCACGTCGGGAGAGGTACGCCCGGGCGATGTGTCGCCGGTCCTCGCCATGAACAGGAAAGGTGAAAGCGCGGTGTTCCCGATGCGTTGGGGTTTTCACGCTAAAACGCTTCTGATCAACGCTAGGTGCGAGACCGCGGCGATGAAACCGACGTTTGCGGAAAGCTGGGCCCTGCGCAGGTGCGTCATTCCCGCCTCCTGGTATTATGAATGGGAACACCTGACAGACGGCCGGGGCAGGATAAAGACCGGTGACAAGTACCTTCTGCGTTCCGACGACTCCGAAGGGATCTGGATGTGCGGGCTTTACCGCATGGAAAACGGGCTTCCCCATTATGTGATCCTGACCCGGGAGGCGGGGGAAAGCATCCGTTTCATCCACGACCGGATGCCGCTTATCCTGCCCGGAAACGCTGTGAAGGATTGGATCCGGCCGGACGGAAAGCCGGATGAGATCCTCGCCGCGGCCCGGACGGAACCGAAGTTCCAAAGGGCTGTGTAACAGTTTTTTCTCCCCGGACAGGAACATCTGTTCTGTTTCCGGCAGTGGACCGGTCAGTGCCGTTCATTTTGCGCTGCCCCAGGGTGTTTTTGGGGGTGCGGTTTCTTCCCAGGGATGCAGGACGGCTTCCTCCTTGCTCAGCCAGAAGACCGCGTCGTCCAACGATTCCCACAGGGGACAGGGCGGCGCGCCGCCGTTGAGCCACTCGCCCATGTCAAGGAGCATGGTGGCGATGGCATATTCGTCGTGGCAGGTGTCCAGGAAAAGCTCCTCGGGCCGGGTCTTGCGCAGGTCCCGGAGAGCCTGGCTGTCAAGACATCTGTATTTTTTCGGGAGCACGGGCATCAGGAAGGTGCGCTCGGGCAGGCCGTCTTCGTCAAGGTGGAGGATGGATGTGTCGCTCCATTCGCCCCGGCTCCCGCGGACGGACAGGTGCCTGGCGCGGATGAAGGAACGGTACTGGATGGGCGAAAAGTCATAGACGGCGGTTTTGCCGCTGTCATAGGTGATATGCACCAGATCCCTTTCCCGGAGGGAATATTTCCCATTCGTTATGGCGCCGTACCTGGAATCGGTCTCGGCGGCGGCGAATGAGGTACGGACCCCCCGCATGCGGTATCCCTCGTGCCCGGTGAGGAGCATGTGCCTTAAAAGGGAAGCGGCGTGGTAATCGTGCATCAGGCTGAGGTATGCCGTCTGCGGCGTTCCGATCACACCCCGGGCAACGGCGGAAAGCCCTTCGGACAGGACGGGGTGCCGGGGATACTGCTCCAGGCTGACGATCTTTTTGCCTTTTTCATTCAGTTCCCAGAGCATCGCCAGGGAGGCCATGTCGCAGCCCAGGGGTGTTTCGGCTGCGACGGGCAGGCCCAGGGAAACAAACTGGGATATGACCTGGGCGTTGTGCCCCCGGTCCACGGCGATAACGGCAAAGTCCGGGCCGAAGGAAAGGGCGCTTTTCAGGTCGGTATAAGCCTCACATCCGGTGTGGGCGTTGATCAGGGCAGCCTTTTCCTGGCTGCGCACCAGGTACCGGGCTTTAAACAGCCCCGGCCAGGAAGAGGCGATGCGGCCGTAGTATTCCGAGCGGTAACCCGAGCCGACGATCAGGTATTTCAGGGCCATGGTTCCCTCCGGTCCAACGGTTGTCCCGTTTTGGTATTACCGGGGCTTTTCCCCGGGACGGTCATTCCTCTTCGTAGCCCGCGGACCTGGCGAACTGGCCGTCGCAGGCCTTCTCCAGAGCGTCGACGATGATCTCAAGGGTCTTGATCCGGGCATATTTCTTGTCGTTGGATTCGATGATGTACCAGGGGGCATTCTTTGTGGAGGTCTTCTGGAGCATTTCATCCACCGCGACCTCGTACTGGGGCCATTTTTCACGGTTGCGCCAGTCCTCGTCGGTGATCTTCCATTGTTTTTCCGGTGTGTTCTGGCGGTCTGTGAACCGGGCCAGCTGGGTGTCGGGATCGATGTGGATCCAGAATTTCAGCACCACCGCTCCCCAGTCGGTCAGCATGCGCTCGAATTCGTTGATCTCGTTGTACGCCCGCTTCCAGTCCGTTTCGCTGCAAAAGCCCTCCAGACGCTCCACCATCACCCTGCCGTACCATGTGCGGTCAAAGATGGTGATATGACCGCTGCGGGGCAGGCGGGTCCAGAAGCGCCACAGGTACTGCCGGTTCAGTTCGTGGGGCAGCGGGGAGGCGATGGGCTGCACGTCAAAGCCCCTGGGGTCCAGCGGATAAGCTACCCGGCGGATGTTGCCGCCCTTGCCTGCGGCGTCCCAGCCTTCGTAGCAAAGGATGACCGGGATCTTTTTGCGGTAGATGATGTTGTGCAGTTCGCTGAGCCGGGTCTGCAGTTTTTTGAGCTTCTTTTTGTAATCCTCGTCGGAGATGGCCGGCGTCAGGTCCACGTCCCCGAGGGCCGGCATCGGGACCAGGGGGAATTCCTCCTTAAAGGGGGAGCCGCAGTAGCGCTCTTCGCGTATGGCGCGTCCCATTTCGCGGACCATCAGTTTCATGGCGTCCCGGACGGCGGTCTTGCGGTGGGTGCCGTCCAGCACGTGCCAGCGCACCTCGTCGGTCTTATCCATGAATTCGTCGTAGGCATCAAGGAAGCGGCTGTAATCCCTCAATTGCCACAAATCATCGCTTGTCACCCGCCAGCCTGTATCCTGGTGCTCCGCCAGGGCTTTCAGCCGGCTGAACTGCTCGTCCCTGCTGATATGCAGGAAGATCTTGACCACGATGTATCCGCTGTCCCTGAGCTGGCGTTCGAATTCGTTTACCTGGCGGATACGGCGACGATACTCGCCCTTGGTGATCTCGTGGGCCAGGAATTTGCGGACCGCGCTTTCCATCCATCCGGAGTCAAGGAACATGATCTTCCCGTTTTCGGGTATCAGGGTGGCGTAGGGGTAAAGGAAGGGATAGCGCATTTCCTTTTCCGGCTGGATCACCGGGGATTTGACGTTGTAAAAACGCGGGTCCAGCTCGCTGATCAGTTCCTTGATCAGGCTGCCCTTGCCCGCAGCGGACCAGCCTTCGATCAGGACAAGCACAGGCAGCTTTTTTTCCTTCAGCTGCTGTGGAAGCGTTGCGAGTTCCTCGTTCAGCTCCCTGATCTCGTTTTTCAACCCCTTGTCTTCCGTATTTTTGATCTCAAAGTCCTTCAGCATGGATAAAACCTCCTTGTGGGACAGAAAAAATATGCTGCTTTGCGGATTTCCCTTTTGATAATAGGATACCGCAAAACAGCGTAAAGTCAAGCGAAAAAAGAGACCGGACGGGAAGGCTTTTCCTGTTCCCATCAGAAAGCGTTCATCCCGGCTGCCGCCTTTGGCAGCCGGGCAGAAAACGGTAAAGGGGGGATCATTCGGCTTTCCTGTCCTTTCGGTCGGCGTCGGGTAGGCGCACGGTGAACCGTGTTTCCTTTTCATCCGATGTGCATACCACGCTTCCCCGGTTTTTTTCCGCCAGGGATCTGAGGATGGAAAGCCCCAGGCCGAAGGTGCCGCTGTCGTATTTGCGTGAGGGGTCGGAACGGTGGAAGCGTTCGAAAAGGCGTGGCAGCTCCTCCTGCGGGATCGGCTGTCCCGTATTGGATACGCTCAACTCTGCGCCGCCTTTGACCTTTCTGAGGTCAAGGCGGATGCTGCCGCCCCTTCCGGCGTGGCGGACCGCATTGTCCAGGAGGATCGCGGTCATCTGCCCGGCGTCTTGCGGGGATACGCAGGCTCTTGTATTTTCGGAGGCGTTGATCTCAAGGGTGCATCCGCTTTCGTACGCGGCGCTTTCAAAGGGCAGCGCCGATTCCATGACCGGAGGGTACAGATCCGTCACAGGGGCCTGTTCAGGCCGGAGGGGGGAGTTGATTTCCCAGTCCAGGCGGGACAGTTGAAGCATCTGGGTGATCAGGTCCGTCATGCGGTCCGTTTCGGAATGGATGTAATCAAGCCATTTGGACCGGCCCGTCTCTTTTTCCAAAACGTCGGCGTTGGCCTTGATCACGGCGACCGGGGTCTTGAGCTCGTGTCCGGCGTTGGCGATGAATTCCTTTTCTTCGCGCATGGCGTTTTCCACCGGCAGAGTCAGGCGTGAGGAAAGGCGGTAAAAGAAAACCCCGAAAAGCGCCGCGGCGGCCAGGAAGATCCCGACGGAGAGCAGCATAAGGGGCAGGATCCCCGCCGAAAAAACGTCGGACCGGATCAGGGCGATGCATCTGCGTAAGCCGCTGGAGGATACGGCGAACTGGTAACCTTCGGCGGTCCCCTCCGTGCGTTCAAGGGACAGTATGCTGCGGCACAGCGCGTCCAGGGCAGCGGGATCCATACTCTCGGCAAATCCCAGGGCGTGGAAGGCGCTTCCGTCCTGACCGATGCTGACGGCGGCCATGTTGCTGCTCATCATCAGGGACAGGGCGCGCCGTCCGTTCAGGTGCGCGTCCCGCACCATCAGGGCGTCATCAAGCGGCGGGCCCATCGGGCCGTCCAAAGGGGGACGGAAAGGCTCCTCCCCCGCGGGAAACGCCCCGGTGTCCGGGGGTTCCTCGGAGGAAGCATTTTCGCCGTCTTCCGTGCTTTCCCGCATCTCCCGGTCCAGGGTGTTCACCGTTTCAAGCGCCAGGCGAAGGACCTCCTTCTGATTGCGGGCATAGGTGACGCCATTGGATACATTGATCACCACGAGCACCGCCAGAAGGATCGACAGCGCGGTGATCTCCATGGAAAAGAAGATCTTCCTTTTCAGCTTTGCGATCATTTTTCTGTCTCCAGGATATAGCCGATGCCGCGCACCGCCCGGATGCGTACATCGGCCCCGATGTAGGCCAGTTTTTTGCGGATGAAACTGATGTATACGTCCACGTTGTTGTATTCCGCCTCGGAATCAAAACCCCAGATCTTTTCAGTGATCATTTCGCGACTCAGCACCCGGCTGTGGTTGCGCATCAGGTATTCCATCAGCTGGAATTCCCGTCCCGCAAGACGGATGCTTTTGCCTGTGGAAGCGTCCGACAGGACGCAGGAATCGCATCCCAGGGTCACGCTGCCAAGGTGCAGGTCGTTGTCTGCGGCGCTTCCGCCGTGGCGGCGGAGCACCATGCGGATGCGCGCCTTCAGTTCCCTCAGGTCAAAGGGCTTGGTCAGGTAATCGTCGGCTCCGCCGTCCATTCCCCGTACCTTGTCGTCCACCCTGTCCAGGGCCGTCAGGAGGATCACCGGCGTCGTCATGCCTGCGGAGCGGATCCTGGCAAGGATCTGGAGGCCGTCGATCCCCGGAAGCATAATGTCCAGGACCGCCAGGTCATAGATCCCGCTCAGGAGCATGCCAAGGCCGTCTTCGCCGTTTGCGGCGGCGTCCGCTTTCCAGCCTTCGTCTTCCAGTTCTTTTACAAGCGCGGCGCGCAGGCCGTCTTCATCTTCGACAAGAAGGATATTCATCCCGGATCCCTGCCTTTCCTGATTTATCATAGCATGAGGCCGTCAGGGGAGCAAGAAGGTTTTTTGGTCCCGTGATCCCCGGCGGGCAGACGGACGCAGTGCGGAAAGCGGGCTTTCATCAATGGAAACAAGGTTGAATGAAACGATCATGGCAAAAAAGACTGAAAAAATAAGGGAAAGTGAAAAATATTAATACAGGTTCAATGTTATTTCAATCAATCGCAGTTAAGATGACATTGCCGGGGGAGAAAACGGAAAGCTTCCGGTGAAATGGAAAAGACAGAAAAGGAGGACAAAAAAATGTTCAAACATATCAAAAAGTCTCTGAGCGTGCTCGCGGCCGCCGCCATGGTTTTTTCTGCGGCGTGTTTCCCGGCTGCCTCCCTGGCTGCGGCGCCCGCAGGGGATCAGCTGATCGGAACCCTTGAAGAGGACGATCTTTTTTCCGACCGGGACCTAAGGCAGGAAGCAGACACTTCCCAAGCAGTGTTTTACACTGTAAGCGACGGCTCGGGCGTAACGCTTGACAGCGAAGGCGTGTATGTATTTTCCGGCAGTGCGAAGGAATACTCGATCATTGTCGATGCCGGGGAAAAGGATAAGATCCAGATCGTCCTTGACGGCGTCAGCGTGACCAATACGACCGCACCGGTCATCTATGTGAAGAACTGTGACAAGGTGTTCGTTACCACCTCGGAAGGGAGCGAAAGCAATCTGAGCGTGACAGGGACCTTCGAAAAAGACGGCTCCACCAAGACGGACGGGGTCATTTTCTCCAAACAGGACCTGGTCCTGAACGGCCTTGGCGTTCTGAATATCTCATCCTCCGACAACGGAGCCGTATCCAAGGACGACCTGAAAGTGACCGGCGGCACATGGAATATCTCCTGCTCCGGCAATGCCCTGGAGGCCAACGACAGCATACAGATCGCGGACGGTACGATCAATGTGACCAAATGTAAAAACGGCATCAGGGCGGATAACGACGACAACGATTCCCTGGGCTATGTGATCATCCTCGGCGGTACGGTCGATATCACCGCTTCGGGGGACGGGATCAGGGGGACCAGCGTGGTGCGCATTGACGGCGGCGACATCACCGTTACAGCCGCTGAAGGCGTCGAGGGCACCTATATACTGATGAACGGCGGCACAGTCAGCGTTACCGCGTCGGATGACGGCATCAACGCCACGGCGAAATCCTCGTCATACGAAGTATGGATCGTTATCAACGGCGGCAGCCTCAGTGTCACCATGGGCAGGGGTGATACGGACGCGCTGGACGCCAACGGCTCCATCGTCATCAACGGAGGCAATGTGAACATTTCCGCCCAGTTTGCTTTCGATTATGACAGGAGCGGCGAGATCAGGGGAGGCACCGTGGTGGTCAACGGCGAACAGGTCACGGCCATGTCGAACCAGATGATGGGCGGAGGAGGCCGGCCCGGCGGCGGATGGGGCCAGCCCGGAGACGGAGCAGGCCAGCCCGACGGCGGATGGGGCCAGCCCGGAGATGGAGCAGGCCAGCCCGACGGCGGATGGGGTCAGCCCGGCGGAGGATGGGGCCAGCCCGGCGGAGGCCGTCCCGGCGGAGGCCACAGGTAAGGCGGGATAAGACTGTATTTCAATTGTATTTCCTATCGGATCGGGGCGGCCACCGCTTGACGGAAACGAGGGTACCTGCTAAAATATTTTTAAACCTGAGACAAAGAGGAGTAACCCTTACCCGGCGGTCAAGAGAGCCGCGGACGATGGGATCGCGGTGCGTTGGCGGGGGTGAATGGCCTTTCGAGGGCAAACCGAACGGGCGCAAAGCCTGAGTAGGGGCGACGGAGTGAACCCCTCCGTGATCAAAGGGAACCGTATGATGGTACGGGTCGAGCGGGCGCGAAAGCGCCAAGCCGGGTGGCACCGCAGGAATGAAATATTCCTGTCCCAGCACAAAATTACTGGGGCAGGTTTTTTAATGCAAAAATCTCCCCGACAGATTGAAAGGAGAAACGGTTATGAAGACTGCGAACGAGATCCCCTACAAGATCTATCTGGAAGAAGATGAAATGCCCACCACCTGGTACAATGTCCGGGCTGACATGAAAGTGAAGCCTGCCCCGCTCCTGAACCCCGGCACCCTTCAGCCCATGACGGCCCAGGAGCTGGCGCCGGTGTTCTGTGAGGAGCTGGTAAAGCAGGAGCTGGACAACGATACCCGCTATTACCCGATCCCGCAGGAGATCCTGGATTTCTACAGGATGTACCGGCCTTCGCCCCTGGTGAGGGCTTACTGCCTGGAAAAAAAGCTTGGGACGCCGGCGAAGATCTATTACAAATTCGAGGGAAACAATACCTCCGGCTCCCACAAGCTCAATTCGGCGATTGCACAGGCCTATTATGCAAAACAGCAGGGTCTCAAAGGCGTGACCACCGAGACCGGAGCCGGCCAGTGGGGCACGGCCCTCTCCATGGCATGTTCCTATTTCGGCCTGGACTGCAAGGTGTACATGGTGAAGGTCAGCTATGAACAGAAGCCCTTCCGTCGGGAAGTCATGCGGACATACGGCGCTTCGGTGGTACCCTCGCCCTCCGAGACCACGAATGTAGGCCGTGACATCCTCTCCCGGTTCCCCGGTACCGGCGGTTCCCTCGGCTGCGCTATCTCCGAAGCGGTGGAGGTGGCCGTCAGCAATCCCGGCTACCGCTATGTGCTTGGGAGTGTGCTCAACCAGGTACTGCTCCACCAAAGCGTCATCGGGGTAGAGGCCAAGGCGGCCATGGACAAATACGGCATCGTGCCGGACATCATTATCGGCTGCGCCGGCGGCGGCAGCAACCTGGGCGGCCTGATCGCCCCGTTCATGGGCGAAAAGCTCCGCGGAGAAAAGGATTACCGCATCATTGCCGTGGAGCCTGCCTCCTGCCCCAGCTTCACCCGCGGCCGCTTCGCGTATGACTTCTGCGATACCGGCAAGGTCTGCCCCATGGCAAAAATGTATACCCTGGGCAGCGGTTTTATGCCCGCGCCCAACCACGCAGGCGGACTCAGGTACCACGGCATGAGCAGCATCCTTTCCCAGTTGTATCACGATGGCTTCATGGAAGCACGCAGCGTGGAGCAGACCAGTGTGTTCCGGGCAGCGGAGGAATTTGCCCGGGTCGAGGGCATCCTGCCCGCCCCGGAAAGCTCCCATGCCATCCGCGCGGCCATTGACGAGGCCCTTAAATGCAAGGAGACCGGCGAAGAAAAGACCATTCTCTTCGGCCTCACCGGTACCGGCTATTTCGACCTGGTGGCGTATGAAAAATTCCACGACGGCCTGATGACGGATTATATCCCGACAGACGAGGACCTTCAGAAAGGCTTTGACGGGATCCCGAAGGTGGACCTGTAATAAAGCCGGATCCGTTCTTCAGATGGCTGAACCCTTCCGCCGCGCTTTAGGCGCGGCGTTTTTGTTACTGTTCACGGTACGGGCGGACAAGAAACAGATGAATAGACATCGAAGGGGTGCTTCTGTAAACGAGGCACCCCTTTTAGGTAGTGATAAAATAGTTAACAGATTTGTAACTATTTAATGCTTTACAATTTGC
>JAFXUZ010000034.1 GCA_017524725.1 Clostridia bacterium | reverse complement strand
GTAAGGAAAAATTGCTCCGCAATTTAACCTCGGTCACGTACACGCCGCTCCCTCGGATTTCAATCAGGGGGTGTTCCCCCTGATAACCCCCCTGTGTCGTGTTTGATTCGTGTTCTTTTGCTTCGTGCGTAAGCCCTGTGGGCCGCAGGCCCCGCGACGGGACCGCCGCGCCTTCCCGCGCCGCAAAAAGACGCGCTGCCCTCCGGTGTTACTGCGGGCCGGGCCTGCCGCGCCTCCGCGGCTGCGGAAAGATCGGCCCGGGGCATATGACCGCCGTTCACGATCCGATGCGTATAAGGCACGGGCGGGAGAGCGCCGCCCGCAGTGAATATATTTTTTGTGTAAAAATCGACCTTTTTGTGCAGGGAAACAGGAAAGAGCGGCGAATTATGTAAATTAGCAAGCGGAAACATCCGTCCGACGGCGACAATAAATGAATAAGGAGGCCCGACCCATGGAGCAAAGCACGATTTCCGATATGATCCTTAAAAACGACATGATCCTTTACGGACAGCCGAAATGGACCTTTGGCAAAAACACCTGCAACACCTACGAAATGTTTGTTTCGTATTTCCGCAAGTCGGACGGCACGCTGCTGCCCTCCTGGCCCATTCTGGAGATCATCGAAAGGGACGACGCCCTCACCATGCTCTTTTCCATCGCCCTTTTGTGGGAGGCTGCCCGCAAGACGGTGGAGATCAGCGACCGCGCCGGCAGCAACATGACCCTGTCCCTCAACCTGCTGCCCAAATTCGCCGAGAGCGCCAATTTTGTGGAGCAGGTAAAGACCTGCCTGGCCGAGACCGGCCTGTCGCCCAAAAAACTGCAGTTTGAGGTAAGCGAACTGCAGGACCTGAACGAGGAGGGCTGCAAAAACCTGAATCAGCTGCATGAGGAGATGGGCATCATGCTGGCCATGGGCAACTTCGGCACCCACCGCTCCAACGTGCCGCTGCTCTACCGGGTGGATTTCGACATGCTGGAACTGGACCGCAGCTACGCCGCCCTGATCCCCGCAAACGAAAACGCCTGCAAGGCCGCCATCGCCATCCAGCACATGGCGGACACGCTGAACATCAGGATGTGCGCCAAGGGCATCGAGAACCAGGACCAGTTCGAGTTCTTCGAGGAGATCGGCGCCTACAAGGGCCAGGGCTCCCTGATCGGCTCCCCCATGCCGCTGGAAGAACTGGAAGGCTATGTGAAGCATTACGGCCTGGAAAGAGGCCACAAATAACCGCGAGGTTTTCCAGGCACAGCCAGCAGCCCCCGCCGGAGCGAGGGCTGTTTTTTGACGGGAATGAGGTGGAAAAGCAGGGACAGGAGCAGGCACTGCCACCCTGCCGATATCATACTACTCCCTGCCCTTCAGCCGTCCTTGTACGGATCACGCGGTTTATTCTTTTTTTATTTCAGGAGTTATTGCAGATCCCCCCGTCCGTGGTATGATATTCCCATCCTGATCTTTGGGGAGGCGGCGGCATGACGGAAAACCAGAGGATATGGGCAAGGGCCCGGGACGGACTTATTCAGGCGGTGACGGAACTGGGCTTTTCCGCGGCCATGGCGGAGGTGATCGCCCGGGAACTGAAAAGCCCCAAAGCCATCGACCGGATGACCTCCTGGGTCCGCCTGGCCCGGCCGCGCAGCGAGGAGATGCTGGCGGACGAAATGCTGGCCATCCGGGCCGAGATCGACGCCTGGCGCGAAAAAAAGGCCTCCCTGGAGGCCCAGTCTGCCTATGACACCATGCGGTATATGGGCGAGATCGGCGGCGATGAAGACGATGAGGAATGATCTGTTGCGGTCCATATCGGCGGCGGCCGGCCATACGCTCGGGCTGCCTTTCAAAGGCCCGACCCTCCCGGGAGGAATGATGAAATGATCCGGCGGCGCATCGTATTTTTCGGCACGGTCCAGGGAGTCGGCTTCCGCTGGCGGGCAAGGCACTTATCTTCCCTGTACGGCTGCACCGGCTGGTGCCGCAACGAATGGGACGGCAGCGTCACCATGGAGATCCAAGGCGCCGAGGCGGCCGTCACGCGCGTCCTCAGCGCCCTGGAAAACGGAAGGTATATCGAAGTGACGCGAATGGAAAAACGTGAACTGGACTTGCTGGAAGGCGAGAGGGGCTTCAGGACAGAATGAGGCGCCGGGAAGTATTGGTATCCGTTTTTTACAGATAGCAGACCGGGATGGCGCGGTCCCGGTCCCGCAGGGTGATCAGGCGGTCATACATGCATATCACGCCGCCGGGGCCGCGCTCGGCGAAACGGTCAAGCACGCTGAAATTATCCAGGTCATGGATGCCGGGATCAGCGTGTTTTTTACTTCCAGCGGATACAGGAGGCCTCCCATCACCTGCCGCGTTTCCTTACGTCTTCCTCGATCCTTTCCTTCCATTCCCTGCCGAGGGGAGCGCTGGAGCGCAGGCATTCCACGGCGTCGCCCATCACCTGAAAGTTGAGGGCCTGCCCCTCGTGATCGCTGCGGTAGGTCACCGCCCGGTCTTCGGAGATGCCGTAGCGGGCCGCCGTTTCCACCGCATCGATGTTGGCCCCCAGGAACAGGAACTCCCAGCCGTATTTTTCCTTCTGCCTGTTCACCATCCGCTTCACCTCGTCCGAAGAGTACCTGCGGCTGGAATTTTCCATGCCGTCGGTGGTGATGACGAAGACCGTATGCTCCGGCACGTCCTCCTTCCGGGCGTACTTGTGCACGTTGCCGATGTGGCGGATGGCGTCGCCGAGGGCGTCGATGAGGGCGGTGCAGCCGCCCACCCGGTAATCCCGCTCGGTCATCGGGGCGACAGCGCGGATATCCGCCCGGTCGTGGATGACCGTGCTGCTGCCGGAAAACAGCACCGTGGATACGTACGCCTCGCCTTGCGCCTTTTTCTGCCGCTCGATCATGCTGTTGAAGCCGCCGATGGTGTCCTTTTCCAAACCGGACATGGAGCCGCTCTTATCCAGGATGAATACCATTTCCGTCAAACCCTTTTTCATTATAAAACCCTCCCTTTATTCGGTATTTTCCGCGGGGTTTTCTTCCCCGCGGAATGATCATAACCGATTGCGGGAGGGATCTGGTCGCCCGGCGGGCGACATTTTTGCGTCTTTTCAGATGTTCATTCCCGATCCTAGAAGAGGCATGTCAAAGCGGAACAGCACTTCGTTGATGCTGAAAATATCATAGATCCCCCGGCTGATGAAGTATTCCAGGATGATATCGAACCGGCTTGAATGGGACAGGGAGAAACCGGCCTTGTCAAGAAATTCCCGCGTCTCCTCCAGGGACAGTTCAAGCGCTACGGCAAAGGCGAACACCGTGGGCTTGCCGGGCCGGTAGCCGGGATTGGAACGGATCTTGTGGAACAGCTTCCGGTCCACGTTGGCCCGCTTGTAGCACTGCGCGTCGGTCATTCCCCTTTCGTCGATCAAACGGAGGAGGGCCTGGGAAAAGCCCTCGTCGGTGTTTTTGAGGATGGCGTCCCAGTCCGGCATGCCTTGGAGCCGGGAAGCTTCGAAGGGGGCGTCGTATGCATTTACTTTTCCCGGGGACAGTTCGTCCTCCTCCATCGGCTCCGCCGCCTTCCGGCGGTGTGACCGCAGCCCCTTTATCGGGCGCGGTGCGGATATCTCCGGCATTGCCTCCGCGTCCCCGTACATGCCGGAGGGGCGATCCAACGCATCGCCGATATATCCCATGACCTCCCGTAGGAGGGCGTCGTCCCCCACAAAGGAGGTGTCCCCCACCAGGGTCAGGTAAACGTCCATGTCGTGTTCACCAAGGAAAGCGCCGATGGCCTCCTCCGCGGCCTCAAGCGCCGGGGCCTTCGGATAACCGTAGACGCCCGAGGAGATCAGCGGAAAGGCCACCGATGCGCAGCCCCGTTCCAGGGCAAGGGCCAGGCTTTTCCGGTAGCAGGAAAGCAGCAGCTCCCTTTCACCGTATCCGCCGCCCTTCCATACGGGGCCCACCGTGTGGATCACGTACCGGGCCGGCAGACGGTAGCCCCCCGTGATCTTCGCGCCGCCGGTCTCGCACCCGCCCAGGGTGCGGCATTCCCTGAGAAGCTCCGGCCCGGCGGCGCGGTGGATGGCGCCGTCCACGCCTCCCCCGCCCAACAGGGTATTGTTCGCCGCGTTGACGATGGCGTCCACTTCCATTCGGGTAATATCCCCGCGTACGATCTGAAACGGCATTTTTTGCCCATCCTTTCCTGTGCGGCCCGGCGGAAAACCGGTATATTTTCGTAAAGGCTTTCAACGTAAGTTTAGCGAAAACACGGAATGCTGTCAACAAGCGCCATTCGCCGCGGCCGGGGGCCCGAAGCGCCCGGAAAAACAGCGCAGTGCACTGTTTTCAGCGAAGGACGGGCGGCGGCCCGGTATCTACCATTACAGCAGGACATCATCGGAAAATGCCGGAAAAAGCCTAAAAAACAGCCGGCGAAGGATTGACTTAAAGTAAACTTTAAGTTTTATAATCTCCATGCCGCGCAGGACAGCGCGGCGCGAAACCGACCGCGGCCGTTCCACTGTGCGCGCAGCAGCCGGGGCCTGACGGGGCGACCCGCGCACAGGCGTCGGAGCATGGGCAGGGGCCGCGGTCAACCTTTGTACGGACCTGATACGGAGAGAAAGCGATGCGTGAGCAAATCAAATGGCTGTGGGACAACATGGATCCCAAAAGCCGCCGCCGCCACGTCGCGGCGCTGTGCATCAGTGTGTTCACCTGCATGCTCCTTCTGGTGAATCCCGCCCTCACCCGAAGGCTGATCGACGAGGTCATCATGCCCCAGGATCCCGGCCCGCTGCTGGGGATCCTGGCGGTGATGCTCGCGGTCAAGATGGGCCGGGAAGGACTTAGGTACCTGATGGTGATCTTCCTGGAAAAGGATTCCCAGAACGTGATCTTCAACCTGCGGACCCGGCTGTTTGAAAAACTGCAGTACAGCGACGTGCAGTTTTTTGACACCCACCGCACCGGCGACCTGATGACCCGGATGAGCGCCGACCTGGACTGGTGCCGGCATTTCCTGAGCTACATAGATTACCGGATCATCGACGCGGCATGCACCTTCCTGTTCGCGGGCATCTACCTTTTCACCGTCAATTTCAAAATGACGCTGATGCTCATCGCCATCACCCCGGCGCTGCTGGTGATCAGCAAGGTATTTTCCCGTCACGTACGCCCCCGGTTCGTCGCCATGCGGGAGAAGCTTTCCGATATGAACGCCGCCGCCCAGGAAAACATCGCCGGCAACCGGGTGGTGAAGGCCTTCGCGCGGGAGGAATACGAAAAGCAGCGCTTCGAGGAAAAGAACCGCGCCTTTATGGAAAGCCACCTGCGCATCAACAAGCTGTGGCTCTCCTTTTACCCTTTCATCGAATTGCTGGCCAACAGCATGATGCTGGTAACGGTATTTGTGGGCGGGCTGTTCATCATCCGGGGCGAAATGACTCCCGGCGAAATGTCGGTCTTCACCGGCCTCTCCTGGGCCCTTTCCAACCCGATGCGTGAACTGGGCAACCTGATCAACGACCTGCAGCGCTTTTCCACCTCCGCGGCGAAGGTGATGGAGCTGTATTTCAGCAAATCCCGTATCGAGGACGACCCGGAGGCGGAGGACCATCCCTCCGCCAAAGGCGCGATCGAATTCCGGAACGTTTCCTTCCGCCGGGAATCCAAACAGATCCTTGAGGACGTCAGCTTCACCGTGTCTCCCGGCCAGACCGTGGCTGTCATGGGACCCACCGGCAGCGGCAAGACCACCCTGATCCACCTGCTTGCGCGCTTTTACGACGTGAGCGAGGGCAGCGTAGAGGTGGACGGCTGCGACGTGAAAAAGTGGAAACTGCACCAGCTCCGCCATGCCATCGGCACCGCCACACAGGACGTGTTCCTGTTTTCCGACACAGTCGAGGGCAACGTGGCCTTCGGCGACCAGGGCCTCACGCTGGACGAGGTGAAGGATTTTTCCCGCCGCGCGGCCGCCGACGAATTCATCACTCACCTGCCCGAGGGGTATGACACCATCATCGGCGAGCGCGGCGTGGGCCTGTCCGGCGGCCAGCGCCAGCGCATCGCCCTGGCCAGGGCCCTGGCGGTCCGCCCGGCCATCCTGGTGATGGACGACACCACCTCCGCCGTGGACAGCGAGACCGAGACCTATATCCAGGAGCAGCTGCGCTCCCTCCCCTTTGAGTGCACCAAATTCATCATCGCCCAGCGCATCTCATCCATGCGGGACGCGGACCTGATCCTGGTCCTGAGGGACGGACGGATCGCGGAGCGGGGCACCCACCGGGAGCTGATCGAAAAGCGGGGCTATTACTGGCAGACCTACTGCCTGCAGTACGGCATCACTGAGAAGGAGGCGGTGTAAAATGGCGCGCAACAAATTTGACGTGGATGAACGCCTGGAATCGCCCTTCCGGTGGCAGCACCTGAAAAGGGCGGGCAAATACATCGCCCGCCACAAATACAAAATGGTCCTCGCCCTGCTGATGAGCGCCATGGCCAGCGTCGCCTCGCTGTTCATCCCCAAGATCACCGAATGGGTGGTGGACGAGGCGGTCCCCGCCGGGGACGCCGCCATGATCGGCAGGATGGCGCTGCTCTTCGTGGGCGTCATCATGCTGAGCATCGTGTTCACCACGGTCCGCTCCCGCATCATGGCCCATGTAAGCCAGCGGATCATTCACGATATCCGCAGCGACCTGTTCGCCCACCTGCAGAAGCTGCCTTTCAGCTATTACGACAGCCGGCCGGCGGGCAAGATCCTGGTGCGGGTGATCAATTACGTCAACTCGGTGTCGGACATCCTCTCCAACGGCATCATCAACATGATCCTGGAGATCATCAACGTGATGTTCATCATCGTTTTCATGTTCACCACCGAACCCACCCTGGCCCTGGTCATCGTGGCCGGGCTGCCGGTGTTCATCGGCGTGATCATCCTGATCAAGCCCCGGCAGCGGCGGGCCTGGCAGAACCAGAGCAACAAAAACAGCAATTACAACGCCTACCTGGCCGAATCCATCGACGGCGTCAGGCTGAGCCAGCTGTTCGACCGGCAGGAGGTCAACATCGGCATCATGCGCCGCCTGGCCACCGCCTGCAGGGAAGCCTGGCTGAGGGCGGTGTACATCAGCAACACCGTGTGGCTCACCTCCGAAAACATGACCCAGATCGTCACCGCTTTCCTGTACATCGCCGGCGTCTGGTGGTTGGGCGGCGGAAAAATGGTATCCTTCGGCGTGATCCTGGCCATGGGCCAGTACGTGATGCGCTTCTGGCAGCCCATCACGAACCTTGCCAATATCTATAACTCCTTTATCAACAACATCGCCTACCTGGAGCGCATCTTCGAGACCATGGACGAGCCCGTGACGGTGGACGACGCGCCCGGCGCCGGACAGCTTCCGGAGATCACGGGCGAAGTGGACTTTGAGGACGTGACCTTCGCCTACGAAGAGGGCGTCAACGTGCTTGAGCACATGGACCTGCATGTAAAGGCCGGGGAAAGCATCGCCCTGGTAGGGCCCACCGGCGCCGGAAAAAGCACCGTCATCAACCTGCTTTGCCGCTTTTACAACCTGAACGGGGGAAGGATCGTGCTGCACGGAAAGGACGGCTCCGCCTATGACATAAGCCGGGTGACCCTCCATTCCCTCAGGACGCAGCTGGGCATCATGCTGCAGGACAGCTTCATCTTTTCCGGCACGCTGACGGACAACATCCGCTACGGCCGCCTGGACGCCACCGACGCCCAGGTCCGTGAGGCCGCGCGGCGGGTGCGTGCCGACGAATTCATATCAAAGCTGCCCGACGGCTACCAGACCGAGGTCCGGGAGCGGGGCAGCAACCTGAGCCAGGGCGAACGGCAGTTGGTCGCCTTCGCGCGCACCCTGCTGTCCGACCCCGCCATCCTGATCCTGGACGAGGCCACCTCCTCCATCGACACCCAGACCGAAAAGCTCCTGCAGGAGGGCATCAGCGAGATGCTCCGGGGCCGCACCAGCATCATCGTGGCCCACCGGCTCAGCACCATCAAAAACTGCGACCGCATTCTCTACATCAGCAACAAGGGCATCGCCGAAATGGGCACCCACGATGAGCTGATGGCAAAACACGGCCTCTACTGGCAATTGTACACCGCCCAGGCCGGTGAGGACGCGGCGTAGGACGGACCTCAGTCCGTGACCGACACGTCCACGTCCGGGGAGATGGCGATCCTGTAATCCGGATAGACCCGGCGCATTTCTTCGTACAGGATCCTCAGCCCCTCGTCCGGACGGATATCAAAGCTCATCACCACGTCAAAGGCCATTTCCTTATCCTCAATGTCCAGGCTGAAGCCGTGGAACTGCAGGGCCCAGTCGTAGGCCAGCACCCTTTCCCGCACGTCGTTTCTGATCCTTGCGGCCTCATCGTTGCCCGTATCGTAGGAATAAAGCCCCACGCCGGCCATGATCACACCGGTTTCCCGGTAGACCCTGCCCTCCAGCTTCCTGGTAAGCTTATCCACCTCCCGAACCGTCATGGTGTCCGGCAGTTCCAGGTGGACCGAAGCGTAGTTTTTGCTGGGGCCGTAATTGTACAGGATCAGGTCGTAGGCCCCCCGCACCGCCTTATCCTCCGTAAGGATCTCCATGATGCGGGCGGTGGTCTCCTTGTCCGCGCGCTTTCCCAGGATCTCGTTCAGTGTTCCGGCCATCATCCTGACGCCGGACCGGATGATGAAAACGGAGATCACCGCGCCGACGTACGCCTCCAGGGAAACGCCGCTGAGCATGAAAACGACCGCGGATGCCAGGACCGACGCGGAAAGGACCGCGTCGAACAGGGCGTCCGCCCCCGCCGCGGAAAGCGACGCCGAATTGGCCTTTTTCCCCTGCGATGAAACATACCGGCCCAGCACGATCTTTACAAGGACCGCGGCCGCGATGATCACCAGGGAAAGATAGGTGTAATCCGGCTTTTCCGGGCGGATGATCTTCTTTACCGATTCCACAAGGGACGCGATGCCGGCATAGAGCACCAGGCCGGAAACGATCATCGCACTGAGGTATTCGATCCTTCCGTGGCCCAGGGGATGCTCCCGGTCCGGGCGTCTTCCCGCCAGCTTGGTGCCGACGATGGTAATGACCGACGACAGGGCGTCGGACAGGTTGTTCACGGCGTCCAGGACGACGGCGATGGAATGGGAAAGCATACCGACCGCCGCCTTGAAAGCCGAAAGAAGCAGGTTCGCCAGGATCCCCGTGAGGCCGGTTTTGAAAATGATCCGGTCCCGTTCGGCGTCCGGCATTCCCGGACCCCCATTGCCCATACGATTCTCCTCCCGCGGCATCCCGGAAATGCACAGTCCGGAACGCCGCGTTTTTATTATCCGATAAACCCATCATAGCACTTCGGTCAAGTCCCTGAAAGCGCTTTGGTACCGCGTCACGGATTGACGGCCGGTTTCCGGACCAATATAATGAGCCTGAGAAACAAAAGGAGTGATGCGCGTGCGTGTACTGAATTTCGGTTCCCTGAACCTGGATTATGTGTATTCCGTTCCGCGTTTCGTGCGCCCGGGAGAGACCCTGGCCGCCGAAAGCGGCAGCGTGATGCCCGGCGGAAAGGGCCTGAACCAGTCCGTCGCCCTTGCCCGGGCGGGATGCCGGGTGTTCCATGCGGGCTGCGTCGGAGAGGGCGGGGGGAGCCTTAAAAAAATGCTGGAAGACAGCGGGGCGGACACCTCGCTCCTCAGGCAGGTGAGCCAGGCCCAGGGCCACACCGTCATCCAGGTAGCTCCGGACGGGGAAAACTGCATCCTGCTCTTCGGCGGGTCCAACCTGTGCGTAACACAGGAGCAGGTAATAGCCGTCATGGCCGGGTTCGGCCCGGGCGACTGGCTGCTGGCGCAGAACGAGGTCAATCTGCTGCCCTTCATCGTGGAGGAAGGATACAGGCGCGGGATGACCGTCGTCCTGAATCCCTCCCCCTTTGGACCCGCCGTCCGGGAAACGGACCTTAACAAGGTCTCGTGGCTTTTGATCAACGAGGTGGAAGCGGAGGGAATGACCGGCACAGCCGATCCGGACAAGGCCTGGGCGCGCCTGCACGCAGAGTATCCGCGCCTGTCGGTGCTCATCACCCTGGGCGAAAAAGGCAGCGTATGCTTCACCGGGGGCGAAATGGACAAAAGGGTATGGCAGGACGCTGTCAGGGTACGGGCAGCGGACACCACCGGCGCCGGGGACACGTATACGGGCTATTTTATCGCTGCCCTCTCGGAGGGGGTGCCCCTTGAAAAGTGCATGGCCCTGGCAAGCCGCGCCGCGGCCGTCAGCGTCACCCGGCCTGGCGCAGCGGCCTCTATCCCGCGAAGGGAGGAACTGCCTTTATGAACATCCTCATCCTCAACGGTTCGCCCGCGGGCAAAGACAGCATCACGCTGTATACCATGCTGTATATCCAAAGGCATTTTCCGGAGCATCAGTACGAGGTCCTTCACGTAGGCCGGCAGATCGGGAAAATGGAAAAGGAGCCGGACTCATGGCGGGAAGCGCTTGAAAAAGCCGGCCTGATCGTTTTCTGCTATCCGGTCTACACCTTCCTTGTCCCCGCGCAGCTCCACCGTTTCATCGAGCTGGTCAAGGAAAGCGGGATCGATCTTACGGGGAAATACGCCACGCAGGTCACCACGTCCAAGCATTTCTATGACGTAACGGCCCATCAGTTCATCCGGGACAACTGTGGAGACCTGGGACTCAGGTACGTCCGCGGGCTGTCGGCGGATATGGAGGACCTGACGCATGAGAAGGGGCAGCGGGAAGCGCTGGCCTTCTTCCGCTACGTCATGTGGAACATGGAACGCGGATTCTTTGAGCCCGTCCCCTCCCGCGTCCCCGTACGCGAGGGGGAGCATACCCCGTCAGATGCGGAAAAGCTGTCCGTCCCCGCGCCGAGGCGCGTGGTCATCGTGGCGGATCTTTCAAACACAAAGGACGGCCGCCTTAAGGAAATGTGCGAAAGGCTCAGGAACCGGCTGCCCTGCGAAACGGAGATCGTCGACATCGGGAAATTCCCCTTCGCCGGCGGATGCCTGGGGTGCTTTCACTGCGCCGCCGACGGGCAGTGCGTCTATAAGGACGGCTTTGCCGAATACCTGCGGGAACACATCCAGTCCGCGGACGGACTGGTCTACGCCTATACCGTCAGGGACCACAGCATGGGATACCGGTTCAAGCTGTTCGACGACCGGCAGTTCTGCAACGGCCACCGCACGGTCACCATGGGCAAGCCGGTGGGGTACCTGGTGGACGGGTGCCTGGACGCGGAGCCCAACCTGACCATGCTGATGGAAGCCCGGGCTGAGGTGGGCGGCAATACCCTGGCCGGGATCGCCTGCAACCAGCGGGAACCGGATGAGGCCGTGGACCACTTGGCGGAGACCCTGTGCTACGCAATCACGGAAAACTACCAGCCGCCAAAGGATTTTTACGGGGTGGGCGGGCTGAAGATCTTCCGCGACCTCATCTGGCAGATGCAGGGGCTGATGCGGGCGGACCACAGATTCTACAAAGCGCACGGTTTCTATGATTTCCCGCAGAAAAAACGCGGCGCCATGATGGCGATGTACCTGGTGGGCGCGATGATGAACAGCCCGAAGCTGCGCAGAAAAATGGGCGGGAAGATCACCGAGGGCATGATCGGCCCCTATAAAAAGGTGCTGGAGAAGGACCCGGGGCCGCGGGAAGGGGACCGGGCGCCCAAGGAATAAAAGGCCTGTGTTTTCCTTGCCTTTTTTAGCACATTTTAGTATCATATACTGAGACATGGGGCCCGGCCCCATAAAACCATCTGCATAAACGGAAGGAGCCTGGTCATGAGCAACGTGAATCAATGCCCCGAGAAAGGGCCCATCACCGAGGAACTGCTTGCGCGTATGGACAAATGGTTCCGCGCGGCCAATTACCTGTCCGCGGGACAGCTTTACCTGCTGGAAAACCCCCTCCTGCGCAAGCCCCTGACCCTCAGTATGGTCAAGAAAAAGATCGTAGGCCACTGGGGCACGGTGCCCGGGCAGAACTTCGTCTTCCTGCATATGAACCGCGCCATCAAGCGGTATGACCTGGACCTGATCCTGCTCTCCGGCCCGGGCCACGGCGGCAACTTCTTTATCGCCAACGACTACCTGGACGGCACCTATTCCGAAGTATACCCCAACATTTCCGAGGACGAAGCCGGCATGGCCAAACTGTTCAAGCAGTTCTCCTTCCCCGGCGGCGTGCCCTCCCACTGCGCTCCCGAGACCCCCGGCTCCATCAACGAGGGCGGCGAACTGGGCTACGGCATCGCCCACGCCTTCGGCGCGGTGTTCGACAATCCCGGCCTGATCGCGGCGGTCACCGTCGGCGACGGCGAGGCCGAGACCGGCCCCCTGGCCACCTCCTGGCAGTCAAACAAATTCCTGAATCCCGTATCCGACGGCGCGGTGCTGCCCATCCTGCACCTGAACGGCTACAAGATCGCCAACCCCACGGTGTTCGCCCGTATGAGCCGCCAGGAGATCGTGGACTTCTTCCACGGCTGCGGCTGGGAACCCTTCTTTGTGGAAGGCGACGACCCGATGACCATGCACCGGCTGATGGCCGAGACCGTGGACACCGTCATTGAGCGCATCAAGGCCATCCAGAAAAAAGCCCGGGACAACAACGATCCCACCCGCCCCGTGTGGCCGATGATCGTCCTTCGCACCCCCAAGGGCTGGACCGGCCCCAGGGAAGTGGACGGCCAGAGGATCGAGGGCAATTTCCTGGCCCACCAGGTGCCCATCTCCATGGCCAGGGGCGAAGAACACCTGAAGATCCTAGAAGCGTGGCTCCGCTCCTACCGTCCCGAAGAACTGTTCGACGAAAACGGCCGCGCCCTGCCCGAGATCCGCAGCCTGGCGCCCGTGGGGAACGCCCGCATCGGCGCCAATCCCCACGCCAACGGCGGCCTGCTGCTCCGGGACCTGCGGCTGCCCGATTTCCGGGATTACGCCTTCGACACCCAGGGCCACGGCGAGCGCGAGGGCCAGGACATGATCGAACTGGGCAAGTTCGTGCGGGACATCTTCGTGCTGAATAAGGAAGCGAAGAATTTCCGTATCTTCGGGCCCGACGAGACCAATTCCAACCGCCTGAACGCCGTTTTCGAGGTGGAAAACAGGGACTGGAACGCCGAACGCTACGACACCGACGACCACCTGGCCGCCGACGGCCGGGTGATGGATTCCATGCTGTCCGAGCATATGTGCGAGGGCTGGCTGGAGGGCTACCTGCTGACGGGCCGCCACGGGTTCTTCGCCACCTACGAGGCCTTTGCCCGCATCATCGATTCCATGGCCGCCCAGCACGCCAAGTGGCTGAAGGTATGCAACCAGCTGCCCTGGCGCGAAGAGCTGGCGTCGCTGAACCTGATCATGGCCTCCACCGTATGGCAGCAGGACCACAACGGCTTCACCCACCAGGATCCCGGATTTATGGACCACATCGCCAACAAGAAGGCCGACGTGGTGCGCCTGTACCTGCCCCCGGACGCCAACTGCCTCCTGTCCACCTTTGACCACTGCATCCGTTCCCGCAATTACGTCAACGTGATCGTGGCCTCCAAGCACCCCAGGCCCCAGTGGCTGTCCATGCCCGAAGCGGTGAAGCACTGCACCCAGGGCATCGGCATCTGGGACTGGGCCAGCAACGACCAGGGACAGGAACCCGACGTGGTGTTCGCCTGCGCCGGCGAGACCCCCACCCTGGAAGCCCTGGCCGCCGTATCCATCCTCAACAGCGAGCTGCCGGAAATGAAGATCCGCTTTATCAACGTGGTGGACCTGTTCAAGCTCCAGCCCGCCACCGAGCATCCCCACGGCCTGACCGACGCGGAATACGACATCCTGTTCACCCAGGACAAGCCGGTCATCTTCGCCTTCCACGGCTATTCCAGCCTGGTGCACGAGCTCACCTACCGCCGCCACAACAACCGCCTGATGCATGTGCGCGGCTACAAGGAGGAGGGCACCATCACCACGCCCTTCGACGTAAGGGTGCAGAACAACGTGGACCGCTTCCACCTGGTGCAGGAGGCCATCAAGTACCTGCCCCAGCTGGGCAACCGCGGCGCCTACCTGTACCAGAAAATGAGCGACAAGCTGGTGGAGCACAAGCAGTACATCCATCAGTACGGCGAGGACCTGCCCGAGGTCGCCGGCTGGAAGTGGACCAAATGATTTGACGGAAATAAGCGACGGGGCCGCTGCGCATGCAGCGGTCCCGTTGCCGTATAGAATCCGGTACACGCCGGGGTTGTCCTGTTTTTCGGTGATTTTCCCTGTGCCGCGTCCCGGGGCCTGCGCGGCCCCGGACCCCGCGGCAGGGATTTTCACCCCTGCACCCCGGATCGGCGATCATTCATGCCGCAATTGGCCGGCAATGCCCGCCTGTCAATGATGCCGCCGGGGCCTGTGTTATCTCTTATAAAATCGCGTCCCGTTGCCTGATCAGCTGTTCGCGGATCAGGCTGAATTCACTGCCTGAGGGCTTCGCGGCCTGTTTCCCCACAATAGCATCGGTAAATGTCGTGATCTTTTCGCGGATTCCGGTCAGCAAAGCGGCGTCCGGGACGACCAGCTTGCCCTCGATAAAGGCTTTTTCCGTCTCCTCCAGCGTTTTGATCAAATCGCAGAGGGTTTCCTCGTCAATCTCGCCCTCCCGGGCCGAGCGCAGGTATTCGAAAAGCATTTCCTTGAGGGCGGTGCAGGTCTGGTTGATTTCCGCGGCTTCCTTTTCCGCCGCGAAGTCTTCCTTTGTTTTGCCCCTGTTCCTGATTTTCTTCCTGAGCCACATAAAACCGGCCTGGAGGGAAGCGAGGGCAGCGCTGTAGCCGGCTGTATCCAAAATGGCGTCCCCGTCGATGCGGTTGTCCGATCCGTCGTTGTGACCGGCAAAGCAGATTTTCCCGCCTGAGGGACTGAATTTCTCTATGATTTCCGGGCTTATTTCAAGCCTCGCGTCCGTATGCGCCATGGTTCTTTCCTTTCGTTTATCGTCTTTCGGGCCGCTTAAAGCGGCCGCGCTTATAATTTCAATGGGAAAACGGCCGTGTTCCGGTCAGGGCGTTCAATACGCGGGTTCCGCCCGGGAATACTCCTCATCCGCCTTGACCTTGGCCCTCTCAATGGCCGCGGGCAGGATCCGGAGCAGCGCGTCCACCTCTTCCTCCGTGTTGTAGATCCCGAAGCTGACGCGGATCATGCCGGGGGTGTTCACGTCGGTGCATTCCTCAAAGGAATCGAGCTGCTCGTCCGGGATGCCCATCAGCCGCCACACATAGGGGTGGGCGCAGAACGCGCCGCGGCGGGTGGCGATTCCGCCCGTTTCCATGAGCGTTGTGGCCAGCACGTAGGTGTTGACGTCGGAAAAATTGAAGGAGACCACGCCGACGCGGTCGGAAAGGTCCTCCGTGTCCCCGTAGATGATCACGTTGGGGAGCTTCCTCAATCCGTCGACCAGCCGGCGGTTCAGCACCGCCTCGTGTTCCGAAATCGCGTCGAAGCCAACCTCAAGCAGCACGTCGATGGCCGCCCCCAGGCCCACGACGCCGGGATAGTTGGGGGAGCCGGCCTCGTAGGAGGCGGGGGCGTCCTTATAGGTCTGGGAATCGTCCCGCACGATATTCACGATGCCGCCGCCGTAAAACTCGGGCATATGCTTTCCAAGCTCGTCGGCCAGGCCCACCACCGCGCCGCCGCCGTAGGGCGAATACATTTTGTGGGCGGAGAACACAAAGAAATCAATGTTCTCCTCCGGGGTCTCGCCCAGCATGGAAAACCGGCGATGGGCGACAATCTGCGCGCCGTCCACGATGATCTTCGCGCCGTGGGCATGCGCTATCTTCGCCACGCGGTGCACGTCGGTGACGTAGCCCGTCACGTTGGACGCGGCGGTGACCGTAACGTATTTCACCCGGCCTTCGTTTTCCGTGAGCAGGCGTTCGATATCGTCGTAGATCACGCGGCCCTGTTCGTCCACCTCGGCGTAGATCACCCTGCAGCGCTCCCGCCAGGGCAGGTCATTGGCGTGGTGCTCCATGCGGGTGGCCAGCACCAGGTCGTCTTCGCTTTCGATCAGGGCGGAGGCCAGCTTGTTCAGCCCGTCGGTGGTGTTGCCGACATAAAAGCAGATATAGGTTTCCGGGTCCGCGCCGACGAAGGATAACACCTTGTCCCGGGTGTCGTTGTACAGCGCGGTGGAATGATCGGATTTCTGCGAAAACCCGCGCCCGATGGACCCGTACATCGTCAGTTCCCTGTCGACCGCGTCCATTACCGGCCTCAGCACGGGGGTCGTGGCCGCGTTGTCAAAGTTGATCAGCGGACGCATGGCGCCGTCGGCAAGCTCCACCGGTTCGTCGACGCCCACCACATATTCGCGGATATTGCCGATGGTATAGACCGGGGCGGTTTCCGCCGCCGCCGGAAGGAGAAAGCATCCCCCCGCGGCGCTGAAGGCCATAAGGGCCGCGAGCATAATCACGGACAGACGGATCGGTTTGTTTTTCATCATGTTCCTCCTGACTGCGGCGCCGCCGCGTGGATGCGTCCGGATAATGGACGCTTTTTTATCCGGAGATATGAAAGGCCTTGCCCGTTTGACGCGGTCCTTTGGGGACCGCGTCAAACGGGAAGACCCGCAGGTTAAACCGCGGGGAGCTCAGCGCTCCCCCGCGGTCCTTTTGTCAGCCCTGGGAATCGCTGCCCAGGAAATCGTAAATGAGTTCGATGCCGTTATCCTTTTCCAGCAGGATCTTTCCGTTCCCCAGGTAGGAGAAGACCAGTTCGACGGACTCGACGGTCTCCGTGTCGTAGTTTCCTTCCGCGTTCCGGTTGAAGATCATGCCCGATCCGGTGGCCACGGTCAGCTTGCCAGTCTTTGCGTCGTACAGGCCGTGGGCGCTGTAATCCACATAGGATCCGTCGCGCTCATCGTGCAGGTACACATTGTAGCCGTATTCGTCCCCGATCTCGGAATCGCTCCAGTTGATCTCGGCGGTGACCTTTCCGTCTTCGCTGCGCCAGTAGCCTTCAAAAGCGCCGATGTCGGTGAACTCCAGGTCCGCGCCGTCCTGGCCGCGGCCGTCCTTCCAGGTCAGGCACCCGTTTTCGTTGATGGCGAACACGGTGGTCTGCCCTTCCTCGTCCAGGCCCTGATACGCATATTCGCCGCGCACGATGTCGCCGGTGACCGTTTCCGTGGTGTAATCGTTCTTCGAGGAAGCGATGGAGAGCAGGGCGTCCTTCTCCTGGTTGTAGACGCAGTTATACTCCCATTCCGAGCCGTACATCTGTTGGGGATCGGAGGATTTGATGTAGACCCGGTAGCCTTCCTCTTCGTAATCGATTTTCACAGTCATGCCGAAGATGGCCCAGTCGCTTTCGAACTTCTTTCCGCCTTCCGGCTGCGGAAATTCGTCGGCGAAGGCGAAAGCGCACATGGTCAGGCCCAGGGCCAGCGCCAGGATGAGGCTAACGATCTTTTTCATTTTTGTTTACTTCCTTTCATTTTTAACTCATTTTGATTATGCGGCGGGCTTTATTTGCCCCGCCGTATTTTGATACGCGCAAAGGGGGCGGGCGGCAGGAAAAAAACAAAAAATACCTCTCGTGCCGTCGGGAACGCCGCCTTCCTGTTTATTCCGTCCATGACCGTTTCCATATCAACTCTTGTCTCCCGGTTCGTCCGCGGGGGTGACCCATCTTGACATAAAGTTCACTCTAAGTCTTATACTGATGATACCACAGAACCCGGCGCACGGCAAGCCGGTGCGGGACCGGAAAAGGAGGAGGACAGACACCGTGAAGCAGCGTATTTTCGGAAAAACGGGCCGCAGCGTATCCGAGATCGGCCTGGGCACATGGCAGTTGGGCACCAAATGGGGCGATCCCTTCAACCGGGAGGAAGCCTTCCGCATCCTGGAGGCCGCCGAGGAGGCGGGCATCACCTTCATTGACACCGCGGACGTGTACAACGGCGGCAAAAGCGAGGAGACCATCGGGGAATACATTTCCGCCCATCCCGGCAGATTCTATATCACCACCAAGTGCGGCCGCCGCCTGAACCCCCACACGGCGAAGATGTACACCCCCGAAGCCATCGACGGCTTCATCGGGGACAGCCTGAGGCGCATGGGCCTGGAAAGGCTGGACATGATCCTCCTGCACTGCCCGCCCACGCCGGTATACGCCCGGGACGATATTTTCGCGGAACTGGAAAGGCAGAAGGCCGCGGGCAGGATCGCCGATTACGGCGTCAGCGTCGAAAAGGTCTCGGAGGGCCTCCAGGCCATGGAATACGGCATTTCAGCCATCGAGGTGATCTTCAACATGTTCCGCCTCAAACCCCTGGACGAACTGATCCCGGCGGCGGAAAAGAACAATGTAGCCCTGATCGCCCGGGTACCGCTGGCCAGCGGCCTTTTGACCGGCAGGTACACCCGGGACACGGTGTTCGGGGCGGGGGACCACCGCACCTACAACCGGGAAGGCGCGGCCTTTGACAAGGGCGAGACCTTTTCCGGCGTTCCCTACGAAACGGGCCTCGCGGCGGCCGACGCCCTGAAGGAGGCCCTGGGCGCGAACGACCTGGCGCCGCTTGCCATCCGCTGGATATTGATGCACCCCGCCGTCAGCGTGGTCATCCCCGGGGCCAGCCGGGCCGAACAGGTAAAGCAGAACGTCCGGGCCGCTGAGCTCGATCCCCTGACTAAAGAACAGATGGACGCCGTCCGGGCGGTCTACGAAGGGTACCTGAAGGACATCATCCATCCCCAGTGGTAAAAAATTCGGGCTGACGCAGAAAAAAAAACGCGGCAGCCCGTACTCTTTGGCGGCATCAGCCCTCCAGGGCGTATTTGGCGTGGAACCTTTCCACCTCCCGGGCGAAATCCCCGGTCTTTTTGTCCTTCAGGCGGTCCAGGTATTCATGGGTGTCGAAGGCGCCGACATCCAGTTCGATCATGGCCACGGCCACGTTGGAGCAGTGGTCGGATACCCGCTCCATGTTGGTCAGAAGGTCGTTGAAGATGAAGCCCTGCCGGATAGTGCAGGTGCCCTGCTGGATACGCTCCACGTGGTGCAGCTTCATTTCGTCGCACAAAAGGTCGATGACCTGCTCCAGGGGCTCCACCCGGCGGGCGACGTCAAGGTCCTCGGAAGTAAAAGCGTCGGAGGTAAGGCCCGTCACCTCGGAAACGGCGGCGGTGATCACCCGCAGCTCCTTCTGGCCCGCTTCGGAGAATTCCACATGCTTTTCGTAGCTTTCCCGGGCGCTCTGGGCGATGTTCAGGGCATGGTCCGTCAGGCGTTCGAAATCCGAAAGCACGTGGAGGTATTTGGACACCTCCCGGCTCAGCTGGGTGGTCATGGGCTTGCCGGTCAGCTTGGTCAGGTAGGTGCCCAGGATGTCCTCATACCGGTCGGCCTTGGCCTCCATGTCCGATACCTGCAGGAAGCGTTCCTCGCTGTAATCCCACAAAAGGCCCAGGGCGGAGTCGATGGCATGCTTTGCCAGCACCGCCATTTCGTCGATGGTGAGGCGGCACTGCTCGATGGCCACGGCGGGATGGGCCAGGAAACGCTCCTCCAATTGGATCTCCGGAGCGGCCTCGTCCTTCTTTTCGGGGACCATCATGGTCACGACGGCCTCGATCACGTCGGTGAAGGGGAGCAAAAGCAGCACCATGGCCAGGCGGAACAGGGAGTTCACCACCGCGATGCCCACCGGGTTCATCGTCATCTCCATGAAGCTGAAGTTGAAGATGGTGTCGGCGATATAGAACAGCGAGGCGCAGGCCAAAACGCCGATCACCGACGCCACCAGGTACACAAAGGCCGAACGCTTGCCGTTGGTGCTCGCCCCCAGGGCCGAAAGCAGCACCGGGGCCGAGGCGCCGATGGTGACGCCCATCAAAAGGGGCAGGGCGGAATCCAGGTTCATGGCGCCGCTGACCGACAGGGCCTGCAGGACGCCCACCGCGGCGGAAGCGGACTGCAGAAGGGCCGTCAGGGCGGCGCCCACAAGGATGCCAAGCACCGGGTGGCTCATCCGGGTCAGCATGTCCAGGAACCAGGGCTGGTCCCTCAGGGAGCTGACGGCGCCGGACATGGTGCTCATGCCGAACATCAATATGGCGAAGCCCATCAGGATGTTGCCGATGTAAACGTAGATCTGCTTTTTCCCGAACATGCGGAAAATGATGCCGGCCACCGCGACCATGCCTGTCAGGGTGGCGGTGGACAATATCCCCGCCAGGCCCGAGGCCCCGTCGATGTAGCTGAGGCAGATGACCCAGCCGGTGATGCTGGTGCCCAGGATGGACCCCAGGATCACCGAGATCGCCTGGCGCAGCTTCATGATGCCGGAGTTGACGAAGCCCACCGTCATGACCGATGTGGCGCAGGAGGACTGGATCACCGCCGTGACGCCGGTGCCCAAAAGCAGCCCCTTGAACTGGGTGCCCGACAGGCGGAACAATATGGGCTCCAGTTTGTTGCCCGACACCTGCTTGAGCCCCTCGCCCATCAGCGTCATGCCGAACAGGAACAGCGCCACGCCGCCGAACAAACCAATGATCTGCGAAAGTTCCATTAAGGCAAAAACCTCCGAATGACACAGATTTACGGGTTCCATGATATCCCGCCAATGTTAAATCCGGGGTTCAGTCCATGTTAAATCCAGGTTAAATCCTGTTTTTGCGGCCGCCGCCGGGCGTTTCGCTTTTTTCCGGCCCCACGATCGGCCCGGATCCCAAAAAAAGTCTACCAAACCGCCGCCGGATGTGGTAGGATAGCCAAAGGAGGTGGAAAGCTTGATCTATCTTCTGGAGGATGACGACAGCATACGCAAACTGGTGGTCTATGCCCTGAACAGCCAGGGCTTTGAAGCCATGGGGTTCGATACCCCGTCGGCGTTCCGCGCCGCCATGGCGGAAAAGCAGCCGGAACTGGTCCTGCTCGATATCATGCTTCCGGAGGAGGACGGCATCTCCATCCTGAAGAGGCTCCGCGCCGCCCCCGGGACCCGGACGCTCCCGGTGGTGATGCTGACCGCGAAGGACACCGAATTCGACCGGGTGGAGGGCCTGGACGCCGGCGCCGACGACTATATCTCAAAGCCCTTCGGCATGATGGAACTGGTGGCCCGCGTCCGGGCGGTGCTGCGCAGGGCGGAGCATTCCCCGCCGGGCACGTACCTGGAATGCGGTCCCATCCGGGTATGGCCGGAAAACCGTGAGGCGGCCGTGCACGGCGAACACGTCCACCTGACCTACAAGGAATTCTCCCTCCTCTGCCTGCTGATGGAAAACCGGGGCCGCATCCTGACACGGGACGTACTGATGGACCGGGTCTGGGGCCTGGGGGCGGAAAGGGAAAACCGCACCCTGGACGTGCATATCCGCACCCTCAGGGCCAAGCTCGGCAGGGCCGGCGACGCCATCGAGACCGTGCGCGGCGTGGGCTACCGGATGACGGACGACGCGACCGCCTGATCCTGCCCGCGCCCGAATACCTAAACGGGCAGGCATTCGCATTTCCTGTTCTCCCGCTGTAACATACGGAGGTGCAGCCATGGTCAAAACGATCTTCAGGAACACCTTTCTTGTGGGAATCGTGGTCCTTATCCTTTGCGCCGGCATGTTTTTCGGCATCCAGATCACCCAGTCCGTGACTTCGGCCCATGAAACGCTGCGCCGTGAGGCAGTATACGCCGAAAAAGGACTGCATTTCGCCGGCACCGATTACCTGGCGTCCCTCGAAAAGGACGACAGGATCACCTGGATCGACAAAAACGGCGAGGTGCTGTATGACAACCGGACCGGCGAAGGGATCCCCAACCAGAAGGACGACCCGGAAGTGCGGGACGCCTTTGAGACCGGGGAAGGCCACAGCGTCCGCAAAAGCGGCTCCGTCGGGGAAAGGACCGTGTACTGCGCCATCCGCTGCGCCGACGGCACCGTGCTGCGCCTCAGCCGGCCCCTGTCCGCGGTGCAGCAGACGCTGACCAGCGTGACGCTGCTTTTGTGCATCCTGGTCCTGATGCTGCTCATCTCCATTGTGCTGGCCTTCCGGGCCGCCAAGCAGATCGTCAAGCCCATCAACGAAATGGACCTGGACGACCCCGCGGCGACCCCCTATCCGGAGCTTAAGCCCCTCCTGCAGCGCATCCAGGACCAGAGCCTGACCATCCGGGAGGAAACGGACCAGCGGGAGCAGATGCGGCGGGAGTTTTCCGCCAATGTATCCCACGAACTGAAGACCCCACTGACCTCCATCTCCGGATTCGCCGAGCTGATGAGCCAGGGCCTGGTGCCCCCGGAAAAGATCCCGGAATTTTCCGGCGACATCTACCGGGAATCCCAAAGGCTCATTAACCTGGTGGACGACATCATGCGCCTGTCCAAACTGGACGAAAACGCCGTGCCCCCCGACTGGGAGGACGTGGATCTGTACGACCTGGCGTCTGACACCATCGACAGCCTGCGGCCCGCCGCCGAAAAGCAGAACGTCTCCCTCCGCCTGATGGGAGAGCACCTGTCCGTAAAGGGCATCCGGCGGCTGCTGGGGGAAATGGTCTATAACCTGTGCGACAACGCCATCAAATACAACCGTCCCGGCGGAAGCGTGACGGTGACCGTCGCCTCCTCCGGGGAAGGAACGGAGATCCGTGTGGCGGACACCGGCATCGGCATCCCGAAGGACAAGCAGGACCGGGTGTTCGAACGCTTCTACCGGGTGGACAAGAGCCACTCCCGTGAGCTGGGCGGCACGGGCCTGGGGCTGTCCATCGTCAAGCACGGAGCCCAGTTCCACGGCGCCCAGATCCGTTTGGAAAGCGACCTGGACAGCGGCACCGTCATCACGCTGGTCTTCCCCAAATAAACGCATCTTGCATATCAGGAGGAATATAAACATGCTCCCGAACGCAAAAACGCTGGGACGCTTCGTAAAGGACGCCGAAGGCACGCTGTGGATGTGCTCCCCCGCCAGCGAAATAAGCTTCGTCCTGAAGGACGCCCGCTTCCTGAGCCTTGTCCTTTTATGGAACGGCACCTGCCCGGAGACCACCGTCGACCGGGTGCTGCCCCGGTACGCGGTGTACCTGGACGGAGAAAAGCTGGTCGACAGCCGCCTCAGCGACCCGAAGACCCGGGTGGCCGTTTTTGAAAGCGACAGGAAAGAGACCCACACCGTGCGGCTGGTGAAACTGAGCGAGTGCAGCCAGAGCCTGATGGCCCTCGGTGAGATCGCAACCGACGGGGAAACGCTGGCCCTGCCGGAAAGGAAACTGAAGATCGAGTTCATCGGCGATTCCATCACCTGCGGCTACGGCGTGGACGGCAGGGCGGAGGATACCTTTTCCACCGAGACCGAAAACGCCGAAAAGTCCCACGCGTACCTTGCAGGCCAGGCCCTGGGGGCGGACACGGTATTCACCTCCGTCAGCGGCTGCGGGCTGATCAGCGGCTACACCGAGGGGGACATCAACGAAGAAAACGTGATGGCCCCGGTATACGAAATGTGCGGAAAGATCGCCTGGACGATGCCCGGCGGCAAAAAGCCCCAGGAGATCCCCTGGGACTTTTCCCGGTTCCGGCCGGATTATATCGTGATCAACCTGGGCAACAACGACCTGAGCTGGACGCGGCATATCCCGGAGCGGGAAGAGATGTACCGCCGGAAGTACCGGGAATTCCTCACCATGGTACGCAGAAACAACCCCCGGGCCCGCATCCTCTGCGCCCTGGGCGTCTTCGGGGAGGACCTGACGGACGCGGCGAGGGAGGCGGCGGAGGCCTGGCGGCTTGAGACCGGCGACAGCGCCGTCCGCTTCCTGAAGCTCCCGGCAAAGGACGAGGAGCGGGACGGCGCCGGGGCGGACCACCATCCCTCCGAAAAGACCCAGAGGCTCCTGGCCCAGGTCTATATCGGCGCCCTCACGGAATGGATGCAGGTTTGAAAGGCCCAAGAGGTGAACCATGCCGCTGAAGATCATCAGGGAAGATATCACCCGCGTCCATGCCGACGCCATCGTGAACACGGCCAACCCCAGGCCCGTCATCGGCCGGGGGACCGACATGGCCGTATACCTTGCCGCCGGGGCGGAGGACATGCTGGCGGAAAGGAAAAAGATCGGCGATATCCCGCCGGGGCAGGCGGCGGCCACCGGCGCCTACCGCCTGAACGCCCGGTATGTCATCCACACGGTGGGCCCCGAATGGCGGGGCGGAGGATACCGTGAAAGGGAAACTTTGGGCGAATGCTACGCCCGCTCCCTCGCCCTGGCCCACAGCCTCAAATGCAAAAGCGCCGCCTTCCCGCTGATCTCGGCGGGGATCTACGGCTTTCCGAAGGATGAGGCCCTTTCCGTCGCCTTTTCCGAGATCGGCCGGTTCCTGCTGAACCATGAAATGACGGTGATCCTGGCGGTCTTCGACAGGGACGCCTTTGAAATGTCCGGCCGGCTGTTTACCGACCTGGAAGACCTGATCGGAGGCAGGGAAGCCGCCGTCCGGCCCGTAAAGGAAACCGCCGGTATGTTGCCCGGCGGCGCGCGCAAAGCCGCACCGCCCCCGGCAGGTCAAAGCACGGCGCCTTTTGCCGCCCTGGAGGAGGCCCTAGGCGCGAAGGAAGACTCCTTCGCCCAAAGGCTCTTCCGCCTGATCGACGAACGCGGCCTGGACGACGTGACCGTATACAAGCGGGCCAACATCGACCGGAAACTGTTTTCCGGCATCCGGTGCAAAAAGAACTACCACCCAAAGAAAAAGACCGCCGTCGCCCTGGCCATCGCTTTGGAGCTCAGTCTGGACGAAACGGCGGATCTCCTTGCCCGCGCGGGCTATGCCCTGTCCCCCACCGACCGGTTCGACGTCATCGTTTCCTATTTCATTTCCCGCCGGTACTACGGCATCTGGGAGATCAACGCAACGCTGTTCAGGTACGGGGAGCAGACGCTGGACTGACGGCGGCCCTTTTTGCCGCCTTCCCCCAAGGCCGCGCAGCCCCAGATGGGATCCGTTTTACGGGAGTATCGTGATTATGGAAAAAAGCAGGCGGAACATCGGCCCGCTGCTGATCATCCTTGCGGGCTGCTTCTGGGGCAGCATGGGCATTTTTGTCCGCAGGCTCGGCGCCTGGGGATTCACATCGGTACAGATCGTATCCATCCGCATTACCCTGGCCGCACTTTTTTTCTGTATCCTGCTGCCCATCAGGGACAAATCCGCTTTCAGGATCCCGCCGCGGGATATCCCGCTGTTCCCGGGGCTGGGATTCGGGAGCATCCTGTTTTTTACGGTCTGTACAGCATCCTGGGGACCGTCGCGCTCAGGAAATACTCTCCCTACGCCGTCACGGCCTATACGTTCCTCATCGCCGCCTGCGGCTCCCTGATGATCTGCGATCCTTCGGACATGGCCTCGAAATTCACCGCCGCGCCGGATAAGGTCTCGCTGCTGCTTTTCTGCGCACTGACCGCCCTCGTCACCGCGGTGGTCCCCTTCCTCTGCTACACCCTCGGCCTCAGCACGGTGGAGGCGAGCCGGGCCGGGATCCTCGCCACCGTCGAGCCGATGGTGGCAACGCTGGTAGGTATTTTGGTCTTTTCCGAACCCCTGACCCTCCCCTCCGCCCTCGGGATCGCCCTGATCCTCGCCGCGGTGGTCATGCTGAACCTGAAGAAGTCAGCGGGAAAGCAGGAGACCGGGGCCCCTCCGGAAACCTGACGCCGCCCCGGTACCTCACGGCTCATTACCGGAACACAGTTCCGCCATCCGGGCGCAGAAATCCGGCATCTCCCTTTTGAGGCGGACGAAGCGGCCTTCCCGGTCCAGGAAGCAGTGCTCGGAGACGGCCTCGCACACCGTTTCGCCCTTTGCGGCGTTCGTCATCCGGTAGCGCAGCTCGGCCACGACGCCGTTGAAGGACTCCACCGACACCGCGATGTCGATGTCATCCCCGAAGGTGCAGGGGCGCCTGTAATCGCAGCGGAGGGACCGGACCGGGGAAAAAACGCCCCGTGATTCCATTCTGGCATAGGGGAAGCCGATCCGGTCCATAAAATCGACGCGGGCCTCCTCCATCCAGCGGATATAGTTGGCATGGTGGGCAATGCCCATCATATCGGTCTCATAATACTGCACGCGGTGCCTGAAGGGATCCATGGGGGCTCCTTTCACGATCTTCATCGTTTTCTTTTTGTTTTCCGCCGGACCGGAGCCCGGCGGTATTTCCTTTTTGCCCGGAGGCTGTTATACTTCGGATATGCCCGCGCCACGCGCGGAAAACGGAGGTGTACCTATATGACGGAGCTCGAGGCTGTTTATGCCCGGCACTCGGTACGGGCGTACCTGGATAAAAAGATCGAAGCGGAAACGGCGAAAAAGCTGAACGATACAGTCCTGGAATGCAGCGCCGCGGGAGGGCTGCACTTACAGTTCCTGCCCGACGCCGGAAACACCTTCGGCCGGCTGCTCAGCCGGGTGATGGGCCTCGGCAGCGCCCCGGCCGTGATCGCCTGCGTCGGGAAGGACGGCCCGGGCCTGGAGGAAAGGATCGGCTACTGGGGCGAAAAGGCGGTGCTTTCCGCCCAGTCCCTGGGGCTCAATACCTGCTGGGCGGGCACATTCAGCCCGAAGGGCGTCCCCTGCGAGATCGCCCCGGGAGAAAAGCTCGCCATCGTGATCGCCGTCGGCTACGGAAAGACCCCGGGAACGCCGCACCGCGGCAAATCGGCGGATCAGGTATCCTCCGGGGCTGCGGACGGTCCGGAATGGTTCCGCCGGGGCGTGGAACTGGCGCTGCTGGCGCCTACGGCCATCAACCAGCAGAAATTCGAATTCGTCCTGGAAAAGGACGGTTCGGTAACCTCCGTCGACCGCCGGGGGCCCTTCAGCAGCGTGGACCTGGGCATCGTCAGGTATCATTTTGACCTGGCAAGGAAGGAAGCCGGGCTGAAGCCCCTGTGGGAATGAGCCGTCGGGGATGATCCTTCCCGTCCAAAGGGAATACGGGAAGACGGAGGAAAAGGAAATGAAAACAGGCCTGATCCTGGAGGGCGGCGGAATGCGCGGCATGTTCTCCTGCGGCGTTCTGGACGTGATGATGGAGCGGGGCCTGAGGTTTGACGGGGCCGCGGGCATCTCCGCCGGGGCGGTGTTCGGCTGCAACCTGAAATCCCGCCAGCCGGGGCGCGCCCTGAGGTACAACCTGAAATACATCCGGGACCCGCGCTACTTAAGCCTGCGCTCCCTGGTCAGGACCGGGGACCTTTTCGGCGCGGATTTCTGCTACCGGGAACTGCCCCGGGACCTGGATCCCTTCGACACCGAGACCTTCCGCAGGGATCCCATGGCCTTCTATGTCGGGGCGACGGACTTATCCGCCGGCAAAATCGTATACCACCTGTGCCGGGACGGCGGCGATGAGGACATGCTCTGGCTGCGGGCCTCGGCATCGCTGCCCTTTGTATCCCGGCCGGTGGAGATCGGCGGCCGCCTGTACCTGGACGGCGGCATCGCCGAGGCCGTACCCTGCTCGGTGATGGAAAAGGAGGGTTATGACCGCCGCGTCCTGGTCCTGACCCGCCCTAAAGGCTACCGGAAAAGGAAGGGCCGCCCCCTGCCCCGCTTCCTGCCCCTTTTGCAAAGATGGCCCGCCCTGGCCGATGCCCTGGACCGGAGGGCCGAAATGTACGACCGGCAGATGGATGCGATCGACCGGGCGGAGGCGGAGGGAAGGATCCTGGTGATCCGCCCGCCCCGTCCCCTGGACATCCGGCGGATCGAGAGGCGCCCCGCGGAATTGGAAAAGGCCTACCGTATCGGCCGGGAGACCATGGAGGAAAGGTTCGCCGACGTCCGGGCGTTCCTGGACCGTGCGTAAGGCCCGGGGCATCCGCTCAATCCCGTTCCCCGGCAAACAGCATGGCGAAATTGTAGAACCCCAGGTACCATACCGTGAAATCGTGGCCGCCGGGGACGTACTGGACGACGAAATTCTCCCGGTCCAGCGCCTCCGTCATGCCGTCAAGGCCGTCGACGGCGGCCCTGGCGCTGGACAGGGCAACATTGTCGTCGGTGCCGCAGACGCTGTAGAACACCCGCACCTTCAGGTCCCGGGACGCGTTCAGGATCCCCGCCGTGACAGCCGCCGGGTTGGATGTCGGCGCGGCGGAAAACGCGCCGAAGCACGAGAACAGGTCCAGGCACCTGCCGATGCCCAGGTTGACGGTCTGCATGCCGCCCATGGAAAGGCCGGCCATGGCGCATTTGTCCCGGTTTGTAACGTCCACCGCGTATTTTTCCGAAAGGGCGGGGAGCAGGTCCTCCCGCAGCTCCCGGTCGAACAGGTAGAAGGATCCGTGATCGCCGGTATTCCCGGCGCGGCCGTTGGGCGTGACCACGATAAAGGGGCGGACGGCGCCGCTGTCGATCAGGTTGTCCATGATCCTTTTTACCGTGGAGTTGTTCGTATTCAGGCCCCATTCCACCTCGCTGCCCCCGATGCCGTGGCACAGGATCATCAGCCCGCAGGGCTTTTCCGGGTCATAGTCCCGGGGAAGGTAAACGTACGCGTTTTTTTCGTACACCGCCTTTTCGTCGTTGAACCAGTCGTGGGCCCGGTAGGTGATTTTTTCCACCGTGCCGCCCCGGGGACAGTCCCGGGTGGCCCAGGCAGGCACAGCGTCGTCATAACGAACGCCCCGCTCCGCCCGGATGGCGGCGTCGAATTCCCTGTCGCCGGTGAAGGCCTGCAGGGAGGAAAGCACGCCGCTGCCGCTGAGTGTGATATACAGGTCGTGCTCGCCCTTCAGGTCCACGGTCAGGCGGCGCTGGGGGTACTGGGGCAGAAATTTAACGTTAACAAAGGGCCGCTCTTCCATACCGTCCGCACGGATGGCGACGAACATCTCGCTGTCCGTCCGGCCAAGCAGGCGCAGAAGCTTCGCGCCGTCCCCGAAATCCACTCCCCGCAGGATAAGCGGGCTTTCCGCGGTGGCGTCCCCGGCGGAGATGTCCAGCCGGATCGGCGCAAAGGGATCGAGAACCGCCTCCCCGCCTGCGGCGGGGAAAGGGAGCAGCGCAAGGATGATAAGGAAAAGCAGCGCTTTCATGGGATCAGGTCCTTTCTGTCGTTATGTCCGTCCGCGCGGCCTTTCCGGAGGTCTGCGGGACGCTTTTTTATATCGGAAGTCTATCACGGCGCGAGGGGCGCGTCAAGAAAAACGGACCGTCACGGCGAAGCCCGTTCTTTCATCGTATTGCGCATTCCGGGCCCGGATGGTAAAATGGTCCCGGAAGCCGGCGCCGGCGCCCCGGGCGGCTTTCACCTGTATGCGTAATGAACTTTGGAGGCGGCATGGACCATCTGATGGAGCTCCGGAACGCGGTGCTGCCGGGCCCTTACGGGGCTTATCCCCCGTCCGGCGGGGACAGGGATGAAAACAGGAAAACGCTTTCCATGTTTCTGGATACGGGAACTTCCCACGTGATCCTCGGAAACAGGGAGAGCGACCTCAGGGCGGTCGGCGCCGTCCTTACCGGCCGGGAGGCCCTAAAGGAGGGCGATGTCAGGCTCGACGGGAGCCCTGCGGCTTTCCTTTCGCCCGCCGACGCCCTGGCGCGCGGATGCGCCTCTTCCCTGGGTGTGTTCGATCCCATCAGCGTCATGGGACATGTGCGGCTGCTTTATCCCGGATCAAAGCCCCTGCGAACGGATACGGGGGCGCTCCTTGATGCGTTCCTCCCGGGCGTCGATCCGAATATGCCCGCCGCGGCCCTGCCCCCGGAAGGGAAACTGGCGCTGCAGCTGTTTTTGTCCGCCGTACGCGGGGACCGGCTGCTGGTGCTTGAAGACCCGCTGAGGGATATCCCCCCCGCCGGTTTCGACGCCGCGGCCCGGTCCGTGGACCGCCTCACGCAGACGGGCTGCTGCGTGGCGATCCTCACCCGCCGGCCGCGCCACGCCCGCATAGGCACACGTCTTACGGTGGTGAAGGACGGGGAAGCGGTTTTCGACGGTCCGTCGGACGACGCGGACATCCGGACCCTGGAGGCGGTCCTCGGGTCTGGCGGCGGAGGTGAGCGGGAAAGCCTGCGGGAATCCATCCCCGGCGGCGTGGTCCTGGAGGTCCGCGGCCTCTCCGCCCGCCCAAAGCGGGACCGTGCCGCGCTGCGCGATGTCTCGTTTGAGATCCGCGAGGGCGAGATCACCGGCCTGTGCGCCATGAAGGGCGAGGGCGGGGAGCGGCTCCTCAGCATCCTGGCCGGGCTGGAAAGATTCGCGGAGGGCCGCGTCCGCCTGAACGGGAACATTATGAAGGACTACGATTACCCCTCTGTGCACAGGAGCGTCCGCTATATCCCCCCGCCTTCCCCGGTGCTGCCCGGACCGCTGTCCGGGGTGACCGTCACGGACTCCCTGGCAATGCAGTGTTCCCGCTTTTCGTCCCTTTTTGTACACGGCATGCTCCGCAGGGATCGGCTGGAGGCCTATGTACGGTTCATCCTGAAGGAATATCCCATCGGCGCGGAGGCGGACACCCTCCTTTCGTCACTGGATGCAGCGGACCTGAGGATGCTTCTGGAAGCCCCGGAACTGGACCGTTCCGGCAGCGTCCTGCTCCTTTCCCACCCGGGCGAGGGACTGACGGGGGACGGGCTCCTGTTCCTGCGGCGCTGCCTTAAGGAGGAAAAGGTGAGCCGCACGGGGATAATGTACCTGACGGACCAGGTGGACGAAGCCATGGCGGTATGTGACCGCGTCCTTGTCATGTACGGCGGGAGCATCGTTTTTGAATGCGACGCCCTGAACGCCTCCCGGAAGCAGATCGCCCTGGCCATGAGCGGCCATGACGCACCGCGGGAGACGGTTTTGCTTTGACAATCACCTGACTTTGCGTTATCCTGTAAGCGGTTCACATACACGCGCCCCCTCCGGGCGCCATCGATACGGACAGGGAATTTATGGACAAAAGGATCTCCAAAACCAAACGAAACCTGAAAAACACATTAAAACGCCTGCTGCGGAGGAAATCCCTTTCCTCCATCACCGTGACCGAGCTGTGCAAGGATGCCGAGACCAGCCGCATCACATTTTACACCCATTACAACGACAAATATGACCTGGCCAACGAAATGGTGCGGGACATCCTGCAGGACGCCACGGAGAATTACGACCAGCTGCAGCGCCAGAACAACCCCGGGGGACTTCCCCACCGGACCATCGAAAACACCGTGGACACCATCCTGGACAGCTTTGACCGCAACATAGAGCTTTTATCTTCCCTGTCGCCCAAGGACAGCGTCTACCTTAAAAAAGTGCTGTACGACCAGATCGTTCTTGCCGTGACACAGCGGCTGAAGGAACTGCTCCCGGGCGGCGTGGACGCGGGCGACCTGAGGAGGTACGCCGTGTTCCTGTGCGCAGGTCTCAACGAATTCCTGAACGAAAGCAGCCGGCAGGGGATCGATCCCTCCGCCGTCCGGCAGGAATGCAAAACCCTCTCGATCAGGTTCTGCGACGATATCCGGGACATGTGCCCGGGCCAGTCAGGAGGCTGAAAATGAAAAAAAAGTTCCGTGTGTTTGATCTTGTCGTCGTCATTGTGCTGATCCTGGCCGTAACGCTGGTGCTGAACAACCATTTCAACGCCCAGTACGCAGCCCTCGAGGCCGAGCACAAGGCCCTGCGGATGGAACAGATCCAGCTGGACTCCATCAAAAGCTCCCTGCAGGGGGAACTGCACAGGAGCGATACCGACGCCTACATCATGCAGGTGGCCCGGGAGGATTACGGCTACCTGATGCCGGGCGAGATCCTTTTCAAGGTCAGCAACATCGACAGCCTTTATGCTTCCCATGAAGTCACATTGGAGGAAGCGCCATGATCCGCGCGGCCATCGCCATCGGTTCCAACTCCACACGCATGCTTGCGGCCTCCCTGAACGGCCCGGAACCCCTGCCCCTCCTGCGCCTGAGGGAGGATACAAAACTGTTCATGGGGCTGAAGGACGGCTTTGTCCTTTCCGACACGGTCATGGACCGGACGGCCCAGGCTGTCCTGCGGCTTAAAAAAGCCGCCCTGGCCGTGGGCTGCGGGGCTGACGGCATCGACCTGTACGCCACCTCGGCCACCCGCGACGCTTCGAACCGGGATCAGTTCACCCGCCGGCTGAAGGAGGCCGCGGGACTTTTGCTTTATGTCATGTCCGGCGAAGAAGAGGCCGCGCTTGCTTTCGCCGCGGTCGCGGACGGGACGGACACCCTGGTGATGGATATCGGAGGGGGCAGCACCGAGATCATCCTGGGAAAGGAAGGGGCCGAAGGCTCCGTCAGCCTGCAGGCCGGCGCCTCCCGGATGCTGCGAAGCTGTCCCATCGCCTCCCGCGCCGACATTCCCCCGCTTGTCCAAAGGCTGCGGGCCATGGTCCGTGAAGAAGCCGGCGCCCTTTTGCGTGACGCCGGCCGTCGCCGAACGGTTCTCCTCGGCGGCACGGGAACGGCGGCACGGGATATGCTGGCAGTCCGCTTCCCCGAGGACCCCGCCGTAACGACGCGGCGCGTCCTTGACCTGGCGGCAGACCTGGCCGATATGACCCCGGAAAACCGCCGCCGCGTTCCCGGACTGCCGGAGGCAAAGGCGGAGCACATCGTTCACGGGCTGTGCATCCTTTCCGCCCTGCTCCTTGAATCCGGTGCTGAAAGGACAGAGATCTCAAGACTGACCAACCTGGACGGCTGGATGCGCCGTCTTAACGCAAACATAAACAACGGGACCCGGAAGGGAGGATCGGAAACATGAAAAGAAGCTGGGTATGGCTCCTCATTCTGTTTTTTGCCGTCGCCATCATGGCAGGCATCCTGATCGGCCACAATAAGAACCAGCAGCAGTACATCGACCGTTACAGGGAAGAGACCCAGGCCCGGGCCCGGGAGGCAAGCGATGAGATCGCGGCCCTCCAGGACCAGCTCAAATCCCTCACACAGCAGGTGGACGACCTTACCGCGGAACGCGACAGCCTGCTGGCAAGGGAGGGTTCGCTGAACGCGGACATCGAAAGCCTGAACGCGAGCGTCTCCGCCCTGACGCAGGAGAGGGACGCCCTCGTCGCCAGGGCTGACGCCGTCGAAAGCGAGAACGCCGCCCTCACCGTAAGGGCCGAAACCGCCGAAGGCGAGAACGCCGCCCTCAAGGCAAGGGCGGAGATCGCTTCGATCGAAAAAGCCGACCTCCTGGAAAGGACCGAGAAAGCCGAAAGCGAAAAGGCCGTCTTTGCCGAAAGGGCCGAAAAAGCCGAAAAGGAAAAGGCCGCCCTCGCCGAAAGGGCCGAAAAAGCCGAAAAGGAAAACGCCGATCTCCTCCTGCGGGCGGAAACCGCCGAAAAGGAGCGGGACAGCCTGAACTCACGGATCATGGACATCGAGGCGGAAAAAGCCGAGCTTTCCGAAAGGGTGAACGCCGCGGAAACCGAAAAACAGACCCTTGAAGCCAAAGCCGCCCTTGCGGAAAAGGAAAAAACCAGCCTGCTCGCCGCCGTGGAAGCGCTGAACGCCGCCAAAGCCGAGCTTGAAGAAAAAGCGGCGGCAGCCGAAAGCGTAAAAGCCGAGCTGCAAGAAAAGGTCGCCGCGGCCGAAACCGCCATGTCGGACCTGAAGGCAAAGCTGTCGGCCGCGGACGCCGAAAAAGCCCTCCTCGAAACCAAAGTGGCAGCTTCAGACTCGGATAAGGCTGATCTCGAGGCTAAAATAGCGGCGATCGAAGCGGAAAAAGCCGATCTGGAGCAAAAAGTGGAGGCAGCCAAAACAGACAAAGTCGAACTTGAGGGAAAAGTCACGGCAGCCGAAGCGGAAAAAGCCGCCCTGGAGGGAAAACTGGGGGCCGCGGACGCCGTCAAGGCGGAACTGGAAGAAAAACTGAAGGCCGCGGATGCCGTCATGGCGGAGCTGGAAGATAAGCTGAACGCCGCGGACGCCGCCAGGGAGGATCTGGAAAATAAACTGAACGCCGCGGACGCCGTCATGGCGGAGCTGGAAAACAAACTGAACGCCGCGGACGCCGAGAGGGCGGCGCTGGAACAAAAGCAGAAGGCTGCCGAGGCCGAAAAAGCCGCTTTAGAACAAAAAGTGGAGGAAATTTCCGCGGCTAAGGCCGATCTGGAAGCCAAAGTGGCGGAAGCCGAAGGCGAAAAGGCCACTCTGGAAGCCAGGATGGCGGCACTGGAAGCGGAACACGCGGCGCTGGAGAAAACGGCAGGCGCGTCCGAAGCGGAAAAGGCCGCCCTGGAGCAAAAGATCGCCTCTCTCGACGCCGCCAAAGCGGAGCTTGAGGCAAAAAAAGCGGAGGCGGAAGCCGCAAAAGCCGAGCTTGAAGCCAAAGTGGGATCTGTCGAAGCAGAGAAAGCCATTCTTGAACAGAAAGTGGTGTCTGCAGAAGCGAACAAGGCCACACTTGAGGCAAATGTGGCGTCTCTTACCGCAGAAAAGGCGGACCTGTCCGAAAGGATCACCGCCCTCGCCGCCGAAAAAGAAAGCCTGGCCGAAAAAGCCGAGGCGGCAGTCGCCGAAAGGGACAGCCTGCAGGCAGGTCTGGAGACCATAACCTCCGAAAAGAAACTGCTGGAAGAGCGGGTGTCCGCCCTGACCGGGGAGATCGCCTCCCTGGAGGAAAAGGGCAGGACCCTGCAGACGCAATTGATGGAGACGCAGTCCGAATACGATTCCCTGCTGGGATCCTTCAATACCCTGTCGGCCGAGAAACAGGCCCTCGAGGAGGCCTCCACCGGAGAAAACGGCGTTTCCGGGACCCAGGTGCTGCTTCACGGCGCCGTGCTGGGCACCTGGTCCGAGCCCGCCGGCTTCGTCCTGACGTCCCAAACGGAGGACAGCTTCAGCCGCACATATATCCCTGAAGCGGAAAGCGGCCCGGCAGCCGCCGTCACGGCCACCGCCCTGACCAATCTCGGGACTCCCGGAGGGATCCCGCTCAGGTGGGCGGATGAAAACGGCAGCCATCCCTGCTATGTCAGGGATACGTCGTCGCCGGACGGCACGGCCTTCCGCACGGTCATCCTGTATCTGGCGGCGGACGGGGGCTATATGGAATACACGATCGTTTCAAGGAACGTCTCCCCCGACGCCCTGCCGGCGTCCGTCGACCTGATCAACGCGGTTTTGCCTCTCATCGGGGCTTTTCATCCCTGATCCGCCCCGTTTTTCCGTGTTTTCCGTGTTCTTTCCCGGCGTTTTTTCCGGTTAGCTATGGAAATATGCGCTGCAATGTGATAGAATAAAGTGTCTATCTGCTGCGGAGGTGTTGCATTTGAACAGGATCGCCGCATTCGTGCGTGAAGCGGGATTGAAGGACGGCGAAGGCGTATACATTACCAAGCCTTCCAACATGTATTACCTGACCGGTTTTACCGGTGAAGGTGTCCTGGCGGTCACCCCCGGGGACGCGGCGATCATCACCGATTTCCGCTACACCGAGCAGGCGGGCAGGCAGGCTCCCGGCATCCCCGTGGAAATGGTGAGCAAAGGATCGGACCACGCCGCCATCGCGTGGCGGATGTTTTCATCAGCCGGGGTGGAACGGGTGTACATCGAGGACGACCACGTCACCGTCCGGGAATGCGAACACCTGAAGGAGGTCATGGCGGGCGCCATGCACCAGTCCCTGGCCGGCGTACCGGAAAAGATGCGCGCAGTCAAGGACGAGGACGAGATCGCCTGCATCCGCAGGGCCTGCGCCATTTCCTGCGAAGCGTTTGAAGACCTTTTGTCCTTTGCCAAAGCCGGCATGACCGAAAAGCAGGTCCAGCTTCACCTGGACTACAAAATGATGGAACTTGGAAGCGAGCGCCTCGCTTTCAACACCATCTCCGCCTCCGGCGTCAACGGGTCCCTCCCCCACGCGGTCCCGTCGGACAGGCCCATCGCCCGGGGCGAGATGCTTACCCTTGATTTCGGCGCTAGGTACCATGGCTACGACGCGGACATGACCAGGACCGTCTCCTTCGGCGAACCCTCCGCCGAGATGCGCCGGATCTATGATACCGTGCTGCGCGCCCACCTGGAATGCGAAAAGATGCTTGCCCCCGGTGTCGAATGCAAAAGCGTGGACGCCCACGCGCGGCGCGTGATCGACGAGGCCGGATACCAGGGGCGTTTCGGCCACAGCCTGGGCCACGGCGTGGGGATCGACATCCACGAAAACCCCCGGCTTTCCGCGGCAAGCACCGATATCCTGTGCCCGGGGCACATCGTTACGGTGGAGCCCGGCATCTATGTGCCCGGACTGGGCGGCGTCAGGATCGAGGATACCTGCGTCATCACCGAAACAGGCTATGAAAGCCTGGTGCCTGCGCCCAAGGAACTGATCATCCTGTAACACCATAAGCCATAGGCGGCGTCTGAGACGGGCCTATTGTGATACATACTCTAAAAGCAAACGGAGGAATTCAAAGCATGATTACGGCGGGAGATTTCAAAAAAGGCATCACCATCGAATGGGACGGCGGCGTTTGGAACATCGTTGACTTCCAGCATGTGAAGCCCGGAAAAGGCGCGGCTTTCGTACGCACCAAGATCAAGAACGTCATGACCGGCGCGGTGGTGGAACGCACCTTCAATCCCACCGACAAAATGCCCCGCGCCATCATCGAGACCAAGGAAATGCAGTACCTGTACAACGACGGGGACCTGTACTATTTCATGGATCCCGAAACCTATGAGCAGATGCCCCTGGGCAAGGACGCGGTGGAAGACGCCATCGTTTTCGTGAAGGAAAACACCAACGTGACCATCCGCTATTTCAAGGGCCAGCCCTTCAGCGTGGAAGCGCCCAACTTTGTTGAACTGGAGATCACCAAGACCGAGCCCGGCTTCAAGGGCGACACCGCTTCCAACACCTTCAAGCCCGCCACCTGCGAGACCGGTTACGAATTGATGGTGCCCCTGTTCATCAACATCGGCGACGTCATCAAGATCGACACCCGCAACGGCGAATACCTGTCCCGCGCCTGATCTCACCGGCGGCCGCGCCGTATGGCATGCCGCCCCGGCCAAACCCGACTCTCTTTACAGGAGAATAACATGAGCAATCTGTCCGAAGACGCTGCCAGGCTCCTGGGCCTCATCGAAGGCTGCGGACTGGACCTGGACAGCAAAGAAGGCAAAGTCATTTCCAAGCTGGCAGACATCGTCTACAAAATGGCCGCCGAGCTTGCCGGCCTCCGCAAGGACCACGAGGAACTGGACGATTACGTCGAAAGCATCGACAACGACCTGAGCGACCTTGAAGAAGCTTTCTTCGACGGCCAGGAAGACGACGAAGACACGGAAGAGGAAGACGACGAGGAAGACGACCGCACGGTGGAGTATTCCTGTCCCCACTGCGGAAGCGCAATGTCCTTTTCCATTGACGATTTCGACTTCGACGAGGATTATCTCTGCCCCAGCTGCCACAAGCCGCTGTTCCCCGAGACCCCCGAAGACGACCTTGAAGACGGGGACGACGAGGACGATCCGGGCGAAGACAACTGAACCAAAGCAAAAAAAGCTGTGAGGAAATGGCGTATGGGCGCTGCTTCCGCACAGCTTTTTTTCCTGTTTTCAGCTGTCCCGTGTGATTCGCCGTTTGCGTAAAGGAGGAGATCCTGTGCGGAAAAAGGTCGTGATCCTGGCCACCGGCGGGACCATCGCCGGCGTGGGAGCAGCCAGCAAGACCGCCGGGTACCGGCCCGGCAGCCTCACAGCCGACATCCTGCTCCGGGGCATCCCGGAAGTAACGGAAGTGGCGGAGATCGAGGCGGTGCAGGTGTGCAACATCAATTCCGACGACATCACCGACGCCATCTGGCTTGATCTGGCGCAGACCATCAACACCATGGCGCAGGACGGGAACGTGGCCGGATTCGTGATCACCCACGGCACCGACACGCTGGAAGAAACGGCCTATTTCCTGAACCTGACGGTGAAGACCTCAAAGCCCGTGGTGCTTACCGGTTCCATGCGGCCTTCCACTTCCATCTCGGCGGACGGTCCGATGAACCTGTACCAGGCGGTGTGCGTCGCCGCCTCAGGCGAGGCCGTGAGCAAGGGTGTGCTGGTGGTTTTTTCGGACCGCATCTATTCCGCCCGCTCCGTCACCAAAACCAGCACCTACCATGTCACGGCCATCGCCGCCGGCGAGATGGGGGCCATCGGCGTTGTCCGGGACGGTAAGGTATATATGTACGAAACGCCCGGCAAGCGCCACACCGCCGATACGGAATTCGACATTGCCGGCCTCCGGTCGCTGCCGAAGGTGTCCATACTCTATTTTGCTGTGGACGCGGACCCGGAGCTGCTCCGTTTCGCCGCCTCCCGCGCCAAAGGCATCGTGATCGCCGGGGCGGGAGCCGGAGAATTCAGCGAAAGCTACAAGCAGGTGATCGGGGAGCTTTCCGTCCCGGTGGTCGTCTCCTCCAGGATCGACGACGGCATCATCATCCCGGACAACCTCCTGTGCGAAAATACCGTCGCCGCCGACAACCTTTCCCCCCAGAAAGCCGCCATCCTCCTGCGCCTGGCGCTGACGAGGACCTCGGACCTGGACATGATACGGGAGATGTTTACCGTTTACTGAAGCCCGGATAAGAACAGCACCGCCTTTATCTGATTGATCCGCCCTTGTCAATTAAACAAAGGAAATAACGAAAACTGTCTACGGCACCCTGCCCTTGTTGGAGGGTGCTTTTGCGATCCGGAGGCATGGTTATTTCTGCATATGGGAAAGGCAAAAAAGTTTCACAGCCCATTACCTTACTGCCAGACCGTTTCATAATGAATTCGGATGATTTGACAATCGTTTCATGCTGTGCTACTATGGACAAAAAACATAATAGGAAAGCGGAAAGGAGAAGTTGCGGCATGCTGCAGATCGCAATCGTGGAAGATGACGATCGGGAGGCGAAAGTATTGAACGACTGCCTGAACAAGTATGCCCAGGAACATAAAAGCGTGTTTTCCATCCAACGGTTTTCAGATGGAGCCGCTTTTCTGTCCGATGAAAAAGCGGTATTCGATCTGGTTTTCATGGACGTGGAAATGCCTTTTATGGACGGTCTGAAAACCGCGGAGAAGCTGCGGGAAAAAGACAGCCAGACCGTGCTGGTGTTTGTCACGAAACTGTTCCAATACGCCGTGAACGGCTACGAATACAACGCGGCGGATTATATCATCAAGCCGATTCGTTTTGCCTCTTTCTCGCTGAAAATGGAAAAGATCGAAAAGAAATGCCGGCATGATACAGAAAAATATATTCAGCTGAAATACAGCGGAGGATTCAGGCGTCTGCCTCTGTCCGCACTGAGTTATGTGGAATTGCAGGGGCACCGCATTGTATACCACACCGACGACGGTGAGCTGGTCTATTACGGCAACGGCAAGCAGGTGGAAGAAACCCTGCCGCCGGATGAATTCTTCCGGTGCAACAGCGGGTATTTCGTCAATTTGCAGCGGGTCACGGGTCTGGACGGATTTACGGTTTTCCTGGGCGACACGGAATTGCTGGTGAGCCATTCCAGAAAGAAAGCCTTTGTGGAAACTTTGCATACCTATTTCACCCAAAGGCGGGCGTAAGAACAGGAGAGGAGAAGCCGTGGCGGAAGCACTATCGTTTTTAAGGTCGCATCTGTTTGAACTGTTTACGCTCCTTGGCGCGCTGACCATCGCGTTCAAGCAGCCAAAGCGCAAACACGGCTGGGTTTTCTTCTCCGCTGCGCTGGCAGTGGATATCCTGTGCGTGATCCTGTGGTCGTTTTATATGCAGAGCCACAAAGGGAGCATGACCGGCAGTCTGGTGCGCTATATCGGTCAGTTTTTGCTGGTTCTGGGGATCGTCTATTTGTGGCTGGATTGTAAGCTGCTGACGGCAGTTTTCGTGGCAACTACGGGATACAGTATACAGCAGCTTGGCGGCAGGATTTCCAGTATGCTAAGCACCATCCTCTTCCCCGGATCACGCGATAAAACGCTCGATTTGATTCTTTTGCTCCTGTGTACCCTTGCTGTGTTTATGCTGACAGGGCTTTTCTTCCGCAAGCGGAACAAAGGCTACGGGAACATGATCCGGATCGCCAATCCGGCACAGATGATGATCACGACTCTTGCGTTGGCGGTGATGATCTTCATTGAACAAATCAGCCTTCCCATGATCCGCTCTGTTACCGATCAGAGCATCACCATCGCCAACTATTTGTCCTCCGCTATTTTTGCCCTCCTTATTATCATCCTCGAATTCAACGTGCTTCAGCGGCACGACCTGGAGCAGGAGCTGGCCGTGACCCGCCGTATCCTGGAAGAAGAGAGAAAACAGTATGAACGGGAAAAAGACGTGGTGGAAGTCATCAACATCAAATGCCACGATTTGAAGCATCAGCTGCAGGCAGTTGGCCGGTCCATTCCTGAGCAGGAAAAGGAACAGATCCAGCAGGCGGTCAAGCAGTATGACTCCCGGGTCAAAACCGGCAACCGCGCGCTGGACGTGGTGCTGACCATGAAACGCATGATCTGCGAGGGCAGCGACATTGAGTTCTCCTGCCTGGTGAACGGCGCGCTCCTGAGCTTTATGGAGGAATCCGACATCTACTCCCTCTTCGGCAATCTGCTGGACAACGCCATCGAAGAAGCCAGGCATTTTGACAGCGAGCATCGTGTGATCAGTCTGTCCGTTGCCAAGGAACAGCAGTTTGTGCTGATTCATCAGGAAAACTTTGTTCAGGCTTTGCCGCGGATGGTGGACGGCCTGCCGCAGACCACCAAGGCCGATACGGAAAATCATGGGTTCGGTATCCGCAGTATGCAGATGATTGCCGAAAGGTATAACGGCCATTTCATGATCCACATCGACAAGAATGTATTCCAACTTGATATTATGCTGCCCATCCCCAAGACATAAGCATCCTCAGCCTCTGACTGCGCTTCAGCGCAGTTTTTTTGTTTAAAAAATGATTTTGCTGAAAAAAGGCACGATTATGCCAAAAACCTTGTTCCGTGGTCAGAGATCAACCATAATGAAGCCAACGGCGATCAGCCGAAAACGCAACAGGAGGAGATCATCCATGAAAAAGACCCGGAAAACGAGCGGTCTGCGCCGCAGACTGATTTCCGCGGCCCTGTGCTCGGTACTCTGCTTCACTGCGGTGGACACGTTGGCAGCGACCGTGCCGGCAGGAAAATGGTACACTGACTTTGGTTCCTACGAAGCGGAAAGGAAAAGCGCCGGCGAACTGACCGAAAGGATCATGGAGGAAGGCGCTGTCCTGCTCAAGAACGACGGCATCCTGCCTCTGGCAAAATCCATCAAAAATGTGACGCTGTTTGGAGCTCGCTCCTTTGACCCCGTGACCGGCGGCACCGGTTCCGGCGGCGGCGGTGGTGTTTATACCACCCTGCCGGACAGCATGGAAGCGGCCGGGTTCAAAATCAATGACAAAGTGAAGACCATGTATGAAAACAACCGGATCGAAGCGGCCACCTACACCGTGGGCTATAAGGCCCAGACGGTGGAATCCCCCGCCAAGATCCTGAACTCCACCGTGGGTTCCTACGAGCTGTACGGCGATATGGCCATTATCACCATCGCCCGTACCGGCGGTGAAGGCGACGACCTGTATACCCAGAACATCGCAACCCACAAGGATAAGACGGAGCATTATCTCCAGCTGGACGACAATGAAAAGGATATGATCGCACACGTCAAAGAGCACTTTGACAAAGTGGTGGTTCTGCTCAACATTGCCAACCCCATGGAAATCAGCGATTTGACAGAAGACCCCGCGATCAACGCGATCCTGTGGATCGGGCAGCCCGGGCTGACCGGCTTGAAGGCTGTCCCCAGAATCCTGAAGGGTGAGGTGAACCCCTCCGGCAGGCTGGTGGATATTTTCCCCAGGAACTTTTCCACCGATCCTACCTGGCAGAACTTCGGCACCCTCTACCAGCATAATGAAATCGACCCCGAAACGGGCGAATTCAGGACCACGGAATATGACACCCGCGTTCGCTACATGAAGGACGGCGAAGTTGCGGAAGTCGATCTGGGCAGCCCCATGTTCTCCGCGGAATCCATTGAATACGAAGAAGGTATTTACATGGGTTACAAGTACTATGAAACCGCGGACGCAGAGGCCAGGGCAGGCAACTTCGAAGGCTTTGACTACGACGAGCAGGTCGTTTATCCCTTTGGTTACGGCCTTTCCTACACCAGTTTCAGCCAGGAATTCGTGACAAGCGCCGAAGAATGGGCAAGCGCTGTGAACGCCGCTTCCAAGCTGGACGACAAGGTGCAGGTCCAGGTGAAAGTGACCAACACCGGCGACAAAGCGGGCAAAGAAGTTGTGCAGCTCTACATCCATGCACCTTACACCAGAGGCGGCATTGAAAAGGCAGAAGTAGCGCTGGCGGGCTTTGGCAAAACCGGAATGCTGGAACCGGGCGAAAACGAAGTCGTGACCGTGGATGTGCGGCTGGGCGACATTGCTTCCTTCGACTACAACGACGCCAACCAGAACGGCTACAAGGGCTGGGAAATCGAAGCGGGCGACTATGAACTGCGTCTGCAGAAGAACTCTCATGAAATGATCGCTTCCCTGAACAGTGCTCTGGAAGCGAAAACCAAGTCTCTGGACAATGACGAAGACACAGCCAACAATACGCCCCTCTCTGAAGGCGACCACTTCGACTCTCTGCTGAACATCAAGAGCACGGACGTGATCGACGGCAAGGAATACCACGGCACCATGCAGCTCATGAGCCGTGCCGATTTCAAGGGAACCTTCCCCACCGCCACGAAGGCGGAAGACCTGGTCTACTCCAAAGAAGTTGCCGATCTGCTCAGCTTTATCTCTGCGCCAGACGGCGAGCGCACCGCGGAAGGCCGCTACACCGACTACTATAATTCTTCCGACGATCTGCCCACCGACCCCTGGTACAAGACCAATGAAGATATCCCAGAAGGCTGGACACAGGCCGTCAATACCGATGACAGAGCGGACGGCATGACCGCCATTCAGCTCCGTCAGATGGCCGGCATCGACTACCTGGATACCGATACGGCCGTGACCGTCAACGGCGTGAATTACACTTCCGGTCAAAAGGCGTGGGAAGCCTTCATGAACCAGCTGACCTATGACGAAATGATCACCGTTCTGTCCCAGGGCGGTTTCGGCGACGCAGCGCTCGCTTCCGTTGGTAAGGACGCTTCCAAGGATGCCGATGGCCCCGCGCAGCTCTCCAAAGGCACCTACTGGTGCTGCGAAGTGGTGATTGCTTCCACCTGGAACACGGATCTGGCTTATGAACAGGGCGTTCACATCGGCAATGAATCCCTCTTCCAGGGTGTGACCGGCTGGTATGGCCCCGGCCTGAACATCCACCGTTCTCCTTTCTCCGGCCGTAACTTTGAATACTACTCTCAGGATGCTTTCCAGGGCGGCGTCATCGCTGCGGCGGTTGTCAAAGGCGCTGAATCCCGCGGCTGCAACGTGTTCATGAAGCACTTCGCCCTGAACGATCAGGAAAAGAACCGCGGGGGTCTGGCTACCTTCGCTTCTGAACAGGCCATTCGTGAAAACTATCTCAAGGTGTTTGAATACGCCGCCAAGGAAGGCAAAGCTTCCGCTGTGATGACTGCCTTCAACCGCATCGGCGTCATGAACGAATACTGCAACTATGTGACCCTGAACACCATTCTCCGCGGGGAGTGGGGATTCCGCGGCACCGCCGTGACCGATGCTTATCAGGCGGCTCTGGCAAAAGCCAACTACATGATCCGCGGCGGCTGTGAGCGGCCTCTGGGCAATTACAGCGGCCAGAACGTGATCACCGGTGAATGGGACGAAACCCTCCGCGGCGGCAAGGGCGGCGTGCGCGACGGTATCGCTGACGCTGAAGGCAAACTGCCCGAATCCGCTACCCAGTATGCGGCTGTGCGCGAATGCGCTACCCGGGCGCTGTGGGCCGCGGCCAACACCAATGTGAACAAGAACAGCCTGGACAAGAGCGCGTTCAGCTATCAGGACGACGTTGTCTGGTTCGCCGGCATCGACGGCGGCAAGACCGGCATCACCCCCGTATCCGTTGCCATTGACACCGAAAAGTTCGGCACCGAAGACATCGTTTACACCGCGGATGGTCTGCCCGCCGGTCTGTCCCTGTCCCCCAGCGGCAACATCGTAGGTACCACCATGGAACTGGGCACATATGACATCACCATCAACATGGTGGCCGATGGCTGGATCAATCAGTCTGTTCCCGCGACCCTGCGGATCGACTCCCTGTATGAATCCACCGCTGAATTGAAAGCCATGGCTGGCAGCGAATATTCCACCACTCTCTCTGAAAGCATGTTCAAGCTGGGCGACATGTGGGACGGCGGCGCTGTGAACGACATCTCCTACGCGCTGGTGAGCGAAATCCCCGGCCTGACCATGACCAAGGACGGCACCCTCTCCGGCACGCCCACCACCCCCGGTATCTATACCGCAACCGTTCGTACGACGCTGGCGTACATCCGTATGCGTCCCCGTACCGCCAACTTCGACAGTGTAATCACCTTCGTGGTGACCGACGCGGAAGGCAATGTTCCCGAAGTGACGGAGCCGTAATTGCACGCTGAAGCTCAATTCCATTATTCCAGGGGGGCGGCAGGACGCCGCCCCTCTTGGAAGCACAAGAATAAAAGGAGCTGAATGAAATGAAGAAGAATATGAAAAGCATTTTGAGCGTACTGTGCGCCTTGATGATCGTCGGAACCTGCTCTTTCTTCCCGGCGCACAGCAAAGCGGAAGCAGCCGGACTGATCCAGAGCGAATTTGCCGACTTCCCCGAAAGCAAGGATGCTTTGATCGCCTCCATCAAGACCCATACGTCCGATGTAGCCACCTACCGCTTTGAAGCGGAATGCACCGATTTGAGCGGCAAATCCGGCCCCGGCTGGTCCGGTGAAACCTCCGGTTCCTCCATGGCTGTTGGCATCCTGGATGGCGCGCGTTCCGAAGGCTGCGTCAGCTATCTGTATGACGCGGATATCACGGTCAACTTCCTGGTGGTTTGCGACCGGGACGTGGACGACGCAGTGCTGACCCTTCGCCTTGGCGCAGAACACATGGATTTGCCCGTGAACAGCCAGGCTTTCACCATTCGAGTGGACAAGGTGGCCCAGGTGGACCTGCACTCCGTGAATGACGACGGCGCCATCGGGTCCTGGGATCTGGCTTTCCTGGGTTATTATCCCGCAGAATACTATATCAGCACCTACGAATGCCCCGCCGATTCCGTGATCCTGAGCAAGGAAGCCACCGGTCCCAGCAACTTTGCGGATTACCTGATCACCTCTCATCTGTCCTTGAAGGAAGGCGTGAACAGCATTTCCATCCTGGTTGCCGGTATGCCGCTGGACGCGGACATGGAAGGCAAAACCACCATGCGCTGCAAGGCTCCCTGCATTGATAACATGACCATCACCACCAGCGCGCAGCTGGGCTTCTTCAATCAGCAGAACAACGGTTACGGCACCGATGGGCTGAAAATCGTTGAATAATAAAGGCGGCGTGCAGCTGCCTGAAGATCAAGCATCGAAGGGCCTGCGGAGGCCCTTCGATGCTTCCTGGGGGTAAAAACACGCACACGGAAAGGAGAAACCTTATGAACACGTTTTGGCGCAGCAAAGGGTCGAAAGCCTGGGTCATCGCATCTGCAATCATCCTTGTTCTCGTATTGGCTGTGAATATCGCATCTTCCGCGTTTTTCGATACAGTTTGCATTGTTCTCAACAGTCCCCAAAGAACGAAGCTGCTCAACGAACAAAATCAGTATTCTGCTTTGGAAGGATACAATACCAGAGAAAAAGCAGCCGAATACGGAGATCAGGTGACCTTGAATGCTGCAAAAGAAGGGTTTATTCTGTTAAAGAATCTTGATAACGCCCTTCCTCTTGCCAAGGGAGCAAAGGTGAGCGTGTTTGGTAAAAACTCCGTCAATATCGCTTATGGCGGTTCGGGTTCCGGCGGCGGCTCCGATGAAAACGCGAAAAACATTTTCGACAGCCTGACTGCAGCCGGTTTCCAGTACAATCCAGTCCTGCTCAATTTCTATAACGACAAAAACGCTTCCGGCAGCGGACGGCCCCAGAATTCCGGCGACCTGGACAGCGGAAAGGTCATCAATAATATCCCCACCGGTGAAACACCCTGGGAAAGCTATACAGATCAGGTGAAGGCGTCCTTCCGGGAATATAATGACGCCGCGTTGATTGTCATTTCCCGCATCGGCGGAGAAGGCTTCGATATGGCCCGTTCTTACCTGAAGCTGGATGATAACGAAAAAAGGTTAATCGAAGAAGCCGGAAAGAACTTTGACAAGGTCATAGTGCTGCTCAATGTGGCCACCTCCATGGAGATCAACGACATTGCCGCCGACAATACGGTGGACGGCATTCTTTGGCTTGGTTTCCCCGGCAACAGCGGTATGATGGCCCTCGGCCCCATTCTCAGCGGCGAGATCAATCCCTCCGGCAGAACTGTGGATACCTTTGCCACTCTGGAAAGCAACCCCACCTGGAACAACTTTGGCGGCGAAGTGGGCATGACCGATAAATATTCCGGCGACGCTTACCTCCAGCCCTCCGGCAGACTGGGCAACGTAGATACCGGCATATACTTTGTGGACGAGGAAGAAGATATCTACATTGGCTACCGCTATTACGAAACGGCTTACGCGGAAGCCCAGAGCGGAAATTACGACGCGTTCCATTATGACGAAGCGGTCGCTTATCCCTTTGGCTACGGTCTGAGCTATACGAACTTTACCTGGAAGCTCAAGAATGCCGGCGCCCTTCCGCAGACCATCGGGGCGGACACCTCCATGACAGTGGAAGTGGAAGTGACCAACGATCCCGACGGCGTTCCCGGCCGCGACGTAGTGGAACTGTATGTGACACCTCCTTACACCCGGGGGGGCATTGAAAAATCAGCCAAGGTGCTGGTGGGATTTGCCAAGACCAAGGAGCTTGCCCCCGGCGAAAGCCAGGTGGTCTCCATCACCGTAGACAGCCCTTATGCCTATGCATCCTATGATTGCTACGACAGGAACGGAAACGGAAATAAAGGCTATGAGCTGGAAGCGGGCGACTATGTGTTCACCGTTTCCACCAGTGCCCACACCGCCAAAGAAATGGAAAACGCCGCCTTCACAGTGCATGTGGCGGAAACGGTTTTCTATAAGGACGGTGTGAAGGCCGAGGTCGGCAACCTGTATACCGACAACCAGGACCCGCTCCTGAACGCGGACACCGAGCTTTCCGTTCATCTTTCCCGCAGCGATTTCGCCGCCACCTGGCCCACCAGCCGCACTGAGGCGGAAAAGAAAGCCGCCAACGAGTTTGTCGAATACATCAAAAACGTTGATCCCAACCCTAACAATCCAAATCAATATACTGAATTGCCCGCCACAGGTATTGACAGGGCCGTGGAAATCAAGGGCGAAAACAGGCCCGTTCGCTTTGGCGACGTGGTGGGACTGGATTACAGCGATCCCATGTGGGACGCCTTTTTGGACCGGCTGACCCTCAATGAAATGATCGACCTGGTTAATAAAGGCGCGTTCCAAACCACTTCCATCGAACGGCTCGACGTTCCTGTTACCCGTCAGACGGATGGCCCCGTAGGCTGGGTCAATTTTATGCCCGGTATCAGCGAAAGCTTTAAGGGCTGCTGCTCTTACTGCTGCGAAAGTCTGCTGGCCGCCACCTGGAATATTGACCGCTTGTATGACATGGGCGAAGCTGTTTCCAACGAAGGCCTTGTTGGGTTTGACGGCACGACCTTCAGCGGCTGGTACGCTCCGAGGATCAATATCCATCGTTCTCCGCTGGGCGGACGCAACTTTGAATATTATTCCGAAGATCCCGTTCTGGGCGGTATGATGGCGGCTTCTCTGATGAAAGGGCTTGCCAAGGGCGGCGTATTTGTGAATATCAAGCATTTCGCCCTCAACGAACAGGAAACTCACCGCTCCGTGAACGGCGTGCTCACCTGGAGCACTGAACAGGCCATGCGTGAAATCTTCCTCAAGAGCTTTGAAATCGCCATCAAAACCGCGAAAGCGGATTATACCCCCAAGGCCAGCGGCGAACGGGTTGCCGGCGGCAAAGTAAAGGCAATGGGCCTCATGTCCTCCTTTAACCGTATCGGCACCCGCTGGGCCGGCGGCGATTACCGGCTTTTGACCAATATCCTGCGGGATGAGTGGGGTTTTGAAGGCCTGGTCATCAGCGACTTCAACACCTGCTCTCACATGATCGTCAAGGATATGTTTTACGCCGGCGGCGACTTGAACCTGGAGATGGTCGGCTACCGCGTATGGAGAGACGCCGATCCCGGCAGTGCGGCGGATGTTTCCGTTCTTCGGAATGCTTCCAGGAATATTCTGTACACCATTGCCAATTCCAATGCATACCGCGGAGAATTCATTGTAATGAGGCCTCTGTGGCAAAGCATTCTCATCTATGCAAGCTGGGCAATCGTTGCCTGCCTTGCCGTTTGGGGCGCTTTCGTCATCAGGAATTATGCCAAGCGAAGGAAGACGGCATAAAATATTGATCAGGTTGAACGCCTGATAGCGGCCCCGCCTCTCTGTTTCCCGGGAAACAGAGAGGCGGGGCAGTTTGAAAAAAGTGGAGGGATGACGGTGAAAGGAAACATACAAGCATTGATTCAACAAATGAGCCTGAAAGAAAAATGCGCTTTGCTGTCAGGCAAGGACGTATGGCATACGCGGTCCATAGAACGCCTGCAAATTCCATCTATGACGCTGTCTGACGGCCCCAGCGGATTGCGCAAGCAGGCGGCGGAAGGGGATCATTTAGGTCTTAATGCATCCACCAAAGCCACCAACATACCTTCTGCCGCGACCGTTGCCAACAGCTGGAGTCCGGATGTGGCCGAAGCTATGGGTGCTGTGGCTGGCGCGGACGCAGCCAGTCAGGATGTACAGGTTTTGTTGGGCCCGGGCTTGAACACCAAGCGCAGTCCCTTATGCGGTCGTTCCTTTGAGTATTATTCCGAAGACCCTTACCTGGCCGGCAAGATGGCGGCCGGCTTCATCCGGGGCGTACAAAGCCAGGGCGTGGCAGCCTGCGCCAAGCATTTCGCCGTGAACAGCCAGGAATTGCAGCGCATGGCATCCGACAGCGTGCTGGATGAGCGTACCCTGCGGGAATTGTACCTGACCAACTTCGAGATCGCCGTTAAGGAAGGAAAGCCCAAAGCCGTAATGACCTCCTACAACAAGGTCAACGGTACCTATGCCAACGAAAACGCTCATTTGTACGATATTCTCCGCAGGGAATGGCGCTTTGACGGCATGGTGGTCACCGATTGGGGCAGCAGCAATGATTTCACCGAAGGCGTTCGCGCGGGTATGAATCTGGAAATGCCTGCTGCCGGGGATGACAGTCCCTGCCAGCTGTTCCAAGCCGTGAAGGGCGGGAAAATCAGCGAAGATATCATCGACCGGCGGGTGGAAGAACTGCTGAACCTGGTGCTGGCTGAAAAGCCGGCGGCGAAGCCCGTGGATGGAAATGCACAGCACGCTGCCGCAAGGACAGCGGCAGAACAGTGTATCGTCCTTTTGAAAAATGACGGTGACATTCTGCCCCTGCAGCACAGCGTCAAAGTGGCTGTCATTGGCGATTTCGCCGCTCATCCCCGGTATCAGGGTGCAGGCAGCAGCATGGTCAATGCTCGCCAGGTGGATGAGACCCTGGAACTGCTGACCAACTATTTCCCTAACTCCGTGGGGTATGCCCAGGGCTTTGAACGTCTGGACAAGCAAAACGAGGAACTGGCCGCTCAGGCGCTTGAATTAGCGAAAGGTGCGGAATGCGTGCTTTTGTATCTGGGCCTGCCCGAAGGGTTTGAAACCGAAGGGCTTGACCGGGCCCACATGCGCTTGCCCAATAATCAGATCATTCTGTTGAACAAGCTGGCGGCAGTCAATGAGCGCATCGTGGTGGTGCTGTCCTGCGGCAGCGCAGTGGAAATGCCGTGGATCGACAAGTGCCGGGCCCTTGTATACGGCTGTCTGGGAGGCGAGGCTGCAGCCAGTGCCATGCTGCGGGTACTGAGTGGTGAAGTGAACCCCGGCGGGAAACTGGCGGAAACCTTTCCTGTGTCGTATGCTGATCTCCCCGTCAGCCATTATTATCCCGGAAAAGAGTACACCAGCGAATACCGGGAAGGACTGTATGTGGGGTATCGTTATTTCGTTACAGCAAAAATGCCTGTGCGCTTCCCCTTTGGCTTCGGCATGAGCTATACCAGATTCCGCTATGAAAACCTGATCGTAGATCCTAATGGCGTATCCTTTGATCTTACCAATTGCGGGCCCTGCGCCGGGGACGAGATCGTTCAACTGTATGTTTCATTGCCCGGCGCCAAAGTGTTCCGCCCGGCCCGGGAACTAAAGGGATTCCGAAGGGTATCCCTGAAAGCCGGAGAAACCCAGCGGGTCAAAATCCTTTTCGACGATTGCACCTTCCGTTACTTCAACGTGAAAACAGGTGATTGGGAAACCGAAGAGGGGACCTATGAAATCCTCATCGGCGCATCCTCGGAGGATATTCGGTTAAAGGGGCAGCAGGTGGTGTTTGGTACAGCCGCCCCGAATCCGTATGAAGGAAAGGACCTGGCCTGCTATCGGGACTGCGATTTGGAAAACGTGCATGACACCGCCTTTGAAGCCTTGCTGGGCCATCCTGTCCCGCAAAAAAATTGGGACAGAAGCAAGCCGCTGGAACTGAACGATGCTGTGGCCCAGATGGAATACGCAAAAAATCCTATCGCCCGGTTTGCGGCAAAATTCATGAAAAAGAAGATCGATCAGGCGGTGGCTGCGGGAAAACCGGACTTGAATATGCTGTTTATCTACAATATGCCTTTCAGGGGCATGGCGAAAATGATGAACGGCATGGTGAGCATTGACATGGCGAAGGATATTCTGTTCATCGTCAACGGACACTTTTTCCGGGGTTGCGGCAGATTGATTCATCATTTCTTCCATCGGCCCAAATTGAATCTCACAAAGGAAGGTACACAGGCATGAGTGAAAAGAAAAACTTCTGGACGAGCTTTGCGGAAAAGCATCCCAGCGCTGCCAAATGGATTCGGGAGGGCGGATTGTTTGTCATCGTCAGCAATGTGATCACGGTGTTCAAATACTTGATCCTTCAATTCCTGCCCAAGCTGCTCACTAATCTGCCGGAAAAGGACTTCGGCTGGCCCGGCATCGACGTGACGATGTTTGGCGAAACCTTCAAATGGAACATCCTGGGCTATGATGCTGCCCATGGCGGCCTGCGCTACTTCGTGGCCTACATGATCGCTATGGTGATTGGCGAATGCATCAATTTCCCCATCCAGCGCAACCTGGTATTCCGCAGTAAGGGCAACATCTGGTATCAGGCCCTGTGGTATCTGCTGGCCTTTATCGTGATTACATGCATCGTGAACTCCATCAACTGCATCTGGGTGGCTGTTGCAGGAAAATTCGTTCCTGACTGGGTATACAACATTGGCACTACCGTTCTCAACGGCGGCGTGTCCATGCTGATCTTCTTCTTCGTGAATAAGATCATTTTCCCGGAAGCCAAGGAAGTTAAAGTAGACTAAACAGCATCGATCATCAGCATAAAAAAATAGGACGAACAAAAAAGGAAATCCCAAAAACAAATCAGACTATAAAAGCGCTGCTGCGGATCAGCTTCCATGCAGCGCTGTTTTCGTTTTTCTTTTCCTGTCCCTTAACGGATCATATCACGTGCGGCTTCACCACGTCACGGGCCTGATCACCGCGAGATCGATGCTCTTTACGTCCTTCGATCCGGTGCGGACCATCATGGCCCTCAGTTCCGCGGTAAAGGAGGCGATCTCCCTCGCCATGCCCTCGGGACCGCCGAGGTAGAGGGGCTCCATCAGCGGCCTGCCCACCGATACCGCGTCCGCCCCCAGGGCCAGGCACTTGAAGGCGTCGTACCCGTCGGCAATGCCTCCGTCGGCGATCAGGCAAAGATCATTGCCCACCGCCCGGCGGATCTCCGGAAGCACCATCGCCGGGGGAGCGGCCCAGCGCATCAGGGCGTTGTGATGGCTGAGGACGACGCCGGCGCATCCCAGGTCACGGCAGGCAAGTGCGTCGCGGACGCTGAGGACGCCCTTGATGACAAAGGGCAGCTTCGTCGAGGAAATATAGCGTTTCAGGTCTGCCAGGGTCGGCAGTTTCATCTCGTACCCCGCCACGTTGGAATCGGCGTCGTCCCGCACGTCCACGCTGTGTTCCACGTCCATGCCCACGGCCAGGGCGCCGTTTTCCTCACAGCAGGCGATGCGGCTGAGGATCTCGTCGGGATCGGCGTAGGGCTTGATGATCCGGACGACCCCGCTGCCCGCGGCGAGGACGGCCTTCAATTCCTCCAGGCCGCCCATACCCACAAAACACGGGGCGTTTGCCAGTTTGGCGCCTTCGGCAAAGGCGGCCATGCCGCATTTCAGGTGGCTGAGGGCGGCGGTGGCGATGGGGGTGGAAAATTCCCGGCCGAAAAGCATCGTACGGGTGTCAGGGTGCTCCGCCCCGACGATTCGTCCCTCCACCAGCAGGCTGTCCAGGTAACGGCGGTTTATTTCCACGCTGTCCCCCCTGAGGGGGCGTTCGGTCATCCGGTCCATCGTATCCTCTCCTGACAGATTAAAATCCAATATTTTCTTTTCAAGTATACGATATCCGCGGCCGCTTTTCAATCCCGCTTTTTTGTGTTAGAATCTTTTCAGAAGCACGCGTTCTATGACAATTTGACATTGGAAGAGGAGGAGTCCGCCTATGAGTTCCTTCCGCTATGATCCCTCCGCCGCCGTCGCCGAGACCGACCGCGGGCCCGTCCGGGGCTATGCCTGGCACGGCCTTAACGTCTTCAAGGGCATACCTTACGCCGCCGCGCGCCGGTTCCACGCCCCGGAACCGGTAAAAAAATGGAAAGAGGTGCTTGACTGCACTTCTTTCGGCTTCGTCTGCCCGCTGCTTTCCCAGGACCGGCCCCGGGGCGAGATCTATGTGCCCCACCGCTACTGGCCCGCGGACGAGGACTGCCTGAACCTGAATATCTGGACGCCGGGAAACGACCTTAAGCGCCGTCCGGTGCTGGTGTGGCTTCACGGCGGCGGTTACAGCGCCGGGTCCGCCATCGAGCACATCGCCTATGAGGGCGAAAACATGGCGCTTTACGGGGATTGCGTGGCCGTTACGGTCAACCACCGGCTCAACGTGCTTGGCTACCTGGACCTGTCGGCCTTCGGAAAGGAATACGAAAACTCCGGCAACGCCGGCGGGGACGACATCATCGCCGCCCTGCGGTGGGTCAGGGACAATATCGCCGCCTTCGGCGGCGACCCGGACAACGTGACGGTTTTCGGCCAGTCCGGGGGCGGCGGCAAGGTGACCACCCTCCTGCAGTCCCCCGCCGCGGACGGCCTGTGGCACAGGGGCATCAATATGAGCGGCGTCCTGGGCGGACTGATGGCCGACGAGACCCATAGCGGCGAAGCCTTCGTCGCGGACCTGGCCCAGCGGCTTAATCTTCCCGGCATCCGCGGCCTGGAGGATATCCCCTATCCGCTTTTAGCCAAAGGCTATATGTCGCTCAGCCGGGAATACGCCGCCGCGGGCGGGTACACCGGCGGCCGGCCCCACCGGAACCGCTTCTATCTGGGCGACCCGGTTGAGGTGGGCTTCCGGAAGGAAACGGCGCACATCCCGCTGATGGTCGGCAGCGTGTTCGGGGAGTTTTCCTCCTTCGAGCCCTTCGCTTTCGACCGCTCCCTGAAGGACGATATGGCCCGCGAGGCCATCGGGAGGCTGTACGGCGTGAACGGAACGGACAAAATATGCGCCCTGTTCCGCGAGGCCTATCCCGAACGGCCCATGATGGACCTTTTGAACCTGGACACCGTTTTCCGCGATCCGGAGATCGCCTACATCCGCAGCCGCTCCGCCCTGAACAAATGCACCTGGTCCTACATGTTCAACCAGGACATGCCCGTGGACGGCGGACGCACTCCCTGGCACTGCGCCGACATCCCCTTTGTGTTCCGCAACACGTCCTTTACACCCTATACGCAGATCGACGGCGTCACCGAAAAGCTGGAAGAACAGATCTTCGGCAGCGTGATGGCCTTTGCCCGCACCGGGGACCCGAACCACGCCTCGATCCCCCGGTGGACGGCCTCCTCGCCGGAGGAGGAGGTCACCATGATCTTCGACGCCGACACCCGCGCCAAAGTCAATTACGACCACACCCTGATCGCCTCCGCCGCGCGGGCGCAGGCGGCATACTACAAAAAAATGAGTGAAAAAGAAAAAGCGCGGGATAAAAACATCCAGCACTGATCTCACGGCCGCGGCCCCGCAAAGGAGCCGCGGCCGTGATCCTGCAGGGAGGGGATCATTCCTCCAGGCAGCCGACCTTTTTCAGTGTATCCAGAAACACGCCGACGTCCCGCGCCGCCTGTTCCTCAAAAATGCCGTATTCCTCTTTAAGCTTTTCGACGAGACTTTTTTCGTCCGTCCCATCCTGCAAAAGACCCCACAGCAGGACACCGCTGTTATTGAGGCGGATGATCCCGTTCAGCACCGTCGAAGCCTTCCCGACGGGGACCACCACATGGTCCCGGACCACTTCACGAAGCATAAAGCCTTCCCTGATCTTCATTTTAAAGTCAATACCTCCTGTTCGTCATATCGTCCCGATGGTTTTATGGGGCTTTAGCCCTACCGGCAGCGCCCGTGATCCGTCGCCGGGAGGCCGTTCCCTGCCTTCAGGCGTTTTTTTTCGCCCCGTTGACGATCCAGATGCTGCGTGTAACAAGGAGCAGTCCCAAAGCGTAGCGGTAGGCGGGAAGGGTCAGGGGCTGGTCCACCAGGATCATGCCCAGGATCACCCCGAAGATGGGCTGCAGAAACATGAACACCGCCACCCTCGACACGGGATGTTTCTTCAAAAGCACGGCCCAGATGCCGTAGGCTGCCGCGCTGAGCAGCGCCAGGTACCCCAGGACCCCCCAGGCGGCGATCCCGTCCGGGCGCAGGCGCCCGCCGGAAGCAAGCCCCGCGGCGGCAAGGACGCATCCCCCCAGGATGAACTGCCATCCCGACAGCGCTACCGGATCCTGTCCGGAGGCGAAATACTTGATCAGTCCGGCGCTGAAGGCGCTACAGACCATCGAAAAGATCAGGAAACCCTCGCCGGTCAGCTTTACGCTTCCCTCCGCGCTGCCCCTCAGGGTGACCGCCGCCACGCCAAGCACGCCCAGGATGCCGCCAAGCCATTTGTGCAGGGTCATCTTTTCGTACCGGAATACCCAGGCCGCGATCAGGATGGATACGAAGGCCCCGAGCCCCTGGATGATGGAAGCCCTGACGCTCGGGGTATTGGCCACGCCGATGTAAAACAGGACGTACTGCCCCACCGTCTGGAACAGGCAGAGGACCCCGGCCGCGCGCCATCCCTTTATCCCGTCAGGCAGGGCCGGGCGGCGGAGAGTCAGACTGCGGAACAGTACCGTCATCAGCCCCGCCAGGAAAAAACGGCATCCCGCGAAAAGCATCTGGCTGCCGGTGTCACCCCCGCCGATCCCGAACAGGCGGTAGCCCACATTGATGAAGGGGATGGCGCTGCCCCACAGAAGATTGCATAATACCGCCGGCAGGATATATCCTCCGGTCATTTTCTTTTTATCCATTTCTTTACGATGGGAGGGTCTTTTTGCAGGGGACGGCCCCTCATACCGTCCGGACGCTGATGTAGCCGGAAAGCCGCTTCCGGGTTCATTTTCCGCCGTGGGCTTTTTTCCAGGCCAGGATCTCCTCCAGCCTGGCGCCGTATTTTGCTTCCAGGCCCTGGTCCGTGGGAAGGTAATAGCGCTTCCCCGCCATGCTGTCAGGCAGGCAGGACATGGCTGTCAGCTTTTCCTCGGTGTCGTGGGCGTACTGGTAGCCCCTTCCGTAGCCGATCTCCGCCATCAGCCTGGTAGGCGCGTTGCGGATTTGCAGCGGCACGGGCTCGGCCAGGGTATTGGCCGCATCGGAGCGGGCGTTTTCATAAGCCGCATACAGCGCGTTGGACTTGGGCGCCAGGCTCATGTACACCACCGCCTCGGTCAGATGCACGCCGCACTCGGGCATGCCGATCATGTGGCAGGCCTGGAAGGCGGCCACGCCGATCTCCAGCGCTCGGGGGTCGGCCATGCCCACGTCCTCGGCGGCGAACCGGGCCACCCGCCGGGCGATATAAAGCGGGTCCTCCCCGCCCTCCAGCATCCGGGCCAGGTAATATACCGCCGCGTCCGGGTCCGAATTGCGCATGGACTTGTGCAGGGCGCTGATGAGGTTGTAATGCTCTTCGCCCTTTTTGTCGTACAGGACGCTTTTGCGCCCGGTACACTCCCTGAGGGCAGCCTCGTCCACCGTGACGGCGCCGTCCTTTTCCTCCTGCAGGTCCGCGGCCATCTCCAGCACGCTCAGGGCCGTGCGGGCGTCGCCGTTGGAAAACACCGCCAGAGCGCGGCGCGCCTCCTTTGTCAAAACCACCCTGCGGTCCGGGAAAGCCCGGGGATCGGAAAGGGTCCTGTCCAAAAGACGCTCGATGTCATCGGTCTCCAGCGCCCGGAACACAAAGACGCGGCACCTGGACAAAAGGGCGCTGTTCACCTCGAAGGACGGGTTTTCGGTGGTGGCGCCGATCAGGGTGACGGTGCCGTTTTCCACATAGGGCAGGAAAGCGTCCTGCTGGGCTTTGTTGAAGCGGTGGATCTCGTCCACGAACAGGATGGTCCTTTCCCCAAAGCGCCGGGCGCGCCCGGCCTCCTCCATCACCTGCCGGACCTCACGGATGCCGCTGGTCACCGCCGAAAAATCTACAAACCGGCTGTGGGTCTTTCCAGCGATGATCCGCGCCAGGGTGGTCTTGCCCACCCCGGGCGGGCCCCAGAGCACCATGCTGGGCACCCGGTCCTCCTCGATGAGGCGCCTGAGGATCTTCCCCGGTCCCAGGAGGTGCCCCTGCCCGAAAAAGCCGTCCAGGTCCGTCGGCCGCACCCGCGCCGCCAGGGGTTCGGCGGCGGGGGAATCGAACAATCCGGTCTGTTCCATGCTTTTCCTCCCCCCGCCGGGATCCGGCGGGACATAACGGAAGCCGGGGATGCGAACGATGTGCCCTGTTCCGTGCGTTCTCCTCCCCGGCGGGTCAAAAAATGGGAGAGGGCTTGCGCGCCTCTCCCTTTGGACCAGATCATGAGAAGATCAATACTTGCGCTTCCGAGCGGCTTCCGCCTTCTTCTTGCGCTTTACGCTGGGCTTCTCGTAATGTTCCCGCTTCCTGACTTCAGCCAGAACACCGGCCCTGGCGCACTGCCGTTTGAACCGTTTCAGCGCGCTTTCCAGCGACTCGTTTTCCTTGACGCGAACTTCAGACACTTGTTTTCCCTCCCTTCGCCATCTCGCCTGCGACTACAGCCGTTTTCACGGCGGTGGCGACCGTAAAGATATTATAACGCAGGCAGGCCGAGGCGTCAACCCTTTTTGAAGGACCAATCGTGAACAAACCGAAAACCCTCAGGGCCGTTTCTGCCCCCTCCGGAAGGTCTGACGGCTACCATTTATGCCCATTTTCGAAGGTGTTCCCGGCCCTTTTTGTCCTGATGATCCGTCTTCCTCCCTTTTTTTGCATGCCTGCCCGCCAAATCGCAGGGCTGCGGCAAGCCGCAAAGAAACCGTAAAATTTCCGTAAAAATTGTTAAAAATTCGTCACAAACAGTCCTGCTCCGTCCCCCGCGCCATCCGCATCGGGACGACATGCCCGTCCGGGGCGCCGAAGGTGATGCCGTCGTCGGTGTACAGGGGCAGCTCATACCCTTCCGCGTCCCAGCCGAGGAACGCGGCGCCGTTCAAGGACAGGTCCGATGTCCGTTCACAGCTTTTCGCAAGGATCACAAAGGTCCCCCTCCTTACAAAGAGCGGGAATTCGCATTCATTCAGGGGCACGTAATGCCATCCGGCTTTAAGTTCTTCGGTGTCAAAGTCCTCCGGCGTACGGAAGCGGACAAGCAGCATGTCCTCCGGAAGGTACACATTCCTCCCCGGCACGTGGGGGGCAAGGACCGGGGCGATCATGCACTGCCTGCCCAGCATCACCTGGTCTTCGACCGCGCGGGCCACGGGATCGTCGGGATAGTCGAAGCCCAGGGGACGGAAAAGCAGCCCGTCCGAAAGGATGGCGTGCATCATCTCGCTGTAGAGCCAGGGGATCAGGGAATAGCGCACTTTGATGGCGTCCCTCATGGTTTTCCACTTCGGGAACCGGTAGACCTCCTGCAGCCGTGTACCCAAGGCGCTGTGGTTGCGGAACAGGGGGGTGAACACCCCCAACTGGATCCAGCGGATCAGCAGCTCCTCGTCCACGTCCGCGCCGAAGCCGCCCACGTCCGCCCCGCAGTAGATGAAGCCCATCATATTCAGGCTGGGAAGCATCCTCAGGTGCAGCGCAAGATGGCTCCACCAGGAAAAATTATCACCCATCCAGATGCCGGCGTCCCGGTGGCTGCCCGCAAAGGAGGCCCGGGAGAACAGCAGGTGCCGCCTGCCGGGCCGGGCCCGGCGCATCCCCTCGGCCGCGGCGTGGGTCATCAGGGCGCCGTACAGGTTGTGCACCCTGTCGTGCCGTACGCTCCTGTCCCCGATACGGTGGTAAAAGCGACGGTAGTCGTCCATGCTGTTCTTGATGCCGTCCACCGCGGCGGTCAGGGCAAAGGAGGAATCATGGCCCAGCATTCCCGAACGCAGCTCCTCGGCTTCCGCGAAGGCCTTGTCCAGCCCTTCCGGGCTGTAGAACAGGGCCGGCTCGTTCATATCGTTCCAGAAACCTTCCACGCCCATATCCAAAAGGAAGCGGTATTTGTCCCCGAACCAGCGGGAGGCGTCCTCCCGGAAAAAATCCGGGAAGCAGCTCAGGCCCGGCCACACGGCTGCCTCAAAATCACTGCCGTCGGCTTTTTTGCAGAAAAATCCATTTTCGTGCCCCTCGTCGTATACGGCGTAGCCCTTTTCCTTTTTTACGCCGGCGTCGATGATGGGGATGACGCGTACGCCTTCTTCCAGAAGGCGGCCGGCAACGCCCTTCAGGTCCGGGAGGGCTTCCCTGTTGAGGGTAAAGTCCCTGAAGCCGTCCATGTAATCGATGTCCAGGCAGATCCCGTCCAGGGGGATGTGCCTTTCCCGGTGGGCCCGGGCAACAGCCGTGAGGTCCTCCTCCCCGGCGTAACCCCACCGGCTCTGGATATAGCCCAGGGCCCAGCGGGGCGGGATATAGCTGCGGCCGGTCAGGACGCGGAACTGCCTGCACAGATCGGCGCAGATCCCCCCCCTCGGGATACCCTCCTCCGGAGTAATGATGTACAGGCTGAAATCGCCGTTTTCGCTGGTGATCTTCATCCTGCCCCGGTCCTCAAACCCCAGGTCCCAACGGACGCGGCCGGGATCGTCCAGGAAGAGGGCAAAGGGATCCGGGGAACGGAAAACGATCAGGAAATTGTGGCTTCCGTACAGGCTCTGCCGGTCCTCGGAATGGTTGAATTCGTCGCTGTTCCAGCTTTGGTACCGCCTTCCCCTGCGGTCGATGGGCCCGACAGCCTCCCCGAGGCCGTAGAGGGCGTCCACATTTTCGAGGGAAAGGGTGAAGGATATTTCCCCGCCCTCCGTTTCCATCCCAAGGAAGGGCGCTTCCCCTTCCAGCGCCTTTAGGTCCAGGACCGCCGCGAAGGAGGGATAGGGTGTTCCGTGATCATACCGTCTGATCATTTTTTATCTCCTGATAAGAGAGTCGAGTTTGAGAAAAGGCATGCATTCATGATGTTCCGGCGCCGGTGAAGGCAGGAAAAGCCATATATCGGCCGCGCAGTTTTCCCGCGCGTCAGTACCTTTCCTCCAATTCCTTCAGCACATGGCCGACGCTCTTTTCCACCGTGCCGTCGGCAAAGGGATTGTCAAGGCCCGCCAGTTCCAGAAGGTCGAAGTATCCCATGGTCCCGCCGGCGCGGCACAGCCGGAGGTAATCCTCCCAGGCCTTCTCCCGGTCGGTCTTCATCAGCCCATAGAACTGGAAGGCGCACATCTGGGCCAGGGCGTAGTCGATGTAATAGAAGGGGTACAGGAAGATATGCTGTTTCTGCATCCAGAAGCCACCCTCCTCCAGGAAAGGCTCCCCGTCGTAGGACCGCCAGGGCATATAGGCCCGTTCGATCCTCCGCCACGCTTTTCGCCAGTCGGCGCTGCCGTATTCCGGATGGGCGTAGACCTCGTGCTGGAACTCGTCCACGCAGCACATGTACGGGAGCACTCCCAGGGCGCCGATCAGGTGGGAGGTGATGTATTTTTCGCTGTTTTCGCCAAAGAAGCTGCCCATCCATGGATAGGCGAAATGCTCCATGGTCATGGAATGGATCTCGTTGATCTCCGATGTGGACCCCCGGAGCATGGCTGCCGGAATGGACCGCATGGCCAGGTACCCCTGGAAAGCGTGCCCGGCCTCGTGGGTCAGCACGTCCACATCCGCCGCGGTGCCGTTGAAATTGCTGAAGATAAAGGGCGCGCCGTAGCCGGGCAGGGAGGTCATGTAACCCCCCATACGCTTGCCGGGGCGGGTATCCAGGTCGAACAGGCGGTACCTGCGCATGAAATCGAAAAATTCGCCGGTTTCGCCGCTCATTTCCCGGTACATTCTGCCGGCCTTTTCCACCAGCTCGTCCCGGCTGCCGATGGGATCGGCGTTGCCCTCGGGATACAGGAGGGATTCATCGTACCAGTGGAGCTTCTCCACCCCCAGGCGGCGGCGCTGCCTTTCGCGGATGTCGGCCACGGCGGGAGTGACGGTCTCCCGGATCTGCCGGCGGAAATTGGCGGCGTCCTCCCGCGTGTAGTCGAAACGGCGGCGCTTCAGGTAGCACAGGTCCGTGTAGTCCTTAAAGCCCAGCTTTTCGGCCATGCCGTTCCTCACCTCCACCAGGGCGGCATAGGTCTCGTCCAGGCCGGGAGCGATCCGGGCATAGAGGGCGGCCCAGACGCGGAATGCCTCCGCCCGCTCCCGGCGGTCGGTGGATTCCATATGCCTGAGCAGGCCGTAGAAATTGCATTTCTCTCCCCGGAAATCGGCGGAGGCCACGGCGCTGTCCTTCTGGTATTTCTGGGTCAGTTCGCCCTCCTTCACCACGTCCGGGACGATCCTTTCGTCGGCGGTCCTGAGGCCCGCGTCCACCAGTTTCATCATCTGGGGCCCGAATTCCCTTTCGAAATCGGCCCGGAAGCGGGATGCGGCCAGGGCCTGGTCGAAGGCCTTTTTCAGCGGGATCAGCTTTGCCGCTTCCTCCCGCAGCAATCGGATCTCCGTTTCGTAAAAGGCGTCCGTCGTATCCATGGTGGCGCGCACGGAGCACAGGGAGAACATGGTCTCGAATTCTTCCCGGGCGTCCTGCAGGTCAAAAAAAGCTTTGCGCGCGGCGGGATAGTCCCCGGCGCTCCGCATGGCCTCCGCGGCCGAAACGAGGGCCGCCCGCTGGGCCGCCGCGTCCGGACGAACATAGGGCATTTCGTCAAAGGGGACCGGCGGGTATCTGAACTGTTTCATATGTTTCCTCTCCTTCCGGGCATTCGGATCGTTCTTTGTCTGATGATACCATACCCGGCGCGCCATGGCAAGGCGCAAAGGTTTTCCCGCTTTCGGCGGCCGCAGGGCGGCAAATGGGGTTTCAGACTGTATCCTCCTCATAATATTACGGAAATATTACGGAATTTTTACGAAATTTATACGATCGACCTTGCTTTGCGGTTCCATTGCGGATATAATGAAAATGACTTTTTCCTGTGCTCCCCTTATCCCCCGAATGTCTCAAAGGAGTCCTTCCGCGCATGAAGAGAAAGGTCCTTTTTCTGTTATTGTGCCTGCTGGCCCTGCTGCCGGCCCTCCCCGGCGTATCCAGCGGGGATGACTACGCCGTCCGATCCTTTTCCATGACGGGCTATATCAGCGCGCCCGGGGTCAACATCCGTTCCGGCCCGGGCACGATACACCCGTCCTACGGCACCGCCGGGATGGGCGACGTGATCCGGGTGGTCTCCTCGGCGACCGCCGCGGACGGTTCGGTATGGTATTACGGGCAGGTGAGCGGCATCTCCGGCTGGGTCCACAGCGCTTATGTTTCCGCCGGCGGGGCCGCAAAGACCCCTGTCCCCACCGTCATGCCGTGGCATGGCGGCCAGGGATACCTGTCCTTCGGCGCGACGGTCACCGCGGACAGCGCCAACGTGCGTGCCGGCGCCACGGTGGATACCGCCGTCGTCTCACAGCTGAGCCGCGGCGCTTACGTCACGGTGCTCTCGAGCGCCATGGACACAAGCGGCGCGCTGTGGTATTACTGCGAATACCTCTCCGGCCGGTACGGCTATATCCGCGCCGACCTGGTGTCGGCAGCCGTCCCCGTCCCCACCGCCGCCCCCACCGCCCTGCCGGTCATCCCCCTTTCCTTCACCGGATACACCAACACCTCGGCCGTCAACGTCCGCTCCTCTCCGAATGGCGAAAAGATCGGCCGCCTGAAGGAAGGCGCCCGGGTCAGCGTCACCGGGGAGATCACCGTGGACCGCGCAAAATGGTACCGCATATCTTATTCCGGCGGGACCGGCTATGTGCGCGCCGACCTGATCAGCCGCTCATCCCCCTCTGCCGCGCCCACGGCCTATCACTTTACCGAAACGCCGCTGTCCTTTGCCGGCCTTGCCGTAAAGGACAACTGCAATGTACGACGCCAGCCCGCATACGGAGCCGACGTACTGTTCCGGGTGAACACCGGGGAAGCGCTGGAGGTCTTTTCGCTGTGCATGGATGCGGGCGGCGCCGTCTGGTACCATATCCGGACCGCCGATTCCCGCACGGGCTATATCCTGGCGGAACTGGTCACGCCGGCTTCCGTCGGGACGCAGACCGTCCCCGGCGTCGAACCCCTGCCGGAAGGCTTCCCGGGCACTGATCCCGTGCCGGGTGTGTTCCCGGACGTCGAAGGGCAGGCCGTCCCGGGCGCAGGTATCATGCCGGGAGGCTTCCCGGCCGCCTCACCCACCCTCGTGCCCGATATCGGCGGGGCGGTATACGCGCCTGAAAACAGCGCCGCGCCCGCGGCCACCCTTATACCCGGCACGGGCGGCGGGGTTTATGCGCCCGAAGGCACCGCCGCTTCCGCAGCCACCATTGTTCCCGATATCGGCGGGGCGGTATACGCGCCTGAAGGCAGCGCCGCGCCCACGGCCACCCTTATACCCGGCACGGGCGGCGGGGTTTATGCGCCCGAAGGCACCGCCGCTTCCGCAGCCACCATTGTTCCCGATATCGGCGGGGCGGTATACGCACCTGAAAACAGCGCCGCGCCCGCGGCCACCCTTATACCCGGTACGGGCGGCGGGGTTTATGCACCGGAAGGCGGCGCCGCTCCCTTCCCTACGCCGCAGGGCGCTTCTGCCTTCGTCACTCCCGGCCCGACGCCGCAGCCCACCGCCTTCTTTGTCACCTCCGGACCGACGGCCCGCCCCACGCCCAAGGCGCCGCCACCGGACCTGCCCAGCCTGGACTTCAGCACCTTCCCCTCCGTTCCGGACCAGAAGCTGTCGGTGTACAGCGCGCCTTCAGTCATCGCCTGGCGGGCTGACGGGGGCAGCGCATCGGTGAACACCACCGACAACATGTGGTGCGCCGGTTACGACGGCCAATGGCTCCTGATCCTCTACCATACGGACAGCGGGGATACGGCGGTCGGCTACGTCAGCGCCCTGAGCCTGAGGGGCGCCATGCCCGAAGCGCCTTCCCTGGCCCTGGCGGCTTACCCCGCCGCGCTGGCACGGCCCGCCGTCCTCACCTGCGATCCCCTCGGGCAGAAAGGCGACAGCCTGTCCCTGAAGGAGGGGGAAAACGTGACCTGGCTCGGCAGCTGCTTCCTGGGCAGTTCCTGGGCCTATGTGGAGACCCGGGTCGGCGGCATGCCGGTAAGGGGCTTTGTTCCGCAGGATGCCCTGCAAATACAGTAAAGCGAGGAGCGATTATGTCCACACCTGACGATCTTTCCTTTTTCCTCCACGGCGGGGACTACAACCCGGACCAGTGGCTGGACCGCCCGGATATCCTGGAAGCGGACCTGAAAATGATGAAAAAAGCCCATGTGAACTGCGTTTCGCTGGGCATCTTCGCCTGGAGCGCCCTGGAAAAACAGGACGGGGAATACGACTTCGGGTGGCTTGAGGATATGATCACCCGCCTGTACGAAAACGGGATCTATACCGACCTGGCCACCCCCTCAGGCGCGCGGCCCGCCTGGCTGGCGGAAAAATATCCCACGGTGCTGCGCACCGACGAGCAAGGGCGCAGGCGCCTTTTCGGCGAAAGGCACAACCACTGCCTGACCAGCCCCGACTACCGCCGCAAGGTGCGGGAAATGGACATGAAGCTGAGCGAACGCTTCGGGAGCCATCCCGGGGTGGTCATGTGGCACATCGGCAACGAATTCAGCGGGGACTGCCATTGCCCGCTGTGCGCCGCCGCCTTCAGGGAATGGCTGAAAAACAAATACGGCAGCGTGGAGGAGGTGAACCGCCGCTGGTGGACCTCCTTCTGGAGCCAGAGGTATACCTCCTTTGACCAGATCGACCCGCCCTCCCCCCTCGGCGAAATGTCCAACCCCTCCATGCGCCTGGACTGGCGGCGTTTTTGCACCGCCCAATGCGCCTCCTTCATCCGGAATGAAAAAGAGGCCATCCGGATCCACTGTCCGGACAAGCCCGTTACGGTGAATATGATGTGGTCCTTCTGGGACTACGATTACAGCGTTCTCGCAAAAGAAGCGGACCTGATCTCCTGGGACTGCTATCCCCGCCTGCGGGCCGGGGACAATCTGACGGAGATGGCCGAGGCCTGCATGAATCACGATTACATGCGCTCCCTGAAGGGGCGCACCTTCCTGCTGATGGAATCCAGCCCCTCCAAGGTGAACTGGCATTCCGTCAACCAGCTCAAGCGTCCCGGCATGCAGCTGACCACCTCTCTGCTTTCGGTGTTCTGTGGCAGCGACAGCGTGATGTATTTCCAGTGGCGCAAGGGCCGGGGCGGCAGCGAGGCTTTCCACGGCGCGGTGGTGGGGCACGACGGCCGGGACGACACCCGGGTGTTCCGGGACGTGGTCCTCACCGGCGAAACGCTTGAAAAGATCTCCGCCCTTAAAAAGCAGCCCCCGGAAAAGCCGGAAGCGCTGATCGTCCTGGACCAGGAGAGCCGCTGGGCCTCCACTTTCGTGCAGACCGGCCTCAAAGGCCATATGGACCCCATCGAAGCCGTGCGGGACCATTACCGGGCCCTGTTCAAAATGGGCGTCCGCGCCGACGTCCGTGATGCCGGTGCGGACCTGACGGATTACAGCCTGGTGGTGCTTCCCGAGACTTTCATGTTCCGGGACGGGTTTGCGGAAAGGCTGCGGGAATACGTGCGCGGCGGCGGTCACCTGCTCGTGACCTGCTTTACGGGCATCGTGGACGGGGACGATCTGTGCCGACTGGGCGGAACCCCCTACGGGCTGACCGACGTCCTGGGTGTCCGGGACCCGGAACTGGACGCCCTGTATCCCGGCGAGGAAAACAGCATGGTCTTCCCCGACGGGCGTGCCTTCCCCATCCGGGAGATCTGCGAATTTCCGGAAGAAGTGACCGCCGACGAATGCCTTGCCGTCTACGGACGGGATTTCTACGGCGGTACCCCCGTGTTCACTTCCAATACCTTTGGGAAGGGCCGCGCCTGGTACCTGGCCGGACGGACCGACGAAAAGGGCCTGGACGCCGTCTATGCCTGCGTTGCCGAAAAAGTGCGCCTTAAGCGCTCCCTGGACGAACCCCTGCCCGAGGGCGTGGTCGCTGTCCGCCGCGGGGATATGGCGCTGGTATGCTGCCTTGGCGGCGAAAAGCGGGAACTTTCCCTCTCCTCTCCCCGCACCGATCTGCTTTCCGGAAGGACATCGCAGGCCTTTACCCTGGAAAACGGCGCATGCCTGGTGCTGGACCTTTCCCCGGAGGGGAAATAAACCGGGGAGGAAATAAAATGTACGCACTGATACGCGGCGCACCGGAAGATATCGCCCTGCGGCAGGAACGGGAGCAGCGCTGCTACCGCCTGCTGGACGCAGCCGGCATCCCCTACATGCGCATGGACCACCCCGCCGCCGACAATATGGAGGTCTGCGCCCGCCTGGAAAAGGACCTGGATGCGCAGATCTGCAAAAACCTGTTTTTATGCAACCGCCAGGAGACGGATTTCTACCTGCTGATGATGCCGGGGGACAAAACCTTCCGTACCCGCCTTCTGAGCAAAGCCCTGGGGGTATCCCGCCTTTCCTTCGCCGGGGAGGGATCCATGAAGGAGTTCCTGGACCTGATGCCCGGAGCCGTATCCATCCTGGGGCTTATGAACGACCGGGACTGCCGGGTGCGCCTGGTAGCCGACGCGGACCTGAAGGACTGCCCGTTCATCGGGTGCCATCCCTGCGTGAACACCTCCAGCCTTCGCATCGCAAAGGAAGACATGTTCGAAAAGCTGCCCCGGATCCTTAAGCATCCGGTCACCTGGGTGGAAATGGCCGCAGACTGAAGCTGCGCCGTATGATACTGATCGCCATGCCGACACCGGCATGGCGAAAAGTATCTCCGCGATCCTTTACACTGTATACGTATCCGCGATCAGCGGCACTTTGTCAGCCTTTATCCGCCCTTTCGGCCCTCCTGCGGAAGATATTCGCCAGCACCGCGCCGGAAATATTGTGCCACACCGAAAACACCGCGCCGGGCACCGTCGCCATGGCAAGGTCCGGGAAAGCGGTGGACGCCAGGGAGGAAGCCAGGCCAGAATTCTGCATGCCGACCTCCACCGACAGCGCCACGGTCTTTCCCCGTTCCATTTTCAGCATTCTGCCGATGCCCCATCCGCAGGCATAGCCCGTCAGGTTGTGCAGCACCACCACCGCCAGCACCACGGCCCCGCTGGTCATGATCTTCCCGGCGTTGTGGGACACCACCGACGCGACGATCAGGCAGATGGCGGCGACGGACAAAAGCGGCAGGAGCCCGGACGCCGCCCGGGTGGCCTTCGGGAAAAAACGGTTGAGCACTAGCCCCAGGGCGATGGGGAGGATCACCACCTGCAAAATGGACAGGAACATGGCGGTCACATCCACATGGACGCCGGTATGCAGGAACAGGTAGGTCAGGGCCGGCGTCAGCACCGGAGCCAGGAGGGTGTTGACGCTGGTCATCCCCACCGACAGGGCCACGTCGCCCCCGGAAAGATAAGTGATCACGTTGCTGGCGGTGCCGCCGGGACAGGTGCCCACCAGGATGACCCCCGCCAGCAGGGCTGTATCCAGTGAAAAGGCCTTTCCCAGCAGGAAAGCCAGCAGCGGCATCACCGTGAACTGGGCCGCACAGCCGACAAGGATCTCCTTCGGCCTGGAAAAGACCACCTTCAGGTCCGAAAGCTTCATTGTGAGGCCCATGCCGAACATCACGACCATCAGAAGGTAATTGATCCAGCCGGTGCTGACCCACAGGGAGGACGCGGGCACAAAAAGCGCCAGCGCCGCCACCGCCAGGACGACCGGGGCCATGTACCTGCCGACGAAGCCGCCCAGCTTTTCAAGGGTTTTTTTCATTTGAATGACACCTCCGGACTTTTCCCGCAGCTGTGCCTGCACACCATCCTGACCGGGCATATTTTTTTTATCGGCAGCCCGGTGTCCCCGTGGATGCGGTCCCGCAAAAGCTTTACGCCCTCCCGGGCCATATCCTCAAAGCCGCAGTCGACGGAACACAGCGGGACCGGAAAGGAAAGGAACCCGCCCAGGTTGTCGAAACCGACGATGCCGAAATCGTCCCTCGTGATGGACCCGGCCCGCTGCATGGCGGACAGCGCGTGCCAGGCTTCCACATCGCAGAATACGAAAAGCCCGGTGAAGCCCTCCGCCTTCAGGCTGACGAGCTTCTCCGACAAAGTCTCCTGCCAGGCCGCCGATTCCCGGTGGCCTGTGATGTTTTGGGAAAAAACGAAAACGCTCCTGTCCTTTTCCGGAATGCCGGCCTCGCGGCAGGCCCTCCGGAAGCCCTCCAGGCGCTTTTCCAGGGAATAGACCACGTCGCCCGAAGAGATGAAGGCCAGCTTCCGGTGCCCGGCATCGATCAGGTGGCGGGCGGCCAGGTACCCGCCTTCCTCCTCGTCGGCGACCACGGCGTCCGCCTCACTCCCCTCGATGCAGCGGGACATAAGCACAAAGGGCATCCTGGCAGCCTTCAGGCGCTCCACGGTGGGGCCGCTCCCCGAGGTGGGGAAAAGCAGCACACCGTCCACGCACCGGGAGATAGCCTGCTCCACCAGGCTGTATTCGGTATCGGGATCCTCCCGGGAGCACATGATCATCAGAGAATAGCCTTTCTCCCGGGCCGCGTTCTGGATGGTGTCGGCCATGATGCCGTAAAACGGGTTGGTCATGCCGCCGAGGATCACGGCGAAAATGTGCGTCCTGCCCGAACGCAGGGAACTGGCGATCTGGTTGACGGAATAACCCATCCGGTCGGCGGTGCGGCGGATCTGCTCGATGGTCGCCTGGGAAATGTCGCTTTTGCCCCTGAGAGCCCGGGACACGGTGTTGACGGAATACCCCGTCTCCAAAGCGATGTCCTGCAGGGTGACTCTTTTTTCGCCGCGCATCCTGGTCATGCCGGAACGCTCCTTCATGTTCAGTGGAGATAAAAAAAGAAAAAACCGAAATCATGTATTGACAGGGCGATTATATCATGCTATGATAAATCCGGCAAGAACATTATCGTTAATGTCAACGTTAAAGGAACATCGGCACAGCCCTCATACCCATCGATCCCGCTTTTCCTCAAAGGGGATTTCCCGTCAAACATTAACGTTAATGTAACCACGTATTGATCAGCGGGCTCATCGCTGTTCAAATAAAAAAGGAGGACAGAACCATGAAGAAAGTTTTCGCACTGCTCCTGTCTGTTTGCCTGCTGCTGGGAAGCGCGTCCGTCGTGAGCGCCGAGCCGGCCGTGACCACCTTCACCATGTGGACCTTCATCGCCCAGCACCAGGAATTCTTTGAGAAGGCCGCCGCGCGCTGGAACAGCGTCTATCCCGACAGGCCCATCGCCGTCGATGTGACCACCATCGGCTACGACGACATGCACAACAAGTTCAAGGTCGCCCTGCAGGCCGACGAAGGCGCCCCCGATATGGTGGACGTGGAGCTGGGCCAGTTCCCCAACATCCTGGCCTTCTCCGACAAACTGTACGACCTGACCCCCGCCCTGACCCCCTACATGCCCGACCTGGTCAAGGCCCGTCTTGAGATCTACGCCAAGGACGGCAAGTACTACGGCGCTCCCCTGCACGTCGGCGCGATGGTCGCCTTCTACGACGTGGAGCTGCTCTCCGCCGCCGGTGTCGACTACACCCAGATCAAGACCTGGGACGACTGGAAGGAAGCCGGCATCAAGCTGAAGGCTGCCAACCCCGACGCCTGGATGGGCACCGTTGAGACCAGCACCCAGTGGGTCGCCTCCCTGATGCTCGCCCAGCAGGGCAAGGACTGGCAGGACGGCGAAAGCGCATTCATCAATACCCCCGAAGTCGCAAAGATCATCGACACCCAGAAGAGCTGGCTGGAAGCCGGCATCTGCCAGGTATGCCCCGGCGGCCAGCCCGACACCGAGGAGGGCAAGGCCTACATCGCCAACAACCGCATTGCCTGCGTCATCATGCCCTTCTGGTTCATGAGCCGCTTCACCGATGAGATCGGCGAATCCTGCAAGGGCCGCTACGTTGTGGCTCCCGCCCCCGTGTTCGAGGAAGGCCAGAAGCACTCCATCGGCCAGGGCGGCACCGGCACTGTGGTCTATGCCAACGGCACCAACCCCGAAATGTGCGCTGAATTCCTCGCGTTCGCCAAGGTCTCTCCCGAAGGCGAAGCGCAGATCTGGTCCGTGCTGGGCTTCGACCCCTGCAACACCTCCATCTGGGACGACGCTTCCATCATGAAGACCGACGACAACAAGTTCAACCAGTACTTCATCGGCTATCCCATCGACGCCCTGATCCCGATCAAGGACGAGATCGGCTTCGTCGTGTCCACCTCCATCAGCCCCACCATCAACAGCTACCTTGGCACCACGCTGTGGAACGAGGTGTACGTTGACGGCGTCGACACCCAGGAAGCCCTGGACGCCGCTCAGGAATCCATCGAGAGCGACCTGTTCTGATCCTTATTTCCGCGGGGCTGCTGCGAAAAGCGGCAGCCCCGTTTATTCCATGCGGGAGCGTTCCGCGCGAGGGCCGTTCCCGCACCACACCCATCGTATCGGTCAGAAAGGGGAAAAAACATATGCAGGCACAGGCGGCCGCAGCAAACAAAACAAGCCGTCACAACCGCGGGACCGCGCTTCTGATCCTCGGCGCGCTCCTGGTCATCCTCGGCCTGGTGGGGCTGTTTTCCCTCCAGGGCAAGGCGGTAAGGTTCGACAGCGCCTACGATTCCCACGGGGACCTGAGCGCCTATTACTTCTCCAAGCCCACCGAAGGGCAGGGATATTCCTTCCTGCAGAACCTCTGGTTCGGCGCCGTCAGGTACAGGCTGTGGATCGTGGTGGCGGGGATAATCCTGGCGGCGGTCTTCGTGGCGCTCAACAAGCAGCTGCTGTATTCCCAGAAGGTCGCGCCCTATGTGTTCGTGGCGCCCTTCATCTTCACCTTCCTGGTGTTCTTCGCCTATCCCCTGATCTCTACCGTCATGATGAGCTTCCAGAGCATCAAGGGCAGCGGCACCGAATGGATCGGCTTCAAAAACTACCAGGACCTGTTCCAGAACAAGACCTTTTACACCGCCGTGGGCAATTCGGTCACCTACATGCTGCTCACCTGCGCCATCCTGATCCCCGTGCCCATGCTGCTGGCCTACCTCGCGGAGATGAAGATCGCAAAGACCGGCAAATTCTTCAAGACCGTGGCCTTCATGCCGGTATTGTGCTCCGTGGTGGTCGCCGGCATCATCTTCCGCATGATGTTCTCAGAGCTTGACGGCGCCCTGATGAACCAGGTACGCGGCATCTTCGGCCTTGAGCCCATCACATGGCTCAAGGGCGCGGGCACATCCATGTTCGCCATGGTGCTTTTGTGTTTCTGGCGCTGGACCGGCATGAACATGCTGTATTACATGGCCGGCCTCAAATCCATCCCCAACGAGCTTTACGAAGCGGCCGACATCGACGGCGCCAACGGCGTGCAGAAGTTCACCCGTATCTGCCTGCCGCTGCTCAAGCCCACCACCATCTACGTGCTCACCATTTCCATCTACGCGGGCCTTGCGATGTTCACCGAAAGCTATATGATCTTCGGCGGCAACAATTCCCCCAAGAACTACGGCCTGACCATCGTCGGCTACCTGTACCGCTACGGCTTTGAGAAGGTGGACAAGTTCGGCTTCGCATCGGCCGTCGGCCTGGTGCTCCTCCTGGGCGCCATGATCATCACCGTGGCCCAGCTGTTCATCACCGGTACCATCGGCAGGAAGGAGGAGTGAACATGCAGAAAACAGTCAACGCCCCGATCGAGATCCGGGAGAGGAAGCACCTGGCGGGAAAGATCGTCATGTCCTGCTTTTTCGTGATCCTCAGCGTCCTGTTCATCATCCCGCTTTACGCCCTGCTTCTTGGCACCTTCAAGGGCGGCGCGGAGCTGTTCGTCAGCGGCCTCAACCTGAATCCCACCCCGGAAAAGCTGCACCTGAACGCATGGCGCTACCTGTTCACCGGGGTCATGAGCAACGGCGAATACAATCCCCACAGCTATTTTGTCTGGTACTGGAACAGCCTTAAAGTGGTGGCGCTGCAGACGGTGCTTACCCTGCTGCTTTCCTCCATGGTGGCCTACGGCTTTTCCAAATACAACTTCAAGGGCAAAAACGTCATGTTCATGTGCGTGCTGCTGGTGATGATGGTCCCCCTTGAAATCCTGATGCTTCCGATGTATACTCAGATCAACGCCATGGGCATGCGCAACAGCTATGCCGGCGTGATGATGCCCTTCCTGATCAGCATGAGCGCCGTGTTCTTCTTCCGCCAGTTTTTGACCAACGTCCCCCTGGAACTGGTGGAGGCCGCCCGTGTGGACGGCTGCACCGAATACGGCACCTTTTTCCGCATCATCATGCCCATCATGAAGCCGGCCTACGCCTCCATGGCGGTGCTCACGGGCATGGGCGCGTGGAACGCCCTCCTGTGGCCGATGCTGGTCCTCTCCGACATGAAAAAGTACACCATCCCCATCGGCCTCAACACCCTGTGGTCCCCCTATGGCAACAACTACGACCTGATGATCACCGGCTCCTGCTTCGCCATCCTTCCCCTCCTCCTGATCTATCTGTTCGCACAGAAGTTCATCGTGGAAGGCATGACCGCCGGCGCCGTGAAAGGCTGATTTTTTGCCTCACCGGGGTACACCCGTCGCGGGGATTTCCCTTCCCGGGCAGGCATCGTACCCGAGTCTTCCCTTCCTCACCCGCTGCCGTTCATCACGGGAACCGCCCTTGCAGGGCAGGTCCCTTAATAGGAGATTCACTATGAAAAAAGCTTCCATGATCCTGGACCGCGATTTTGCCATCGGCAAGATTGACCCCCGCATCTACGGCTCCTTCATCGAGCACCTGGGCCGCGCCGTGTACGGCGGCATCTACGAGCCCGGCCATCCCACGGCGGACGAAGAGGGCTTCCGCAGGGACGTGATCGAAAAAGTCCGCGAGATCGGCGTGCCGGTGGTGCGCTATCCCGGCGGCAATTTCGTTTCCGGCTTCAACTGGGAGGACAGCGTGGGCCCGAAGGACGCCCGCCCCCGCCGCCTGGACCTGGCCTGGGGCACCACCGAGACCAACGAGGTAGGCCTGCATGAATTCGCCTCCTGGGCCAAAAAAGCCGGCACCGAAGTGATGTACGCCATCAACCTGGGCACCCGGGGGGCCGATGCCGCCCGGAACGCGGTGGAATACGCCAACCACACGGGCGGCAGCTACTGGAGCGACCTCAGGGCAAAGAACGGCGCGAAGGATCCCTTCAACATCCGTTTGTGGTGCCTGGGCAACGAAATGGACGGCCCCTGGCAGATGGGCCACAAGACCGCCTACGAATACGGCCGCGCCGCCAACGAGGCCGCCAAAATGATGAAGTGGGTGGACCCCACCATCGAGACCGTGGCCTGCGGCTCCTCCGCCCACACCATGCCCACCTACGGGTCATGGGAATATGAAATGCTGAACGAGTGCTACGAAAACGTGGACTACGTTTCCCTGCACCGCTATTACGGCAATCCCACCGGGGACACTCCCGGATTCCTGGCCCGCAGCATGGACCTGGACGAATTCATCAAGGAAGTGGTGTCCATCTGCGACGCCGTGGGCGGCCGCAAGCACGCAAAGAAAAAGCTGAACCTGTCCTTTGACGAGTGGAACGTGTGGTACCATTCCAACCAGCAGGACAAGGAGATCCTGAAGGCCGACAAGTGGGGCCGCGCCCTGCCGCTGCTGGAGGACATTTACAACTTTGAGGACGCCCTGCTGGCCGGCGCCATCCTGATCACCTTCCTGAAGAACGCCGACCGGGTGAAGGTTGCCTGCCTCGCCCAGCTGGTCAACGTCATCGCCCCCATCATGACCCGCAACGGCGGCGGATGCTGGGCCCAGACCATCTTCTATCCCTACATGCACGCCTCCCGCTTTGGCAGGGGAACCGCCCTCAGGCCCGTGCTCTCCTCCCCCGTGTACGACTGCAGCGATTATGAAAACGTGCCCCTGGCCGACGCCGCGGCCACCCTGGGCGACGACGGCAGCGTCACTGTGTTCGCCGTCAACCGCGACCTGAGCGAGGACATCCTTTTGGACTGCGACCTCAGGGCTTTCGGGGACCTCAGGGTGAAGGAGCACATCGTTTTGCACCACGACGACGTAAAGGCGATCAACACCGAGGATGATCCCAATAACGTGGCTCCGGTGAACGCGCCCTGCGAAAAAACAGACGGCGGAAAGGTCAGCCTGAAGCTCCCCGCCCTCAGCTGGAACGTGATCCGTCTGGAAAAAGCCGACTGATAAAACACCGCGCTTATATGATCCAAAGCCGCGGCATGCCTTCGTCGAAGGGTGTGCCGCGGCCTTGTTTTCCAGGGATAAAACAGAGAGACCGATCTTCGGGCGCTTCGGGCCCCAGGTCGCACGGAAAGCTTGCGGAGTGGACTTGCTGCGAACGAAGGACGGAGCGACGACCTCATCCGGCCGCTTCGCGGCCACCGTCCGGGTCTGCCGCCCACCCTTCGCTGAAATCAGTCCACCGGACTGTTTTCCGGGCTCTCCGGGCCCCCGTGCACGGGAAAGGCTTCACGGGCTGACGCTCGCCTTCCGCTGCAAGCAGTTCTCGCCACTGTTACCCAGGCGCTCCGGGACCCCAACCGGGGGAAGGCAATACGGGCTGGCGCCCGCCTTCCGCTGCAAGCAGTTCTCGCCACTGTTACCCAGGCGCTCCGGGTCCCGGCGCGGGAAGGCAAGTGGTATATGCCGCACATGCCAGAATGCGGCGTCTGAATTGCAAGCTGCAAATCTCTTCAACTCGGAGGTCTGTCCAAAGAAAACCCCGTAAACCTACCTCCGCAATACACGCCGCAGGGAAGACTCCGTAAGCCTTCCCCGGGATGGGGCTTGTCATGGGGTGTCGGCGTTAGCCGACGGGGTGTCCCATGACGTGGATGCGAACGTCAGCGAGCAGACGGATGAGGTCGTCCGCCCGGCACGCATCTGCAGATAGGATATAAAGCAATGACAGGGTATCCTCTACGGATGAAGGCGCTGTGCCGGGGGGCGACGACCTCATCCGGCCGCTTCACGGCCACCTTCCGGGGCTGCCGCCCGCCCTTCGCTGAAATCAGCCCACCGGACTGTTTTCCGGGCGCTCCGGGCCCCCGTGCACGGGAAAGGCTTCGCGGGCTGACGCTCGGCTTACGCCGGAAACAGGTTTTCATTCTTTTATCCCGCAGGCATGCGGGAACAGAAGCATCGGTCCCGTTGGTACGGGGATGATCCTGCGTATTCACGATGCCCTGAGGTGGTCCGTAAGGCGGAGTATGCCGGGCCCGGACTATCCGCTCCCCCACATTCCTCCCGCCGCACAGGGGGCAGCGCCCCGGGGCACGTGCTTCAGGAACGTCTTTGGGCTTGTCCCTGTGTCTGCCGAGTGGCACAGAGAATCTTCCCCAGCAGTTTCCATCCGCGCAGGGCTTCCTCGAAATCGTCGCACCTTAGGATCTTTCCGGGATACTGGGCTTCAAATTCCGCCAGCACAGCCGCTTCGAATGCATCCCTGTCATTTCCGTATTCCGCGGGATCCACCCAGTAATATCCGCCAATGTATCCCAGCAGGCCGCCGTCCTCATCATATTCGTTGACAGTCACATCCCAGCGGTAGATCTCCTCGAGCCTGTAGCTGTCATAGCCCGGATATTCCTGTACGCCATAAGCCAGGGCAGCCGCTTCGTCGGCATACTGGTCTTCACCGTCCCCCTTCTGCAGCCACACGTTCAGGTACACACTGCCGGAGGCGCCTCCCGGCCGGGACACGCCGTCCCATTCCACCGGCTCAAAATCGGCATCGTTTTCCGCCCAGGACCAGGAATAGCTGCCGGGCAGACAGTATACCGCGGTACGCTCCACCGTGGTCAAAGTCCCGTCGGGCCCGATGACCCGGACATTTACTTTTTCCAGGCCGGTACAGCCATCGAACGTATCCGGGCCGATACTTGTCACACCGGAGGGGATCGCAAGGCTGCCGGTAAAGCCGCTGCAGCCATAAAACGCATAATCGCCGATGCCTGTCACGCTGTCAGGGATCGTCAGACTGCCGTTGAAGCCGCTGCAGCAATAGAACGCATGATCGCCGACACCGGTCACACCGGACGGGAGAGCCAGGCTTCCCGTAAAACTTGAACAGTTGAAAAAGGCATACTCCCCGATACCCGTCACACCGGACGGGAGCGTCAGGTCTCCCGTAAGGCCGCTGCAGCCGGCAAATGCCCAGGCGCCGATGCCCGTCACACCGGACGGGAGGATCAGGCTCCCGGTGAAGCCGCTGCAGTTAGTGAACAAACCGGCCGCAATGTCCGTCACACTGTCGGGGATCGTCAGGCTGCCGGTAAAGCCGGTACAGTCGACAAAGGCACATTCGCCGATACCAGTCACGCCGTCGGGGATCGTCAGGCTCCCGGAGAAACCGCTGCAGCCGGAGAACGCGTTATCACCGATACTTGTCACACCGGACGGGATCGCCAGGCTGCCGGTGAAGCCGCTGCAGTCATAAAACGCGCCGATCCCGATACTTGTCACGCTGTCCGGGATCGTCAGGCTGCCTGAAAGACGGTTCTTTTCATAAAAGGCCATGTCCCCGATCTCCGTCACCCGTTTCCCTTCGATATATCTGGGGATCACAACGTCTACCGCGTCATCCGGTCCGACGTACCCGTCTATCCGGACCGTATCGTCGCTTAAAACCGTATACATGTAATCGGATGACGTATCGATGACGTAGCTGATATAATTGTCAACCGCATATTGTTCCGCATAACTGTTTTTCTCAACAGACAGGACAATATCGCCACTGCAGCAGCTGAATGCGTTCACACCGATCGATCCGACGCTGGCCGGGATGGAAACATACGACAGGGCGTCGCAGGAAAAAAAGGCGTAATCGCCGATCGATTCGACGCCGTCCGGAATAAAGACCTGCGCCAGACGGTCGCAGTCGTCAAACGCCTGGATACCGATGGTCTTCAGGGTGCCGGGAAAAGAGACCTGTGTGACCCCGCTTTGATGGAAAGCGAACGCGTCGATGGTTTCAAGCCCTTCAGGAAGGATGACACGGTCCAGGGATCCATCTCCTCTGAAAGCCTCTTCCCCGATGGTTTTCACCCCGGCCGGCAGCCTGAGCTCGGAAGCGGAAGCGCAGAGCGTCATGCCCAGAAACAGCGTCGGTGTAAACAAAAGCACAAACCCTTTCTTCAATCCGTTTGTCATTGTAAGCCCCTCCAAACGTCTGATACGCACGCAGTTTTTCCCCGGGCATCTCCGCCACCGGGTCCACGGGCCATTCCGAAAATCCAGTATATAATAGGTAACACACTTATTATACTATAGCATCGACCCGTTTTTTTACAAGAGCCTTGTCTGTCATTTTTCTGATAACCATGTTTTTATGTCTTTCATACCGCAGTCATTCAGGGGTACAGGCCCGGGTCCCGTTCACATGTGGAAACGGCTCCGTGTATCCCCTTCCCGGTCATGCCCCGTGCGTCGGATGCCGGGCCATCTGCATTCTGTGTGCAAGCCTCGCTTCGCCCCGGGCTTCAGCAACGGCTTTGGGCCGTCCCTGTGCATGCCGAAAGCCTGCAAAGAGAGTCCCTGTGCTTTTTCCAGGCGGAAATTGCCTGATGTCTGCATCCATGCCCTTCGCCGGATCGGGGTGCAGGGGCGTTTGCCCCATATGCACTAACTTAAAACACAAGTCATTTGTAATGGTCGCGATTTTCGACGTTTTTCAACGCATAACCCTTTAAGCATTCGCAGCAACACCATCCGCGGATCAGTCAAATTCGTTACAAGCAGCAGGTTGACC
>JAFXUZ010000033.1 GCA_017524725.1 Clostridia bacterium | reverse complement strand
GTATCCGTCCTCTTCCGCGCTTTCTTTCGGCTGCACCTCCGTGAAGGTGTACGTGAACTCGCGGCTCTTCAGGTAGACGTTGTCCACCAGCAGGGCGCTCTGCGTGTATTCAAGCGCCGGGAACGTGATCAGCCCCGTCGCCGTGTTGCTCGTGCTGCTCCAGACTTTCCCCGCGGCGTCCTTCAGCTCGAATCCGAACTGACCGTCCTCCAGCTCGCGGCCTTCAAGGATCTTCACGCCCGTAAGAACCGTGCTGCCCTTCGCTTCGTACTTGTTCGTGAAGTCCAGCGCCTCGGGATCCGGCTTCGCGCTCACGGTCAGATTGCCGTTACGATCCGCGTCGCTTACCGTCACCACCAGGGTATAACTGTTCCCGTCGTTCGTCACGCCCGCCACGGTGCCGCTCTCGGTCACCTTATAGGCGAACGTCCTTTCCACCTGGTATACGCCGTTCACATACAGGTCTTCATTAGTATAGTACAGCATTCCCAACTGATATGGGGAGCTCTTGCCACCCGCCGTCAGCGCCATCGTTTTCGACAGGCTCGTCAGCGTTGCCGTGGAGGAATACTCGTGCAGCGGCGCCCCGTCCACAGGCTCCAGCGTCACCGTCCAGTTGTCGGTGTCCTGGATGTCGCGGCCTTCCAGCACCTTCTCGCCGCTCAGCACGATCGTTCCATCCGCCTTATATTCATTTGTGAACGTCATGCTGTAATACGTGTTGCTGAACACGTTGTCTGCGCCATCACGGTCAGCATTCACGATCAAGGTTCCGCTTCCGTCGTCAGTGATCGTAACGGTGATATCATAGCTGTTGCTCGCGTAGATGATCATATCCTCGCCGCCGTACACCTCTTTCATGGTGTAGGTGTACTTGCGCGTCTTGAGATACTCACCGTCTACTTTCATATCGTCCTGGTTGAAAATCAGCGCGCTGAATACGATGCTGCCGTTTGCGTCGTTCTTCGCCCTGCCGACAACGGTGTTTCCTTTCAGCAGGATGAACTCAAACTCTTCGGGTTGCAGTTCTCTGCCTTCCAGCGCCTTCTTGCCCGTCAGGGTCAGTGATCCCTCCGCAGAATATTCGGTACGGGTGTTGGAAATCGTCCATTCCTCTGCATCATTCGGATCAACTTCGATGTTCTTTTTAAAGTATCTTAATACATCGATATCGTCCTGCCCGTCCGCCGTAGCGTAAACGTGCGTTTCAACGATCTCGTAGGTGAATACTTCGACAGAACTGGTAGTTTCCGTATCGTTCACAACTATGGATGGAAGACCCTGTACCAGCTTTTTCTTCCATGTGATTCCGTCTTCAGCCCGGTCATTACTGGTCAACTCATAAACATAGGCACCGGAAATATCTGCCATTTCTTGTCCGGATCCCCAATTCTGTGTAACATATCCGGTCCTGGTCTCTGTTTCTGTGGAGACCACTTTGCCATCTTCTCCGAAGGTTGTGGTCGTCTTTTCACCGGTCACTTTGATGACAAAAGTCACCTTATTGATGGTATAATCATTTCCATTATTGTCGCTAAAAATGAACTCCGGAGGGGGCGAGTTGACAGGTTCCAAGACCGGGAGCCCTTTCTCGTCAAAGAACAGTTTGGAAACGTCCAGTTCCAGCACTTCGTTGTTGGTCACTTCAACGATGGTGGGCTGAAGCTGCTTCTTTTCGGTATCATACATTCCCAACTGGATGCCTTCTGCGCTGGCGCGGATGGACCCGACCGTACCGCGGGTGGTTACCCTATAATAGGGGATATACAAATCGCTGCCAACAGGTTTTTCCTCACCGTTAACTACAGCCGCGACTTCCTCGACATTGTAATTGAGTTCTCCGGGCATGGCGCCGGCAATACCGTTATTGTTGAAAACGGTATTACTGAAATCGAACAAAGGCAGATGATCGATATAACCGATCCAGTCTTCCGTGGAGTCGGCCTGCCCCCTCACCACCAGACACCATTCGTCGTTATACTTAACAACATCGTCCAGGGTCAGTTGATGTTCAGCCAAGCGTCCCTCATCGACCAGTTTTTCAATAACATTCGTTAAACCATCTTTACCTTCTTCTTTACTGGTGATTTTGAAATACACTTCAGTTACTTTCTTTTTTTCCGGAAGAACAGGCCAATGTTTTATGATCTTCAGATCAGCGTCCGGATAGTTGTCAAGGAACCAAAGATGTGCATTGTTTATTTGTACTTTATTGCCATTGTCATCTATATAATAAGCATCCTGTGCAGAACCTTCTGAAATATGATCCGAAAGTGCCCAGTGGTAACCATCCGTAGACGTTATAGATATCTCCCGAACAGTATAGTCATATCTTACTTTTTTTGTTGTCCCATCCGGCATGGTATAATAACCTTTTTCCGGAAGATTGCTTCCAGAAAATCCATTGCCTTCCGGGATTACCACCAACCATTGGCCATTGGTATAACGAATGGTTATATTTGTTTCGTTACCTGGATCATTGTAGTGAAAATCGGAATTTCCATCATACTTCCAATCAAAAGTGTCGCCATAATCCACTGAGGTGATTTTTTCACCATATGTTGAACTGTCTTGGTCATCATCATAAATGATTTGCACGAGCATGGCAGTAAAATATGCACCGCTGTAATCATTTTCAGTGGTCATTCCGCCTTCTGTGGTAAACTTGTGCCAACGTTTGCGAATCGCTAACTGATAACCGGTTTTAGCAGGATTATTCACCAAGCATACGGTGCCTGTACCCGATTCAAGAATTGCCTGTTTAATTGAATCATTAAAATTATTAGGCGCTGAAAGAGCCAAATTATCTGCTTTTATTCGGGCATAATTAATTTCAGTACCATACTCAGCCAGAATATAACTATGATTTCCGGGATTATTGAAATCATTGTCAAATGAAATTATAGTGTCAGCATTGAGTTGATCCTCTTGACCAGGTTGAAGTGTGGTCAATCCAACCTCAACCGGAATATAGGCATAATATGATCCTTCCGTATTCTTTGTTGCAACGTCGTACAGCTTGTATTCAAATCCATTACCTGCAGAAAGAATCACTCTTTTATATGTGTCAGCACTTTCTATATTATTAATATTCAAACCGCTGCATACCACTTGTTTGATATCCACCACGATATTGGGTATATCCTCCTGTACCTGAGACTCCCAATACTTTTTGACCAGTAGGAATTTCTTTTCATTTTCCGCTATCACGCTGCCGTCAAAGTAAATACGGTTATCCTTAGTGCCGTTTTCAATATTGGTCGGATTTCCGGAAGCGTCCGCCATATAATAATGTGCGGTATACCCCTCCGCTGTGCCCGGATTTGCCGCAACCTCTTCAAAATAATAACCGTAAACGGTGGTCGTTTCCCTGCTAACGCCAGTATTGATCACAGTCTGGGGGAAATTAACAAATTCGATCTTCCAGGCGTCCGTCGTCTGTTCATCACTGATCTCACCATTGTTATAGGTGATCTTGTAGCCGGTGGAATTGTCCACCTGGTACCTGTAATCAGCCGCGGTAAACGCAGCGTCCTCCGCGTCGGTGGTCGGTGCACCGTCACAGCGGTCGCTGATCACAACACCGGCAAGTCCGTCAGCCAGCCTTTCGGATCCGCTGCTGTAGCGGTAAGTCACATCCTCATACACCCGGAACGAATCGCTGGCACACAGATGCTGGTATGGCAAAGCGGACCCTGCGATCTCCACATGGTCGCTCTGGTCATTAAGGTTCACAAATACAACGTTTCCGCTGGTCCCGGCATGGAATGCTGCCTGCAGTTTCACCGGCGCTCCTTTTTCCACCTGCAGGGAAGTCAGCGTCCGCCCGCCGCCGTCAACAATTTTGACGGTAACGAATTCGCTGTAATCCACTTCCGGATCATCCAGCTTTTTATATTCCTCATGAGAATAACGTTTCAGCTGGAATTCCGCGTAGCTTCCTTCATCAGGAGTCTCTACGCCGTTTTCACTTACCCACTGTTTCTTTAGATCAAAGTTGATGCTGACATCATTTTTCTGCAGACGTTCCACATTATTGATGTATATAGTATAGCTGGTATAATCGCTCGCGTCCTCCAGGTATTCTGGCGCAAAGAGAATATCGCCGGTGTATTCTTCGCCGACCAGTGAATAGATCGGATCCCCACTTCCATTGCTGTTGTCCCAGACCTTGTATCCCTTTTCTGTAACAGAATACATTAGAATGACAATATCACCGTTACTGTTGACTCCGAATTTCGGAAGATCACAAAGTCTTTTGGTTGTACCATTCCAGCTTTGCACAGTCCATAGGTCATGTCCTGCATTGTGCCAGGAATCTGCTGTATAATTACCACTTTCCACATCGTTGTAGGCATTTTGAGCATCATATTCTGCAGGATCATACGGATATTCCAGCACTTCCAGTTCGAACGTAGCTTCCCATGCCATATTGTTGGTAACATGTTGTTCATCCCAAGTTTTTTCCATAGTGACGTCTACGGTATCTGCGTTTGGAATATTGTTGATTACAAATAAAGTCCCACTGGGAGAAGACGGAAATGCAAAATATCCGTCCTGCGGGTTCTTCTCAACCACACGGTATTCATACTCATTGCCGCTTCCATCCAGACGGTCAACAGAAGCAAATTGCTTTGAATTTTCATTCTTTGTTACGTAAACTGTCTCCACATCCACAAAAGCATTGCTGCCGGTACGGCGCTGGAGCGTTAATCCAACAGAAACGGAATCAGACGGCCATTCATCCTGACTGTTCTCCCATTGCTTCGTCACAGAAAAAACCAGAGGCTTGGAATTCGTTATGGTCACCGTGGCATCTGTGTTCACTCCATACACACCATTGGCAGAAACAGAGGAATTCCACCCAGAGACAGGATTCTCCGAAAGATAGTAGGTATAAATATACTTCGTGGAATCCACAGTTTCAGAAGCTACAAGAGATATGCTCTTATCCCAGGTCGAAACCGAGCCCGCGGTAACCGTTATTTGCTGACTGAAGTTCGTATCATTCTCGATGACCGGCATCATCGCATCTATACCGCTGATGCTAGCGCCTCCGAATTGATTATTATCCCAGCCATCGTGGAATACCACTATACACTGACCGCTTTCCGGAATTGTCACTGTGAAAGAACCGGACTCGGACGCGGGAATATTTTCACCGTTATTGATTGTGTAGTACGCTTGTCCACCACTATTATTTACAAAGTTCGGGTTATAGGAATAATTTATAATGGCCGTGGTTCCTCGCTGAAAGGCATGGGGTTCGTTGAATCCCCCGTCAGAATCTTTGACTATCAGCGTCACCTCTGCTCTTGGATCACTTTCATAATGAGTACGTGTACGGGAAATATTTACCACCGCACTCTCCGGCAGCTCATCGGTTACAGGCTCGCCAAACTCATCCAGCCATTGCTTCTGCACTGTCAGGATTAAACTTTCCTCCCCCAGCCCCACCGCGGGCAGCGCGGAAAGGCCCAGGGTGAGGATCACCAGGGCGATCAGCAAAAACCATCCCCGCAAAAGGGCATACGGACGCCCTTGGGGGGCCGTGCCTTTCACAAGCTCTGTCCCGAACGGAGCAGACGTCCGGACTGCGCCCTCTTTGATTTTTACCAGATCATTACTGAAATTCCTCATAGGTGTGTCCTCCCCTATGGATATTGCAATTATTTATTAATAACAGCAAACAAAGGCCGGTTGGCCAAGTAATAGTTTATCACAGAGCGTTCCATTTTTTGTTACGTTTTGATGCTGTTTTCGTGAATTATAATGACATATTCACTATCATTTCTTAATATTTGATTCATATTTTCTTAACAATCCCCGTTTTAGGCCCTTATTTTATCAATAATCTCCTAAACTGTTACATCGTTAAAACTTATTTAATGAACTTCCGTTAATAATCGTTTAAAAAACCGTTCTTTTTCCTGTTATTATTTTCTTTTACTTCCTTTTTCTGGGCGCCGGTCCACGTCGGCACAAATGCAGCGTTCCTCTATCCCCTACACCGCTTCACCGCCTTCGGCCCGGAGGCTCATTTGCGTTTGACCTCCCCCTTAAAAGCGTGTATAATGATGCTGTCCGGATGCCGGCCGTGAAAAACAGTCGTTTTTTATTCCATAAAGCCGTGTCCGCTTCCTTTGTAAATAAGCAGAGCGCAATGGCCCGGCTTGCCTTCAGCGATGCGCGCCCCGGTGTCAGCGACTGCGATCAATTGATAAGGCAGGTCGTTTTTCTTAAATCATGAACCAATGGTATTGTAAAAAATGCGGCGTGAACAGCCCGGGCAACATCTGTTCCCGGTGCGGAAAAAAACTGCCGGGCAACATCATGCGGGACATATGGCAGGTATACCGCGTCCCGCTCAGCGACACCGCCTCCTGGAAGACCGCTTTCATCGTCCTTCTTTCCGCGTCGCTGATCATGCTGTTTTTCCTGCTGCTTGGGGAATCGGTGCGCGGTGACCCCAGCCAGGCCCTCCGGCTTTTTTCAAACGGCACCGCAGCCACGTGCCTGGCATTGTTGCCCGCGGGGCTCCTCTGCCAGTTTATCCTGTTTGCGCTTCAGGGGCAGGAGGTTTTGGTCTATTGCCTGGACTCGGACGGCGCCCATGTGCAGACCTGGCACAAGGCGGGCCGCCTGCGTTCCTGGGCGCGTTTCCAGCGCGCCCACCAGCAGGACGCGGTCCCTGACGGCAGCGGGGGCATGACGCTCCTCAGCCAGAGGCGCACCGTCCTCTGGAGCGACGTCCGTTCTGTCACCCTGATGCCCGCGAGGGGCGAGATCCACCTTTTTTCATCAAGCCGTCTGGCGCCCTTCATCCTCCGCCTGACAAACGATGAATACGAAAACGCCGAACACCTGGTGAAGAAAGCCTGCCGCAAGGTAATGCAATAATAATGAAAAAACACATATGGAAAGGCTTGGTGGATAGTATGACCCTGAAAGAGATCGCGAAGCTCCTGGACCATTCCACTCTGCAGCCCTTTCTGACGGATGACGACATCCGCCGCGGCTGCGACATCGCCCTGAAGTACGAAACCGCCACCGTCTGCGCCCGGCCCGGGGACATGAAGATCGTGGTGCCGGCCCTGAAGGGCTCCACGGTGCTTCCCTGCACCGTGATCGGTTTCCCCCATGGCGCCCACACCACCGACGTGAAGGTTTACGAAAGCCAGCGCGCCCTGGAGGACGGCTGCCGTGAACTGGATATGGTGATCAACATCGGTAAATTGCTTGGCGGGGACGAAAACTACGTCCGGGACGAGATCGCCGCCCTGGCTGAGGTGACCCACCGGGCCGACGCCATCCTGAAGGTGATCATCGAGACCTGTTTCCTAACCGACGACCAGAAACGCCTGGTCTGCCGCCTCAGTGAGGAAGCCGGGGCGGACTTCGTCAAGACCTCCACCGGCTACGGCAAGGCCGGGGCCACCGCGGAAGACATCGCCCTGATGCGCGCCGCCGTGTCCCCGAAGGTGCGTGTGAAGGCCTCCGGCGGTATCCGGGACCTGGACACCGTGCTCCTGATGCACAAAAACGGCGCCGACCGCTGCGGGGTCAGCGCTACGGCAGCCATCATGGAAGAAGCGGTCAGGAGGGGAATGCAATGAGCATCACAAAGAAGTGTTTCGGCAAAACTCCCGACGGGCGGGATGCGTACCTGTATACCATGACCAATGCCGCCGGCGCCTGCGCCGCGGTCACCGATTACGGCGCCCACCTGGTCAGCGTCTGCGTGCCGGACCGCCGCGGCGTCCTCGCCGACGTATGCCTGGGCTTTGACAGTGCCGAAAGCTACGCCGTGGAGGGCGGCAGCCTGGGGGCCACGGTGGGCCGCTTTGCCAACCGTATCGCCAAAGGCCGGTTCTCCCTGAACGGCGAAACTTATTCCCTTTTCATCAACAACGGCCCCAACACCCTGCACGGCGGCAAAGAGGGCTTCGACAAGCGCCTTTTCGATGCCAAAACACGCGAAGGCGAAAATGAGGACACGGTCACCTTCTCCTATGTGTCCCCGGATATGGAGGAAGGATTCCCAGGCGAAATGAAGCTGAGCGTCACCTTTGCCTGGAACAGCGAAAACACCCTCTCCATCCGCTACAGCGCCGTATCGGACCGGGATACCGTGATCAACCTGACCAACCATGCCTACTGGAACCTGAGCGGCATGAAGGACGCCACCATGCTGGATGAAGTGCTCACCGTGCGCTCCACCCTCTCCACCGAGGTGGACGAGGGCCTGATCCCCACGGGAAAGGTGCTGGACATCTCCGGCACGGCCATGGACCTGAGCGCCGGTGCCACGGTGCGGTCCGTCCTGGCACGGGCGGAGGAATGCGCTTACGTGAAGATGGTGAACGGCCTGGACTTCAACTACTGCCTCGATGGCGAGGGCATGCGGGAAGCCGCCTCCCTGAAGGACCCCGGCAGCGGCCGCGTGATGAGGGTGCTCACCACCGAGCCCGCCATCCAGGCCTACAGCGGCCAGGGGCTGGAGACCAGGGGCCACGGCGGCACCGCCTACGGGCCCTTCGCCGGCGTCGCGCTGGAGACCCAGCACTACCCCGACAGCCCCAATCATCCCGAATTCCCCACCACCACGCTCCTCAGGGGCGAGACTTTCTCATCCGAAACACGGTACTGCTTCACCACAGAGGACTGACCCCCAATGGAAAACGGCCTGTATGACCGGGACATCCGGGAGCCTTTGTACCTTTTCCTGGAGGAGAAATACGGAAAGATCCGCATCATCGAGGAAAAGATCACCGGCCGCGCCCGGGCCGACGCCGTCATGGTCACGGAATCCGCGCTGTGCGGGATCGAGATCAAAAGCGACGCCGACACCTATGCTCGGCTTCCCGGCCAGGTCAGGGAATACGACAAATATTTCGATTTCAACTTTGCCGTCGTGGGGCTCAGCCACGTGAGCCACATCGAGGAGCACCTGCCCTCCTACTGGGGCATCATCACCGCAGAGAGGATCGAAAACGGCCTGGATTTCTACATCATGCGCCGCCCGACGCGCAATCCCCACCGGGAAATGGCCCGCAAGGTCAGCCTTCTGTGGCGGCCGGAGATGGAAAGCATCCTGGTCAGGACCCACAGGCCCTCTTTCCGCGGGTATTCCAAAGCCCGGGTCATCAGCCGCATGCCGGAACTCTTCACCGAACAGGAACTGGACCGGCTGGTCAGCGACGCGCTGTTCGAAAGGGATTACACCCTGATCGACGGGGAGATCGAGCGATTCCGGGAAGAATACGGTAAAAAACGAAGCCGTAGGACCGGGCAAAAGAAACGGTCCGGGCACGCATAAAAAGGCCCGTCAGCCTTTGGCCCTGCTCAGGCAGGCAAAAAGCTGACGGGTCTTTTTTGCTTTCTTCGGATCTTCTGCTTTGCGGGAACGCGGCGGAGCATCATACTGATCACAGATAAAAAATGACATATCATTTTTACAGCGCCGAAGGCGCGTCCGAGATCGCATGAGCGTGCGAAGCGCGGGGCGTCTTAAATCTGTTAAACCAATTTGAAATGAGTATCACCGGTTTGCGCCGATTACATGGGAAAGGCTTTTGCATCGCCTCCCGGCTGCCCGGATCCATATCGATCGTATATTACCTCATCCGCTGCCGACACGGTCCGCACCTGAGGCCCGGTGTATCCCGATCAAAAGCACGCGAACGGTTGAAGACGGATCCGTCTTTCGCGCGGATACTGGCGTCACGGAAAGAAATATGCCGAGCTCTCCTGCCGCAATGCTCGCCATATTTCCTCCTTATCTGGTCGTCCTTGTGGTGGGCTTCACGCCGTATCTCCTCGCGATCTCCTCCAGCAGCGCCGCGTCCGCTGCCCCGAACTTCCCGGAAAGTCCGCCCTGGCTGGCCGCCGCGGCTGCCGCCGCCGCCACTTTGGGGTCCGCTCCGGTCCAGGTGTCCGGCAGGCTCGCCGCCAGTGCCGCAAGCCCGGGATCCGCACCCGTCATGGTGTCCACCGTTTCCGTCCGCCCCGCCATCAGGCTGTTGAAGGTCTTCTTTACGTCGTCGTTCAGTCCGCTGGTCCCCTTGCTCTTGTCCTGCGCCTTCGCCGTGTCCTTCATGTTCAGGCGGCTCTCGTCCTGGGTGACGGTCGGCTTCGTCGTGGTATTCTTGCTCCCGTTTCCGCCGCTTCCGCCGCTGCCGCCTCCGGCCAGGGGCAGTTCGTCCTGGATCTTGCCCAGCATGTTCGTCCAGTAGTTCCTTTCCGCCTGCCAGGTCGCCAGGTCCTGGGTGTATTTGTCCATGTCCCTTTCGGCCTCGGTGTCGTACCTGCCGGACCAGAACGCCCGGTCGTTCGCCCAGTCCGCCATCGCGTCCCGGCTCCTCGCGTAGTCCGTCTGGTCCAGTGCGTTCAAGGCATTCAGCCGGTCGTATATGCTCTGTTCCTCGTCCTGGAACCGTCCGTAATTCGTCGCGTCCTGCGCCCTCAGCGCGTTCAGCCGGTCGTATGCGCTCTGCTCCTGGTCCTGGAACCGCCCGTAATTCGTCGCGTCCTGCGCCCTCAGCGCGTTCAGCTGGTCGTACTGGTCCGCCAGGCTGTCGCGGTAGCGCCCGTAGTCGGCTTCGGTCAGCGCGTTCTCCGCGTTCAGCCTCCGGTAAAGCGCGTCCTCCGCGTCCTGGTACCGGGCATAGTTCTTGTCGTCCTGCGCGTTCAGCGCGTTCAGCTGGCTGTACCGGTCCGCCGCCTGGTCCCTGTAACGGTTGTAATCCGTCGCGTCCAGTCCGCTCATCGCGCCCAGCAGGTCGTACCGGTCCCCCAGTTCGTCCCGGTATCTCGCGTAATCCCGGTCGCCCTGCGCGTTCACCGCCGCCAGCTGCCGGTAAAGGCTGTCCTCCGCGTCCTTGTACCGGCTGTAATCCGTCTTGTCCAGCGAGTCCATCATGCCCACCGCGTCCAGCCTCGCCGCCAGGTCGTCCTGGTGCCTCGCGTATCCTTCCCGGTCCAGGGTGTTCAGCATGTTCATCTGGTCGTACATGTCGCCCACGCTGTCCCTGTATCGGTTGTATCCCTCCCGGTCCAGCGTGTTCAGCGTGTTCAGCTGGTTGTACATGTTGTTTATGTTGTCCATGTACCGGTTATATCCCACCTGGTCCAGAGATCCCAGCGCGCTCAGCCGGTTCAGTATGCTTGTTTCGTCGTCCCGGTACCGCCCGTAGTCCGTCGCGTCCAGCGATCCCAGCGCGCTCAGCCGGTTGTACATGTCCCCGATGCTGTCCCGGTATCGTCCGTAATCCGTCGCGTCCATCGATCCCAGCATATTGAACCGGTTCAGCATGTCGGATCCTTCGTCCTGGTATCTCTGGTATGCCAGCTGATAAAGGTCCGTCAGCTTGTCGTTCAGCCTGCTCAGGTGGTCCTGGTAGGCTTGCTGACCCACGCCTTGGGCGTAGCTGTTCCCGTATCCGCCCGTCAGCCCCGCGGCCTTGGCCATCGTGTCCTGCATCGCCCGGTTCCCAAGCCGGATGTACTGGTCCCGGTAATTCCGGTATAGTTCATCGTCCTCCGGCTTATAGCTGAACCCCTCCCGGTTCTGCATCTGGTTCAATATGTCTTCCATCTGCCCCCGGTAGGCGCTGCTGTAGCCGCCCATGTTCCCCAGCTGGTCCAGGATCGCGTCCATCTCGCCCCGGTAATTGCTTTCGTACGGTCCCCGGTCCGTCAGCTGGTCCACCAGGTTGTCTATCTTGCCCTGGTACGCTCCCTGGTACGGTCCCGTTTCCTGCAGGTTGTCCAGGATCCCGGTCATCCGGTCTTTGTATTCGCTCTGGTAGGGCGCCAGGTTCTCCATGCTGTCCAGCATCCGGTCCATCCGGTCCTGGTAGGCGCTCTGGTACGCCGCCCCGCCGGTGCTGATGTCGTCCAGCACGCTGTTCATCTTGTCCCGGTAATCGCTCTGGTACGCGCCCTGTCCCCGGATCTCCCCCAGCACGCTGTCCGCCTGCCCCTGGTACGGGTCCTGGTAGGTCCGGCCCTTCAGGTCGCCCACCACCTCGTCCATCATGCCCTGGTACCGGCTGTTATAGGGAGACTGGTTCTCTATCTCGCTCAGCTTGTTGTCTATCCTGCCGTCCAGCGCGCCCTGGTATGCCGCCCGGTCCCGTATCGCGTCCAGCGTGCTGTCCGTCCTGCCCTGGTAGGCGCTCTGGAACGGCGTCTGCCCCTGGATATTCCCAAGCACATTGTCTATGGCTCCCTGGTAGGCGCTCTGGTATTCCCTGCCGCCCAGGCTCCCCAGCGTGTTGTCGATCGCTCCCTGGTAGGCGCTCTGGTATTCCCTGTTCCCCAGCACGCCCAAAGCCCCGTTGATGTCGGCCCGATAGTCCGATGTATACCCCGCGGGCCGCGCCGCCTCGTTGCCCATCATCTGGCCGTAGGCCGTCGCCGTCGCCTCGCTGTCCATCCTCTGGGGCATGCCCTGCAGCGCGTTGTAATACCTCGGCACGATGCTTGCGCTGCTGAACGGATCCCCCGTCGGCAGTGCACCCGCGCTCCCGCTGATCGCGCTCGGCGCCGCCCCCAGCTTCTGCTGCAGGTCCTCCAGCATCGCGCCCTGGCTCATCACCGGCCCCACGCTGCCGCTCAGGTCCGTCGGTGCCTGCGCCGCCTGGTGCTTCATCGCCGTCCCCTGCGCCTCCACCGGCTTCACCGTCGCCCCCGCCGCCTGCTGCGCCTGCTCCGTCCGTATCTTCGCTTCCCTTTTCTGCTGCTCCCGCGCCGCCGCGTCCAGCTTCTCCTCTTCTTCCCTCTTCACCGTTCTTGTCGTCGCCATACTTCCTCCTTTTTTTCTTGCTCCGCTTCTTTTTGCGCCGCCCTTATTGCCGCGCTCCCGTCATGCTCCCCGCGTCCCTTCTTGTACATCATCAAACCATCTCCGGCCCCCGACTCCTTCACTCAAGCCCCGGCAGCCCTTCTTTTTGCGCCGCCCTCGTTGCCGCACTCCCGTCTCCGTCCCCCGCGGCCCGTCTTGTGCATCCATCATCAGACTATCTCCGGCCCCAGACTTCCACACTCAAGCCCCGGCGGCCCTTCTTTTTGCGCCGCCCTTATTGCCGCGTCCTCGTCAGGCTCCCCGCGTCCCTTGGTCCCCCGCGGCCCCTGGGCCGCCATCATCAGACTATCTCCGGCCCCCGACTCCTTCACTCAACCGTCAAGGGCCGCCCTCACTTCGCAATAGTCGCCTCACTTCGCTGCCGCTCGTGACGCTCCTTTGCTCACTGGGCCTCCGTCTCGCTTTCACCTTCGGTGAATGCCCCACTGGGGCACCGCTCAACTCTGGCCCCCCGTAAGCCTTCCCCGGGAT
>JAFXUZ010000032.1 GCA_017524725.1 Clostridia bacterium | reverse complement strand
TTTTGCACTGCTTTACTTTCGCCTGTCAAAGTGACATTTGCTGACAGGCTTGTTTGTGTTTGCTTTTTTTGACGAGTTTTTCCATATTTGCATATGAAAAAGGGCGCTGCTGCAGTTTTCTTGCTTCTGCAACAGCGCCGTTTTTACGCTTTCCGCCGCCTGAAGGTCTGTCCTGCCTTCACCGGTACGGAAAGGCAAAACAAAAAAAGTATAAATAAATACAGCCGGGTGTATTGACAAAGCCGGGTGTGTGTGGTTTAATTTTTCTTGCCAAAAAGTTTAGTGAAATTAAACTTCAGGCCGACTGAACTTTTTGTTTGATAGCTTCGGGCGCACGCCCGGGAAACGGGAGCCTTTGGGGCCGGAAGGAGGGCGGACATGGAAATAGGACCGAAACTCAAAGGACTGAGACAGCTCAGGGGACTGACGCAGGAAGAACTTGCGGACCGTTGTGAACTGAGCAAGGGCTTCATATCGCAAGTCGAACGCGACCAGGCTTCCCCGTCCATTGCCACGCTTACCGACCTTCTGGAGTGCCTGGGCGTCACCCTCCGGGAATTTTTCAGCGACGACGGCATGGAAAAGACGGTATACACCCGGGCGGACATGTCCGTCAAGGAGGACCGGGAAACACTCAACGGCCGCATCACATGGCTTGTGCCCACCGCCCAGAAAAACAGCATGGAACCCATCCTGGTGGAACTGGGCGCCGGTGGGGAGACCGAGGAGATCAGGCCCCATGAAGGGGAGGAATTCGGATATGTACTCAGCGGCACCCTGACCCTCATGACCGGGGCAGCCCGGCAGAAGATCCACGCCGGGGAAAGCTTCTGCCTGCATCCCAGGACTGTCCACTCCATCCGCAACGAAGGCAGGCTTCCGGCAAAATTCATCTGGGTCACGGACCCGCCCATGTTCTGAGGGAACGCTGGGCCATTAACAGCAGAAAGGACGCTTGGAAAATGCGTAAACTGATCGAATTCAAGAACATCGTCAAGTCCTTTGACGGTCAGGTGGTGCTCAAGGGTGTGAACCTGAACATCATGGAGAACGAATTTGTGACCCTGCTGGGCCCTTCGGGCTGCGGCAAGACCACGCTCCTGCGCATCCTGGGCGGCTTTCTGGAGCAGGACGAGGGCACCGTGATCTTTGACGGCCAATGTATCGACCGTGTGCCGCCTTACAAGCGGGAGATCAACACCGTGTTCCAGCGCTACGCCCTGTTCCCGCATATGAACGTGTACGAGAACATTGCCTTCGGCCTGAGGATCAAAAAGCTGGGCAACGACATCATCAGCCAGAAGGTCAACCGCATGCTTTCACTTGTGAACCTGGAGGGCTACGGCAAAAGGAACGTGACCCAGCTTTCCGGCGGCCAGCAGCAGCGCGTGGCCATCGCCCGCGCCCTGGTGAACGAGCCCAACGTCCTGCTCCTGGACGAGCCTTTGGGAGCGCTGGACCTGAAGCTGCGCAAGGAAATGCAGCGCGAACTCAAGCGCATCCAGCAGGAAGTGGGCATCACCTTCATCTTCGTCACCCACGACCAGGAAGAGGCCCTGACCATGAGCGACAAGATCGTGGTGATGAACGCCGGTGAGATCGAGCAGATCGGCACCCCCCTGGAGATCTACAACGAGCCGGCCAACGCGTATGTGGCCAGGTTCATCGGCGAAAGCAACATCGTGGACGGTGAGATGCTGACCGGGACGAAGGTCTGTTTCGACGACCACGAATTCGACTGCCGCGATTACCGCATGCGCCCAGGGGAGATCGTGGACGTGCTGATCAGGCCGGAGGATTTCACCATCGTGAAGCCGAAGGACGGCGTCCTGAAGGGCGAGGTCAAGAGCGTGCTGTTCAAGGGCGTGCATTATGAGATGATGGTGGAGACCAGGACCGGCGTTACCAAGACCGTGAAAATGCACGTGGTCACTCAGCACGATATGAACAACGCCGCCACCGGAGAAAAGATCAGCGCCAACGATTTTTACGTGGATTCCGAAGACCTGGAAAGCAAGGAAATGACCGACCAGGATTTCATTTCCATTGCCAATGCCCAGGCCTGGGACGAGGAGGACAGGGACATTTCTCTGACCCGCGTGACCCACAACATCGAAAAAAAACCCGGCATATACAGCATTACCTTCGGCACCGACAAGAAAACCGAGATCACCGTGAAGGTTTACGTGGTGCATCCCGAATATGTGGAAGACGCCCGGCATAATATCGGCATCAGCGCCCTGGACTTCTTTATTACCCCGGACGAGATCCGGGAATCCATGGCCATCTCCACGGACCTTAAGACATGGGCCAGCGCCGAAGCCTGGAACCTGCAGGACGATTCCCCCGTCAGCATCACCGACGTCAAATTCGACTTTGACCCGGCGGAGATCACCGAGGGATCCTACGATATTACCTTCGGCACCCGCGGACGCGTCTACAAGGTGGAGACCACCGCCCGCCTGGAAGCGGGGGACCGGGTGGGGCTGTCCTTCGGCCCCGACGACATCCATATCATGCGGAAGGCGGTGCATGAAACTTGAAATCTTTTTTCCGCATGACCTACCCCTATATCCTATGGATCGCGGTGTTCATCGTTGCGCCGATGATCATGATCCTCCTGTACGCCCTGACAAAGGACGGCAACAGGACGCTGATCTTCCGGTTTACCCTTGAAAACTTTACCCGTTTCTTCAGCGATCCCACCTTTATGCGGGTGCTGTTCACATCTCTGAGGATCGCGCTTTTTACCACGGTTTTCTGCATCCTGATCGGATATCCCGCCGCGCTGTTCATCGCCAACCTTTCGGAACGGGCCCAGACCATGATGGTCCTGCTCCTGACGCTGCCCATGTGGATCAACATGCTGCTCAAGACCTATGCCTGGCGCGGCATCCTGATGAACTTCGACAACCTGGAGAGCGAGGTCAAGGTGTTCATCGGCATGGTGTACGATTTCCTGCCCTACATGATCATCCAGATCCACACATCCATTGCAAAGATGGACCGGGAGCTTCTGACCGCGGCTTACGACCTGGGGGCCAACAAGTGGAAGACCTTCCTGAAGGTCACCCTGCCCCTTTCGGTGCCCGGCATCATCAGCGGCATCACCCTGGTATTCCTGCCGGCGGTCTCCTCCTTCGTCATTCCCAAGCTGCTGGGCGGCGGTGATTACGTGCTGATCGGCAACCTGATCGAGACATTCTTTGTTACCACCGGCGACTGGAATTTCGGCTCCGCCATCTCCCTGGTGATGGCGCTGATCATCATCGCCTCCATGTGGCTGACCAAGAAAATGGACCGCAACGCCAAGGAGGACTGAAAACATGGAAAAGAAAAAGAGATCTCCCTGGTCCTTTATGAGCAACGGGTATCTTCTCCTGGTCCTCCTCTTCATTTACCTCCCCATCGCCTATGTGGTGGTATTTTCCTTCAACGAGGGAAAATCCATGACCAAGTTTTCGGGCTTTTCCCTCCGGTGGTATGAGAATATGTTCAGTGACCGCACGATGCTGGACAGCATCAAGTACACGGTACTTGTGGCGGTCATCGCCACGCTGATCTCCACCGTGATGGGGACCATCGCCGCCATCGGGCTTTCCAAGGCGCGTCCGCTGGTGAGGAGCGCGATCCTTGAAACCAACAACCTCCCGGTCATGAACCCGGATATCGTAACGGCCATCGGAATGATGCTCCTGTTCATCGTGGCCGGTGTCAGGCTGAGCCTGACCACACTGATCCTGTCGCACATAACCTTCTGCACGCCATATGTGATCCTGACCATCATGCCAAAGCTGCGGCAGCTGGACGACAATGTGGCCGAAGCGGCTCTGGACCTGGGGGCGAATCCCTGGCAGGCTCTGGTCAAGGTGATCCTGCCGCAGATCTATCCCGCCATCCTTTCCGGGGCGCTGATCGCTTTCAGCATGTCCTTTGACGATTTTGTCATTTCCTTTTTCACAGCGGGCGTGGGCATCAACAACATTTCGATGTACGTCTACTCCATGAAGCGGTACAACCCGAGCGTCAACGCGCTGTCTACCCTGATCGTTATAGTGGTGACGCTGATCCTGATCCTTGTCAACGTCATTCCCTATATCAAAGACAAAAAGACATTAAAGGAGGAAACAAGAAGATGAAAAAAGCGATCCTCATCCTGCTGGTCCTGTGCCTTCTGCCCCTGCCCCTGACCGCCGGCGCGGAACAGGTCCTGAACGTGTACAACTGGGGCGAATATATCGATAAGCAGGTGATCACCGACTTTGAAAAGGAATTCGGAGTCCGGGTGAATTATTCGGTGTACGATTCCAACGAGACCATGTATACCAAGCTGATGTCCGGCGCTTCCTATGACGTGATAATCCCCAGCGATTACATGATCGAGCGGCTGATCCGGGAAGGCTTGCTGCAGCCCATCGACAAGAACGTGGTGACCAACCTGGGCTGCCTGTGCGAAGGCGTCCTCAACATGGAATACGACCCTGACAACACCTACAGCGTACCCTATCTGTGGCAGACCGTGGGCATCGTCTACGACACCACCAGGATCTCCCCCGAGGAAATGGAAGAACAGGGCTTCTCCGCCTTCCTGAATCCTGATTACAAGGGCCACGTGTATATGTACGATTCCGAGCGCGACGCTTTCATGGTTGCGCTGAAAGCGCTGGGCTATTCCGCAAACACCTCCGACATGAACGAACTGAACGCCGCCTATGAATGGCTGCGGAACATGGACAAGGCCGTCCGGCCCTCCTATGTGACCGACGAGGTCATCGACGCCATGGCAAACGGTGAAAAGTGGATGGCACTGGTGTACAGCGGCGACGCCGCCTATATCCTGTCCGAAAATGAGGATATGGGTTACTGCACCCCCAAGGAAGGCACAAACGTGGCTATCGACGCCATGGTGATCCCCGCCAATGCATCCAATCCGGAGCTGGCCAATATCTTCATCAATTATATCCTGGAATACGAGACCAGCCTGATGATCTCCACCGAGGTCGGCTATGCATCCTCCAACGCCCAGGTGCTGGCTGAATTGTCCGGCGAGGGCGGCGACTACGAAGGCAACGACGCCTACCTGCCCCGCAGCGGATATTCCCTGGATGAGATTTACCACGACATCCCCGAGGAACTGCGCAGCCAGTATTCTTCCATGTGGATCAAGGTCAAGCTTCACGAATGATCTCCTGAACGGCTTTTTTCAGCGGGGAGCACCTGCCCGGTGCTGCCCCGCGTTTTTTTGCTGTTTTTGCGCTCAGACGGGGATGAATTCTTTGTAAAAATGGGCCCGGCAGGCTTTTTTCCCGGGGAAGGATGATGTATAATAAAACGAGTCGAGATTTGGAGGTGCGGGGCTTGTCGGAGTTTCTGTCCCATGCGGAGAATGTTATCTGGAATATTATCAACCGCCCGTCATGGACCGACGTGATCGATATCCTGATCGTCGCCATCCTTCTGTACCGCTTTGTCGCGGTCATCTGGCGTACCAGGGCAATCCCTGTCATCCGCGGCACCGCCATGTTTGTTATTTTTGCGTATTTCAGCCGCCTTCTGGGACTGACCACCCTGAACTGGATCCTGGATCAGGTGCTCGGTTACGGTGTCATTGCGCTTCTGATCCTTTTCCAGCCGGAATTCAGGCGCACCCTGGAGCAGCTTGGACGCAGCAGGATGTTCGATCGGCACCGGATCAGCGAGGATGGGAACGCGGCGGTGGTCGATGAGCTGACCCTGTGCCTGACGGACCTTGCCAAGCGCCGGGTAGGCGCGCTGATCGTCATCGAGCAGCATACCGGACTGCAGGACGTGATCGAGACCGGGACCGCCGTGGACGCGGTCGTTTCGGCGGCGCTCCTTGAAAATATTTTTGAGCCCAACACGCCCCTGCATGACGGCGCGGTGATCATCAGGGGGGAGCGGGTGGCCTCGGCTGCCTGCCTTTTGACGATCTCCGAGACCAACACCATCTCCTCCAGCCTTGGGACCAGACACAGGGCGGGGCTTGGCATCAGCGAGACCACCGACGCCCTGGTCCTGATCGTTTCCGAGGAAACGGGGATCATCTCCATGGCGCGGGCAGGCAAACTGACCCGCTATCTGGACGAGAAGAGCATCCGCGAGACCCTGAGCGAGGTTTATAAGACCAACAATAACGGCAGCTGGGCCGCGCTGAAAAAGCACGCCGCGAAATATTTCAAAAAAGGGGATAAAAACCAATGATGGGAGAAAATATGCCCCGTTCCGGCGGCGGACAGAGCGGCGAATCCTTCTGGAAACACCTGAAAAAGGCGATCACTTACCAGTGGGGCTGGAAGCTGATGTGCCTTGTGATCGCTGTGGCGCTCTGGGGGATCGTGGTGGATATGAACGGGGACATGCCACGGGAGATCCTCCTCCGCGACGTCAAGGTGACCGTGGCCAACAAAAGCATCCTGGAACAGCGGGGCCTGATCGTGACAGGGGGAACCGAAAAGCTGGAAAACGTGACCGTCAGGGCGGAAGTCCCGATGAAATACTACCGCACCGTGGACAATTCCACCTTTTCTGTCCGTCTGGACCTGTCAAGGATCACCGCCCCGGGAGAACAGGAGGTCAGGCTGACCGCCCAGACCTCCAACTACGGCGAGGTCAAAGAGATCATAGAGCCTACGGTGACCGTAACGGTAGAGGAATTTGCCACCCGCAACCGGATCCCCATCAGCAGCATGCCCGTATTCCTGAACGAAGCGCCGGAAGACTATTACTGCGGGGACATGACTGTTGAGACAACGGCGGTCAATGTCAAAGGTCCCCGGTCGGTGGTGTCCCAGATCGCCCGGTGCCGCATCCTTTACACTCATCCGGAAAACCTCACCGGTTATTACAGGGATACGGCGGCATGTCCCTTCGCCTTTTTCGATGCGTCGGGGAACGAACTGGATTCCTCCAACCTGACGGTCACCGCCGACGGCTGGACTGTGGAAACCATTACGGTCAGCCGGTCCTATTATCCCATGTCCACTGTGCGGCTGTCCGATATCGGGGCAGTGACGGGAATGCCGGCGGAAGGCTATGAGATCAAGGCCGTCTCCTTTGATCCTTCCACGGTTACCATCGCCGCCGAGGATATTTCCCAGCTGACCGACGGGCTGGCCTTCCTTTCCGAAAGCGTGGACGTCACCGGCCAGAGCGAGAGCTTTACAAAGGTCATCAGGATCTCTCGTCCGGAGGAATATATCCGTCTCAGCACCGAGATCGTCCATGTCACGGTGGAGATCGGCCCGGTGTCCGAGGAATGACAGCGAAACCCGGAAAGGAGCGCGGGACGGCCCGCGGGACCTGCAGAGTATGAATGCGTTTGCCGACAGTCTGTTTTCCACCCTGCTGGGCTGGGTCAGGGGACTGATGCAGTCCCTCTGGTCCTTTTTTTCCTCGGGCGGTTCAGGCGGCTTCTTTGCCTGGATCGGGGACCATTACCTGGCAGTGACGGCCTTCCTGTGCCTTTTTGGCCTGGCCGCGGATCTCCTGATCGGCTTCTTCCGGGAAACCCCGTCCGTCTTTGCCAGGGAGTTCCGTGCGCTGGTTTTTCCCCGCCTGGGCGGCATGGGGAAGGAGGAACGCAAAAGGTTTGACAGCGGCTACGAGGACGGCATCGACATGCAGGACCTGAATCCCGATGGGGAGGGACATATCCCCCTGTTTGAAAGCAATTATCCGGAGCAGGATGAGGAAAATGATTTCCACGCGGATGTTAGGGCGGATGAAGATCATCCGGACAAGGCAGGGGAATTCCCGGATCCCTGGAAGAGGCCGGAAACTGTCCCTGCCCAGGCGGCTGCGCCGGAAGGCCGGCGCCGGCGTGGAGACAGGCATGAAAACCATGAAAAAAAGCGGCTTTTCCGCCGTGTCAATTCCCTGATCCCCGATGACGGGGAAGGGGGGCTCCTGGACCGGCTGCCCACAAGCGTGGACAGGAAGGACGCCTTCCACGAGCCTGTATATCCCAACAGGAGACCGCGCTGATATGGGGAAAGACAAAAAGAGCAGCCCGGAAGGCTGCGGTGACCTGGAAAAAGAGCAGATATTGCCCGCGGGTTTTGAACATGAAATGGCTTTGATCCTGAAGGAAGAATTAAAGCCTTTTCTTTTGTCCCTCGCCGGGGAAGCAGTGCGTGGGATCCGTCCCCGTACAGGCTTCGGAGACCTGTCCGGCGATGGGCTTGACCCTGTCCCCTGGGCTGCGGAGGCGCGGTATCTTAAAACGGGATCCCGGGCCGGCGGGCGGGTGTTCCACGACGCCGGAGCGTATTACCTGCAGGAACCCAGCGCCATGGCGCCCGCGGCGGCGCTGCGTCCCCGCCCGGGGGAGTGGGTGCTGGACCTGTGCGCCGCTCCGGGAGGGAAAAGCACCCAGATGGCCGGCATGATGGAGGGCCGGGGACTGCTTTTGTGCAATGAGGTAGTCCCGGAAAGGGCGAAAATCCTATCCGGAAATATCGAGCGGATGGGGATCGCCAACGCCCTGGTCACTTCCGCCCCCACTGACCGCCTTGCAAGCCTGCTTCCCGCCCGGTTTGACCGGGTGCTGGTGGATGCGCCCTGCAGCGGGGAGGGGATGTTCCGGCGGCATCCCGAAAGCCGCGGCGAATGGAATCCGGGGCTTCCTGCAATGTGCGCCGAACGGCAGGCACGCATCCTGGACGATGCAGCGGTGATGCTTAAGGAGGGCGGGACGCTGGTCTATTCCACCTGCACGTTCAGCCGGACGGAAAACGAAGAGACGGTCAAACGTTTCCTCAGCAGGCACCCGGATTTTGAAATGCTGCCCTTTGCCCTGCCGGGATGTCCCCCTTCCCCGGAGGGAACGCTGCGCATCTGGCCCCACAGGCAGCGTGGAGAGGGGCATTTCTTAGCCGCGTTGATCAGGACAGGGACTGCGGAAATGATACGGCAGCCCTCGCTGCGCCTTCCGCAGCCCGAAAAGCAAGCGGAAGGGATCCTTTCCTTTCTAAGGGATACGGTGCCGGTGGCTTCCTGGGATCCCGGCAGGATATTCCGGCGGGGGGAAGGATATGTGTACCTTCCCGAAGAAGTACCGGAACTTCCCGGCGTCCGCGTCTTAAGGTGCGGCCTGCACCTGGGCGCATGGAAGGGGAAGGCTTTCGTACCGGACCACGCGCTTGGACGGGCTTTCGGGGCTGTGCGGAGGGTGGACCTTGGCGGGGAGGAAGCCGCGGCCTATATGATGGGCGAAACGCTTCCCGCCCCTGCAGAGACCCGGGGCTGGGCCGCCGCGTACCTTGAAGGCGTACCGCTGGGGTGGGTCAAGATATCCGACGGGCTGATGAAAAACCATTATCCCAAGGGACTCAGGAGGAGGCTGGAACCGTAGGGGCTCCCGGTCTGTCATATCATACAGGACAATTGTTTCCCGTCGGCAGGACATCCCGAGAGGGATGTCCCCCGGGAACATGTTAAAAAGGAGAAGGAGAGCATGAAAAAGATCTTTGTTCTGCTGACGGCCGCGCTGCTTTTTTTAAGCGGCGGCGTACACGCGGAAGGGACGCCCTGCCTGGACGAAACATGGGACCTGGTGCGGCGCGCGTATGTTTTTTCATTCCCGCTGGTGCTGATGGACGCCACGATGAAAGTCGGCACCAACACCCTTCAGCCGGAAAACGGGAGGGCGCCGGTCAATCAGGCGGGTCACGCGCGGACCCTGGCCACGGCAAGGTTCCGTCAGGTGGTGACGCCCAATGTCGATACACTGTATACCCAGATATTTTTTGATCTTTCCGATGACGCTCTGGTCATCCGCAAGCCCGCGGCGGAGCGTTATCTTACCTTCCAGGTGATGGACGCCTGGTCCGATACCGTGGCGATGCTGGGCGCTGGGGCGGACACCATGGATGAACGTGTTTACCTGCTGACCGGTCCCTGCTTTGAGGGGGAGATCCCCGAAGGCATGACGCGGGTGGATATCCCGACGAATATCGGCTGGATCATCGGGCGCACCGTATGCTTCGGTCCGGAAGATCTGGAAAATGTCTATGATCTCCAGGCGCAGATGGATGTACGGACGCTGGCTCTGTATCTGTCCGGGGAAGATCAGCCCCGGGGAACATATGTTCCGGAAAACGACGGGGTCCCATTCCGGATAGCCGCCGGGTTGGGCCCGAAGGCTTTTTTTGACAGGGTGAACGAATTGCTGGTCCTCAATCCCGCTTATCCGGAGGACGCGGGGGAACTGGAAGCTTTCGAAGCCATCGGTGTGGGCCCCGGACTCGTTTTTGATCCGGCCATACTGGGTGACGGTGTCGGCGAACGGTGGCAGGCAATGATCGCCGCCCTTCCCGCGGAGCTCACGGTTTCATCAGCCTCTTTCCTGATCGATAACGGGGCTTTCCGTTTTATGGGCGGACCCATCAGCCGATTCGGCAAAGAGTATGATTACCGCGCTCTGGTGGCCATTGGCGGCTTTGGCGCGAACCCCGCGGACGCAGCGGTGTATATGCGGGCCGGGAGCGACGACGAAGGCGATGAACTGAACGGGCGGTATTCCTATACGCTCCATTTTGAACCCGGCGCGCTTCCGCCTGTGACGGAAAACGGTTTCTGGTCTGTTACCGCTTACGGAGACGACGATTTCCTGATCGACAATCCCATTGACCGATATGCCGTCTGCGACAGGACCGCTTTTGTGCTGAATCCCGACGGTTCCCTGGACATCCTCGTCCAGAGCGAAAAGCCTGAAGAGGGGACGGATAACTGGCTGCCTGTCGGGAAGGAAGCCTTCCATCTTTTCCTGCGGATCTATCTGCCCCAGGCGCAGGTATTGGACGGGACATGGCGCACGCCGTCGATCGTAAAACGGTGATTTTCCGCGCGAAGGGGATCGATTCGGTTCCGCCGGTATCTTCTACTCGAACGTTTTTCAGTGCAAACGGGAACAAAAAAACGGATATCCGGGATTGCCCCGGATATCCGCCGTTCGAATGCGGGATTATTTGCCGAACAGGCCTTTGATCTTGTTCAGCAGACCGCCGGCATTTTCAAGGCCCAGCTTGGCGGTGACGGCGGAGATGACGGCCTGGATCTGGTCGTCGGAGATGTTGATGCCCAGTTTTTCCTTGATGGTCTTGACGGGGTCCTTTTTGAAGCTTTCCAGAAGCGCAGAATCGCCGGTGAATTTAGCGACCAGGTCCTTGACGATGCTTTCGATGTCCTGCATGTTCCTAAACCCTTCTTTCAAAATATTCTGAATGAGTATGGATTGTGATCCGGTTAAATTATACGCGCGTGATGCCGGTTTGTCAAACGGGTTGTGGGATCGGCCGCGATGATATATAATAATACAGATCATGAGAGGGGCTATATATAGCCCGGTTCTTATTACAGGAGGAAGAGGAATGTACAAAAAGATCGCGTGGAACGAATACACCCCCGAAGCGCTGGAGGAACTGGAAAGCTTCAGCGCTGACTACCGCCGTTTCCTTGACTTGGGAAAAACCGAGCGGGAGTGCGTCCTGCAGGCTGTGGCGGCCGCGGAAAAGAGCGGCTTCAGGGATATGGATGCCCTGATCGCCTCCGGTGCGCGCCTTGAGAGCGGGGACAGGGTCTACCGCAATTGGATGGGCAAATGCTTCATGGCCTTCATCGTCGGGAAAAAACCGATGGAGCGCGGCATGAACATCCTGGGCGCCCATATCGATTCTCCAAGGCTGGATATCAAGCAGAACCCGGTGTTTGAGGACCAGGGCCTGGCTTACCTGGATACCCACTATTACGGAGGTATCAAAAAATACCAGTGGCTCGCGCTGCCCCTGGCCATCCACGGCGTTGTGGTGAAAAAAAACGGGGAAAAGGTGAACGTCGTCATCGGTGAGGATCCCGCCGATCCGGTGTTCTGCATCACGGACCTGCTGCCGCACCTGGCTTCGGAGCAGATGTCCAAGACGGCTGCGAAGCTGGTGGAGGGAGAAGCGCTGAACCTGCTTGCCGCCTCCCGCCCCACCGAAAACGAGAAGGAACCGGTGCGCGACCGGCTTCTTACGGCGCTGAAGGAGCGCTGCGGCCTGGAGGAAGAGGACCTGGTATCGGCTGAGATCGAGGTGGTCCCCGCCGGGCAGGCCCGGGAGATGGGCCTGGACCGTTCCATGATCCTGGGCTACGGCCATGACGACCGGGTGTGCGCCTATCCCTCCCTGCGGGCGCTGACGGATTTCGAAGGTGTTCCGGAGTATACCCTCTGCGCGGTGCTGACCGACAAGGAAGAGATCGGGAGCGTAGGAGCCACGGGCATGCAATCCCTGTACTTTGAAAATACGGTATCGGAACTGCTGGCCATGACGGAGGAATACAGCAGCCTGAAACTGAGACGGGCCCTCCAGAGGAGCCGGATGCTTTCCAGCGACGTTTCCGCGGGATTTGATCCGGCCTTCGCCGGCGTGTTCGACAAGAACAACGCCGCGTACCTGGGAATGGGAGTCTGCTTTAACAAATACACCGGCAGCCGGGGCAAGGGCGGCTCCAGTGACGCCAACGCCGAGTACGTGGCCATGATCCGCCGGATCATGGACAACAACGGCGTATTTTTCCAGACCGCGGAGCTTGGCAAGGTGGACGCCGGCGGCGGCGGGACCATCGCCTACCTGTGCGCCCGCTACGGCATGAACGTGATCGACTGCGGCGTGCCGGTGCTCAGCATGCACGCCCCCTGGGAAACGATCAGCAAGGCCGACGTCTATGAGGCCTATAAATGCTACCGTGCCTTCCTGAAGGACGCGGGGGAATAACGGCCCGGGAAAACGCACAACAGATTAAAACAGACGGCGGAACGCGGGAAATGCCCGGCGTTCCGCCGCCTGTTTCCGTTCGGAGGGGGACCGTTGAACTACCTGACCACCGAAGAATGGCTGTAGATATAAAACTCCTCCTGGCTCGGCATCCATTTTTTCTCCTTCGGGGAAAAGGAAGCGTCGAACGCTTCGACCGCAGCGGCGTCATCGCAGCAGTCGGCGGCGGTACTTGGGATATACATCCATTTTCTTCCGTCCAGTGCGCCCGGGACCAGTTCACGGACCAGGAGCGCCGTGGGAAAATTGCCGTCCACGGCGAAGCTGACGTTTTTCTTTTTGCAGCTGACAAACCCGCTCCCGACATAAATGCCCGGATTGCCGAAGTTGATGTTGACGTCGTATCCCATGGCGCGGGCAGCCTCGAAGGAGTGGCTGATCAGGGCTCTGCCGATCTTTCGCCGCTGGTATTCGCGGGCAACGCAGAGCGGACCGAAGGATAGGATCTCCTTCCGATCCCCGTTTTCATCCTCAAGCCAGGCTTTGGTATACATGATATTGCCGACGATCATGCCGTCAATTTCCGCAACGAAGGCAAGGGCAGGGATGAAATCGGGGTGTTTCCTCATTTGATGGACAAAATAGTGTTCATCGGCTCCCGGTTTGTAGACGTTCCAGAATGCTTCCCGGGTAAGTTCTTCGACTGTTCTGTAGTCTTTTTCGGTTTCAAGGCGGATCGTGATGTCAGTCATTTGTTTTCCTCCTATGACTGTTGGCTGAGAAGTTTTTGAGCCGTGTGGGAGTGTCAGGAGATCGGTCCCGCGTCCTTTGGCGAGTTCCGCTCCTGCGTGATAGTAAGGCGGTCCGGAGACATAAATCTGCGGTATTCGGAGGGGGACATCCCGACGGCGGCCCTGAAGGAACGGTTGAACTGGGAAAAGCTTGTGAAACCGCAGCGCATGGCCGCATCGGTGATCGTGACGGAGGAGGTGGTGAGGAGGGCCTGCACGTTTCTTATCCGGATCCCGCGGATATAATCCGATAGTGTGCTTCCGATGACTGCCCTGAACCGGTGGGACAGGTAGAAGCTGCTGACATAGAACTTTGCGGCAATGTCCGAAAGGGTGAGCGGCTCGGCAAAATGACGGCGGATATAAGCTGCCACGTCGTACATTTTTCCGGCGGAGGGGCGGGGCGGTGTTTCGCTGACATAGGCGTTTTTGTCCCGTGACGAGCAAAGGGCAAGGAGAAGGCCGGTAAATCTCATATGGACGGTCAGGTCCCGGAGGGCAGGAAGATCCGCGGGGGCGGTACAGATACCGTTTAAACCGGAAAACAGCATTTTCATGTCTTCCGCCGGCAGGCGGTAAACCGGTCCGCTCAGGGAAAGAAGGTCCAGCAGCTGTATTTGGTCGCTCCCGAAGGGAGAGCCCGGAGGCGCCGGCAGGAAAAAGGCGGTGACCTGCCGGGTATTTTCCTCTGTGAAAATGAAACGGCGGGGCGTATCCGGCGGCAGGAACAGTATGTCGAAGGGGCGCAGAAGCAGTTCCCCATTTTCAAGGATACAGGAAGCGGGACAGAGGAACAGGTGGATCGAGTAAAACGGAACAGCGGAGAGGGAATGACCGTCCCTCTCGTTCGGCGCGGACACATGGCTGATCGCGTAAAACGGCGGCCTGTCTTCGCTCCGTACCCGGATATGGAAACCGTCCTCAAACAGGAGCGGGCTTTTTGACTGCAGAAGGATCACCTCCGGAAACGATCAGGCCGATAAGTCGGAGAAGATCATTATACCCATGGAATCCGGCGACTTTTACCGCCGATCCCGGCGCCGCTTTGCAGCGCGCCCAGACCATGTTTTTTATAAATATACCACAGGAATACGGACCAAGTCAAACCCATGAAACAGCAAAAAATGCAATATAGGATGAAAACAAAAAACAAATAACGCATAGCATTTATGCATTAAATATGATTAAATCATACCAACAGTTATCAAATTCACAACCATACAGACAGGAGGAATACTATGCATACCTATCGCAAAGGAGTGTCCCTGCTTCTCGCGCTGATCCTGTGCCTCGGGCTGCTTCCCGCCATGGCGGATGAGGCTGCCTACACCGAAGCGCCCTTCCTGACCGAACAGGGCGTCTATGGCGACGTAAAGGACCGTCTGCCCCTGGAGCCCATGGTAGAGGACGCCGCGTACCTGACTGTCGGCACCTACGGCGGCGAGCTTCACCGCAGCGCCGGCGGCGGCAACTGGGACGCCGGCAAGCCCATCGAGGAAGGCCTGTTCCGCTTCACCGCGGAAGGCGCCGTCGAACCCAACGTGGCAAAGGGCTTTGATGTCAACGAGGACGCCACCGTCTACACCATCCACCTGCGCGAAGGCATGAAGTGGTCCGACGGTGAGCCCTTCACTGCCGAGGACTGCGTATGGTTCTTCAACGTCGTCTGTCTCAACAACATCGATGGCAAAGGTGTGCGCAACTGCCACAAGGACGGCAACGGCGATCCCGCAGTGGTTGAAAAAGTCGACGACCAAACTTTCACCGTTACCTTCGGCACCCCCAAGGTGGATTTCATCGAGGCCCTCACCGTGGACCTGAAATGGCACTTTGCACCCAAGCATATCTTCGAAGAACTGGCCCAGTGTGTCATCGATGGCAAAAATGACGAAGCCCTGGCCCTCGGTAAGGAGATCTGCGGCACCGAATTCTCCGACGTCGGCAAGATGGGCAAGGAAATGCTCTATTATTTCTGGAACTATCCGGGCATCCCCACCCTGAATCCCTTCGTCCTTTCCACCGAACCGGGGAAAAACTCCATTAAGGGCGAATATTATGAGTATGTCCGCAATCCCTACTACTGGAAGGTGGACACCGCCGGCCAGCAGCTGCCCTACATCGACAAGATCTGCTACCTGACCGTAGCCAACGTGGACCAGCAGCTGATGCTGCTCCTGGACGGCACCGTGGACTACCAGACCGTGGGCATGGAAAGCATCCCCACGATCCTTGAATCCGAAACGGCGATCAACATCTACGAATGGTCCGGCAGCACCTGGGGCGATCCCGGCACCCAGCTGCACTTCAATCTGTTCGTGGAAGACGAGCATCTGCGTCCCCTCTTCAATAACCCCGACTTCCGGCAGGGCATGAGCATCTGCGTGGACCGTGAGGAATTTGCGGCCCTGTATTCCGACGGCTGGCTGCAGGGCAGCCAGGCGGCTCCCCAGCCCGGCGCCCTGGGCTACAGCGAGGAATGGGCGGCCAAGTGGACCGAATACGACGTGGCCAAAGCCAAAGAGCTCTTTGAAGCGGCAGGCCTGGTCATGGGCGGTGACGGCTTCTATGACTTCGCCGACGGCACCGATTTTGTCCTGAACATCGTCGCCGTGGCTGACAGCGGCGCCGCGGAGACTTATAAGATCCTGGAACCCTACTTCCGTGCCGCGGGCATCAAGTGCACCTTCAAGGATTACGACCGCTCAAACATCGACAACGACATGATGTCCAACGCTATCCAGTGCACACTGTTCCCGGTGACTCCCATCGGCGATATCTCCATCGTGCTCAAGCCCAATTCCATGGTCCCCGGCTATGCCACCAACGTGGCCTGGTACGGTACCATGAACGAGGATACTGCCGAGGGCGACCTGAAGAAGCTGATCGAACTGAAGCATCAGCTGGATGCCACCGCCGATCCCGAAGCGCGCACAGAGATCGCCCTGCAGATGCTCAAACTGCATGAGGACAACATGTGGACACTGTGCTATGTGGAAGCTTCCCCGACCTACCATGCCGTCAACGCCCGCATCCACAACTTCCCGGAGACCGGCGTCTGGTCCGATATCTACCGCGACATGGGCCTGGCCCACTGCCAGTGCTGGTACATCGCCGAATAATACTTACCGGCCGCTTGTCGGCATGATAAAGCGGCGGGGGGCGGATCCCGGCGGACCCGCCCTCCGCCGCTTGCTAATGTCCGGAAAGGTGCGTGACGCTTATGCTGAAATACGTGGGAAAGCGGGTGCTGCTCTTTATCCCGACGCTCCTGATCATTTCCGTCCTTATTTTTTTCATCATCCAGCTGCCGCCGGGGGATTACGTCACGTCCTATGTGGCCGCCATGGCAGCGGAGGGTGAGATCTTCACTCCCGAGCAGATCGAGGGCCTCAGGGCGCAGTTCGGCCTGGATGATCCATGGTATGTGCAGTATTTCAACTGGATGAAGGGGATCATCACCCGGGGAGATTTCGGCTACTCATTTGAATACGGCCGGGGCGTGTGGAGCGTCATCATGGACAGGTTGTACCTGACATTGGCAGTCTCCTTCGTTATCCTGGTGTTCCAGTACGTGGTGTCCCTGCCCATCGGTATTTACTGTGCCAATCACCAGTATTCGGTGGGGGACTATGCCCTGAGTTTTATCGGGTTCATCGGTACGGCGACGCCCAATTTTCTGCTGGCGATCATCATCATGTATATCATATACATCCGGACCGGGAACGTTTACCTGGGCCTGTTTTCCACTGAGATGCTCCAGAACGGCATGCGGTGGGAATATGTACCGGAATTTCTCGGGCGCTGCCTTATCCCGATCCTGGTGATCGGTACCTCGGGCACCTGCGGCATCATCCGCACTGTCCGCGCCCAGATGCTGGACGAACAGGCCCGGCAGTACACCCTCACCGCCCGGGCCAAGGGCTGCAGCGAGGCCGCCATCACCTATAAATACTGCCTCAGGGCAGCACTGAACCCGGTGGTTTCCGGCCTGGCAGGCTCCCTCAGGACCATCTTTTCCGGCTCCACGGTGTCTGCTATCGTTATGAACCTGGCCATTCAGGGTCCTGTTCTGCTGGCTGCCCTCAAATCCCAGGACATGTACCTGGCGGGAACCATCGTCCTGATCCAGGCGGTGCTGGTGCTGGTCGGCACGCTGCTTTCCGATATCGCGCTGGCCTGGCTGGATCCGAGGATCCGTTTTTCGGAAAGGGGTTGAGGCGGATGGCGTTGTTCAAGAAGAAAAAAGCCACTGACGAATCCTATTACCTTGCGTCCCAATGGGCCCTGATGTGGCGCAAACTGAAAAAGCATAAGCTGGCCCGCTTCAGTCTCGCGATCCTATCGGTGCTGTACGTCCTGTCCCTTTTCGCCGATTTCTTTGCCCCTTACGGCCTGGAGGAGTTTTCATCGGTATATAAGAATACGGCTCCCACCCGGGTTTACTGGCAGGATGAGGAGGGGCGCCTGTCCCGGCCCTATGTGTATAAGCTGAAAAAGGTCAACGACCGCAAGACCTTCACTGTCGTCATTTCCGAGGACACCTCGCAGAAATATTACGTGGCTTTCTTCGTACCGGGCGTGGAGTACAGGCTGCTTGGCTTCATTCCCTGCTCCACCCATTTTTACGGGCTGGTTAACGAGGACGGCGTGCCGGACAGGAGCGCAAGGCTGAATATCTTCGGCGCTGACTCCAACGGCGGATGCATCTATTCCAGGATCCTGTTTGGCGGGCGGGTGTCGCTGACCATCCCGTTCGTGGCGGCGGCCATCAGCTTTGTGCTGGGCATTTTGCTGGGCGGTCTGTCCGGCTACTTTGGGGGCTGGGTCGACAACGTGATCCAGCGGCTCATCGAGGTGCTGTCCGCCATCCCAAGCATTCCCCTGTGGATGGCCCTGTCGGCCGCCATTCCGCCGGGAATCCCGGTGGCTGCCATGTACCTGTATATTACCATCATCCTGTCTTTTATCGGCTGGACCGGCCTGGCCCGGGTTGTCCGGGGCAAGTTCATCTCCCTCAGGAACGAAGACTATGTCATGGCGGCCAGGCTCGCCGGCGTCAGCGATTTCAAGATCATCTTAAAGCACATGGTCCCCGGTTTCCTCAGCTACCTGATCGTCAGCCTCACCCTGGGCATTCCCGGATCCATCCTGGGCGAGACTTCCATGAGCTACCTGGGACTGGGCATGAAAGCCCCCGCCACTTCCTGGGGCGTGCTGCTCAAGGAGACGGAGGACCTGGTGTCCGTGGCCCAGTGCCCGTGGAAGATGATCCCCCTGATTTTTGTGGTGATCACGGTACTCGCCTTCAATTTCCTGGGCGACGGTATGCGTGACGCCGCCGATCCCTACAAATAAAAGGGGGCTTCGCCCGATGACAGAAAGGAGCGCTTCCCAATGAGCGGGGCAAAGGATGATGTGATCCTTCGCATGAAGGATCTGAAAATCAATATCAAAGTGGACGAAGGCATCCTGACGGTGGTCCGGGGAGTGGATATGGAGATCCGCAGGGGCGAAACGGTGGGCCTGGTGGGCGAATCCGGCTGCGGAAAGAGCCTGACAAGCAAGGCCATCCTCGGCATCAACGACAAAAAATGCAAGGCCGAAGGGCAGATCCTGTTTGACGCCGAAGGAACGGGCATGGTGGACCTGCTGTCCCTGAAACCGAGGGGGAAGGAGATCCGCGCCATCCGCGGCAAGCAGATCTCGATGATCTTCCAGGAGCCCATGGTAGCCTTTTCGCCGATGTATACCATCGGCAACCAGATCAACGAAGCGACGCTCCTGCATATCACAAAAGACCGGAAAAAAGCGAAGGAGATCTCCCTGGACGTGATGAAAAAGGTGGGCATCGCCAACGCCGAAAAGCGCTATGACCAGTATCCCCACGAATTCTCCGGCGGCATGCTGCAGCGCGCGCTGATCGCCATGGCATTGGTCTGCAGCCCCAAGCTGCTGATCGCCGACGAGCCCACCACCGCGCTGGACGTGACTATCCAGGCCCAGATCCTGGAACTGATGAAAACGCTTCAGAAGGACTTCGGCATGTCCATCCTGTTTATCACCCATGACCTGGGCATCGTTGCCAGGATGTGCGACACCGTCGCGGTCATGTACCTGGGCCGGATCGTGGAATGCGCCTCGGCGGTGGAGATCTATGGGAACCCAATGCATCCCTACACCCAGGGACTCCTGGGATCGGTGCACAAGATCGGCACCAAGGGGCAGAAACGGCTTTTTTCCATCGATGGAACCGTCCCCCTGGCCTTGAACCTGCCTAAAGGGTGCGGATTTTACGAAAGGTGTTCCAAAAGGATCGACGGTGTCTGCAATGTACACGATCCGCGGTTGACCGATTTGGGGGACGGGCACCGGGTGGCCTGCTTTGCCTGCACGGGCTGCCCCGGAAAGGAGGGATCGGTCCATGAGTAAGGGAGACCGCATCCTGGACGTGCGCAATATCCATATGCGCTTCGAATCCAAGGGCGTGTGCGTGCGCGCCGTGACGGACGTGTCCTTTCCGGTGCTGGAGGGGGAGACCATCGGCATCGTCGGCGAATCCGGTTGCGGCAAGACCACCCTGGGCCGCTGCATCGTGCGGGCCTACGAACCCAGCGAAGGCAGCGTCATGTATACGGCCGCCGACGGGGAGACCCTTGATTTCCTGAAGATCGACAAACAGACCATGAAAAAATACCGCAAGGAGATCCAGATGATCTTCCAGGATCCCTATTCCTCCCTGGATCCCCGCATGACGGTGCTGGACATCATCAAGGAGCCCATCCGCGCAAATTACCCCAAGATGCCCAAGGAGGAGATCGAAAAAAAGGTGATGGACATCGCCGCCCGGGTGGGTCTGAACACCGCCTACCTGAAGCGGTACCCCCATGCCTTTTCCGGCGGCCAGCGGCAGCGCATCGGCATTGCCCGGGCGCTGGTGCTAAATCCCCGGGTCATCGTGTGCGACGAGGCTGTGTCCGCCCTGGACGTGTCCATCCAGGCGCAGGTGATCAACCTTCTGCACGACCTGCAGCAGGAGTTCGGCCTCACCTACCTGTTTATCAGCCACGACCTTTCGGTGGTGGAATACATTTCGGATAAAGTGGGCGTGATGTACCTGGGCAAGATGGTGGAATTCGCTCCCACCCGGAGCCTCTTTTCCCATCCTTTGCATCCCTACACCGAAAGCCTGCTTTCGGCAGTCCCGGTGGCAGACCCGACGGTGAAGATCGAGCGCATCCCCCTGGAAGGCGAGATACCCAATCCTGCCAATCCCCCTTCCGGCTGCTTTTTCCATACCCGCTGCCGCTTCTGCCGTGAAAAGTGCAGACAGGAGACCCCGGAGTATACCGAAATGGAAAAGGACCACTTCGTAGCCTGCCACTTCGCGCAGGAACTGAAGCTGAGGGGGTTCGATTATGGGGAGGAACCGGACGAAAAACAGCAAGCCGAATAATGAGAAACGAGACGGAAATGAAAACGGACAGCCCCAAGGACGGTCCGTTTTCATTTCCGTTCGTATATCGTTAACGCATTTATATTCATAAAGGTCCGTTTTCTTTCGTTTCCACGCATAAGCGTATAGGAGGGCATTCGCGGGATATATCGGGTCTGCGGTCGAAAACCGGTAAAGACGGTCAGGCGAAACCACCGGGTCACCGGTCCTGCGCCGGCGGAAAGTCTTTTCGGAAAACCAGCATCCCGCGTCCGTACGGATCGTCCTCTGCGCCGAACTCTTTGGCGATGAACCGGTAAGCGTTCTTTTCCAGCACCTTTACGGACGCTTCGTTTCCACGAATCACACGACCGTAAAACGTCTTCACCCCAAAACGTGAGAAAATGTAAACGGAAATCGCCTCCAGAAGTTCCGCGGCGTACCCCCTGCGGCGGTATTCCCGGCCGATACAGTATCCGATCTCGACCTCAAAAGGCCGTCCTTCCACTTCGCTGACGCCCGTGTCGCCGATCAGTTCGCCGGTTTCTTTAAGCTCCGCTCCGAGCACGAAGGGCAGATGCCCCTTGTCAACGCAATCGGCATAGAAGCGGATAGCTTCCTGAGCTTCCTTGGGATCGGCGTAGCATTCGTTGGGGAACCATTTTTTCACCTCTTCATCCCGGTGGTTTTCATACAGCTTTGGGGCGTCCCCATCCCGGAATTTCCGGATGATCAGGCGCTTTGTTTCGATCAGCTTTTCTGTGTTCATTTATGACTCCGGTGAGCGTTCAGCGTTATTTGATATTGATGAATACAAGTCCGATCAGGCAAATAGCCACGCCGACAAGCTTGTTCCAGGTAAGTGATTCGTGATAAAGGAAAAAGCCGACGACCAGGAGCGCGGCCGCCAGGAACGCGCTTTGCACGATGAACCCGGTGCTTACCTGCCAGCCCGCTTTATATGCGTAGATCCATCCCGCCTCCAGGCCGACGATGACAATGCCGAGAACAAAGGAGACCCAGTTCAGCTTTCCGTATTCCTTGATCAGGTTTCCTCCGGACCCGAGTGTAAAGTAAAGCACCGCGCTTGCCGCGGCACCCACCAGATATGTCACGATCAGGGAGGCGTAGGGGTCGATATCTTTGGGAACGGATTTGGCGCAGATCTGGTAGAAGATGTTGGATATCACCACCAGCGCCATCGGGAAAACGAAGGCCATGGTGCAGTTCCCCCTTTCATGAGGCCGGGAGGGTTCGATCGGTTAACGGGATGAAGCAAAAGATATTTTTTTTCCGCCGGAGGGCGATGCGCTCTGTGATCCGGACGTCAATCTTCGGCGCTGGCCGGTATGCGTCCGGCGCCATCGGATGCCAACCGTCACAGTGCGTCTTTGGGGCAGTTCTTTACACATTCCATGCAAAGGATGCACTCGGTGCCGTTTTTCCTTTTTCTGGAGTTGTCGGTAACGTCCACGTCCATCGGGCATACCCGCCTGCATTTTCCGCAGGAAACGCATTTTTGTTTATCGCATTTTACCCTGAGGAGGGCAAAATAACTCATGGGCTTCAGAAATACCGTGATGGGACAGATATATTTGCAGAACGCGCGGTTGTCCCTGAAGGCGCATGCAAGCCAGATCCCGACGGCGTAATACAGGACGTTGCCGACGACAAAGGCCCAGAACATGATCCTTTCGAGGTTTCCGACATGCGCCAGGAAAAGCGCCGCGACAAAAATCAGCGACAGGGCAAAGGTGACATACCGGATCCATCCCAGCTTTTTTCGGGATGCCGCCGGCGTTTTCCAGGGAAGAAGATCCAGCACCATCGCCGTCCAGCAGGCATAGCCGCACCAGCCGCGTCCGAACAGGAGGGGGCCCAAGATCTTTGCTACCGCGTAGTGGATCGTCGCGGCCTCAAAAACACCGGTGAACAGGTAATACCAGAAGCCCTCGATCTGCATGTTCTCATTACTGATGAGGCCAAGGTATACCAGCATATACAGGCCTACAAGCAGCTGGACCACACGCCGGGCATGAGGATATTTCCTGATGTACAGAAACATGCCCAGAGCAATGGAGCAGCCGATGTAACTGAAGTTGAAAAGATAAAACGCGTTATCCTTTGTCAGCCATAACGTAAATGCTATTGTTTCGAAGACAGCCAGCATGATAATGGGCAGGGCATATTTTTTCATCCGGTTTCCCCTTGTTATTCGGTAAGGATCCGATCCGTGCCGGGATTGCGTATTTCATCCCCGAAGCGGGCCAGCATAGCATTGGCCGGTTTTCCGAAGGTGCAGTAGCCGCTGTTGTCATATCCCGCGTACTCGGGATAGAGCCGGGTGGCCGGCCAGTCCCACCAGCCGACGCCCCGGACGAACGGGAAATCCCGCAGAGCGCACAGGAAAGCCGAATACCATCTGGCCTGGGTATCGGGATCGGTCCCTTCGCCGAATCGCCAGTCATTCGGCCGTGTATCACTGTGTTTTCTTGAAGGGCACCCGCATTCCATGAACATGAAGGGTTTTCCGGCTTTTTCCGCCGCTTTCCGTATGCGCTGCAGGTTTTCTGCGATGCTGCCGATGGGATAGTAGCCTGAGGAGGAGATCACATCCACCGCGTCCCACCATGCAACGCGGTCCTCCTGGTATTTGTCGCAGTTATAGGTGATGGGGCCGGGATAGATCTCCCGCACCCTCAGGCAAAGACGGCGCCATTCATCTGCCCGGTGGTCCGTGCCTACCATCTCGCAGCCGACGCAGAAAAGGTCAGCGGCGTTGTCCCTGGCCATTTCGGCGACAGCACACACATGCTCCGTCCAATGGGGAAACCAGTCGTCCCATCCCGGCTCCACGGGGACAGGATGGTCGAAAAAGCGGATATACGCCCGCCAGTACCCGTCCCGGCAGTTTACCATGGCTTTCAGGATCACCTGAAGGCCAAGTTCCCTGGCCCGGGAGGCGACGCGGCTTACATCCTCTGCGTCCATAACGTCGGGGCCGGAGGAGACGATGTCCGTGGAATAGCAGTGATCCTGCCAGGCGCATACCGGCAGGATGACCGCGTTGCAGTGGGTGGTTTCGGCCATCAGGTCAAGGGAATGCCTCCAGGCGCGGCCCGAAGTGAATCCCCGTTTTTCGCAGAAACCGAAGGTGTAGGCGTTCAGGAAAGAGTTGTCAAAAGAAAACTCCGGCATCGGTACGCCTCCGTTCGGGCCGCGGGCTCCGCGGCGGCCGCAATGTCCAGCGATTCAGGCAGTTTCGCCGGCAAGGAAGGAAAGGACCCGCCGCCACCAGGGGAAAAGGACGCTGTCGGGCGAACGGTAGATCTCGTGCTTTGATCCGGGGATCCGTTCCAGGGAGCCGTTCTTCAAATGTGAAACGAACGTCTCCTGGGCGGAAGGGATGACGCTTGATTCGTTTTCGGCGCCAAAGACGCGTACCGGGATGGTTATTTTTTCCAGCAATCCGGGAGCCAGCAGTTTTTTGGTCACGTTGATGGCCTCCAGGGCCCAGCGGTAGGAAGGACCGTTGTTCGTAAATTCCGCGGCGGTCCCGCGAAGGGTCTCATACCAGCTGAAGCGCTCAAGCCCCGTTGCGCAGGAGGTGTCAAAATCCTCCGGGCCTGTATAGGGCCGGGATATGAAAGCGCGGCGCTGCCCAAGGCCCAGGGCTATGGGAACCAGGCACACCGCTTTGACAAGGGATGCCGGCGCGCCGCCCAGGTTGGGCGCGATCATCGGGGACATGAACACCGCCCTTTCAAAGGGGCAGCGCTCGTTTTCCAGGAACATGGCGGATACCGCGCCTCCCATAGAGTGGCATAAAAGCATTTTCGGCCCGGGCATCGGAGCGAGGGCATCGGCAATGACGGCCTTCATATCCTCCACGTAGTCCTCAAAGCGGTCCACGTGGGTGAGCGACAGGTCCTGTATGCCGCTTTTGCGGCCTGACCTGCCGTGCCCCCGCTGGTCGTAGGCCAGGACACACCAGCCGGTCCTGAGAAGGGAATGGATGATCTCGGCGTATTTTTCGATGTTTTCGGTAAAGCCGTGGACGATCATGACCGTGCCGCGGGGCGTCCCTTCCGGGACGAAACGGGAAGCAAAAAGGCTGACGCCGCCGCGGTTTACGCTAAAGTCGGTGCGGTGACGGTGAAGGAAGGGGATGACCTGTGTGTCCATCACGCGGCTGTAGTTGTCGGAGAGGACCAGGCCGTCTTCGTTGAACAGTCCGCCGTTTTCTGTACCTTGTGAAAATCCTGCCATTGGATGCCTCCGGAAAGGCCGCTCCGGGCCGATTTGATGGAACAATTGTATTGCTTTTTGCCGTCCCTGTCAATCCGGAAGCGGGACGGATGCACGGCTCACGCATGAATGCGTGAGCCACAGGGGGGACTCAACGTCCCCCCTGTGAGACCCCCCGGCGGCTTTGCCTGTCGCCCCTACGGGGCTCCCGGGCGGCAAAGCCGTAAGGAAAAACTGCTCCGCAATTTAACCTCGGTCACGTACACGCCGCTCCCTCGGATCTCAATCAGGGGGTGTTCCCCCTGATAACCCCCCTGTGTCGTGTTTGATTCGTGTTCTTTTGCTTCATGCGTAAGCCTTGGGGACGGATGCGCGTGATCGCGTACATAGCACGGACAGATATTGCTTAGGGATCCTGGCTGAGTTGATCTTCATCTGAGCACAAATGACAAGCTCCAGACCGAACATTTTGGCAGACACGCTCCATGTGGGCAAGAACACCACTGCCCGACCGGAACAGTAAACAGGCAGATACAGACCTTGGATTTTGCACAAAGAATTGATGCAGGAGGTGCCCAACATGATCAGACGAATCATCAGACTTCCGTTGAAGATGATTGCCATGCCGGCAGCTCTGGCGCTGTTCCTGTGTCATGCGGCCTGCGCTATCCTGATCGGGATCGGTTCTCTGATCACAAACCTGGTCTCAGGGCTTTTCATTTTCGGTGCCGCCATCGAGTGGATCGCAGGCGCTCCATCGGCAATGGCATATCAATGCCTGGGCTTAGGGCTGTTCCTTTTGGCAGCGCCGCACCTTGCCAACTGGATCGTCGGAAAGACCGCCGATCTGATGTACAGAGTGCTGGCTTTCATTACATGCTAAAGTGCGTACAGCAGGAAGTTGATTATCGGCTATCCAAAGTGGCTGATATGGATTGCAGGCAAAGAGCAGCTCCTGACTCCAGATGAAGTGGAGAGCATTTTCAGGGAGTTGCTCTCTTTTTATGACCTGCCGACCAAATTCGTTGAACGAGTGCAGAGCATATTCAACTGAGAAAACAGCACCTTGCCTATCAAACTCAAGACATTTTGCAGCCTGTGTGGGAAGATATACCCGGAGCCGGTATTCTGGAAATAACGCCGAAGTCCTGTTGGCGGCATATGATGGACAGCCGGGTGGAATGCAGATGACGAGATGGGTATACAAGTATGTACAATACCTTCTGTCGCTAACAGGAGATAACAATAAGCTGAAACCAAGCAGGTCGTGGAGAGAACATCCGCGGTTTTTGCGCATCTAACTATTACAATTGTGTAACTGCGCAATTATCTGTTGCGAATTTCTTCATTTTCAGTTATAATTTCGATATATCTATATATCCTTCGCAAGAGATGAGGGGATGCTATGAGAGAAATCAGTTATAAAAGGCTCTGGAAAATGCTGATCGATAAGGATTTAAAGAAAAAAGACCTTGCTTCGGTCGCCGGCGTCAGTCAGTCATCTGTCGCAAAAATGAGCCGGGGGGAAACAATCAGTATGGATGTGATCCTGAAGATCTGTTCAGCCCTCGATTGTGACATCGGAGACATTTGCGAGGCAGTCCCGGAGAAGACTGCAAATTGAGCACAAACAAAACAGCTGAAAAGGAGAAGCACGATGATTACAGGCGAATTGAGAAACAAGATCGACGGCATTTGGGATATCTTCTGGTCTTCCGGCATGACTAATCCACTGACGGTCATCGAGCAGATCACCTACCTGATGTTCATCAAAATACTGGACGACAACGAGCTTCGCAAGGAAGCCAACGCGGCCGCGTTTGATATGCCTGTAGTCGATCCAATCTTCGACAAGGATCACCAGAACTGCCGCTGGAGCAATTTCCGCCACTATGACGCTGACGCCATGTTCAGCAACATGACGGACAAGGTGTTTCCCTTCATTAAGAACGAGCTGAATGCCGGAAAGGACACGGCTTTTGCCCGCTATATGAAGGACGCTCTGTTCCTTGTGCCCACCGCCCGGGTGCTGGTGAAGGTGGTCGACGCGCTGGACAGCCTGGATCTGAACAACAAGGACATCATGGGCGATGTGTACGAATACCTGCTCTCCCAGATCGCCCAGAGCGGCACCAATGGCCAGTTCCGCACGCCGCGCCACATCATCAAAATGATGGTAGAACTGATGAAGCCCACGCTGGAGGACACCATTTGCGATCCGGCCATGGGCTCAGCAGGGTTTATCTGTGCTGCGGCTCAGTACATTTCCGAGCACTATGCCAAAGAGCTGATGCAGAAGTCCGCCAAGCAGCACTACATTACCACTATGTTTACCGGCTTTGACACCGATCAAACCATGCTGCGCATCGGCGCCATGAACATGATGCTGCATGGTGTGGAGGCTCCCAATATCACCTGGATGGATTCCCTTTCCGAAGACAATACCCATCGCGAGGAATACTCCCTCATTATGGCTAACCCGCCCTTCACCGGTAGTCTGGATAAGGAGACCATCTCCAAGGACCTGCTGGCGATTGCGCCCACCAAGAAAACGGAGTTGCTGTTCCTGGCGCTGTTCCTGAAAGCGCTGAAGGTAGGCGGCCGCTGCGCGTCCATCGTGCCGGATGGCGTGCTGTTTGGTTCCTCCAAGGCGCACAAGGCGCTGCGGCAGGAGCTGGTGGAATTCAATCGTCTGGAGGCGGTCATCTCCATGCCTTCCGGCGTGTTCAAGCCCTACGCCGGCGTTTCCACGGCCATCCTGATCTTCACCAAGACTGGCCATGGCGGTACGGACAAAGTATGGTTCTACGATATGAAGGCCGACGGCTTCAGCCTGGACGACAAGCGCAGCCCCATTGACGCCAACGATATCCCCGACATCATTGCGCGGTTCCATGATCTGGCCCCCGAGGAAGGACGCGAACGTACCGAACAGAGCTTCTTTGTGCCGAAGCAGGAGATCGTTGACAACGACTACGATCTTTCCATCAACAAGTACAAGAAGACGGATTACGTCGCGGTGGAGTACCCGCCTACCAGCGAGATCCTGGACGAGCTGGACAGGCTGAATGCCCAGATCGAAGAGGAAACAAAAGCGCTCCGGAAACTGCTGGGAGAATAAAAAGAAAGGGATCCGACAAATTCGGATTTGTGGGGGTGTGGGGATGAAAGTAACGCTGGGAGAAATCGCCACATTGATTAATGGAGACAGAGGGAAAAATTATCCATCACAAGAGGATATATCCTCAAGTGGTGAAGTACCTTTTGTCAATGCTGGTCATCTTAATGGAAGAGAAATAGAATTCAGTGACATGAATTATATTTCGTTAGAAAAATATAATAGTTTGAATTCCGGTAAATTCACTACGGGTGATATTCTTTATTGCCTACGAGGGTCATTAGGTAAAAAAGCTATAGTGGGAGATGAAGTAAAGGGAGCGATTGCATCATCTTTAGTAATCATCAGACCAAATCCAACTTTTATTAAAAGTGAATATCTGATGCTTGCGCTTGACTCTTCCGATATTCATGAACAGCTTGCAATGGCTAATAACGGTAGTTCACAGCCAAATCTTTCTGCGGCAAGTATACGAAACTTCAGCATTGATCTGCCTGATTTGACTGAACAAACCGAAATAACTCAGATCCTTCAGAAAGTTCGGTCAACAATTGATGCTTACACGCAACAGCTTCTCGCCCTCGACACCCTCATCAAAGCCCGATTTATCGAGATGTTTGGGGGTGGGAAGTACAGAACTGTTAAAGCTGCTGAAGTATGCGACTTTATCACTAAGGGTACTACTCCACCAACTGATGAGATAGTATTCGAATATGAAACTGGCCTGATCCCCTTCCTAAAAGTCTATAATTTAAGCTTTACAGGGGAACTCCTTTTTGACGCTGAACCACAGTATATTCCAGCAACAATCCACAATGGTAAACTGGCTCGTTCAAAAGTTTACCCGAATGATGTGTTGATGAACATTGTTGGACCGCCACTAGGGAAGTTTTCACTTGTTACTAATGAGTTTGCAGAATGGAATATCAACCAGGCTATTGCCATTTTTAGATCGCAAAATGATGTTCTTCCAAGATATTTGTTGGCAGCATTGATGCAACCAAAGGTATTAGGACCTTTCGTGGAACAGGCTGTTGGAATTAGGCAATTAAACTTGAGTCTTGAACAATGTAGGAATCTCGAATTTCCATTGCCTCCTATTGCAGAACAGGTAAGGTTCGTGGAGTTTTCTGCTCAGGTCGACAAATCAAAAGTTGTCGTGCAGAAGGCGCTGGATGAAGCGCAGTTGTTGTTTGATAGCTTAATGCAAAAATACTTCGGATAGGAGTAATGCATATGATTAGCTTTATAAAAGAGATAAACGATCTTATACTACGCTACCGTCAGAATGAATATCAGTTTGATGATGAACTTGCAAAACAACTACCTCATATTACATCTGAAGCTAAGATGTTCATTCTTGATTTTATTAATGCATGGGATGAAGCAATACGAAACGATGGTTTGCTTTCAGATTTCGAAACAACTTCAACTGTATTAAAGCAAATATTGGATACCAATGCAAAAATACCAGGATTTGTCCAGACTTTGTTGTATAAGCATATTCAGCATTATTTGTTTGTTCAAAATAGAGAAAAGGATAATGATTGGTATAAAGCAATTGCAGAGAGCGAAATTCTCGACGATGTTGCCGTTTTGCGTTATTGCTATGAGCAATGCCATAAATAGTGAATTGAATAGATAGATTTCATTTACAGGTAAAAGGAGAACCACATCACGTGAGCAAATTCTTATGGTGTGAAGACAGCAAATCCGGGTATCAATTTTGGAGCGCTCTCTTTCGGAAACTCTACCCGGATGTGACGGTGGAGACCAAAGGCAGCAACACAGGATTGAGAAAAGCCGCGAGTAAAATTGCTGCTGATGGAAATGTGTACTACATCGTCATGGATACTGCCGTGGATAACCCGGACGTGCTGAGAGAAACCCGGCGCTTGAAAGCGGTAATTGATGGGAAAGACAACGTTCATGTCTTCAAAGTGCATTCCTTTGAATTTGCCTTGTTGTCTTTTGAATTGCTGGAGCAATGGGTGTTTTCCGAGGAGGACGAATTGAAGGAGAAACGGCAAAGCCTGCTGCAGGCAAGAGCCGCATTCCTTCAGCAGAACGCTTCTGGCGCGGATGCCGCAGGACTGCAAGCCTTCAAAGCGGCATTTGAAGGGTATGAAAGCAAGAACTCCGAACAGATCGCCGCAAAGCTGCTGTATGAAATCACCCGCAATACCGGCTTTGAAACCGACAAATCACAGGTCGGCGATTGCTTTATCAACACCTGCTGTGAATGGGCAGAGCGGCAAAGAAATGATATGTGCGGCCTGGACAGCCAGCGAATAAGCGCAGGGGAAAAGGCAAAATTATTGGCAGATCGCTCTGCATTGAAAGCAGCGTTTGAAGGGGTGGGACTGTAAATGATCACGGTTTATAAGAAAAAGCCTTCATCCAAAGGCCTGGAGTTGGTTGTGATGAACGATATTTATTTCAACCAAAACACGGTGTCGCTTCTGGATGACAGGGCCAAAGAGATCATCCGGCAGATCGATCATTCCGATATGCTGAGCCCGTTTTCCATCAGCTCCCGGTTTGACGGGATGGCTTTGAACATTGACAAGCTCTCCACCGGCTGCAAAACGGCGCTGAACGTGCTGTATAACCCGGACAAGGTTTTTGATATCCGGGAATGCGGCGATAACGCGCTGGACTTGATTTATTCTTTGCCCGAAGGGAACATCTACTGCGATTACCCGCTGATTTCCTTTGATATGGACAAAGTGATGGTATATGAGAAAAAGGGAAAACGGGAAATCGACTCCTACGAAGCATTGAAGGAATGGTGGAGCCATGAGAATTAAACCGATTGTGCAGGATCGCATTCAAACGACACATACCTCCTATGAGGTTGATTTTGTACTGGAAGCCAACGTTACATTCATCGTTGGCGATTCCGGCACGGGGAAATCGGCTGTTTTCTCCTTCCTGCAGGAGCTGGCGGCGGAAAACAGGACGATAAAATGCTATAACTATCTTGACAAGAAAACGGGCTATAAAACAGCCATTAAGAACGCAAAGGGCAAGCTGATTATCATCGACAACGCGGATATCCTGCTGGATGATGACATGCGCTGGCATATCGCCACGGATGGGAAAAACCAGTATATCCTGATCGGCAGGAATCCCACGGGATTGATGCTGAATCAGGAAGACATTATGGAACTGAGCAGCAAGACGGACAACGGGAAAACGGTGTTTACGCTCAAACATAGCTTCTGATCATTACGTCAGCCAAAGTACAGTCAGGAGGGCCGGGGATGAACTTTGATTATTTGCAATCCCACGGGGATTTGAAGGTTCTGTATAAACACTGCCATGAAGCGGAGGCGCTTGCGACGCTTTTTCCAACCAGCAGCGCCATTTCCTCCCGGAAAGCCATGGAGTTTATCGTTAAGCTGATCTACTCCTCCTGCATTGGCACGCCCGCCTACAGCATGACCATCTTTGAAATGGTCACGGACCAGGCGTTTGTGGACTATATACAGGATCAAACGATCATCAACACGATCCACATCATCCGGAAGATGGGCAACGTGGCGGCGCATGACGGCACCCTGACTGTAGACGAGGCTGTCAACGTTTTGGAACAGCTGCATTTCCTTGTGGGTGAAACCTGTATCCTGCTGGGACTGGAAACTGATTATCCGGAGTTTGTGAAACCCGGCATACAGACCGCCGCGCCTGCCCCTGCCGCTTCGCCTAAAGCCGTACCCGCTCCAGCTCCGGCGGCTCCTGCCAAACCGGCGGAAGCTGCAAAAGAAAAAGTCGCTGTCGCGCCGGAGATCGTTGCCAAATACGGCCCCAGGATGCGGTATACACACTTTGATGTGAAACATGGCCGCGACGAGAGCGAAAACCGTGAGCTCTATCTGAAGGCCTCGCTCCGGGAGGCAGGATGGCCCATTGTTTCCGTGCCGCATCAGTCCCTGCCCGGCGCTGTTGGGTGCATGATCCATCTGGATTCCGGAGACGATATCGATTACGTCATGTATGGCAAGGATGGGAAACCTCTGGCCATCGTGGAATATACAGCTACATGCAAAAACCCCGTAGAGGGCCGCATGAAGGTGATCGACAAGGCAAACCAGCTTAATCAGAAATACGGCTATAAACCGATCGCCTACTACACGAACGGGTACTATATCTTTGTGATCGACCAGCTGGGTTATAAGCCCCGCCGGGTGTTCCAGTTCCACTCTATCGAAGAGTTGGAGCTTCTGAAGCTGCGCGCTGCGATCCGGCAGGATATATCCGCGCCGCAGATCGATGACAACATCACGGGACGCTATTATCAGAAAGAAGCTATCACCGCCTGCTGCAAGGCGTTCATGAGCATGCGCCGATCAAGCCTGATCGTCATGGCTACCGGTACGGGCAAGACCCGTGTTTCCATCGCCCTGTCCGATGTGCTGATGAAAGCCAACTGGGCGAAGAATATTCTCTTCCTGGCTGACCGCACCAGCCTTGTCCGTCAGGCGCATAAGAATTTCAATAAGCTGCTTCCCAACGTGACCACCAGCATCTATTCAGGCACCAGCATGAACCGCGATCCCAATGCCCGCATCATCTTCTCCACCTATCAGACGATGATCAACCTGATCGACGACGATACGCGGGAGTTCGGCATTGGACGATTCGACCTGATCATTATCGACGAAGCACACCGCAGCGTATTCAACAAATACGGCGCGCTGTTCCACTATTTCGACGCTCTTCTCATCGGTCTGACCGCCACGCCGCGCAACGAGGAAAATAAGAGCACCTATGAAGTATTCCAGCTGCCGAACGGACAGCCGGATTACGCTTATGAACTGGAAGCCGCTATCGCGGACAAGTATCTGGTAGGCTTTTCTGTGCTGGACAAGACCACCGATAAAATGCGACGGGGCATTACTTACAACGATTTGACCGAAGAGGAAAAGGCCAGCTTTGAGGACGCGTTCCTCACAGGCGATGATGACGAGACCGACTTTACCGGAGCCGAAATCGAAGCCCGGCAGATCGGCAGGCGTGTCATCAACCTGGGCACGATCGACGCCATGCTGAATGACCTGATGAAGAACGGGCTCAAGATCAATGCGGGAGACAAGATCGGAAAAACGATCATTTTCGCCTCCAGCCACGTGGAAGCCGTCCAGATCGTGCTGCGTTTCCAGAAGCTGTATGCGCACCTTGGACCCGACTTCTGCAAGCTGATCGACAGCCAGGTGGAAGGCAATCTATCCTTGATCGATACCTTCGGCGCGCGCGACAGCCTTCCGCAGATTGCCGTCAGCGTAGATATGATGGATACCGGCATCGACGTGCCGGATGTACTGAACCTCGTGTTCTTCAAATCCGTCGGCAGCAAAATCAAGTTCCTGCAGATGATCGGCCGCGGCACCCGCCTGAGCGCCGATGTTTTCGGCCCAGGAATGGACAAGCAGGGGTTCCTGATTTTCGATTATTTTGACAACTTCCGCTACTTCTCCACAGGCAATACCTGGTCCACCGTGGAAAGCAGCTCCGACAAGAAGACCTATGCCGTCACGCCGCAGAGCGTGCTGATGAACCGCTACAAGCTGAATATCCTCAGGCAGCTTCAGGAGATGGCGGTTCCCTCCACTTTTGAAGCGACTTATAGAGATGAACTGCAGGCATACTTTATTGACACCACGCAGATGCTGTGCAACGACAGTGTGGAAGTGCAGTACAACATGGCCTATGTCAGCAAGTACCGCACAGCGGAAAACTGGCTCGGTCTGACGGAAGATCGTATTGAAGAGATCGATACGCATATCCTTCCCCTGCTGCCGCCGATCTCTGCTCCGGCAAAGGTAAAGAGTTTCGATATGATCATCTATGCCATTGAGGCCGAATATATGGAGCGAATCGCGCAGGGCAAGGACCCTCGAAAGATTCGGCATGGTTTTTCTGGCGTAGACAAGGAATTGACGGAACGTATGGAAGAGCTGCTGAAGCTGAAGACGATCCCAGATATCGTTAAAAAGGAAAAGCTGATCACTTCCATGATGCACGGCGACTATCTGCTGGATGATTTCTCCCTGGAGCGCGCCGAGCAGGTCAGAAAGGACCTTCGTGATCTGATGACCTATATCCCGGACAAACCAGGGTATTACATCATCGATACGGCGGACTGGATTGTTGATCCGGGTTCTGATGATCCCGGCCCGTTCGTCCACCGGAAGAGCTATGTGGAAAAAGCCCGGGAATACATCGACAATGACAGCCCTGCCCTGGCTAAGCTGCGCAATCTGGATGAGCTTTCGGATGACGAAAAGAATGGACTTAGCGATGTGTTTACAGTGCAGCTGGGCACGCTGGCGGACTATAAGGCCTGGTCGGGCAGTATGCCGCTGCTGCCATTCCTGCGGATTCAGACCGGCATCAATGATTCTGCGATTCAGACTAAGTTTGGTTCCTTCCTGAATGATCAAACGCTGGATGAAGCACAGATGACCTTCATGCAGCAAATCATCGACTACGCCCGCACCAACGGCGACATTACCGCCGCAGATCTTTTAAAGGTCAGCCCGTTCTGCGATATGGATATCATGGGACTGTTTGGTGCGGCGAAGTTCGGCTATGTGAAACAGCTGATCAATGGGCTGCATAAGCCGGTGATGTAAAGAAATTCGGATTTGTGGGAGAGCACAGAAAGGATGATCGGATGCCAGACAAGGAGCGGCTGGTCATTTTCAGCAGCGGTGATCTGGAATTGTCTGTCCCAATTACACCGGAACGAGACACTGTATGGCTGACACAGGAGCAGATGAGCGCGTTGTTTGATACAGCAAGGTCATCCATTGCGTACCATATCGGGAAGATCTTCCGCGAGGGTGAATTGGATCAGAATGCTTCTGTCGAAATTTTCGACAGAAGCAGTGGCAACGCTTCGAGACCTCCTATCAGACCTTTGGCGCTCAGGACGTCTACCCCAGCACCGAGGAGAAAGCCGCAAACCTGCTTTATCTTGTGACAAAAAATCACAGTTTCAGTGACGGCAACAAACGAATCGCCGCGGCCCTGTTCCTGTACTTTCTGGACCGGAACGGCAAACTGTATGACGAAACCGGCAACAAGCGCCTGGACGATCACACATTGGTGGCTCTGACGATCCTTGTGGCGGAGTCCAGGCCGGAAGAAAAAGAAACCGTGGTCAGCGTGATTATGAACTGTATCGGATAAGCTGGATCAATTCGGATTTGTGGGGATGAACCAAATGAGTGATAAAGAGCTGAGGATTGCTTTTTCCGCTCCTTTGCATGAGCTTGATACAGAAACACAGACCTATGGCTGTAGAGCAAATAATCCTGATATATGCGCAAATGCGTATCTTTCGGGAATTTGTGCTTTTGCTTCACAGGACTGCATATGTAAGAAGCCTTCGAGAGCATGGAAGAAACAGTATGCAAAGCTGAAGGAGGGGCAAGCAAATGTCTGAGGTAAAAAAGCTTGGTGATATTGCCTCCTACATTAATGGATACCCGTTCAAACCAGAAGACCGTGGCACTGAAGGGTTGCCAATTATCAGAATCCAGGATCTGACTGGCAATGCTTACGATTTAGGATTCTACAATGGTGAGTACCCAGAACGCATAGAAATCAATGATGGAGATGTCTTGATTTCCTGGTCTGCGAGTCTTGGTGTTTATATCTGGAACAGGGGAAAAGCTCTGCTGAATCAGCATATATTTAAAGTAGTGTTTGATAAGGTCCGGGTTGATAAACAGTACTTTGTTTATGCTGTCCAGTATAATCTTACTGAAATGGAATCCAAAACCCACGGAGCGACAATGAAGCATATCGTGAAGAAGGATTTCGATAATATCATTGTGCCGTTCCCTTCTCTTGAAAAGCAGCATGAGATAGCCGGGGTACTATCGAGAGCATCTGGAATAATCGATTCCCTTCGGACTGAGCTACAGAGGATGGATGATCTCATCAAAGCCCGATTTGTCGAGATGTTTGGGGATACACGATCAAATCCATTTGGCTTCGAGAAGAAGAAGTTGAAGCAAACTTGCAATGTCGTTACTGGCAACACACCGTCCAGATCAGTATCTGAGTATTATGGTGACTATATTGAATGGATTAAAACAGACAATATTGTTTCTGGTCTCCTGAATCCAACAAAAGCAACTGAATCTCTTTCAGAAGAGGGTATGAAAGCCGGAAGAACAGTTGACAGTGGTTCTATACTTATGGCTTGTATTGCCGGAAGTATAGCGAGTATCGGAAGAGTGTGTGTTACTGACAGAAAAGTGTCTTTTAACCAACAGATCAATGCTATAACTCCCGAATCATATAACACACTCTTTTTATACGTGATGCTGCAATTGTCAAAAGAGTATCTTGTTGAGGACATCAGTATGGCCCTTAAAGGCATACTGTCGAAATCCAAGCTGGAAGATAAAGAATTCATTGTTCCTCCAATGGATCAGCAGGAACGATTCGCCGCCTTCGTCTCCCAGGTCGACAAATCAAAAGCTGTCGTGCAGAAGGCTTTAGACGAAGCCCAACTACTGTTTGATAGTTTGATGCAGAAATATTTCGGCTAAAGCAGCTTCGGAGGGCGCACAATGGATGTATTGTCGATCTTGAAAAACAACGGGAAAGACCTGCTGCCGGAAGAACTCGATCTGCTGAGAGCGGAACTGGATACCGGCGACTATGACGCTGGATATATTGCATCCTGCAAAGCCCTCATCAGCGAGATCGAAAACTGGTCGAATGAAACCAGGACGGTAGAGCACACACAAAAAGTTGTCCCGGATCAAATGATCGTGTCTCCCGACAGGCTTGTCCCATCCGGGGCAACAGGTATTCCCTTGCCGCCTCCGGTGCCGCCAGAGAAGGTTATCGCTTCAGACCTGCAGAGGATGCGAACTGAGAAGGATTACAAGTCGGCATTCAAGAAGTACGTTAAGGAAGCGGTAATCATCAACGAAGATTTTGTTGTCGCTCACTTTGCTCTTTTTAAGGACTGGGAGCTGAACGCGATGCTTGCCTGCATCCCGTTCAGCGAGGAGTTCCTGGAAAAATATTTTACCATATTGGATTCGAAGGCCATCGCGCTGCATCAGCTGTTCTCGGAAAGCTTCTTCATGAAGCATTACGCGGATCTGGATGCGGAAACAGTTCTTGCCAGGGGGGTTAATCCCTGGAGAGACAAGACGCTCAGATCCAAACAACTGGATGTATTCCTGCGTATCAAAGGAGTTAAGCTATGATCAGCATCAATGAAGCGAAAAGACTGGTAAAGCGCGCCATACTCGCCAACCTCGTATCAGAGAAGAAGAATCTTGCCATTACGCCGCTGGTCTCCGGTAAGCACGGCATCGGCAAATCCGCCATGATCAAGAGCATCGCGGACGAACTGGGCGGCGTGTGCATCACCATTGAAGGCGGCACGCTGAAGGAAGGCGAGATCACTGGGCTGCCTTATCAGTACAAGGATGAAGCCGGTCAGATTCGTTTTCGCTTTCTCCCTTATTACGCAGTGGAACGCATTCAGAACGAAGAGCGGCAGATTTTCGAACAGTCGCATGGCACCGCAGTTGAAAGCAGCGCACTTCTGGGGGACGAAAACAAGTTTGCCCAGAATGAACTTACTCCGGCCGAGAAAATAAACGCCATACGCAGTGGAGCGATAAAGCCGGTCATCATATTTATCGATGAGATCAACCGCACCGAAAATACAGTTTATAAAGAACTAATGAACATATTGCTCACACGCAGTGTGAACGGCTATCAATTCCCCTGGTGGGTCTTCTTTGTCGGCGCGATGAATCCCAGCACCCAAAACAGCGTATACGCCACCAACGAGATGGATCCTGCCCAGCTGGATCGCTTTATCAAGATCAAAGTCGGCGACAACACGAGGGAATGGCTGAGCTACGGAAAGAAAGCGGGCATTTCGCCGGATATACTGAGCTTTATCAAGGATAATCCGAAGTGCCTCTCAGTCAGCGACAAGGAACTGAACGACGATGAAAAGCCGATGCCATCGCCGCGTGGCTGGGATATGGTGGACACCCTTCTTGCCAGTGAACCGTTCCTGCGCGTATTCTTCACGGATAAGGAAAACGATCCCAAGGTAGTAGAGAAAGACATGAAGAGCCTGGTGACTGCCAAACTGGGTTCCAGCGTTGCCACCATGTTCTTTGCAAGCCTTGTCGCGCAGACCCGAGCGCTCATGCCGGAGGAGATTTTTGCCGATGATGAGAATCTGACAAAGCTTGGCGACCAGTTGGACCGCATGTCTACAGGGAAGCGTATTCAAACCTGTGATCTGATGCTTGGGTATCTGAAGGAGAATATCGAATTCATGATGCTGGACAAGGCCGGCTTTGAGAAAGCGAAGAAGCAGCTTTCTGTTCTGGTGCAGAAGCTGGATTCTTCCTCGCGCCTCCTGTTTGCCCAGAATCTTTCGTCGGCAACGACTGAGGACGGGAACAGCCTGATCGAGATGCTGTTTGACGTATTTGAGCAGGATTTGATCGAGATGTTGGACCTGTCGGACGCAACCCGAGCAGCCATAGAGGGCAGTAAGTAATGAACAATGATATCAGCGCAGTCCTGCTCCGGATCAAGGATAACATACGCACGATAAAGAGCGGCACAGTAGCGCAGCCGATTCTGGAAGAAATCGATGCGGATTTCCATCGGATGATGGAGCTGATCAAGCTGTTTTTGATCTCCGAGCGCGACAGCTATTACGGATTCATCCTGATGAACCTTTCTTTTCGTGCGGAATTTTCATCCAAAGGGATCGCGGGAATCCTGCTGAATGAGTTCCCTCCGGTATTTCAGAGCAACCCCCTTCTGCTGTGTGAGTTTTCGCTTAAAGAGATTATTTATGTCGTATGCCATGAGATCGACCATATTCTGCTGAATCATCCATCGGAAATGGTCAGGCTCGGCCGGGATGATCCCGACTTGATGATGAAATTCAACCTTGCTGCAGATGCTGCCGTCAATGATCGCATCAATGACGAAATCAAAAGCCGGGGCTATAAATTCATGCGCCAGCCGGAAGGAGCTATAACTTCAGATGTACTGGCGAAGACGTTTGAACTGAAATCGATTGCTCACGCGGAGAACTACCGTTACTATTTTGAACTCATCAAAGACCGAAATAATCCGGAAGGCCAGCCGCAGAACCAGCCACAGAGGATGATGGAAAGAGTTGCCGGACAGCCTGATACAGGAAGTGCCGCTTCATCCGGAGATGACAACGGAGAGAAGGGACAGACGATTATCACTGTCAATAACACAGGCAGCTTTACCGATCATGATTGGCAGGTAAGCGGCGATGAAGAGGATGCCGACGCCGCAGTCCGGGAATTGGTAAATGCCGCTGTGGATATGATGAATGACGAAGCCAGAGGATTGATGCCAGGGCATTTCATGTCGCAGGTGGAATTATTGAACCGTCCGCCAAAGCTCACCTGGCAGCAGATCCTGAAAAGATACGTCGGAACCATATCAGCCGAAAAGCGGAAAACCAGAACAAGACTGAACAGGCGTCAGCCGGGACGTTTTGATCTGTCCGGCAGGATGGACGACAAGGTGCTGAAAATCATTGTTGCCATTGACACCTCAGCGTCGGTTGATGATGAAATGATCAGTGCGATTATCAATGAGATATTTGGCATCCTTGCCAAACGCAAACATGAGATAACAATTCTGGAGTGCGACTCAAAGGTGCAGCGTGTATACCGTATCACAAAACCATCAGATATACAGAAAAAAGTTGCCGGCCGTGGTGGCACGGAGTTTTCTCCGGCAATCGATTATATTAACAATAATCGGTATTATCGCGATGCTTTGATGATCTATTTCACCGATGGTTATGGAGAAAGCAGAATTCCGAAACCACGTACATACCGGAATATCTGGGTAGTATTTGATCACGTGCGAAACCTTTCTGTACAGGAACCTTACGGAGTTGTGATTGCGCTGGAACGTTAGGAGTATGGCTATGAATATGAAGGCTGAAGTCCGCCAACAGCTGCTTGGAAACATGATTACCGGGAGATGCGAACAGGAATCGGGTATCTATTTTCAACCTGAGCTTTGTTCAGGAAGCAGATGCATTCGATTCACTACACACGCCACAGAAGAATTGCTGCCGAATCTGAAGAGTAAGGTAGGCGCATGGAAGACCGGCCGCCTGCTTCAGTATGAAGTATACAACGACGGCACTTCGCTTCTCTTTCAATTGTCGCTGAGCGAAACTGGCCTTAACCAATCACAAAAAAAGCGAATAGACAGTTTCCTCCGAGCCGCAAACGCAGTGGATGCCCCCAATGAAAAAGGCATTATTCCCATACGGCAATGGAAGTACAGTATTGGGTCGGATATCCAGAACGCACAGTACGTTCTGAATGAGATTTTTGAATTCGAGCTGCCTTTCTTCGAAATGGAACTTCGTCACTGGTTGACGGATCACGGACACATAATCCGTAAATTTCCAAAGCTGGATGAAGATGAGGAATTGATCGAAGGCAAGGAGACGAACATCCGCGCAAACCGGTTTGAACGAAGCGCAGAAGCTCGGAAAAAGTGCATTGCTCATTATGGGACGGCTTGCCAGATTTGTGGATTCGACTTCGGAAAGGCATATGGTCCTGACTTTGCAGGGAGAATAGAGGTACATCATATTATCCCGCTCAGCGAAATACGGGAAGATTATGTTGTGGATCCAATAACTGACTTGATACCGGTATGTTCCAATTGTCATACTGCTCTTCACAGTAAAAAGGATGGAGTATACTCCCCGAAAGAGCTGAAATCATTGCTTGCTTCTTCTGGTGAATAAAACAAGGCATAAGTTGGAAAGCCAAAGCATTTCAACTATGGAAAATCCAAAGCAAGTCATCAGCTAAAGGCAAGGGCGTCGGAAAAGTGATCCGGTGCCTTTTTCTTTGCCTGTTGGCAATCTATTTCGGAAGTGATCAGTATAGCGGAGGCACAAACGATCTGTCAAACAAGAAAGGAGGCCCATTGACGAACATGAAAGATAACGTGGTTGTCGAAGAACCGAAGGAAGCAGAAAAGCCTTCGCTTGTTCTCACCATCGGCAACGGAACATACCCCGTGATCCTGCATTTCAGCACGAGAAGCAGCATCAGTCTTGAAGACCGCATCAAGCAGTTGATCAGGCAGGAAGTGTTTTCTGGCCCTGCCTGACACAAACAGAAAAGATTCTTTTTCCAGCCTGCCGCCGAACCAGTGAAAAAGGGCTTGACAAAACAAAAAATGCGGGAACTAACGGGAATTGCCTGCAAAAACAGCAACTTTTTTTTATTATCGGGGAAAAGCATCTGTATTTACGCCGCGAAGCATGATATAATAAAAGGCAGGATCGGGTCTCCGGGAACACTTTTTCCAGGGGGAACACTTCTTTCTCTCGGGGCCCGCACGGGATGATCACGAAAGGTGCAGGATATGAAACGCTTTAAAAACATGGTCATCGGCGGGATCCAGTCCAAGGTGTTTAACCTGATCCTGGTCACGGTGCTGCTTTTGTCCGTTGCGTACCTGATCATTTCCCGGTACCAGGAGGGTATCCTGACAAATCTGGCCAGGGAATCCAGCACGCGTCAGCAGGCAGCCATAGAGGATACCACGAACGGGATCATGGATACGGTGGTTGAAAAAACCATGTCCCGGACCACTGAACTTCAGGCCATCCTGGCGGACCAGATGTTCCACAGCCTGGGAGTCCGTGTGAAGATGCTGGGGGATTATGCCGGGAAACTGTTTGCCAACGCGGACCTGGTGCCATCGGCGCCGTATGAAGGCCCCGATCCGCAAAGAAACGGTGAAGTGCTCACCCAGCTGATCCTCGCCGAGGGTGTGGATCTGACGGATCCGGAACTTGAAAGGCGCGTGGGTATCGCGGCCAATATGTCGGACCTGATGGTATCGCTGTTCGGCGTATCGGCAGAGACCAATTCCTGCTTTATCGCCCTGCCTGACGGCGTTTTTCTGGTGACAGACGACCGCACTGTGTCCAAATTCGATCCTTTGGGTGAACCGGTGCCTTACGATCCCAGGACCCGTCCGTGGTATATTCAGGCAGTGGAAGCGGGAGGATTGATCTTCACCGACGTTGAAGTGGACGCCTTTACCGGTGATATCGGGATCGTAGGCGCGATGCCGGTGTATCTTGACGGTGAACTGATCGCGGTGGTGGGGTCGGATCTGTTCCTTACCTCCATGAGGGAAGCGGTGCAGGCGTCCGACGAGGACGGCACCTTCCTGTGCGTGATCAACCAGTACGGGCATGTGGTGTTTTCACCCCGTACAGATGGGTATTTCGGTGTGAAGTCCTCCGGAGAAGCCACAGACCTGAGGCTTTCGGACAATACAGAGCTGGCGGCGGTGATCGAGGACGCGATGCAGGACGTTACCGATATGAAGACGGTACGCCTGGAAGACGGAGAGTATTACATCATCGGCGCCCCGATGGAGACTGTCGGCTGGACGCTGATCTCGGTATGCAGCCTTGATGTTGCCGGGCAGTCCGGTGCGCTGCTGAGGGACAATTACCGTGCCATCGAGGAAGAGACCAACGCGGAATACTTCGAACAGACGGGCAAGGCCCGCTTTTCTGCCCGTATCCTGCTGATCACGATCAACCTGGCGGTGCTTGCGGGAGCCCTTATCCTGGGCAAAAGGATCGTTAAGCCCATCAACTCCATTACCAGGCGTATCTCCCAGCTGGATGTCGACGACCCGGTGTTCAGGATGGAAGATGCTTTCCGAACCGGGGATGAAGTGGAGGAACTGGCCCGTTCCTTTGCCGAAATATCCCGGAAAACGGTGGATTATATGGAACAGGTCCGGACCGTGACCGCGGAAAATGAACGCGTCAGCACCGAACTGGGCATGGCCACGCGCATTCAGACCGCCATGATCCCCCATATTTTCCCCGCATTCCCGGATCGGCCGGATTTTGATATTTACGCCAGCATGGATCCCGCCAAGGAGGTCGGCGGTGATTTTTACGATTATTTCCTGATCGACGACGATCATCTGTGCATGGTGGCCGCCGACGTTTCCGGAAAGGGCGTACCCGCCGCGCTGTTCATGATGGCCTCCAAGATCATCCTGCAAAGCTGTGCCATGCTGGGGCATTCCGCCGCGGACATCCTGATGAGGACCAACGACGCCATCTGTTCCAACAACGAGGCGGGGATGTTCGTCACCGTATGGCTGGGTATCCTGGAGCTTTCCACCGGAAAGCTGACCGCCGCCAACGCCGGACACGAGTATCCTATTTTGAAGCAGCCGGGAGAAAAATATACCCAGATCAAGGATCTGCACGGATTTGTCATCGGCGGCATGGAGGGAATGAAATACCGGGAGTACGAGATTTTTCTCAAGCCCGGCGCCAGGCTGTTCACATACACCGACGGCCTGCCGGAGGCCACCGACTCCAAGAACGAGATGTTCGGGATCGACCGCGTGATGACGGCGCTGAACGAAAATCCGGAAGCGACGCCGGAGGAGACCCTGGCAAACGTCAAAAGGGCTGTGAACAGCTTTGTCAGGGACGCAGAGCAGTTTGACGACCTGACGATGCTGTGTTTGGAATATAAAGGAAATAAGCGCCGGGGAGGTGATAAATCGTGAAGGAGATGACTTTGGAAGCGAAGATCGAAAACATCCCCCGGGTGACCGCGTTCATCGATGAACAGCTGGAGGCGCTGGACTGTCCGATGAAAGCACAGATGCAGATAGACGTAGCCATCGACGAGCTTTTCGGCAACATATCCCATTACGCTTACGCGCCGGGTACCGGCGAGGCAACGGTCGGGTTCGATTTTGACGAAGCCGCCGGGATGATCTCCGTGGTTTTTTCAGACAGGGGTGTCCCGTTTGACCCTCTTGGCCGGATCGATCCGGATATCAACGCGCCGGCTCAGGAAAGGGCCATCGGCGGACTGGGGATATTCCTGGTGAAAAAAACGATGGACAGCATGGAATACCGGTATGAAAACGGAAAGAACGTACTGACCATCAAAAAAAAGATCTGACCGGTGAAAACCGGATAAAAATAGATTTCCGGTCCCGGTTGACAAACATATTATGAGAGCCTTTCTTTATCGGATCCAGCTCTCCTATCAGTAAAAATGGAGGATATGAAAATGAAGATCACCAAACATTCCGCAGGCACCGCCCTTGAGATCGCCCTGGAGGGCAGGCTGGATACAAATACGGCCCCCGAACTGGAAAAGGAACTGAAGGAAAGCCTCGGCGGCGTGACCGACCTGACGTTGGACTTTGCCAAGCTTGAGTACATTTCCTCTGCAGGCCTCAGGGTGCTCCTGTCCGCCCATAAGACGATGCAGGGACGGATGACCGTGAAGAACGTCAACGATATCGTGAACGAAGTATTTGACGTGACCGGTTTCGTCGATATCCTGAATATTGAGTAAGAGGGTGCCATGAAAACAGACGTGATCATTGTAACAGGCGGGCAGGTGGAGGATGCCCTGCGCCTGGTGGACAAAGCGGCGGTATACAAGGAACTGTCGGAGAGGGAGACCCTTCGTCTCCGCCTGTTGGGCGAGGAGACTCTCGGCATGATGCGCGCCATCACCGGCGAAAGAAGGGCGGAATTCTGGCTGGAGGATAAGAACGGCGTATTTGAAATGCATCTAAGGATGCATACGCCGATGGACGAGCACAAAAAGGAACAGCTGCTCTCAGCTTCCCGGAGCGGCGTGAATGAAGCCACGCGGACCCTGATGGGGAAGATCCGTGCATTTTTTGAACCGGATGGGGAAGTGCCCCTGCTTCTCAGGGCTGAGGTGATGGCGGATGCGCCGCCTGAAATGTACGGCAGCATGACGTGGTCAATGGAAAATTACCGGGAAGAACTGTATGCCCGCAGGGACGAGATCAGCGGGGACGCTGCGAAAGCCTGGGACGAACTGGAGAAGTCCGTGGTATCCCATGTGGCCGACGACATCCGTGTATTCATTCGCGGGAACATGGTTGAAATGACCATCATCATGAAGATCGCCCGATAAAGCTGCGGACAGAAATAATAACGAATGACATTTTTTACACTGGAGGAAACAGACATGACCATCAATAAAAAGCAGAACGGAACCAGCCTGGAAATTGCCGTGGAGGGCCGCCTGGACACCACGACTGCGCCTATGCTGGAGGAAGAACTGAGCAGATCCATGCCGGGTGCGCAAACCCTTACCCTGGATTTCGCCGATCTGGCTTATATCTCCTCTGCCGGGCTCCGTGTGCTGCTGGCGGCACATAAGGCCATGATGCCCAAGGGCGGCATGAAGGTGATCAATGTGAACGAGATCGTGCAGGAAGTGTTTGATGTGACGGGATTTGTCGATATCCTGACCATCGAATAAACCCAAAGCATAAGCACAAACCGGGGGAATGGCCCGTGCGGAAAAGACCGCCGGAGCGGTTTCCCGGTTTTTTTGTCCGGGACTTTTCACTTGAACAGGAAGTGACACAGAATGCGTAAAGGATGGACAGACGTGAATGGCATCCGGCTGTGTTATGCCAAGGCGGGCGAGGGCAGCAGGGACGCTGTGCTCGTCCACGGAAACGGGGAGGATCACCGTTTGTTCGACCGTGTGATCCCACGCCTTGTTTCCGCAGGCTTTTGTGTGTACGCCCCGGATTCCAGGGGACACGGCGAAAGCACACCGGTGTCGGAATACCATTATGCGGATATGGCGGAGGATATCTTTCGGTTTATTCGCTGCTTAGGGCTCAAAAAGCCTCTTCTGTACGGACACAGCGACGGCGGCATCATCGGCCTGCTCCTTGAGATGTCCCATCCGGGAACGCTGGGGCTCCTGGCTGTGAGCGGAGCCAACCTGTGCCCTGAGGGACTGGACAGGGGACTGATCGCCGAACTGGAAGAACGTGTAAGGAAAGCGCCGGATCCCCTGGCTGAACTGATGCTGACCGAACCGCACATCGATCCGGCCTGCCTTCGGACGATCCGGATCCCGACGCTGGTCATGGCTGGGGAATGGGACCTGGTCCTTCCCCGGGAGACCCGTCGGATCGCGGAAAGCCTCCCATACGGACAGCTTGTGACGGTAAAGGGAGCCGACCACGGGAGCTATGTGACGGACGGTACCGCGGCGGTGCGTGTGCTGGAATTTGCTTTAGCCCATGAAAAACCGGAAGGGGATTATTCCTGATATTACCTGAGGCCGAAAGGCTTTGGGAGAACGCCTTGTGCGGATTTGTTTTTCTTTACAGGAAAGAAGATGCATCGGATGAAAAAAACGGTTTTTGCTCTCCTTGCCGTGTTTGTATTTTTATTTACTCCTGCCCGGTCGGAGGAATCTGATTATCCGGCGTCGGTCACTTTCGGGTCCTTCCTGTTCGACCTGGTGGATATCTATGAAAACGGCGGCGACATAAGACGCATTGACGCGGACACGGAGGAATTGGGGGATGACCTTGTTTTCGCCATCGCGGAACACTGGAAGCGGGTATACCTGGATCCGGATTATAAATTGTACCTTCATGGCGAAGATGATCCCGCCAAGCTTCCCATACGTGGGCCCCATGCCATTGTGGTCCTCGGATATGAATTGAAGGACGGGAACATGACGCCGGAACTCAAGGGCAGGTGCGAAGCCGCGGCAGCCCTGGCGGAGGCCTTCCCGGAGTCTGTTTTGGTTTTGTCCGGCGGCGCCACAGGAAAAAACAATCCAAGGGGCAACACTGAAGCAGGGCGGATGCGCAATTACCTTGTGGATCACTGCGGGGTGGATCCGGCCCGGATCTTTACCGACACCCGGGCCAAAGATACTGTGTCCAACGCCTTAAATACCCTGACGATCCTGGAGACACAGGGCATCAGGAGCATGACCCTCGTCACCTCATCCTATCATCAGCGCTGGGGTCAGGTAATCTACAACGCCGTTGCTGTTTTGTATGCCATGGAACACGGTTGGAAAGTAAATATCGTCGGTAATTTCTGCTATGATACGAAGCCTTCGGTGATGGCATACTATTGGGATGCCCGGATCGCCGTGCGGCAGCTTGGAACCCTGATCGGTCTGCCGGACAGCCAGATGGCTTTGCTTCCCCAACCAAAGCAGCATAAATAAACATTTTTGTGAGGGCAGCGAAAGGCTGTCAGAGGAGGAATCCATGTTCCTGTGCACCGACGACGAGGTTGACCTTAAAAAATTCCCCTGGCATATAAGGGACGTACATATCAGCGATCCCTTTATCCTGGCCGACCGGGCCAGCGGGCGATATTATACCTATGTCCAGTTTACAGACCATCGGCTTTTTCCGGAGGTACCGGCAGGCCCCGGGTATTTCTATGTGTTGGAAAGCCCGGATCTGATCCACTGGTCGCGGCCGCGTGTGTGTTTTGAAAAGGGCATCCTCGAGGACAGCCTTGATATGTGGGCGCCGGAATGCCATGCCTGGCGGGGAAAATACTGCATGATCAGCTCTTTCCGCGCACCGGGGAACTACAGGCGCTGCCGGGTGCTGGTGTCGGACAGCCCTTTGGGGCCCTTCCTGCCTGCGGGAAAGGAGCCGGTGACACCTGATGGCTGGCACTGCCTGGACGGCACCCTGTACGCTGACCGGAGAGGCAAGCCCTGGCTGGTCTTCTGTCACGAATGGCTGCAGGTGGGGGACGGGCAGGTCTGCGCCGTGCCCCTGTCCGGGGATCTGAAGGAAGCCGCGGGGGAGCCGGTGGTGCTGTTCCGCGCTTCGGACGGCCCCTGGACCGGCCAGAGCGGGGTGACTGACGGCCTGTTCCTGCATCGCCTGCCCGGCGGTAAGCTGATGATGCTCTGGTCCGGCTTTACCCCGGAAGGAGCTTACGCCATTGGCGCGGCGCACAGCGCTTCAGGGGAGATATACGGTCCCTGGATCCAGGAAAAGACGCCGCTGTATGCCCTGGACGGGGGACATGCCATGCTTTTCCATGCCTTTTCCGGCAGGCTGATGATGGCCTGCCACTGCCCTAACGAACACAGGCGCAAAAGGATATTGCTGTTTGAAATGGAAGAGACTCCGGAATCCCTGCGTATCGTCAACGAAGTGACGGGGAACTGGTACGGGGCCATCGGCGGCCGAGGCGCGCCGTACGCTTACAGAGAGAAATTTAATGGGATCCCCTGCTTCGCGGAGGATCCCAGGGCCTTGGATGGTTTGGCGGGGGCTGAAGGGACGCTGCCTGATCCGGCAGTTCCCACGGTCAATTGACGTCGGCGTTCACGTAAAGGTCGTCGATCTTGCCCCAGGCGCCTGCGCCGTCGCAGCGTACATAGACGCCGCAGATGACTTCCTGCCCTTCCTCGCAGGAAAAGCGGACCTCCGGGGTCTTCCACTCGTTCCATTTGGTGATGACGGCGGGACACGTCGCGACGGTCTCGCCGTCTATTTTTACATAGCTCCGGATATCCTGCTGCCCGGCGTCGCCGCCCATCAGTGAGATGCCGGCGACCCAGTTTCCTGCGGGAAGACCTTCGATCTTCTGTTCAAGGGTAAATTCCACACCTGTGGCTTTGGCGGAATAGAAGTGCCAGTGCCAGGTGCCGGTACGGGAATCGTTCTTTTTTTCTTCGCGGTACAGCTGCTCTGTGCCGCGCAGGTCCTCGCAGGTCCACATGGATGTGTCCGCGTCTTCAAAGGAAGGGTTCCGGGCGTAATTATACTTTACGACATGGATATTTGCGACGGCCTGCATGCCGCCGGCAGTACCGGTAACGGTATGATCGGCCGGGGCGGAAGTGTCCAGCGAGGAGGGATCAGCATCCCATACGACGCTTACCTCCCGGCGGCTGTTGTCGTTCATGACGGCGCTGACGGTGTCAGGAAGGCGGATGTCCTGGCCGATGTCCACCGTGATCTCGACGTCGTCCACGCTGTCCGGGACGATCTGGGCGGCGTGGCCTTCCCGAAGGTATTTGAACACGCTGAGACTGGGAAGTGCCTGTCCGTGGGAGTCGAACATGGCCTGGTTGTCGCAGGCGGAGCCGCCGTAGTATTTGCCGGCGTCCGCGGGATCATATTCCGCAGCAAAGGAAGAAGCCCAGCCGCTGCCGTATTTTTCCCACAGGAGGTGGTTTTCTTCCCAGGAGGAAGTGCCGACGGAGATCCATGCTCCTTCCCAGTAGAAAACGCCAAGGCCGCCGATCGAACTAAGTGCCGAAGCCACGGCGCGCACCTCGTTTGCCTGGCCCTGGACGGTGAAGGGCCAGGGGTGGTCATAAGCCCCGCCCTCGCCGATGGTGTTGCCGGAAAAGTCACTGTCCTCCAGGGTCCAGGCATAGCTGGTCTCGGCTACCATGACGGATTTGCCGTACTTTTCCTTGATCTGCCCCAGTACCGATGTCAGGTTTTCAAGGGTGCCGTGCCAGTAGGGGTAATAGCTGGTGGCGAAGACGTCGTAATCCAGGTCGTAATAGGCAAGCTTTGAAGCCCAGTTCAGGTATGCGTCGGCATTTTCGGGGTTAGCGAAATGCACGGCGATCAGGATGCCCGGGTCGGTTTCGCGCACTGCGCGGGCGGCGGATCCCATCAGATGCCAAACGATGTTCATCCATATTTTTTCCCCGCAGAAACAGCCGTTGGTTTCGTTGCCCAATTGGACCATACCGACGTCGACCCCGTTATCCCTGAAAGCTGAAAGGCTGTCCAGGGTGTAGCGGTATACGGCTTCGGCCTTTTCCTCGATGGCCATCCCCTGCCATGCTTTGGGGGCCTGCTGTTTGGAGGGATCGGCCCAGAAATCGGAATAATGGAAATCCACCAGAAGGCGCATGCCGTTTTCCGTGGCCCGTTTTCCGATGGCGACCGCGCGGGCAAGGTCATTCCCGCCGCCGCCGTAGCTGAAGCCGTTTTTGTCATAGGGATCCACCCATACCCGGACGCGGATCCAGTTGACGCCATGGGAGGCAAGTATCGCGAAAAGGTCCTTTTCCCGTCCGTCGTCGTCGTAATACCTGACGCCGCTTTCCTCCAGGGAGATCACCGACGACACGTCCATGCCCAGGATGAAATCCTCACTGAGGCCCGGTATGGCCTCGACGAATATCTCCCCTTCAGCCCGGGCGGGAATGACGAGTGCGATAAACAAAAGAACGAGCGCAGCGGAAATCAGCCTGTAATGCATGGTCAGGTCCTCCTTGTCAAAAAATAAAAAGCATGCCCGAGGGCATGCTGAAGGGACAAATCATTCATCCGTGATCTCAGGCACCTTGACACCTACGTAGTACCTGTCCGTTACCGCTTCATAGGTGTCCCTGCTGACCAGAGTGCTTCCGACGAGTATACCGTTTTCCCAGCGCTGGAGGTAGGTCTCGTTGATGAATCCGTCATGACCTGCCCGGTCCAGGAATTCTTCGTCGGTGTAGGTAACGTAAAGCTGCTTGATGTCCTTGACATATTCGGGGATCTCGGGTTTCGGGATCTCTTCAACGGTCTGGGTCTCCAGGGTATAATATACCCCGTCTCCGAGGGAACGGCCGTAGATGCGCACAACACATTCCAGGTTCCCGCCGTTTTTCTGTACATGGGCGGTGATATAGATGTTGCCAAGGGAATTGTTGACGAACACCAGGTCGATCTTGCGGCCGCCCCAGTAGACGGTGGCGTCCTGGCCGAACACAGTGTAGGATACCAGCTCGGAATGCGGCTCCCGCTTCGTTACTTTCAGGTTGGCGCACAGCGCTGCCTTGTAAATGGTCGTCGACGCCTGGCAGACGCCTCCGCCCACGCCGGTTACCGGCAGGTTGTACACGTATTCGACGGCGTCAAGGAAACCGTTGGCTTTGTTCCTTTCGCCGACCACCGCATTGAAGGAAACGCTGTCGCCGCTCTTGACGACCAGGCCGTTGAAACGTGAAAATGCAAGACGGATATTGTTGTTGCGGTTGTCGGTGGAGGAAGTGGAAATGGGGGTCACTCCGGTGGAAAGCAGCGTCACCTGGGACCGGATGTCGGCAGTGGTGACGTTGGGATACAGGGTCTCCGGGATAAGCTGCAGCGCGCCGGAGGTACCTTCCCCGGCAAGGGTCAGGATCTGGTCCCGGATGGTGGATGTATCCAGCCGCCGGCCGTTGGCTTCGGGCGAGATGGTGAAGGGATCCGGCGCATCCGGGTCAAAGGAGGCAAGGTAAGCGTCCCGGGGAGCCATGTACATGTCCTCCGCAATAGGCGCAAGGACCATGCTGTCCAGGTAATCCGTCGACATCTGGCTTTGGGTGGTATACAGGCTGTATGGCTCCTTTGCCAGGGCCAGGATATCGCTTTCAATGTCGAATACCGAACCGGTGTGGCCCAGGGCGTAGGCGTTCCTTACCAGGGACTCCACCTTGACAAGGTCGGTATGGATGCCGAGGGTCTCGTAGTTTACCGTGAAATACAGATGACCGTTGTACACCAGGTCCAGCGCCCAGGAATTCTGACGTTTGGCAACCGAGGAAACCACGGCGTCGTACCCCTGCTGCAGTGTTTTGCCGCCCATGGGGATGCCGTCGATATAGATGTTGTCAATAAAAACACCGCTGTATTTTTCGGCGGCGGACCAGGCCCTGTACCATTTCAGGCCGAACCAGATTCCCGCACCGACGATGACGAGCGCCGCAAAGCAAAGAAACAGCCTGCCGGGGGAAACCTTTCCTCCCCCGCGGTCGTTTCTCCTCCTGGGCTGCCGGGGAGCAGCGAGCTGCCCGCCGGCCGGAGCGGTAGTTGTTTGGGTCTCGGGGAAACCGTAATCGCCCCGATAGCCCTGTTCTTGAAAGTTCATTAAAAAAATACTCCCGGATTGACAGTCGAAAAAACGTGACAGCCTCCGGCGCGCCCGAAGCATAAAGGCGCGCCGGTTATGATGGCTTACTGGACAAAGCCCGCGGCTGTAACGGAAGCGTCCTCGGACGCGGTTCCATTGATGAAGGCCAGGAATTCTGCGCGGGTCACGGTCTCCTTTTCGATCAGAAGCTTGCCGAGGCCGTTCAGTTCGTCCATGTGATCCTTCAGGATGGCGATGGCCTGGCTGTAGCAGTTGTCAAGGATGGAGCGGACTTCTTCGTCGATGACCGCGGCTGTCTGTTCGCTGAATTCCCTGGTCTGCCCGAATTCCATGCCGACAAAGACCTCCTGGTCGCTTCCCAGGTACATGGTGCCGAGCCTGGGGGACATACCGAACTTGGTGACCATGGCTTTGGCGATCTCGGTAGCCCGCTTCAGGTCGCTGACGGCGCCGGTGCAGATGTCCTCCTGGGTGAGGCTTTCGGCGGCCCGCCCGCCCATCATCATGGTGATGTTCTGCAGAAGCTTCTGGCGGCCCTGGTGGTCAAATTCCTTTTCAGGCAGGGCCAGGGTGAGGCCGGCGGCCTGCCCGCGGGGAACGACGGTGATCATATGGATCTCGTCGCACAGCGGCAGGTAATGGCCCACGATGGCATGGCCCGCTTCGTGATAGGCCGTGATGCGCAGGTCTTCCTCCAGCACCTTATGGCTGCGTTTTTCGGGGCCCATCTGGATGCGTTCAACCGCTTCCACCAGGTATTTCTGGGAGATCTGGCGGTCCTTGGCCCGGGCTGCGAGGATGGCGGCTTCGTTCATGATGTTTTCAAGGTCGGCGCCGGTGGCGTAGGGAGTGCGCTTGGCAATGTTGTCAAGGTCTGCGTCGCTCGCAAGGGGCTTGCCCCTGGAATGGACCTTCAGTATGGCGATGCGGCCGTTCACGTCGGGATAGTTGACGGTGATCTGCCGGTCAAAACGGCCGGGACGCAAAAGGGCGGGGTCCAGGATGTCCCTGCGGTTGGTGGCTGCCATTACGATGACGCCCTCGTTGGCAGTGAAGCCGTCCATTTCGACAAGCAGCTGGTTGAGGGTCTGTTCCCGTTCGTCATGTCCGCCGCCGAGGCCGGCGCCCCTGTGGCGGCCCACGGCGTCGATCTCGTCTATAAATACGATGCTGGGGGAATTGCGCTTGGCCTGGTCAAACAGGTCCCTGACACGGCTGGCGCCCACGCCTACGAACATCTCCACAAAGTCGGAGCCGCTGATGGAAAAGAAGGGTACGTTCGCCTCACCGGCTACGGCCTTGGCCAAAAGTGTCTTGCCGGTGCCGGGAGGGCCCATCAGCAGGACGCCCTTGGGGATACGGGCGCCCAGCTCGGCGTATACGGAGGGATTTTTCAGGAAATCGACCACCTCGCGGAGCTCGTCTTTTTCTTCGTCCGCTCCGGCTACGTCGGCAAAGGTGATCTTGTTTTTGCTGGGATCCACCATGCTGGCGCGGGATTTGCCGAAGTTCATCACCTTGCCGTTGCCGCCCGACTGCTGCCGCAGCATGTACATCCAGAAGGCGATGATCAAAAGGGTCGGGATCAGGTAGGGGATGATCTGGATATACCAGGGGGTCACCGTGGGGGCGACGTACTGGAGTTTGAAGCCGAAATCCTTTACGGAGACGGTGGACGGGTCCGCGCCTTCTTTTTTGGCGACGATCGTGCGGACGGTATCGATGAAATCATCGCCGATCGTGCACTTGAAATCGTAAGTGGACGGGAAGGCGGCGGCGTTGGGACCGGAAGAGGAATAAAGCCCGTAGAGGATGGTGCCGTCGATGGCGACACGGGCGACATCTTTCTTCTCGATCAGATCAAGCAGACTGGGATATTCGATCCTGTCCGGCGCGGCGGGGGAGTTCATCCCCGAAAGGATCGCCGCCAGCACGATAAAAACGGCAAGAAAGGCGATGAAACCGAACATGCTGTTATGGGATACTTTGCGCAAAATTCAATCCTCCCGTTGAAAACATGGAAAAGCATGGAAATCGCGGAGCGATGATCCGCTCCGAATAATATACCATAAAACATGTGCTGTTGACAATATACAAATCAGCCCGGGAGGCGGCCGCGGGTGTAAAAAAACAGGGGGAAAAGGGACAAAAAAAGGGCAGGGGAGGACCTGAGGCCCACCCCGCCCCGCGGAAGGAGATCGATCAGATGCTGTCGGGCGAAAGGATGCCGATCTCGGGCAGGTTGCGGTATTTTTCGGCGTAGTCCAGGCCGTAGCCGATGACGAAGGAATCGGGGATGGTAAAGCCGCAGAAGTCCGGCTTCAGGTCTACCACCCGACGGGAAGGCTTGTCAAGCAGGGTGGTGATGTACACCTTCTTTGCGTTGCGGGATTCCAGCAGGCGTTTGAGATAGGCCAGTGTCCGGCCGCTGTCGATGATATCCTCCACCAGCATGATGTTCTGACCGGTGATGTCCAGGGGCAGGTCCTTGACCACATGCACCTCGCCCGTGGATTCGGTGCCGCTGCCGTAGCTGGAGGCAGCCATGAAATCGATGCGCACCGGCAGGTCCACGCAGCGGATGAGGTCCGCAAAAAACACGAAGGCTCCCTTCAGGATGCAGACCATGATGGGGGGCTGCTCATGGAATTTCTGCGTGATCTCCGCCCCTAATTCCCTGATCCGCGCATGAAGGCGTTCTTCGGAGATCAGGGTGCTCTGGATGTCGTTGTCGGCATAGGTCTTGATGCTCATGGCTTTGTTCCTCCCATTGTCATATATTCAGTGAAAAGGCTCAGGTCCGCATCGCCGGGCAGCGGGTGTGGCCAGGAAAGCATGATGCGCTCCTCCCCGGGGGAAGACCGGCGGACCAGGTCGGATGCACCGATCCCCACGGCCCAGACGATCTCGTGACCCGATGCGACCACCGGTATGCGCAGCCGGAAATAACGGTCGGTTTTCATTTTGCTGAAGTATTCCATCAGCGTCCGCCGGGAACGGTGGCCGAAGGGGAGGATCACGTCGCCGGGCAGGGGATAACGGGTGACGCAGGTCCGGTAAAGCGCGGCGCTGAGGCTCTGGGTGCGTTTGCCGTCCCCGACGTCGCCGGTGAAGGGAGATTCCTCGGGACAGTGGGCTTTGGCGGGGAAGGAGGGGACAAAATACAGGTATCCCGCGCCGCGGACCGCCGTGTAGCCGCCACCGACGGCAAAGGACGCGCCTTCATCAAGGCAGGCAAGGGCGTTGAGGAGTCTTGAGTCCGCTTTTTCACCTATACCCAGCGATTCCAGGAAAATGCGCAGGCATCGTCTCCGTATTACCGGAGGGGAATCGTACAGGGCGGGGGCCGAAATGAAGGGGAAAGGTTCTGCGGCGCACTTTCCGCGCATCACGGCCGCGGCCTCCGCGTCCATGTAATCCGATTCCTCCCTCAGTACGTTCCCGGTCCCGACGATATGGCGGAGGGTCCCGGGACGGGCCTTTTCCATCAGGGGGAGGATATCGTGCCGTACGGCGTTGCGAAGATACCTGGTGTCGCCGTTGGTGGCGTCCTCGGTCCAGGGGATGCCTCTTTCGGCGAGGTATGAGCGCAGAAGGTCCGGAGAAACAGCGAGCAGGGGGCGCCACAGAATGACGCCTTCCCCGAGGGGCGAGATCTCCCGCATGCCACCCAGGCCACGGACGCTGCCGCGCATCAGGTTCATCAGGACGGTTTCGCCCTGGTCCCGCAGGTGGTGGGCGGCTGCGACGGCGGACATGCGCGCCGAGGCTTCCCCGCGCAGCACCGCATAGCGCAGGCGGCGGGCTTCCTCCTCGCTTTTTCCGGTCAGGGTGACGGCCCGGGCGGAAAAGGGGACCGAGAGGAGGGTACACAGTTCACGGCAGAAATCTTCATCCCGTCCGGCCTCCGGCCTCAGGCCGTGATTTACATGGACCGCTTCCAGGGAAAATCCCCATTCCTCCCTGAGGGAAGACAGCATGCATACAAGGGCTGTGGAATCCGCGCCGCCGGAAAAGGCGGCAAGCACCCGGGCGGGCCTGCCGGCCTGCCCATAGGAGAGGGAGAGCGCTTCCGTCAGGCCCTCGTCCGGCTTCAGCCGGGCCGCGTCCGGAAAAGGATGCGGAAAACAATAAGGCATCGTCATAAGCAATATTGTACAATCCCGGGGCCGTTCTTTCAAGTGGCAAAACCGGAAAACAGCAGCGTTTCCGGTCCCAAACGGCCTTCTTATAACAGTTTCTGCCGCGGCTTTCCGGATATTCCTCCAATAAGAGGGTCGAGTTTGAGAATAGGTACGCTCTCTTGACGTTTTAGCGCCGGCGGAGGCGGGAAGACCTTCAGCCCCGCCCCGCCGGCGGGATACTTGACTAATTTGTGCATATGCAATAAAATATCGTCGGATGCAATGGACCGTCCGGCGCCGTCCGGGCACGGACTGATCGGCGTATTTTTGGCGGCGCGCGGAATAAAAAACGATATGGAGGGTTCGATCATGGCAGTTAATCTGACAAAAGGACAAAAAGTGGATCTGACCAAAGGCAAGCCCGGACTGAAAAAGCTGATCATTGGTCTGGGATGGGATACGAACAAATATGACGGCGGCTCGGATTTCGACCTGGACGCGGCCGCGTTCCTGCTGGGCGCTGACGGCCGGGTCGCCTGCGACAGCGATTTTGTTTTCTACGGCAACCTTTCCCATCCCAGCGGCGGCGTTACGCATCTGGGCGACAACCTGACCGGCGAGGGTGAAGGCGACGACGAGCAGATCATGGTGGACCTTTCCGCCGTTCCCGCTTCGGTGGCAAAGATCGACTTTACCGTCACCATCTATGACGCGGGCACGCGCCGCCAGAACTTCGGCCAGGTCGACAACGCCTTTATCCGCGTCGTCGACGAAGCCACCAATACCGAGCTTATCCGCTACGATCTTGGCGAGGACTTTTCCATCGAGACGGCAGTCGTGGTCGGTGAACTTTACCGCAACGGCGCCGAGTGGAAGTTCAACGCCATCGGAAGCGGTTTCCAGGGCGGCCTGAAGGCCCTGTGTGAAAACTACGGCGTGAACGTGTGACCGTCCCCTCCGGGCGGATGGCGGCAGACCCCGGGTCCGGGAGTGAAAACCACCCCGGACCGGGGTTTTTTCGCTGGTAACCGGCGGAGGGGATGATCCGGGATATACGCGGCCGACAGACAGGACCGCCGGAGGATTCCGGGATCCGGGAGTAGATGAAAATGTATACCGCAGACGATGTTTTTGCCCTGGCCAGGCGCCGGCACAATACCAAACGCACCTATCTGCTGATCAATCCCCTGCAGGCGAAGCATATCCCCGTGCGCCCTTCCCTGGCAGTCGGTATGATGTCCTGCCTGGGTGACAGGATCGCGGAGAAAGCCCCCGGCGCGTCCCTTGTGATCGGTTTTGCGGAAACGGCCACGGCCGTCGCCGCTTTCGCCGCGGAGCGCCTTGGGCCCGGGTGCGGATATATCCATACCACCCGTGAACCGTTGCCCGCCGGCGGGGACCGGATCGGGTTCCTGGAGGAGCACAGCCATGCCGCGGAGCATGAACTGTACTGCGGCTTCATCGGGGAGAGGATCGCCGGGGCTTCCGCGGTGGTTTTTGTGGACGACGAGATCTCCACCGGCAAAACGCTGATCAATGCGGTCACGCGCCTCAGGGAACGCTTCCCGGCCCTCAGGGAAAAGCAGACCGTCGCGGCCTCGCTCATCAGCCGGCTTTCCCCCCGGGACGAAGAGAGGCTTTCCTGCGCGGGGATCGAAAGCGTCAGCCTTGTAATGATGCCCTGGGAGGACCTGACGGAGGCCGCCGAACGGTTTGAGATCTCCGACCCTGTGGACTGCACCGGGGACGGGACCGTTCCTTCGGCGAATACCATCGCTTTTCGCTCGCCGCTCCCGGACCCGAGGCTGGGGGTGGATATCGGGGTTTACCTGCGTTTCTGCAGGGATGAAGCGGCTTTTCTTGCCCCCGCGCTCCTGAAAATGGCGGATGACGGGGAGGAGATACTGGTGCTCGGAACGGAGGAATGCATGCTTCCCGCTCTTGTTTTAGGGCTCGAAATGGAAAAAAGCGGCGCCATGATAAAATGCCATGCCGCCACCCGGAGCCCCATCGGGGTCTGCGCTGCCCCGGGATACCCGATCACCTCGGGGTATCGGCTGCGCAGCATGTACGACAGCGGCAGGACCGCCTATATCTACGATCTGGCGCCATATTCCCTGGCGGCGGTGGTCACCGACGCCCGCCCGGGGAACGCCGCGGGCCGCGCGGACCTGAAACGCGCCCTTGAAGCGGCGGGATGCCGCCGGGTCGTCTTTATCGAAGGAGGATGCGATGTTCAGCACCTATAGGCCGGAGGACGTCACGATCCTTCTTAAGGACATTACCGGGCAGGTGGAGCCCCTTGGGACCGCGGAAAGGGAAAAGCGCATCCAGGCCGGCGTCCATTATTCCGAGATGCTGCCCATAGAGTATACCCCGTCGGAGGAGTACCTGAAACTGTTTTTCCGCGCTGTGGACCTTTATTCCGGGATCACCGCCCGGGCTGTGGGGAACGTGGCGCAGAAGATCCTGCGCGACAAAGGCAGGGGGGCTGTCCTGGTCTCCCTGGCCCGGGCCGGCACGCCCATCGGCATCCTGATCAGACGATGGCTGAAGGAAAAACTCGGGGTGATCGTGCCGCATTACACGTTATCGATCATCCGGGGACGGGGGATCGACCGGAACGCGATGGGGTATATCCTTTCACGGCATCCGGCGGACAAGATCCAGTTTGTGGACGGCTGGACCGGCAAAGGCGCCATCCAGAGGGAATTGAAGGCTGCCATGGAGGATTATCCCGGTACGGATCCGGGACTGGCTGTCCTGTCGGACCCGGCGGGGATCGCCGGGAAGGCCGGGACAAGGGACGATTTTCTGATCGCCTCCTCCTGCCTGAATTCCACTGTGTCCGGGCTTCTTTCCCGCACTTTTTACCGTAAGGACATCATCGGTCCGGGGGATTTCCATGGGGCGGCGTTTTACCGGGAGCTTGAGGACCGTGACCTGACGTACACATTCATCGATGCCGTGGCGAAATGTTTCCCGGAGCCGGGAAATGTGCGGGAAGAGGACCCCCGTGCCCCGTCCGGCATCGAAGAGACGGAAAGGATCCGCCGGGATTTCGGCATTCGGGACGTCAACCTTGTCAAGCCCGGCATCGGCGAGGCGACCAGGGTGCTGCTGCGCCGGCTGCCGTGGAAAGTGCTGGTGCGCAGCCTGCATGACGGCGAACACCTGGACCATCTTTACAGGCTTGCCGAAGAAAAAAAAGTGCCCCTGGAGGTGTATCCCCTGGCATGCTACCGCGCCTGCGGCATCATACGGGACCTGGCGGACAGCTAAGCCTGCCGCCGGATCAAAACGACAAAGGAGGGCCAAACGTGAAGCGCATCTGGCTCAACCACTGGTTCAGCACCGCCTACAACATCATTCGCCTGATCCGTGATTCCGACCCCGGATATACGATCATCGGCACCAATGAAAACGAGGAATCCCCGATCAAGGCCGTCTGTGACGAATGGTACCGGGAGCCGAAACTGAAGGGCAGGGAATACGCCGATTTCTGCCTGGATTTCTGCCGGGAGCATGGCGTGGACGTGTTCATGCCGCGGCGGGAGATGGCGGCGGTCAGCAGGGAAATGGACCGTTTTGAGGCACTCGGTGTCCGTGTGATGGCCGAAAAGTATCCTTACGTGGAGCTGTTCGGCCGCAAGGACCTGGCCTACACCGCTTTTCGGGAAAAAGGGGTCGGACATGTGCCGGACTTTTTTATCGTGACGGATACGCCAAAGTTTCTGGAAGCGTATGAAGCCCTTTCGGGGAGATACGGGAATATATGCTTTAAATTTGTCCGGGACGAGGGCGGGAAAAGCTACCGGCTGATCGACAACAGGAAAAAGGGATACGCGTCCCTTTTCAAAAAACAGACCACGCGGATCAGCCTGGAGGAAGCCCTGGAAGCGCTGAAGGAAAAAGAACCGTTTTCCCCGGTGATGGTGATGCCCTACCTGCCGGGCGACGAGGTCAGCGTGGACTGCCTGATGACAGATAGGGGACTTATCGCCGTTCCCAGGGTCAAGGACGCCACACGGATCGAAAAAGTGCGCTATGACGACGAGATCCTGGATACCTGTGCCCGGTTTTATGAGGCGTTCCCCCTTGAGATGCCTTGCAACATCCAGTTTAAGTACCTTGACGGTATCCCCTATATGCTGGAGGTGAACACCAGAATGTCAGGCGGGGTCCAGATGTCCTGCGCGGCTGCGGGGGTCAATATTCCCGGTATCGCCGTGGCAAAACTCCTGGGGATCGACATGGAATGGGAATGTGACCGATCGGAGAGAAGTGTGACCCACGTCGAGATCCCGGTGGTACTGTAACGCCTGCGGGAGGCAGCGGACGATGGTCTTTTTCACAGATCTGGATAATACCTTGGTCTATTCTCATCGACGTGTGCCCCCCGGAAAGGTAATCCCGGCGGAGATCCTTGACGGGCGGGTCCAGGGATATATGACAAAAACGTCCTATGACTTCCTGAAAAGCGGAGCGGTGCGTATCGTTCCGGTCACTTTGAGGACGCCGGCGCAGTACTCGAGGCTTGCGGGGGTCATGGAAACCTTCGGGTGCCGGCAGGCGCTTTTGTGCGGCGGCGGTATCCTTCTGTGCGGGGGCGAGGAGGACTCATCCTGGACGGATGAGACCCGTCAGGCTGCCCGCGGGTATCTTTACGCCCTTCGCGAGGCGGAAAGATACCTTCGTTTTTTATGCCCGCCTGAAAAGGTACACTGCACGGAAGGCATCATGGTGTATGCCGCCGCGGAGGATCCGGCAGCGGCCGCTGCCGGCGTATCCCGGGCTGTCGGGGGATCGCCTGTTACGGTGTATACGGACAGCCGGAAGGTCTACTGCCTTCCTCCCATGGTCAACAAGGGCGAAGGGCTCCGGCGCCTTGCCGCCCGGATGAGGATCGATTTTTCCTGTGCCGCCGGGGACAGTCTTCCTGACGTGCCCATGCTGGAGGCGGCGGACCTGGCGCTGATGCCGGAAAACCTTGCTGAAATTGTATGCAATCCGAACAGGCGCGTCATGTCCGGGGACGGATGCTTTGCCGATTTTATATGCGGCGTTCTTAAGGATACGGCCCAAACCGGGTATTGACAGAGGTTCCGGAAAAAGGTATCCTTAATTATGAAAAAGGTTTTCTGTAAAGTGTCATAACGGAAGAGGAACGGCGGGCGGACAGCCTGCCCCGAAGGGTCCGCGGAAAAAAGGGAGTATCAAAAAGGGCTCGCTTCAGACAGTCCGGCTCACTACTAAAGGAGGGATGCGAAATGAAAAAGCTTTGCTGCCTGTGCCTTTGCGTTTTTCTGCTTATGTCCTTTGCTCCGTCCCGCGCCGCGGGAGTAACGCCGGTGATGAGGGTGGTGAAATGCAGCGAATGGGTATCGCTCAGGGCGCTTCCTTCCACGAATTCCGAAAGGCTGGCCAAGGTGTACCTTGGGGAGCTTGTCACTGAATGCAGCGCATCCTCCGACGGTTTTATTTTCTGCAATTACAACGGGAAGACCGGTTATATCCTGTATGAATACCTGACCATGACGGATTTCCCCGCTTACGCCGGGGTCCTTCCCAACCAGATGGTGGTCAATTGCACGGACTGGGTATCCCTGAGGAGCGGCCCATACGAAAGCGCTTCCAGGCTCAGGACTGTTCCACTGGGAGCCATCGTTGTTGCCTGCGTCCAGGAGGATACGCAGTACGTTTCATGTGAATACCAGGGGATGCGGGGTTATATCCTGGCATCCTACCTTAAAAAAGCCAACTATACCGCCTCATCGATGGATACGAAGGTGGTGACCAAAGCCGAGGGAAAATATCCCGACATCACAGGTCCCATGACGGTGGTCAACTGCGCTGAATGGGTGTCCCTGAGGGAGAAGGCGTCAGCCGGTTCTGCCAGGCTGGCCCGTGTCCCGCTGGGGGACAGGGTGGAGAACTGCGTACAGGTGGACGACCGTTTTGTATACTGCAGCTACAAAAACCTGTGGGGCTATATCGACATCCAGTACCTGCAGGGGGAGAACGCCGGCGGCAATCCCTTCGACCGCCTTTCCGGATCGCCGAGCCGGGCGGAGTTTGACTCGATCGGCTCTTCCACCCTTGAGTTTACCACCGCCGAAGGAATGACCGTGGCTGTGAGGTATGCCATGGCGGGAGGCGCGGAGTTCATGTGCGCCATGTATTTTGACGCCTACGGGAACAATCTGGGTCGGCTGGATGCTGTGAACACGGAAGCCACCGAGCTGACCGGCCTCCAGGCCTTCAGGGGCGGCACGGAAAGCGATCCCAGGCTGATCTGGCTGACGAGAGGATCCCTGTCGTCCTATGCTGTCGACAAGGTCCATGGGGGCATGGCCTTGAGGTGGACCCTGGACATGAACGGCACCTGGTGGTCCGTCGGCAGCAGCGCCTGCTTTGCCGCGGACACCGACGGCACCCTCTATCTGTGCGGCTATTACAACGCGGCGCCGGTATGCATCAGCCATGACGGCATCCCCCTGTGGCGGGCCGAAAACGTCGATCCTGACATTTACTGGCCCAGCAGCATCACCGTCACCTCCTCCGGCATCGATGTTGCCTACGACGGCGGCAGCACGGGGGGAGGCGAAAAAACGGTGCTTTCCTTTGACCGCAGCGGGAAACCTGATGAAAAAGGCGGATGGCAGCAGTACCTGAACCTCAGGGAAAGCTGGGACCCGGAAGACGAGGCGGTGGATTACACCTATGCCGCGGAATCGGACGGAGACAGCACACTTATCGTTATCACCTGCGTTTCACCCGGGGGACTCAGCGGCTTTACCATCCTTTCCACCGAAGGGTCACAGATCGATCCTTCCGGGACGCTGCACGTCCAGACCCACGACATGATGACCCTGGCCCGCCTGGACATGGATGAAACGGTAGGCGCGCTCCTGGTGTTTGACGGGATCATCCCGATGAACGGACTTTCATTTTACGACAGCAACGGTACGTACCACCGATATATGCTGGACTTCTCCGGCGAGGACGGGAGTCTTTTGCTGATGGAATTCTGATCCCTGCGAGCCGCAGATCATGACCATACAGGAAATACGTCTCCCCAAGCCTGGGGAGACTTTTTTTACCGGTTGCTTTTCTTGCAAGAATATGTTATTTATATTCATGTTCGTTCAATGGACGGAAGATCAAACCGGGAAAAGTATCTCAGAAGGCTTCTAAAGGCGAGCCTAAGAGGCCGGCGGCAACAGAGGGGGATTATTGGATTTGGATAAAGCGAGGAACAATCGGAATCTGGCGTGGCTTGGTGTCCTGGGAGGGCTGGTGCTTGCCGGGGCGGTGTGCCTGTCCCTGTGCTTCAAGGGCTTTTCCCTAAATGCTTCAGGCCTTGCCGCCTGGGGCCGCCTGCCCACGTGGCGCGTTGCGCTGTCAGCCGTCCTGGGGGTGGCGGGGCATTTGTTTTTGCTTTGCGGATTGTGGTCCGGCTACAGGATCGTCCGGACCCACTGCCATCATATCCGGCGCGGGATGTATCTTTTCGGTATAGGCGCAAGAAGTACCGGAGTGCTGTTGCATTTCCTGCTTTTCTGCCTTGCCCCTCTGCACTTCAGGGCCATAGGCGGTATGACTGGCGCGGCGGCGGTGAAGGCCGTTTCGGATATCGTCGTGGCTGTCCTTCCGGCCGCCGGCGTGTGCCTGGCGCTGCTGCTTTTTTCGGTAATTGCCGTAACATCTGCCCTTCTTTCCGGGGATATTCACGTATCACGGAGCCTGGCGGTCATGAACATCATAACGGCAGGCCTGGTGCCGGCCGGGCTGTTCATACTGATGAAAGATCTGGATTACCGGGGGGCTTTGCTTGCTGCGGCATGCCTTGGGGACAGCCTGCAGATGTTCTCCATTCTCGGCTACTGGAGAAAGAAGGGCCGTTCGGACGTTTCTGAAAGCTAGGACGACGTGCTTTTAATATGAAAATCAGTTTGAGAAAAGGTGTGCTCTTGTGATGCCTGAACGCCGGTGAAGGCAAGAAAAAACCTTCAATGCTTGACCGTACCTTTTTCACTGTGATAAACTCATGGGGCCGCGATGAACGCGGCCCCATTCTGCGCTGCAAGGAGATCATAAAAATGAAGCCTTTCAAGGAAGGAAAAGTCCGGGAGATCTACGACAACGGGGACAGCCTCATTATGGTGGCCACCGACCGTATCAGCTGCTTTGACGTGATCCTTAACAACACCGTTACCGGCAAAGGCCGGGTACTGACGGGGATGTCCCGGTTCTGGTTCGATATGACGGAGGATATCCTGCCCAACCACATGCTCTCCGCCGATGTGAACGACATGCCGGCCTTTTTCCGCACTGCAGATTTCGCGGGCCGCAGCATGCTGTGCCGCAAGCTGGAGATGCTCCCGCTGGAATGCATCGTCCGCGGTTATATCACCGGCTCCGGCTGGGCCAGCTATCTGAAGACCGGTAAGGTCTGCGGCATTGACCTGCCCGAAGGCCTGCAGGAAAGCCAGAAGCTTCCCGAGGCAATCTACACCCCCTCCACCAAGGCGGAGATCGGTGAGCACGACCAGAACATTTCCTATGAGGAGAGCGTCGTCCATCTGGAAAAATATTTCCCCGGAAAGGGACGGGAATATGCCCAAAAGCTGCGGGACTATACCCTGGCCCTCTACCGCAAATGCGCCGATTATGCCCTGGAACGCGGGATCATCATTGCCGACACCAAGTTTGAATTCGGCCTGGACGGGGACGGGAACATCGTGCTCGCCGACGAAATGCTGACCCCGGATTCCTCGCGTTTCTGGCCTCTGGAGGGCTATGAGGCCGGCCGTCCCCAGCCATCCTTCGACAAGCAGTATGCCCGCGACTGGTTGAAGAGCCATGAGGGACATAACTGGACCCTGCCGCAGGACGTTGTGGACAGGACCATCGAAAAATACCGCCAGGCCTACCGGATGCTGACCGGGGAGAATATCGACTGACGCATCTCATCGCAAGCGCTGCCATGCCCTTTTTTGTCCGTACAAGAAAAGTGTGGCATGAAGTCCCTCCGGAGAATTAAAAAAGATTCCAAGCTGTTGGGCGGTACTGTCCTGAAGGCGGCATCCGTGGACAGCCGGGACGGCAGCCCCCTAGTGAAGAGCGTAGACGGCGAAGAGGTCGATTTTGTTAACGCCAAGGATGACGACGACGAAATGATCGCCCGCAGCGTCCTGGCCGACAGGATGTTTATGCATGCGGTGGCCGTCGTGAATCTTCCCGCGGCCGCGAACATCACCCTGGAGGATCTCTCTGACGTCGAACAGGAGAACCCCATGGTCACCGGGAGGCCTGCAGGAGATCCTTAAGGTGAAGGCTGAAGAGGAAGAGACCGGCATCGGCTTTTACTGCTGGTGCACAACGGTCACCCCGAACAGGAACCTGCAGATCAAAGGAATCCGCATCGTTTACGACGTGCCCAGTAAAGTATCAGGGACAGTAAGGAGCCTCGATGGCACCGCAGAAAAAGAAGGCCCAACCCGGACCGAAAGGCCCGTCCGTGGCCTTCTTTTTTGACGCGGTATACGCTGCCGAATGACCGACCGGAGAATAAAGGCGAAGGGATGACAGGAAGACGCATCCGTCACCGGCCTGCATGAGGAATGGGATCAAAGTGAAAGCCCATCATGCTGATGAGCCGCCGGGGACAGAAGCATATCCTTAATCACGCGATTCCGATCATAAGGGGGAACGGCGCGACGCGCGGAACGGCAGGTACCCGGGTATTGAAAACCCGGATTAAACTTGTTATAACCCGAGTTTGACGGGAAAGAGAGTGAACCCCATGTAACGTCAGAACGAGAAACTGGCGTCGCATGGGGTTTTTCAGAGGGAAGGGAGGCAAAAACGGGCTGAAAAGGAAGTTGACAATATGTACTACGAATATGCC
>JAFXUZ010000031.1 GCA_017524725.1 Clostridia bacterium | reverse complement strand
TGTCCTTATTGTATGAAAATTTCTCCTCATCCATTTTATATACCGAGGCGCTGACAGGAATATAGTCCTTGATGTTCCTGTCGTTCAACGATTCCATGATATTCTTGCGGAAATATGCCCGATCTCCGTAGAATTCTTCTACTTTTATCCCTTCCTGCTCCGTCATTTCAAGCAGTCTTTCGAATTCCGTCCCATCAACATATTCTCCGCTGCTGACCGTCATAGCGGTGATGATCCTCTCGTCCGCGGTCATCGTGAATTCCGCCTTGTATCCGAAAAAGGTTTCCGTTTTACTTTTGCTTCCGACCCGCGCATCCGGGTCACTCAGCGAACGCTGTCCTTTCTGGAGAATGAATTTTTCGTCGCTCAACACCTTCTCCGCTTCATCGATCGCTTTCTCAGTCGCCTCTCCGCCGTGCTTTTTTGCCTGTTCTATTACTTCCGTAAGGTAGGTCTTCATCGTCTCCTTTGCTTCGATGTTGTCTTCTATCTGTGTATAATCCGGAATATCCGTATTGATCCCTTCCGGTATGCTTCCTTCGTCCTTTTCAAGACCTTTAAAAATTCGTTTCGCCAGATGTTTCATGATCCTTTCCGGGACTTTCTTTACACAGTTCGCCTCGATATGCGTCGCATCGATCGTCAGCCCGACCCCCTTGAGAATCCCTTTTTCCACGCACTGTCTCACGATCTCGCTCATTACCTCATCCAGGGTGGCTTCCTTTAGCCTCTGTGTCCGAAATTTAGACAGTAAACTCGGATTTGGCAGTTTTTCCTCAGGATTCAAACCAAGAAACCATTTGTATGCCAGGTTATAGCTTGCTTCTTCGATGACTCGCTCGTCCGACAGGTTATAAAGGTATTCCAGCATGTTCAGCTTCATCATCATTTCAGGCTCTTTTGCCGGCCGACCAAAGTTTGCACAATAGCTCCCCGCCAGCTTTTTGTTGATAAAGCTGAAATCCAATGCTTTTTCTACCAGTTTCAGCACATGATTCTCCGGTATGCTGTCATATAAAAAGCTCAGTGCGCTGATCTGTTTCCCTGCCTTGCTTAACATGCGAATCTCGTTTCTCCTCTTTTTTGGTTACTATATATATTCGACTTTTTTCTCTTATCTCCTTTTGGTATCTTTTGGTTTTTTTGACTTTTTCAGTGGTTTCGAACCGTCCCCTGTGTTCCGAAACTCAGCGCGTGAAGTTTGTCCACACCCGCTGCTCCCTGAGCGTCGGCGCGCCGAGTTCTTCCATTCCGAGAGCGATGGAACGCATAAGGAAAACCATATTGTGCGCCAGCATGCGCATCACCTGCCTGCCTTCCGCGTCTTCTTTCCCTTCACCGGGTCCCCAGCCGTAAATATTGTTCCAGTAATTGCTGGTCGCCACCGGCATATCGGACAGCGTGAAGAATTTGTTCAGTTCGTCAAAAGCGGCCGTGCAGCCCGAACGCCTGGCGCTGACGACGCTCGCCCCCACCTTCATGCTCTTGTCGAAGGAAGTGCTGTAAAACAGTCTCTGCAGGGCTGACACCAGGGTGCCGTTGGCGGAGCCGTAATATACCGGCGAGCCGATGACAAGTCCGTCAGCCGCTTCGAATTTGGCGGCCAGGTCGTTGACGATATCGGGGAAAACACACCGGTGTGTCTTTCGGCAGGATTCGCAGGCGACGCATCCCCTGATCGCCTGCCGGCCGAGGAGGATGCTTTCGTATTCGATGCCGCTTTCATCAAAAACCCGCTGCATCTCCCGAAAAGCCAGGGCAATGTTGCCGTTTTCCCGCGGGCTTCCGTTCAGCATCAGGACCTTCAGTTTCTTTTCCATGTTCTTTCCTTCCTGTGATTCGCGGCGGCTTGCCGCGATTGATAAGCGAAACGATCATAAAAGGTCTTTGGACCGTTTTGAGGTGCCCCTCGCGCCGCCGTCAGAAAACCAGACGGGTAAGAAGCATATAGCAGGCAGTCCCGGCCAGGATGCTCAGCAGGATGTTTCTTTTCCATGCCTGCAGCCCGACGACCGCCAGGCCGGCGACCACCTCCGGCGCGCCGAAGGGCGCGGACAGGAACGCCGTATCCTTCAGGCAGTAGACCACCAGCATGCCGATGATCGCCGCGGGAAGCACCCGGCCCAGGTAGACGACGTATGCCGGGGCCTTGTTTTTGAACACCAGGAACGGCAAAGCCCGCAGCAGTATCGTCGCCGCGGACATCACGGCGACAAGCAGCGCCGAATAGAAAACGCTGTTCATGCGTCCGCCTCCTTGCCTGCGCCGGTCCGGTCCCTGAAAAGGGTCAGCAGCGCGGTGATCAGAAGCATTGAAGGGATCAGGAAACGCCCGGGCCCGAAAACGATCAGGCACAGGGCCGTGCCCAAAAGACCCGTGAGGGCGGGGATATGGTCCTTTTCCGTGATCCACTGCTCCGTGAACGAAGCGATGAACAGGGCGGTCATGGAAAACTCGATCCCGGCGGCGGAGACAGGCAGGATACCCCCCACAAGGCTGCCGGTCACGCTGCCCAGCACCCAGTAAGCATGGTTGAACAGGGACAGGAAAAAACGGAACCGGTCCGCATCCGTGCCCTCCGGCGTTTTCCCGTCACACAGCAGGGAATAAGTTTCGTCCGTCAGCGAAAAGATCAGGTAGGGCTTGAAGGGGCCTGCGTCCCTGTAATACCGGAGCATGGAAATGCTGTAGAACAGGTGCCGCGCGTTGACCATGACGGTGGTGAGGAGCACCGTCAGCACCGAGGCCCCGCCCGCCAGCAGCCCCACGCCGACATACTGCATGGAACCGGCATAGATAAACAGGCTCATGGCCAGGGCCCATGGCAAACCGTATCCGGCCCTGTGCGCCAGGATACCGAACCCGATCCCGAGGATGATATACCCGGCCATGACCGGCAGGGATCTTGCAAAGGCGGCTTTCACAGTTTTCATCGATCAGTCTCCGCTCCGCCGAAGGGGCAGTTTTTTCCGGCAGTTTTTATATACAACCTGTAGTTTACTCTAAGTCAAGTATTTATACGGCCGATCAAACGCGGTCCGTTTTTATCACTGATTTCGTTTTTTAATCTTGACTTAAAGTAAACTATAACGGTTACACTGTCCATATACGGGCCCTGACCGGGAAGCATACGGAAACACGCCGCAGGGCCCGCGGGCCATAACGGATCACGGAAAAAATCATGAAAGACTGGAGTTGAATCGACAGATGCAGGACGCGATCCTTGCCCCGTCGCTCGGGGAAGCTTACCGTGAACATTTTCTCATCGGCGCCGCCGTCAACGCCTGTATGCTCCGGGATGAGCAGTACAGGCGCCTGATCGGTCACCAGTTCACATCCATGACGGCGGAAAACGAAATGAAGCCCGAGCGCCTGCTGGATCGGGAAGCGACCCTGGCGCTGGCGGATCCGGTCCGCTGCGCGCTGCGCTTCGACCAGGCGGACCGGATGCTTGCCTTCGCCGGGGAGTGCGGTATCCGTGTGCGGTTTCATACGCTCGTGTGGCACAACCAGACCCCGCGCTGGTTCTTTGCCGAAGGCTGGAGCGACGCGCCGGACGCGCCGCTGGCGGACGCGGAAACGGTACTGGCTCGGCAGGAGGCTTACATCCTGCAGGTCATGGAACACGTGAACCGGGCCTTTCCCGGCCTTGTATACTGCTGGGACGTGGTGAACGAGGCCGTGGAGACCACGCAGGGCGGCCCGGACGGCCTGCGCACCCGTTCCCTCTGGTACCGGGCCGCCGGCCCCGCCTTCCTCCCCCACGCGTTCCGGGCAGCCCGGAAAGGCCGGGCGGAGGGGCAGCTGCTCTTCTACAACGATTACAACAGCTATTTCCCCGACAAGCGGGAAGCCATCCTGAAACTGCTGGCGGACCTGCAGGCCGAAGGCCTTGTGGACGGTATGGGGATGCAGACGCATATGGACCTGAGCCGCTGGGACCTGCCCGCGTTCGAATCCGGGGCCCGCGCCTACATAAATCGGGGCCTGGACCTGCACGTCACGGAGATGGATATCCACTGCCCCGGGGCGGACGAGGAGAGCCAGGCCTCCCTGGCAAAGGCCTACGGCGGTTTCTTCGCGATGCTCCTCCGCCTGGAACGGGAAGGCGCGAAGATCGGCTGCGCCACGCTCTGGGGCGTGACGGACCGCTACACCTGGCTCAGGTCCTTCAGGAAGCAGGAAAGCTATCCCCTGCTCTTCAGCGGGGATCTGAAAACCAAACCCGCGTTCGACTCGGTGATGGACGCGGTGAAGGCCTTTTAACGTTCGGCACGACGGATACCGGCATCCTTTCCCGTTCCGAATAAACCAAGGACGCCTGAGCTTTACGGTGAAGGCGGGAAAAGCCTCCGTATCCCGTCACGGGGCCGGGGAAGGCAGGCGCATCACCTCCGGGCCGATCCTTATGAACAGCTTCATCATTTCGTTGGTCAGACTCAGGTCGTTGGGCTGGGGGACGATGTCCTCCCGCCGCACCCATTCGGCGAATTTCAGTTCCTGTCCGTCCGGGCGGACCTCCTGGTCCCCGTCCGCTTCGCAGAAGAACCCCGCCAGGATGTCCTGGGCCATTCCCCAGGGCTGGGATTTGTAGTAGCGGATGTTTTTCACCTTAACGCCGGTCTCCTCCATCACCTCGCGCGCCACGGTCTTTTCCAGGGTCTCGCCGATCTCCGTAAAGCCCGCCACCAGGGCGTTGTGGGCATAGCCCCTGCGGTAGCGGGTGATCAGCAGGCTCTCCCCCTTCACCACCCCGACGATGACCGCGGGATTGATCCGGGGATACACCGTGCATCCGCAGCGCGCGCATACAAGCGAGCGTTCCGTTTTGCCCGGTTCGTTTATCCCGCCGCACCTGCCGCAGAAGCGGTTATCCGCGTACCATTTCCACAGGTGGTACGCAGTGAAAACCGCGAACAGCTCCCTGCCCCGGCCCGTGTCGCGTATTTCCCGCACGGTGCGGAACGAAAAACCCTTCCGCACGCATCCTGTCCCCGGCGGGGCAAGGAAATAGCCGTCCCCGTCCACGGAGAACAGGTATACCGTGCCTTCTCTGCCCGTGTCCCTTCCCGTGGTGAAAAGGAGCCGTCCGTCCTCTTCACCGCAGTACAGCCTGCCTTCGGAGTCAAAAACAAGGACGCGGTCCTCCATCCCGGGAATACTGGGTGAATAGGTGTTGTCCAGCCTGGACGGCGCGATATCCTGGATCATGAATTCACTCCCTGAGTTTTTTTCCGGCGTATGGACCCCGGCGCCGGCGGGACGGGATAAGCAGACTGCGCCGGCCGCATCGGTTTTTCCGCTTCCCGCGGATCAAGTATAGCATGGACCGGACGGTATAACAAGGAAGGCCGCGCGATCCCGGCAGCTGCCGGCGTTCCCGCGGGCAGTTCCGCCGGACTTACTAAAAAAACAGGATCCATGAGAGGAAAATGAATATGAGGAAAAGAACGTGCTTCCTTACCGCGTTCATGTTGATCATACTGATGACCGGCCTAATGTCCGCCTGTGCGTCCGAGGCCGGGGAGCGTGACGCCCTGATCCGGCTGGATGAAGAAGGCTACCTGTATTACATGAACTACACAAAGGACTATTACGGCCCGGATGTAATGGACGCCATGAGGAAGATCGGCTATATCGATCCCGGCTGCTCGGTGTTCTTTACCCACAACACCGAAGGAGAATGCATAACCTGCCGCAATTATGATTATCCGCACAGGGTTTCAAAGGACGACCGTTCCCTGACGGGGCTGAATATCATCCTTCACTGCAAACCGGAAGGCAAGTATGAATCGATCGCCGTAGCCGACGCGGTGTGGTGTGACGAAAGCAATCCGCTGCTTCAGCGGGGCGGCCCGGACCGGGAGGGGTTTGACATCGGCCTGATGGATATCCTGCCCTACGAGTGCATGGACGGAATGAATGAAAAAGGGCTTTACGTATCCCTTCAGCGCGTAGATATCAAGGAAGGGGACCAGCCCTCAAGATTCCCGGCCGGATCCAGCATGCTGCTGCGTTATATGCTGGACGACTGTGCGAATGTCGATGAGGCTGTCATGAAAACAGAAACCGGCATCATCCTGCCGGAGGACTGGCAGGACTGCCATCTGATGGTATCCGACGCATCCGGCCGCAGCGTTGTGATCGAGAGCCGGAACAGCCGGGTCAGCGTCATCCCATCCGATATCTGCACCAACTTTTACCTGGGCAGCGACGACATGGAGGATTATTACATCAACGGAAAGCTCAGGGAAGAGGCCGTCAAAATGACAGATGAAGATATGACGCCGAATTACCGTTACGGCTACGGTCACGGTTACCATCGCTTTGTGACGATCCTGGGACAGTTGGAACGCTACCGGGATACGTCCAGGGAGGATTATTATACCGCAATGCCGGAATCCGCGGCTTTGGTGATCCTGCGGAGCGTGGTTCAAAACCCTTACACAAATGCCTCCGGCATATCCATGACGCAATACAGCGCGATCTACAACAACGATAAGAAAACAGTGGAAGTCTGGCCATTCCAGAACTATTCGGAATCTTTCGTATTTGACGTGTCGGGAAACCGGATCCTGCCCGTCCGATGATCCTGCGATCATCAGCAAAGAACGGACCGTCCGGGCCCAAAGTCCCGGACGGTCCGTTCTTTGTTTGTCGGAAAATATTTTGATCCGGTATTATTATGCCGCGTTTTCCACGATCACCTTGGAAATATCCATGTCCGTCAGGAACTTCATGATCACTTCCAGCGTTTCGTCGCTGATGGGAGCCGAGCTGCCGTTTTCCGTCCTGTCCGCCGCGAACAGCGTCACCATATAGCCATGCCAGATGGTCAGCATGCGGGTATAGTCCGCTTCGTGGATGATCATGATCACGGTGCCCAGACCGGTATCGCGGGTAAAGTATTCGTCATACTTTTCACTTTCCACGTCATAGGCCAGAGAAGCGGCATGATTCTGTATTTCCTCAGTCTCCCAGACGTCCCTGGAGAAGGTAACGTCGCTGTAGATATCCTCATAGGAGATCTGCACGTCGATCATGGGCCTGGAGGGATCTTCGTTGGCCAGCATCACATTCACCACATAGGGATCCGGCCAGGTCTCTTCCGCGGTATAGCCCTCGGGAAGCGTCATGGACAGGCTGAACATCGGGGTCGCTTCCGCATCGGGTCCTTTTTCGGCAAAGGATACGCATGCGCCAAGCGTCATTGCGAATACAAGGATCAGGGAGAACAGTTTTTTCATTGTGATTTACCTCCGTCAGGGTCAGTTGCCGAGCGTATTGTTCGGTGTGTTCGACAGGGCTGTAAGCGAGATCAGGATATAGCCGGTCCTGCCGGTGACGGGGTCGGCTACCTGGTACCACTTGTTGCCGATGGAGAGCACGGTAAAGGTGTCGCCGTACACCACATCGTTGCGGAGGGCCTTTGCGGAGGTGTTGGGCGCCCAGCGGAGATAGCATCTGGTCCCGCGGCGGACGCACATGACGGTCATGTTATCGGGCTGCACGTTCTTCATCATGGCTTCGAACTCGGCGTTCATCTCGTTGAGGACGGACTTGCCGGTATCCGTCGCGGGAGCGGGAGCCGCCGTGGGTGCGGGAGCCGCCGTAGGGGCGGCGGTCACCTTCGGAGCCGCCGTCGGCTTGCTGGGGCCGGGATCCTGGGGGGTCAGGCCGCGGGGCTTGTTTTCGGTAAGGTATTTATACATGACCCAGCCCTCATACCCGCCGTACTGCGTCCTGCACCATAAACCGTCAACGGTAAATTCGTAAATGGTCAGCAGGGTGCCATGGGGGATCTTGCAATACTCGGTCCTGTTGGTGCTCGGTTCAGGCCTGAGCTTCAGGCCGTAATAATCGTACGTCGCCACATACAGATTGAGAACGTTTGCGGAAGCCTGCCGGATCTCCCCGACCACACAGAGCATCAGCGCAAGCGCCATCAGAAAGGAGAGCGTTCTTTTCATTCAAAATCCACTCCTTTTTAAATTCGTTTTTGAACGCGAAGACATTGTATCATATTCACTTCGTCAATTCAATGCGCGGTCGTTTTTTTGCGTTCGGCCGTCCATAAACGGCTGTTCACATTATTTATTTTGAGATCCGCCTTGTTGATCCCGCTCTCAAACCGTCCAATAGGTGAAAGGAGGTGCAAACGGACATGCAAACGGTCAAGGGCCCTGACCGTACGCCGGAGGAAGAGATCACCCGAATGGTAAATGAGCATCAGCTTGCCTTGCTTCGTCTTTGCTTCACCTATCTGAATGATAAAGACCTGGCACAGGATGCGGTCCAGGAAACCTTCCTGAAAGCCTACCGCGGTTTAAAGACATTCCGACACGAAGCCAATGAAAAGACATGGCTTTCACGGATCGCGATAAACTGCTGCCGGGACATAAACAGGAGCGCCTGGTTCAGGCATACGGATCGATCCGTGGCGGTCGATACGCTTCCCGAACCCGCTCTGCAGCCAAGCGACGAAGACAACGCGCTGACGATCGAAATCATGAAGCTTCCCAAACGGCTGCGGGAAGCGATCCTGCTGTATTACTTCGAGAACATGACGACGCCCGAAATCGCCGAGACCCTCCGGATCTCGCAGCAGGCAGTCAGCGATCGGCTGGTCCGTGCGAGAGGAAAGCTTCACAAGGCGCTGGGAAAAGAATTTGAGGGAGATGAATGAAAATGCGAAAAGAAGAAGCGCAGGCAGCTTTGGACCGCTCTCTTTCCGGCCTACAGGAAGATCCCTTGCTTGCCCGGCGCATCATTGCGTCAGAGAAAGGGGAATTCAAAGTGAAAAAACTATCACGCGCATCAATTATCATCGCCGCCGCCGTTGTGCTTGCGATGGCGACGGCTTTGGCCGCCGGTCTGGGCGGACGGGTCAACTGGCTGGGTGAAGTCGGGCCCGATCCGGGGCTTATGCCTTCCGCTGCGCCCATACCGACTGCCGAACCGGAGGCGGCCGCAGGCGCTGCCGGGATCGACGACATTATTTATGCGCTTCCGGATAATTCCGGCAGCCGTGACCTGATCGTCATCAGCGTACCCGGCAATGAGGTCACTTCCACAAGAAAACAGATGATCCGCAGCATGGATGACCTGAATGCCATTCTGGGAACCGCCGACGCCGATTTCCCGATCCCGGTAAATATCCCGGAAGGATACGTACTTAAAAAAGGTTATGCGGAGTTCGGATGCCTCCCCGAAGGAGAGTATGTACTCGCTTCCCGATCAGTCCATCCCGAAGGCTTCACCGAAAGCCGCTATACCGTTGATCCCGCCATGGATTTTGTACGCGCATATGACCTGACCTTCATTCCGGTCGGCGGCAGTCCGGACGATTCCGACTATATTTCCGTCCATGTCTTTATGACGCCGCCCGCCGACCCGCAGGAATACTCCTTCGGGATCGGTGAAGGGCAAAAAGCCCGGGCGGTCCAGGCAAAAGGAATGGATAATGCGCTCATGATCGAGGGCAGCCGCGTCAGGCACCTGGCCATGAGAAAAGCGATGTCTTCCCCCCGGACAGATCTGTGCCTGATCGGAGCGGATGCAAAACCGACGACGGAAACGTATGTCGAATACGAGATCGATGTAAGCGCAACGGCATTGACGGAAAGCGAGCTCCTCGGAGTGTTTGCAAATTAAACCCGGAACCTGAAGCGATGGCGCTGTCCAATGATGGGCGGCGCCTTCGTTTTTCCGGGAGATGATGTGTTCCCGGGGAAAATGAAAACTTTGTTTCATTCCGCGTGACGATCCCCGTCCCCCGTCCGTCCATGGATGAGCTTCCCGATGGGGTGTCGAATCCCGTCCCGGATCCTTCCCTGGCGCTTGAGGCCCTTCCGGAAAAGCTTCGGCTTCCGCTGGTGCTGTGCTATTCGGAAGGAATGAGCTACGAGGAAGCAGCGGACGCGCTGCGCATTCCCCTCAGCACGCTTCGCGGAAGGATCCATCGGGTCAAAGAACAACTGAGAAAGGAGCTGAGCGCGGAATGAAGCGTGATATGGATGTGCCGGACCTGCGGGGCGCCTTGGGCGAGATGCCGGCGGAGATGCATGACGCGCTGATGAAACGCGCCCGCTCCGTCAAGGAGGAAGGACCCGTGAAAAAGAGAATTTCCGCCACATTTGTCCTGGCAATTGTCCTGGCCCCGGCTGTGATCGGGACCGCTTATGCCTTGTTCTCATCCCAGGCCGCCGATTTCTTCGGCCTGCACTGGGACGCGGAACTGGGCGAGCGTCTGCAGCAGGGCAGGATCGCCCGGATCGGCGAATCGGTAAATGTCGGGGACGTGGTCGTCACACTGGACGAGGTCGTCTATAAGGACCAGGCGCTCTATGGCGTGGGCACCGTCCGCCTGTCGATGAAAATGATGTGCCGGTCCCCATGGACCCGGCGAATGATCCCGAGTGTTTTGCCGTGAGTGAGCATGCCCGCTCGACCGCGGCGGAGGCGAGGGCTTCCGGCGGACGGCACGCTGATCGACGCCTCGTTCCGTTGAACGGGAAAGGAAGTTCCGCAATGAGAAGAGCTTTCCGAGCCGGAGGATCGGAGCCGAAGCGCGGACGCGCCGTTCATCTCCATGACAGGGATCGGCGGCGCGCCGATCGCCTCCGAAATGACGCCGCAGGCCGCAGCCTTTTTACTGGCGTATGGCCGCATCCTGTGTCGGATAGACAGTCAATAGGGTAGAGGGAGGGCGTTAGCCCTCGCCCCTCCCGTTGCACCGTACGTACCGGTCGGGTATACGGCGCTACATCGCAACATGGTTTCAAGTATTTCTCAGGTAATAAGCGAGAGGATCGACCAAGCCCGGTCGGTT
>JAFXUZ010000030.1 GCA_017524725.1 Clostridia bacterium | reverse complement strand
CCCTTCATTTATTGTTTTCCCGCCGGATTGTTTGCTATACTCTTCTTTGGAGGTTTTCCTGTTTTTAACTTTCCTTCTCCCACTTCCTGCATTTTTATGCGGCTTTTTTTCGGGCACTGTTCCCTTATCTTAATGCCATTGGAACCGTCCCCTGTGTTTTTATTGCCCGACCAGCGCCACGGCGATATCATTGACATTGGTCCCCGTGGGCCCGGTTTTGATGAGTCCGCCGACAGCCTTGAGGGCATGGTAGGCGTCGTGGTTTTCCAGCATGGCGTCCCAGGACATTCCCTTTGCCTCGAGCGCGGAAAGCGTATCGCCGTCCGCATAGCCGCCCGCCGCGTCGGTGGGGCCGTCGGTGCCGTCCGATCCCACGCAGACGATTGCTGCGTTTTTGACGCCGGCGATGCCCCGGGCTGCGGAGAGCGCCATTTCCTGGTTCCTCCCGCCCAGGCCGGTGCCGGAAAGGTGCACCACCGTTTCCCCGCCGGCCAGGAAGGCCGTTTTCCTTCCGTCGGACGCGTGGGTCTTCAGGATGCCTGCAAGGAAGCTTCCCGCGTCTTTTGCCTCGCAGCAAAGCCGGTCTGTCAGCAGCAGGGGCGTATAACCCAGCGCACGGCACTCTTCCGCCGCCGCCCGGCATAGCTCCCGCACGCTGCCGACGACCAGCGTTTCGGTATCCGGCAGGTCCTTCGGCGTTTCCGTACGGAGGCAGCTTTCCGCCTGCGCACTGATACGGATCCCGTACCGGCGGACCACCTCCAGCGCTTCCCCGCAGGTGGACAGGTCCGGTACAGCGGGCCCGGAAGCGATCATATCCACGGGGTCCCCCAGCACGTCGGAAAGCACGATGGTGATCACCCGGGCAGGCGCGCACCACGCGGCGAACCTGCCGCCCTTGACGCCGGACAGGCGCTTGCGCACGGTGTTGATCTCGGTGATATCCGAGCCCGCGGAAAGCATCTGATCGGTAATATCCTTCAATTCCGCAAGGGGGATCAGCGGCTTTTCGAACAGCGCGCTGCCGCCGCCGGACAAAAGGAAAAGCACCGTGTCTTCCATCCGCAGGTCCCGCGTCAGGTCCAATACCGCCCGCGTCCCGGCCACGCCCCCTTCATCGGGGACGGGATGCCCGCCTTCATAGCAGGCGACCCTTGGGATGGCGCCTTCCGTATGGCCGTATTTGGTCACCACCGCGCCTTCTGTCAGCTTATCCCCCAGCGTCCGGGCGGCGGCGGCGGCCATTTTCCACGCGGCCTTGCCCACCGCCGCAAGATACACCCTTCCGGGAAAGCTGCGCCCTTTCAACGCTGTTTCGACAGCACGCTCAGGCGTTACGGCGGCGATCGCCCGGCGGACGATGGTTTCCGCCTCACGGCGAAGCGTATCGTTCATAAGGCAGGTCCCCCTTCCGGCCGCATCGAAAACGGATCACCGCACCAGCATGATACGGTTATTTTCATTGCCCGCCAGTTTTTCCAGCTGGGCGTAGATCGGGAATAATTCGGAAAGGGACCGGTACCTCCTGGCAAGCAGAAGGTACCGCGGGCTGCCTTCCTGTACGGACAGCGCCGTCAGGACGTCCGCTTCCGCCATCACGTTCATCAGCTCCAGGCATTTTTCATACCGCAGTCCTTCCGTGCCCGCGGTGACCGCCGCGGCGTCCATGTACACGCGGGGTATATCTTCCCCGTCGCTGAAGCTGACTGCCTTGATCCAGGTGGTATCCATGCGGTTTTCCAGCAGGTGCATGCTCTCACTGAAGCCGATGTATCCCCTGCCGATCCCGGAATCATAGGCCAAAGCGACCTGACCGTCTTCGTCGTGCTCGTGCTCATCGATCGCCAGCCGGTCAATGAGCAGCATGCTGTCGTCTATATTGATGCCCTCCGGGGACGGATACCCTTCGCCCCGCGCGTCCGCGACCACCTCCAGGGCATACTGCAGCCTGTTCGACTTATCCATCGAATTGATCACCAGGATCTCCGATTCGTCGGCCAGGTCCGTGAGATGTTCGGCGGCGGCCAGCTCCTCGTCAGACAGGTCGTAGATCAGGAAGTTCCCGCAGAGGAACACCGGAATGCCGTACAGTTCGCCCCCACGGTTAAGCCTTCAAAGGCGTGGGGATAAATATCCCCGGGCTCCCACACCGCTTCCGGGCTGATCGGCCGGATCCACCCGTCGGCGATAAGACTGTCCCGCATGACGACGTCGTACATCACGACATCTATGCCCTCGGGTCTTCCGTCGTGATAGCAGTTCCATTCGGCACGGACCAGCCGGATGTCCGGTTCGATCTCGGCCCATCGCTTCTCGATGAGTTCCTGGTAATATCCCGGATTCGGCAGGTACGGGTAAACCGCATAGGTCAGCGTTTCAACGCGCTCCCCGCCTGAGCCGGTGCCGAAAAGAAGCGTGAAAAGCAAAACGACAGCCGCTGAATATTTCTTAATCATGGTCCCGCCTCCGTTTCTTAATTAATGCGTTTCAGAAAAAAGTATTCCGAATAACCGTCTTCTTTATGGTCGTAATGCCCGACAGCCGTATAACCCAGCGCTTCGTAAAACTCTTTTCCCTGCCAGTCGAAGGTATCGAGCCTGATGGCGTTGACCCCCATTCGGGCGGCCCGTTTTTCCATTTCGCCGATCAGCGCCGCTCCGACGCCCTTCCTCCTGTATGCTTCGTCAACAAATACCGTTGAAACGTACAGTATCCTGAATGCCGTGACGCAGGCGTCCAGCCCCGCGATCAGCCGTCCGTTGTCCTCCATGCCGATCCGGATGCAGCCGTCCATTTTATAGGTGATATGGTCTTCGTCAAAGTCGCTCAGCCTTTTTTCGATATCTTCAGCCTGTTCTTCCGTCAGATCAATGATCGTCATCCGTCCGTATCCCCCCTTCAGATCCGTTTTTGCGGCCATTCCGTCACTTATGAACATTTGTAATCCATTATACCACGGGGCCGGGTTTTATGCTATGATTGTTTCGGCGGCGTAATGAAGACGTGCTGTCACGATGATTCCCGAGTTTGATAGAGGGAGAAATGGGATAAGAAGTATGAGAAGCAAGAAAACAGAAGTATAGAGTGTAAAAAGCACAAAAAATAGGTTTCAACAAGAAGATATACCAACTATCAGAAGGTAAATCTTCTGTTTTTTTG
>JAFXUZ010000029.1 GCA_017524725.1 Clostridia bacterium | reverse complement strand
GTAGGCTCCTCGGCTTTGCTACTCCGCTTCCTCCCCTCCTGTCATTGCTGACAGCAGCTTGCGGTTCGCTACACTTGGCGGTAACTACCCGTGGCGGGACTTTCACCCGCAAGAACTGTGCCATGCCCGGCACACGAAAAACGCGGCGGAAGGGAAAGCCCCTTCCGCCGTGGCGTTTTTTTCATCCTGTCACTGAACGATCCGCGCTTCGTCGGAAAACAGCACCGTGCCGTCCGAAAAGGTCACGACGCACCGGTACATATAGCCGAACCTTTTCTGGGACACCTCCACCGTCATCGCGGGGCCGTCGCAGCCCTCCATGGTGGCGTCCTTCCATACCCGGCCGTTGTGGAACTGCCAGCAGTAGGATACCGCATTCTCTGCCTCGACGGAAAAGGTCACCTTGCCGCCCACCATGCCCTGCCGGTCCTCCGGCTGCCGCAGGATCGCCGCCGCGGGAATTTCCCGCAGGTCTTCCCGCGCATTTTCCTTTGGGCTTTCCCCCGGGAGCTCCGCCGCCGCTCCGGCGTCCTCCGCAACAAAGACCGCCGGAAGCAGCGGAAGGTTTTTATACCTCATGCCGTCCTCCCCGACCCCGTACAGGTAATCCTCCAGGGCTTCTCCCTCCAGCGGGAGGGCCGCGGCGCTGTCGATCCATCCCTCCGCGGGCAGCAGGCGATACACAAAAACGATCCTCAGGACGCCTTCGCCGTCCTCTCCCTCGGCATAGACCGCCTGGCCGGGCGCAAAGACGCCGAAAAGGGTCTCCATGGACGCGTCGGCATAGACCGCCGTTTCGTCTTCAAGGAAGCAAAGCCCACGAGCGGGGGATCCCTCACCCGCCGCAAAGGGGACCATAAGCATCAGCAGCGCCAGAAAAGCGGCCGCAAACCCTGTTCTTCTCATACTTTTCTTCTTTCCGGGCTCCGGCAGGGCCCGTATTCTTTAATGCCGTCCCGTCCGGCCTTTATCTTTGGACGATGATCCTCACAGGTTCGGTGTACACTTTAGTCCTGTCCGTGCCTGTGATCACGCAGCGGTAGATCCTTTCCCTGCCGCCCTCGAAGACCACCAGCTTCATGGCCGGCGACGCGGCCTGTTCCATGGAGGAATCCACCCAGGCCCTGCCGTCAAAGTACTGCCACATGTAGAACAGCGCGCCTGTCGCGCCTACGGCCAGGACCACTTCTTCCCCGCTGTAGCCGCTGACGTCGGTCGGAGGCACGACGATCTCCACGCTGGAATGCGGAGGCCTTGTGGGTGTGGGGGGCAGCGTGACGGGCGCAGATGTCACAAGGGGCGTCACCGTGGGAAGGGGCGACGGGGTCGCCCGCGGGGCCGCTTCTTCCGACACTTCAAATTCCGGCGTTTCTTCCGGTGCGTAAGCGGGCTCCGGCACAGCGGACGCCTCCGGGGCTTCAGGCGTGTCCCCGGCGTCCGTTCCTTCCTTCGCCGCGCTCCCGTCCTCCGCGGGGAGCGCGGCGGACGCCGGTCCATCCTCCCGGGCGGGGGCAAAGGTCACGTTCAGCAGCCTCACGCCGCCGGTATACAGCATGCCGTCCGCGGCTTCCCGGGCATATGCCTCAGCTTCGCCGGGCATCAGCGGCATCAGGGAACCGCCGGAAACATACCCCGTACGAAGGATCCAGTTATCTCCGAAAACGATGGTGACCACCGTTCCGTTTTCGGTCTCCTCCGGGTCCTCGGTATAGACGATCGAAGCGTCGCCGATCTCCCCCAGGCAGACCTTCAGATCCCTGTCCCCATACACCTTCAGCGATCCGAAGACCATCATATACCCTTCCGCCGCCGCGGCGGAAAGGATCAAAACCAAAGCCGTCAGGAGCGCCGCGGCTCCTTTCAAAGCGCGCTTTATCATGGGCAGCGCTCCTCCAAAGCAAAAAAGTTCGTACACAACAATAACAAATTTGGTTTTCCGTGTCAAGAACGGAATCCGCTGAGTACGCCGAGGTTTTCCATTTGTATAGCGAAATCGGTACACTGTCTCTGTCAGCGCAGAAGGAATCTAAAAAAGGCCCAAAGCGAGAAGAATTCAACCGAACCTGAGGGCTTGGCTGAGTCCTTTGTGCTGCTGCTTTCGGAGCGAAACATCAACCGGACGATCCGACCGTTGACATCAAAAGAGCGCAAGGATGTGTTCATCATCGACGACACGCTGTTTGCCCGGACAGGCGGGAAGAAAACCGAGCTGTGCTCAAAGGTGTTCGACCATGAATCCATGAAGTACCGCCGGGGATACCGACTGCTGACCCTGGGGGTGGTCAGACGGGAACAGTTTCCTGCCGATCTCCGGCCGACTCCTGGCATCCAGTGATGAGAAGAATGTCATTGGCCCGAAGAAAGAAATGGACAAGTGTTCACTGGCCGGGAAGCGCCGGAAGCAGGCGACCGGCAAGGCAACAGGCGTCATGGTTGAGATGCTGAAGAAGGCGCTTCAGGCAGGGCATCAGGCAAAATATGTTCTGTTCGACACCTGGTTCGCCTCGCCGAAGACAATCTTGCGGATTCGCCGGGAATGCAGACTGGACAGCATCGGGATGATCAAGAAAACTTCCAAAGTATTCTATGAACTGAACGGCATACGGATGAACATCAAGCAGATCTTTGCATCCTGCAAGAAGCGCCGTGGGCGCTCCAAGTATCTGCTGTCGGTTGACGTGACGCTGACAGACCGAGAGGAGAACGCCATTCCGGCGAGAATTGTCTGCGTTCGCAACCGCAATAACCGCAAGGACTGGATCGCCTTTATCAGTACGGACGTCGGCCTGGAGCCGGAGGAGATCCTGCGGGTTTACGGCAAGCGCTGGGATATCGAGGTGTTCTTCAAAACCTGTAAGTCCATGATGCATCTGGGTTCAGAATGCCACTGTCTGTCCTACGACGCATTGAATGCCCATGTGTCGCTGGTTTTCATTCGCTACATGCTGCTCTCCCTGCAGAAGCGATGCAACGAAGATGACCGAACCATCGGTGAGCTGTTCCTGATAATGGTGGACGAACTGGCTGATACGACCTTCGCCCACGCGATGCGACTGATTATAGACGCCATGTTGCAGACCGTTCGTGATCACTTCGGCCTCACCGAGGACCAGTTCCTAAACTTTGTCCGACAGTTCTACGACAACCTGCCCGCATGCTGCCGCCATTTCGTCCAAGCTCCGACAGCTGCTTGATATTTTTCTGCCGCTATGGCATGCAGGGTGCAAGGTTGGCGCGTTTTTGGATGTGGGAAGTTTGAGTAACTGCAATGTGCATTAACAAAACAGGCTCAGGCCCTGATTCCATGCGGGTCTGAGCCTGTTTTACTGTCAAGCTCGGGACTATATTACAAATCTGTCCATTTTTCAATAGTTTATTCGGTGCCAGATCTATTTTACGCAGGAAAAAGAACCTTGATGATCGCATAAAATGAAGATAACTGTTTGTCAAAAGGTACACCTTATTCTCGTCGTTTTGTATGAGGATCATCTTCTTCATTTCCTCATGAGTAAAATGTCGTACGCATTATGTCACACCTGCCGCCATTTTTGTATTTGAGATAATGGCGTACTGCGAAGCGATCAGGGCTTTTTTGCAGCCGGATCGCCCGGCTCCGGGCCGGCAGGATCTATTGCAGGTACGGGTATGTTTTTTCTTCCCGCGGTGCATCTTGCCCGGCCGCGGGGCTTCGCCTGCACCACTGCGAAGGCGTGACAAAGCCAATATTCACACTTCGTTCACTCATTCTCCGCCCGGCGGGAGTATAATGGACCTGTGATCCCAATCCAGATGAAAGGAGTCCGCATGATGGCAGCCGTTTTCCTGCGCGCCGCAGCCTATTTCCTGTGCGTCCTCCTTTCGGGGATCCTTCCTCCGGTATCCGCGCCGAAGGGGCCCTGCCTTCGGGCGCTCCTGATCGGGTGCGACCATTTCGTCACCCGCGAATCCACCGCCCCCGCCGCCACGATGAACGTATCCCTCCTGGCGTCGGCCCTGGCCACCGACAGCCGGGGGTATGAGGTCATCCGCACCGAGGCCGACAGCATCACGGGCCTAGACACCCTTGAAAGGGCCGTGGCTGAGACCTTCCTCGACGCCGGGGACGGCGACGTATCGCTGATCTATATCTCCACGCACGGATTGTATTCTCCCCAGGCCCCCTTAAGCAACTGCGCCCTGGTGTTCAGCGACGGGGCCGATGAATCCATCGTGACCGCTCCGGAGCTCAAAAACCTTCTGGACACGGTGCCGGGTCTCAAGATCGTTATCCTGGACGCCTGCACCAGCGGCGCTTTTATCGGCAAAGGCCTGAACAGCGTCGGCCGCGGGAGCGGGGTATTCCAGGACCCGGATTACAGGGTGCTGTGCTCCGCCGGCGGCAGCGAGGAAAGTTGGTACTGGCACAGCGAGGACGACAGCGACCCGGGCACCCAGTACGGGGCCAGCTATTTCGCCACGGTCCTCGCCTCGGTGTTCGAACCCGGCACCGGCGCGGACGACAACCGGGACGGCACGGTCACCCTGCAGGAAGCGTACGCCTGCCTTGGCGCGGGTTACGCCGCTTCGACGCCCCAGGTCTACCCACAGGACGGACGGGACACGGTGCTGTACACCTATCCCCCGGGCCAAAGCGCGCCTTCAGGCGGCAGGATCATACGGGACCTTCAATTGAACGGGAACGTCATCACCGCCTCCGACCCTTCCATCCGCTTCACCTTTACCCAATTGGAAAGCGGCACCGTCTATTACCAGCTGATCTACCGTTCCCAGGGCGCCTGGGACTTCGGCAGCGTGCAGATGATCAGCGACAGGGACGCCGCCCCGGATGCCGGTACTCCGGGCCTGAAGGAGCGGAGCCTCACCGTCGGCAGCCTGAACGGGCAAAGTTACGGATATGTGATGCTCCTTTTGATCACCAGGCCCTCGGGCCACGCGGAAATGCAGGCTTCCGCGCTGATCTCGGTCCACCCCGAGGATGGGGAAAACACCGTATCCTGCTTAACAGATCCATCCTTCGCCCCCGGCGCGGGCAGGGAATGCGCCATCCTGGTCCGCCATACCATGCCCTGCTCCCTGTCCGTGTCCATCCTGGACGAGGAGGGCGGCACCGTGCGGATGCTGTCCTATTCCCTTCCCAGCCGTCCCCAGAGTTTCCAGGGGAGCACCTTTTCCTGGGACGGACGGATGAACGACCTTTCTCCCGCTCCCGCGGGGAATTACACTGTGAAGGTCACTGCCCTGACCGGCGGACGATCCGTGACGGTCTTCAGCCGGCCCCTGACCCTGGTGCGGACAGCGGAAGACGAAATGCCGGATTAGCGGCTTCGGATCCCACAAAAACATTTGCGGACTGTTTTCCACCTTCATGACGCCCGAAGAAATGGCGTAAAGCCGGCAATTCCCTCCTTTCCTGCCTTTCCCGGCGGCGGAGGGCGCCTGGCGCCGGAAACCGAATAACACGTACGCCGGATCCTGATCGGATCCGGCGTACACGCTTTTCATATTTTTATTCTCCCAGGTATGCCTTGCGCACCGCATCGTCATGCAGCAGTTTCTCCGCCGGACCGGTCATGGTGATCTTGCCGGTCTCAAGCACATAGGCCCTGTCCGCCACCGAAAGCGCCATCTGGGCGTTCTGCTCCACCAGAAGGATGGTGGAGCCGTTTTCGTGCAGGGCGTGGATGATATCAAAGATCTGTTCCACCAGGATCGGAGCCAGGCCCATGGACGGCTCGTCCAGCATGATCAGCTTGGGCTTTGACATCAGCGCCCTGCCCATCGCCAGCATCTGCTGTTCGCCGCCGGACAGGGTGCCGGCCACCTGCTTTTCCCTCTCCTTCAGGCGGGGGAACTGCCTGTAGACCCGCTCAAGGGATCCCTCGATCTCACCTTTCGGGCGGGTGAAACCGCCCATTTCCAGGTTTTCCCGGACCGTCATCTGCTGGAAGATCCTTCTCCCCTCCGGGCAGAGCACCATGCCCTTGGCCGTCATGCTGCTGGCCTTTGTGCGGGTGATGTCCTCCCCGTTGAAGGTGATGCTGCCGCCCCTGGCGTGCAGAAGGCCGCAGACCGTGTTCAACGTGGTGGATTTACCCGCGCCGTTGGCGCCGATCAGGGTAACGATCTCGCCCTCACTGACGTCAAAGGAGATCCCCTTGATGGCGTGGATGTTGCCGTAAAACACGTGCAGGTCCTGTACGGACAAAAGGCTCATTTGGCCTCCCCCTTCCCCTTGCCGAGATAGGCCTCGATGACCACCGGGTTGTTCTGGATCTCCTCGGCGGTCCCTTTGGCAATGACCTGGCCGAAGTTCAGCACGCAGATGCCTTCACATATCCCCATCACCAGGCGCATGTCGTGCTCGATCAGCATCACGGCGATCTGGAATTCGTCCCGGATCCGGACGATGGTCTCCATCAGGTCCTCGGTCTCCTTCGGGTTCATGCCGGCCGCAGGCTCGTCCAGCAAAAGCAGCCTTGGTCCGGTGGCCAGGGCGCGCAGGATCTCCAGGCGGCGCTGGGCGCCGTAAGGCAGGCTTCCGGAACGCACGTCGGCCATGTCCTGCATATTGAAGATCTTCAAAAGCCGCATGACCTCCTCGTGCTGCCGCTTTTCCTTTTTCCAGTAGCCCGGCAGGCGCAGTATGCCCGTGAACATGCCGTATTCGATGGAATTGTGCAGCCCGATGCGGATATTCTCCTCCACCGTCATCTTGTCGAACAGGCGGATGTTCTGGAATGTGCGCGCCACGCCCAAACGGCAGGTGTGGGCCACGTCCAGGCCCTTGGTATCGTGCCCGTTGATCAATACGGTGCCGCTGGTGGGCTCGTACACCTTGGTCAGCAGGTTGAACACGGTGGTCTTGCCCGCACCGTTGGGACCGATCAGGCCGGCGATCTCGGTGGGGCCCACCGTCAGGTTGAAGTCATCCACCGCCTTGAGTCCGCCGAACTGGATGCCCAGGTGCCTTGCCTCAAGAACGGGGGTCTTGCCCAGGTCCCTTTCGGGGACGATGGCGTCCGACGGGAAGGGGACCATTCTGGTATTCGAATGACGCTTGGTCTCGCTCACAGCCGGTCCCTCCTTTTTTCTTCATCGGTCCTGCCGAAGATCCTCGTCCTGAGGGAGCGGAAGAACGTCCGGGTAAGTGGATTGTTGGTCAGGATCATCACCAGGATAAGGAACACCGCGTAGATCAGCATGCGGTATTCGCTGAAGGCGCGCAGCACCTCTGGCAGGATCGTCAGGGCCGTGGCCGAAACGATGGAGCCGGGAATGGTGCCGATGCCGCCCAGCACCACATACACCAGGACTTCGATGGATTTGTTGTATTCAAAGAACCCGGCCTGGAGGCTGGACTGGTTCAGCCCGTACAGCGCGCCGGCCAGGCCGGCCAGGGCGGAGCCGGTAACAAAAGCCATCAGCTTGTATTTGGTCACCTTCAGCCCCATGGCCTCCGCGGCAATGCGGTTGTCCCGGATGGCCTTGATGGCCCGCCCGGAGCGGGAATTGGTCAGGTTGAACACCACCACCAGGGTGATGATCACCAGGATGAAGCCGATCACAAAGGTGGAATCCTGGGGCATGCGGCTGGCGCCCTGGGCACCCTTGATGATATCCTTTCCGGCCAGCTTCGGCGTGCCGGTGCCGATCTTCAGGGCCATGTGCAAGGCGCCGGTGTCGGTCTCCACCGTGACGTACAGAAGGCGGATCACGTTGGAGATGATCTGGCCGAAAGCCAGAGTGACGATGGCGAGGTAATCGCCCCTCAGGCGCAGCACCGGGATTCCGATCAGGAAGCCTAGCAGGCCCGAGATCCCCACGGCGGCCACCGCGCTGATGACAAAGCGGAGCCAGGAGGAATCCATGCCCTTGCCCCTCTTGAGCCAGCTGGCGATAATGATGGCGGTAAAGGCGCCGATGCTCATGAATCCCGCGTGGCCCAGGCTCAATTCGCCGCTGATGCCGACCACCAGGTTCAGGGATACGGCCATCATGATCCAGGCGCAGATGTTCACCAATTGGCCCTTGAGCGTGGAGGACATCCACGCGGTGCCGGTATTGACCCCCACCTGACAGATGAGGAAAACTGCGGTCACGACCGCCAGGGTGACCAGGGTGATCAGAGTGTTCTTTTTGCTTGTCGTCATCCCGCTCACCTCACACTTTCTCCCGGATCGGCTTGCCGAGCAGGCCTGTGGGCTTGACCACCAGCATGATGATCAGCACGGCGAAGGTCAGGGCGTCCTTCAGGTCGGTGGAAATAAAGGTGCCCACCAGGATCTCGATAACACCGATCAGGATGCCGCCGATCATTGCGCCGGGGATGGACCCGATGCCGCCGAAAACAGCCGCGGTAAAGGCCTTGATGCCCGGCATGGCGCCGGTGGTGGGCGAAAGCTGCACACCGTACACGCCCACCAGCATCGCGCCGGCTACCCCCGCCAGGGCTGAGCCGATGGCGAAGGTCAGGGCGATGGTCCTGTTGACGTTGATGCCCATCAGCTCCGCGGCCCCGCGGTCCTCGCTCACCGCCCGCATGGATTTGCCCATTTTGGTCTTTCCGGTGAAAAAGCTGAGTCCCAGCATGATGACCACCGAAACGCCCACGGAGCAGAGCTTGCCGACGGAGATGTTGAACTGGTCATTTCCCAGTATAACGGGGATGTTGCCGTAATTCATGATGGTAAAGAACCTGGGGTTCGCGCCCCAGATCAGCTGCGCGGCGTTCTGCAGGAAGTAGCTGACACCGATGGCCGTGATCAGAACAGCCAGGGATGTCGCCTGCCTCAGCGGCCTGTACGCCAGGCCCTCGATGGTGATGCCCAGAAGGACGCAGACCAGCATGGCGGCCAGGATGGCCACAATGGCGGGCATACCCATGTTGATCAGCACGATGAACACGATATAGCCGCCCACCATGATCACGTCCCCATGGGCAAAGTTGAGCATTTTGGCAATGCCGTACACCATGGAATACCCCAGCGCGATGATCGCGTACAGACTTCCCAGACTGATGCCGTTGATCAGCGCCTCCAGGAATTGTGCCATCCGATATCAACCCCTTTTTTTACCGAAAAACTTCTTGTTTGCCCGTTCCCGCCGCAGGGCAGAACGGTCCCCCTGAAACCGCAAAAAGCCGCGGGGGCGTAGCCGCCTTAAGGCGGCGGCGCCCTCACCGCTTCCATGGTCCCGGGGGATCAAAGTATGGGAGACCCGCGGGAAGGGACTGCCTTCCCGCGGGATCGGCAGAAAATCTTACGGAGCGGAAACGTAGGCGCCGTCCTTGATGATCACGGCCTTGGGGCTCTTGGTCACGGTGCCGTCCTCGTTCCAGGTCATGGTTCCGGTCAGGCCGTCGTACTGCATATGGAGCAGTTCGTTCATCACCAGTTCGCAGGCTTCCGCGGCGGGAGTCTCGGGGGTGATGCCGGCGCTGACGCAGCAGACGTACAGGATGCCCACGCCGTCATAGGCGTCGGCGGCAAACTGGTTGGGGGTGGAGCCGTAACGTTCGGTGTACTTGGCCACGAAGTTCTTTGTGGTTTCGTTGTCCGCGTCGGCAGAGAAGGGGGTCAGCAGATACACGCCCTCGGCCAGGGACTTGTCGAAGCCTTCCAGGGTCAGGATGCCGTCCATGCCGTCAACGCCGAAGAAAACAGGAGCGTAGTCAGCGTTCTTGGCGGCGTTGAAGATCATCGCGGCGGGGGTGTAGTAGATGGGCAGGAACACCAGTTCGGCGCCGGCGTTCTTCATCGCGGCCACCTGCACGGAGAAATCGGTGTCGGCGTCGGTGAAGGTGGACTCTGCGACCAGCTCGAGGCCCACGGTCTTGGCTTCCTCGGCAAAGGTCTCATAGATGCCGGTGGAATAGGCGTCGCCGTTGTTGTAGATGACGCCGACCTTCTTGGCCAGGCCCTTTTCGGCGATGTACTGCGCGGACAGGGCGCCCTGGGCGGGATCGGTGAAGCAGACCTGGAAAACGGTGTTGTTGTCGCTTTCCAGCACGTCGGGAGAAGACGCGGAGGGAGTCAGCATCAGGATGCGGTCCTCAGCAGCGTACACGCTGACGGCGATGCAGGGAGAGGTGGTCACGGTGCCCAGGATCAGCTGGACGCCGTTGTCCTTCAGGGTGTTGTAGGCGTTGACGGATTTTTCGGTGTTGTGCTCGTCGTCCTGCGCGTCGATGATGATCTGCAGGCCGCCCTCGGCGTTGATCTCCTCGGCGGCGATCAGGGCGGCGTCGCGTACGGCGGTGCCATATGCGGCGGCGGGGCCGGTGAAGGGGCCGATGATGCCGATACGGATACCGGCCTCGTCAGCCGCGGCCGCGGCCAGGCTCAGGCACATCAAGGCAGCCAGAAGAACACAGATAAACTTTTTCATCTTGGTTTCCTCCTTATCGTGTGGTCACCAAACCATCGGTGATTCATATTCCAGTATAGTTTGCGCCGCGCCTTGTTTCAAGCGGGTTTTTGTTCATCTATTGTTTTATTTTTTCATCCCGCCGCGCGCCGTCACTTTTTCGGGTGCAGTACCGTGCCCATATCGTCGCCGGAGAGCACCTTCAGGATGTTCTCCGGGGCGCTCAGGCCGAAGACCCTGACGAAGGGCACCCTGTTTTCGGCGCACAGCGAAAAGGCGGCGCTGTCCATCACCTTCAGGCCCATCGCCTGGGCCTCCTCGTAGGAAATATCGCGGATGAGGACGGCGTCCGGGTCCTCGTCGGGGTCGGCGGTGTAGACGCCGTCCACGTTCTTGGCCATCAGGATGCAGTCGGCCCCGGTCTCCACCGCGCGCAGCACCACGCCGGTATCCGTGGAAAAGAAGGGGTTGCCCGTACCGCCCGCGAACAGGCACACCGTGCCCTTCTTCATCGCCTTCGCGGCCTGGTGGGGGTTATAGGTCTCACAGATGCGGGGCATGTCGATGGCGCTGAACATCCTCACCGCGACCCCCTGCCTTTCCAGGGCGTCCCGCATGCACAGGCAGTTGATGACGGTGCCCAGCATGCCCATCTGGTGGGCGGTCACCTCGTCCATGTTCTTTCCCTGGCGTCCGCGCCAGATGTTGCCCGCGCCGATGACCACGCCCACGGCGATGTCCATCTCCGCCGCGCGTTTGAGGATATTCGCGGTCCTGTCGATCATGTCATGGTCGAACAGCCTGCCGTTTTCCCCCAGGCTTTCCCCGGAGAGCTTGACCAGCACTTTATCGTATTTCATCTCTGCATCACCGTGCCGGTGCGGCGCCGGCAGGGGAAACGGGAAAAACGCCGCTGTTTTGTTTTTCCCGGGTCTTTTTTCCCTTTGCCCGCCTCGGCCCGTGTTTAGCCGCGCGGGCAAAAAAAGGAGCCATCCCCGGGTGGGAGACAGCCCTTTTGCATATTTGGGATCAGGCTTTCTTGGTCATTTCGGCGATCTCGTCAGCCAGATTGCTCTGCTTCTTTTCGATGCCTTCGCCGCACTCGAAGCGGACGAAGCGGCGGATGGAGATCTTTTCGCCGCTGGCCAGGGTGGCTTCGTTCACCAGGGTCGAGATGTTCTTCTCGGGATCCTTGACGAAAGCCTGCTCAAGCAGCACGTTTTCCTTGTAATATTTTTCGATGCGGCCTTCCACCATGCGCTCCACGATCTTTTCGGGCTTGCCCTCGTTCAGGGCCTGCTGGCGAAGGATCTCCTTTTCGCGCTCCAGCACTTCCTGGGGCACTTCTTCCTTGCTGACGCACAGGGGATTGGTAGCGGCAATCTGCAGGGCGATATCATGGCACAGGGCCTTGAAGGTATCGGTCTTGGCGACGAAGTCGGTCTCGCAGTTCACTTCGACCAGCACGCCGATCTTGCCGCCCATGTGGATGTAGCTCTCCACGGCGCCTTCGCTGGCGACGCGGCCGGCCTTCTTGGCAGCGGCGGCGAGGCCCTTTTCACGCAGGTAGGCAACAGCCTTTTCCATATCTCCGTCAGACTCCACCAGAGCCTTTTTGCAGTCCATCATGCCGGCCTGGGTGCGCTCGCGCAGCTCCTTGACCATTGCGGAAGTAACGTTGGCCATGGGAATTCCTCCTCTTGAATTCGGTTTGTGTTTTGATCAGGCGTTCTCTTCTGCGGGAGCCTCTTTGGCTTCCTCGGCGTCCTGTTCGCCCTGACGGCCTTCCAGGACGGCGTCGGCCATCTTGCCGGCGATCAGCTTGACGGCACGGATGGCGTCGTCGTTGCCGGGGATGACGTAATCCACTTCATCGGGATCGCAGTTGGTGTCGACGATGGCCACGATGGGGATGTTCAGCGTCCTGGCTTCGGCCACGGCGATGTGTTCCTTCCGGGGGTCGACGACAAACAGCGCGCCGGGCAGCTTCTTCATATCGCGGATGCCGCCCAGGTTGGCTTCCAGCTTTTCGCGCTCATGCTGCAGCTTGACGACTTCCTTCTTGGGGAGCACTTCGAACTGGCCGTTGGCTTCCATTTTGTCGATGCTGTTCAGGCGGTCGACGCGGCTGCGGATGGTGCGGAAGTTGGTCAGCATGCCGCCCAGCCAGCGGTTGTTCACATAGAACATATTGCAGCGCTTGGCCTCGGCTTCGATGCTCTCCTGGGCCTGCTTCTTGGTGCCGACGAACAGGATGCTCTTTCCTTCCATGGAAAGGTTCCTGACGAACATATAGGCTTCATCGATCTTGCGGACGGTCTTCTGCAGGTCGATGATGTAGATGCCGTTGCGCTCCGTGAAGATGTAGGGAGCCATCTTCGGGTTCCAGCGGCGGGTCTGGTGTCCGAAATGGACGCCGGCTTCCAGCAGGTGCTTCATAGAAATGACAGCCATGGTTTTCTTTCCTCCTTGTTATTCCACCGCGCGCTTCGTCCGGGAAGGACACCGCCTGGCGGCACAACCCACCCATCCGCGCGCGTGCGTGATACCGGATATGATAACACAATTCTTTTCTGTTGGCAAGGGGGTTTTCTGAGGCTTTCCGCGGTGTTTTCAGCTTTTTCGTCAGGCCGCGCCGGGCTTTCCGGCTTTTTCCCTTACTCGGCGGCCCCGAGCCATTCAAGGTATTCCTCCAGGCACATCCCTTTTTCGTGCATCCTGCGGGCGTGCTCCACCCCCACATACCGGTAGTGCCACTCCTCCCCGAGGAACCCGGTCACGTCTTCCTTTTCGTCGGTGTAACGGATGACGAAGCCGTATTCCCAGCAGTTTTTGACCAGCCACACATACTGGGCGGTGTCCACAAAGGCGTCGCTGGTGTTGGAGGCGTTCAGGTCGAAGGCCAGGCCGGTGTGGTGTTCGGATGTACCGGGGTCCGCCACGGTCAGGCGCGTGGCGGATATGGCGGAGGAGCGGGACCGCCCGTCCTCCATATACTTGCTGACATAGTTGTTGAATATCCTTTTCTGGGCGTCGTATGTACGATACGCCTCCCGGATCTTCCAATGCCCCACCCCGTCGGCGATGGCCGCTTCCAGCATGGTCTTCAGGGCATACACCGCTTCGCTGACTCCCTGGGCCTTTTTGTCGGCCAGGACCGCCACGTCCGGGGGGATCACATCGGCGATATAGACCAGGTGCTCCGGCTCGAAGTCGCTCCCCACCGGGTGCTGTTTGTTGACGAGGACGGGGACCGATTCCGCCACGCCGTGGAATGCCGCCGGGGTGGGGGTCACTACCACGGTGTGGGCGCTGTCGCCAAACAGCGTCCGCCAGGTCTTTTCACCGACGATTCCGTCGGCGTCCAGGCCGTGCTGCTTCTGGAAAAGCACCACCGCGGCCTTGGTAGCCCTGCCGAACTGCCCGTCGGCCTCACCCTCCAGGAAACCGAGGTCCTTCAGCCTTTGCTGCAGGGTCCTGACGCCCTCCCCCGCGGAACCGGAGGCAAGGTAAACCGCGGTGGGGGCCGGCGTCGCGTTAGGCTGGACCGGGGTCTCCGCCGCGGTCAAAGCAGTCGGGCCGGCCGTTAAGCGTTCCTCGGCGTCAGGCGCCTGTGTCCCCGGGGGAAAATGCGTTTCCGGCGCGGAAAGGGCCGCCGCGGCCGAAACGAGGTTGATCGCATGCACCGTGGAGGTGGGCACCGCCGTGACGGCCGCCTCGGCGCGGTATTCCCTTCCCTTGGCCGCCGAAAAGATCCACAAAAACGCCGCCAGCGCAGCCAGTGCCAGCGCTGAGATCAGAAAGCCCGTGCTTTTCCCGTTCCGCGTACGCATCAGTGTTTTTCCCCGCTGTTTTTTCTGTATCCGCCGTTTCCGGCGCTTTTATTATCCCCGGTCCCCCCGTTCGTGTCAAGGCCCGCAGACAGGAGCGGAATTCTTTATATATGTAAAAACGCGTTGCCTGCCGCGCCGCGGTATGGTATAATCCCCCTGCGGCCGTCCAAAGACAGGGACCGGTCCGCAGAGGGAGGTCTCATGCGTTCCGTCGTCATCCTGGACCTGGACGGCACCCTGGCAGATACACTGCCGGATATACGAGCCGCCCTCAACCGCAGCCTTTCACGCCTTTCCCTCACCCCGGTCACCGCGGAAGAATGCCGCCGGATGGTCGGGCGGGGCGCCCGCAATCTGACACGCCTGGCCGTCCGCGGCCGGGAGGATATGCGGGACCGGCTGTACGATCTTTACCGCGCCGATTATTCCGCCAATCTTACCTGCCTGACCCGCCCCTATCCCGGCGTGGAGGACATGCTCACTTCCCTTGCGAAGGCAGGGATGCGCCTGTGCGTCATTTCCAATAAGGACCAGGAGGACGTCCGGCGGGTCCTTGAAAACTGTTTTCCCGGTTTTGCCTTCGACGCGGTCGTGGGAAGGCAGCCGGGGGTCCCCCTTAAGCCGGACGCCGCGCCGGGCCTTGGATGCCTTGCATTGCTTGGCGCCGGGCCGCAGGATGCCGTCGTCGTGGGCGACAGCGACGTGGACGTTTTCTTTGCCCGGGCTCTGGGCTGTCCCTCCGTGGGCTGCGCGTGGGGCTTCCGGGGGGAAGACGAACTCAGGCGCGCCGGGTGCTCGCTTATCAGTTCGGACCCCGGCCAGGCGCTTTCCGACATTCTTTCTTTGGCTCTGTAAAAGATTCATTCCGATCGTAATGGAGGTAATCTTGCTATGAACAGGAACAGGAATGTTGCTGTCATCTGTCCCCAGTGCGGCGCCTCCCTGGCCCGCGGCGCCACGGCCTGCCAGTACTGCGGTTCCCAGATCAGCGGCGATCCCGCTTCGGTCGGGGACGTCCGGCTGAAATACTGCAAGTTCTGCGGCGAAAAGATCCCGATGGACGCCGTCGTATGCACAAAGTGCGGCCGTCAGGTGGAAAAACTGGAATATTCGGGTTCCGACCGTCAGGTCGTTATCAACAACGTGAACAGCGCCCCCCTGGCGGCCAACCGGTCCTTCGTTCCGACGAAGAAGCCCCTGAATAAATGGGTCGCTTTTTTCCTGTGCTTATTCTTCGGCGGGATCGGCGCGCATAAATTCTACGAAGGCAAGATCGGCATGGGAATCCTTTACCTGTTCACCCTCGGGATCCTGGGGATCGGCATCCTGGTCGACCTTATCGCACTTATCACCAAACCAAACCCCTATTACATCTGATCTTTCCCGGTCTGAACAGCCGTCAGCCTCATAAAACCTGCCGCGCCCGTCCCTTTTTTCCGGGGCGGGCGCGGCGTTTGATTCCGGATCCTTCCGCGGGGCCTGCTTTTTGTTTATTTTGCGTCCAGGAAGCGCTGGACCTCGGTGCACATGATCAGGAACGCACCTACCGCGTGCAGGTCGTTCACCGAGCAGGGGCGGGCGATATAGAAGGCGTAGTCCCCCACGCCGGTCCCGATGCACACGTTGCCGATCATCAGGTCCTCCCCTTCGAATTTCAGGCTTTGCAGGACGCCCTCAAAGCCCTTCAGCGCCTGCTTTTCGTAATCCCGGGGCAGGATCCCTTTGCGCATGGCCTTGCACAGCCCGGCGGTATACAGGCAGGAACAGGAATTTTCGGGCCAGTTGCCCTCCCTGTCGCCCTTGTCCACCACCTGGTACCACCTGCCGTCCCCGCCCTGGAAGGCACACAGGGATTTAAGCAGGTCTGCGCACATCCCTTCGATGTCGCCGCGGCCCTCGAAACCTTCGGGGATGAAGTCCAGGTCGTTCAGAAGCGCCATCGGCACCCAGCCCATGGCCCTGCCCCAGAATTCAGGGGCGCGGCCGGTCACCGGGTCCGCCCATGGTTCTTTTTTTGCCCCGTCCCAGGCATGGTACATAAGGCCGGTCTTTTCGTCCCGGCATTTTTCACGCATCAGCAGGGCTTCGTGGATCACGTCCGCAGTCATGTCGGGGCGGGAGAAGCGCCGGGCGTACTCCGCTGCGAAGGGCCCGGCCATGTACAGCCCGTCCAGCCACATCTGGTCCTCGGCGTAGGGCTTGTGCCACCAGCCGCCCTCCGCCGTGCGGGGGATGTCTTCATACTGCCGGTATACCGAGGCGATGCAGTCCCGGTAATGGGGATCCCCGGTCTCGTCCAGTACCGGGAAAAGCAGGATGCCCGGCATGATGTCGTCCAGTTCGCCCCTGGAGTAATTGATGATGGCCCCTTTTTCGTCAAAGACCGAATCCAGCCAGGCCTTCATATAGTCGAAGTATTTCCTTTCCCCGCACAGCTTCCAGGTCTCCGTCATGCCGGAGAGGAAGACCCCCTGATGGTAATGGAAGTGGCCCTTGGGGGGAAGAGAAGGCGCGTCGAATTTGCGCATCATCGTGTCGCAGGCAGCTTTTGCCCACCAGAGCGGCGTACGGTTTTCCATGTTTTCTTCCTTTCCGGATGGCTCGCATCCATTCAGATCGTTTGTTGCACCGGGGCAGGGACCAGATCCACTTCGTCCCTGAGCCCGCAGGCCAGCGCTTCGTCGTCCAGCTGCCGGGTGATGTGGCTCTGCAGGGTGATCCGGGTTTCCGCGGCGGGGATCAGGTACGTCCTTTCCCACAGGTACTGTGTGGGGCCGTCCCCGCGGATGCGGAAGAAGGACCGCATCCCTTCCAGCAGCTGCGCCGTCAAAGCCACGTTGGTAAAGCAGTCGTTGCGGTAAAAATGCGCGAACATGCCGTGCTCCGCCTTTTCCATGGCCGCCAGCGCTTCCCGCTGGGCGCGCAGCGCCTTATCCGTCCACAGGAAGGCCTGCAGGTCGTCCCCGTCCAGGAAATGCATTGAGGCCTGGGCGAAAGCGTACACCCCTTCGCATCCCGTCCGGTGCAGCACTGCCGCGGTCAGCAGGCTGTCGCTCAGGGCGGTCCGCCCGGGAGCGTCCAATCGCCCGGCTATTTCACGGCACTTTTTCTCAAGGCCGCCGAAGGACGCGATGCCGGGGCGGGCGATCTCAGCCATGCGCGCCGCCTGGGCGCGGAAATCCTTCTCCGGGGCCGCCCACAACAGCCTCCGGACATATTTGTCCCCCCGGCACAGGGCATGGCACATTTCCCGCACCGGAAAATGGTAGAACTGGTCCCCGGCCCGGTCGTCCTCGTGGGGGCCGTAGGACACCGACGCCTCCCCGTATTCCAGAAGGAGCCGTCCCGCGGAAGCGTCGCCGAAGTATTCCCGGGCATGCCTTTCCGCTTCGGCGGCGGGATCGGCCCGCCCCCGGCGCCAGAGGGAGGCGATCACATCCAGGACGAACAGGTGCGGGCGGATGGAGCCGCTGTTGATGATCCACAGGGTATCGGCCCCTTTCTCCAGAACGGTCTCCAGTTCCCCGACGGCCATGTCCAGGGGCACCTGCAGCATGGTGATGTGGTTGGCCGCCTGCAGGTCGTAGAACCCGGCGTGGAAATAGATCCCCTTCCTGCCCGCTTCCCCGTCCCCGGGCATGGCGTCGGTCCGTCCCGCGTCCAGCCCCTGGCGCCGGGAAAGCATCTTCCCGAAGCCGTTGTCACTGTAAATGCGGATCACCTCTTCGGGAATGTCAAGGTACCCGGCGCGGTAAAGGCTCATGATCTCGCCGTACAGGTACACGCAGAAGACTGCGTCCTTCTGCACTTCACGGACCAGGGCCATCTGCCTTGCGATGACGGCGGAAACGAAAGCACCCCTGTCCCTGTCGGTACTCACGGACGGATCGTCGTCCCAGAAGGCGTGGTCCCCCTGGCCGCGGAATCCCACCGTCCAGATCACCTTCCGGTCCGCGTTTTTCCGGATGCCCTCCCGCCACAGCGCCTCAAACTTATCCGGATATTTGCTGAATGAAGCTTCCAGGCGCGGATATCTCCTCCCGAACATCGGCGCGCCGAGCATCTCGGAATGGTGCTGTGTCAGCGTAAGGCCCATTTCCGACGCCGCCCGGTCGATCATCTCCCCGTCGTACTGGCGGTCCGTCCCGGCGATCACCAGGTTGCCTCCAAGGCGTACGAGAGCCTCGAAGGCCCGCCGCCACACCCGGGATCGCTGGGCGGGGGTGGAGGACCAGCCGTCCAGCAGCACCTCGTCGTTGATGAACCAGCCCCTCCACCGGACGGCGAACGGCGCGGAAAAGTACGTCCCTTCCGGCACGGACGCCTTTTCCCTGCGGGGCGGCTTTTCCCCGTACCACCAGGCGAGCGGCAGGACGCCAAGGTATTTTTCACTGAGGAAATACAGGGCGTACGCCCCTCCAAGCCCCCCGCCGCAGAAGACCTCGATCTCCCGCGGGGAAACGCGGATGCGCCATTCCTCCTCTCCCAGGGCGTCGTCCTTCACCGTCACGATGCGGTTGTCCTCTCCCCCCGCCGAAAATGCCTCGTCCATATCCCTTTCCAGGGCCGCCGCGGCGTTCAGGACCGGCGCCGGTCCGTACGCAGCCTCCACGCAGGTGGAAAGTGTCCATTCAAAATCCATACGCCCATCCTTCCGCATCCCCGGCCGCGGGGAAGCAAGTTATTTGTTTTCAAGGGACAGGGATATATCCGCCCGCAGGGTCTCCCCGTCCTCAAGGCACTCGGAAAGGCGCCGCGTGCGCCCGTCCGGGCAGGACAGGGCGAAGGAAGCCTTCCTTTCGGCTCCGCTCCCGTCCATGATCGCAAACGCCCCTTTCAGGGCGAGCCCGTCCAGGAGCCACCCGTCTTCGTCCATGCGGACCTCCGGTCCCCCGCCGCTTTCGAATTCGAAAAACAGGCGCACCCTGCCGCCGGAGCGGTTTTTTACGGTGCCGCGGATCCTTCCCTTTTCGGCCGTAAAATCAAAGAACACCGTGCGCATGTGGGCCTGCCGGCCGTCCCGGTCCTCGCGAAGCAGGCGGAGACCCGATACCCAGCCCCCTTTTGCCCGCCAGAACACGGCCATGGCGCAAAGCTGGTGGCTGGTGTTCGCGCTTCCCCTGAGGCAGCCGTACATCAGCGTGTCGGTGATATACGCCGTGGCGGTGCACAGGGTGCGGTCCCGTCCCGGTTCGCCCCTTTCACACAGTTCGCGGAAGGTCCTTTCGATCAGGCGTTCCCCGCCGGAGCGCGAAAGGGCGTCCCTCACGTCCTCCCTCAGCGTCCTGTCCCCAAGGCACAGGATGGCGGCGCTCTCGGTCTCTAAGGACATGGGCGGCAGCTCGCCTTCGGGGACCAGGAAGGGATCCAGGTACATCAGCATCGGGACGGCCGTATGTACCCGCAGGTCCATTTCATAGCACCTGGTATAGGGACCGCAGATGTTTCCGAGGGCCGGGTTATAGAATTCGCCCAGGTCCCTCCACATGCCCGCGTCCAGTTTTTCCCCCAGCGAACGGACCTCCGGCCCCCCGAAGGCTTTCATAAAGGGCGTATAGGTGAGGACCACCCCGTTGTAGGTGGGCGAATTGAATTCCGCCGCCCCGCTGATGAGGTATTCCGCCAGGAAATGCGCGGCGCTTTCCTCAGCGTAATCCGCAAGCGCCTTGTCCCCCCACCGGGAGGCGAACATGCTCACCGTCAGGATATGGACGCAGCGTACATTGGTATTGAGCGGAGTGACACCGCTCTTTGCCCTTTTCACCGCCGCTGCGATGCCTTCCCGCGCGGCCCGGTCCATTCCTTCCGCGACCTCAGGGGGCAGGCGGTCTTCAAAAAACCGCAGGATCAGGGCGTAGGCGCACAGGATGAATTCCCGCCAGTTGGGGTCATAGGTATCCCATACCACCGGCCATACCCGGCACAGGGACGCACGAAGCGTTTCCATGGTCCCTGCCGCATCCCCGTCGTCCATGCCGCTCCCGGAAAGGTCCTCACGGAAGCGGGTAAAAAGCCTTTCGGCAAAGACGTCCAGGATATACTCGCCCTCCCTTCCGAGGCGCTCGAGGCACTCGGGCGCCATGGGCGGAACGCCGCGCTCCGAAAATGACGGAAAGGTGCCGTGCCAGGGCTGTCCCGGACACAGGTACTGAAGGGAGTTTACCCTGGATATGATGCGCCCGGCCCGCTCCGCGTCCCCCGGCGCATCCCTTTCAAGAAGCGCCAGGGCGTAATACACGCTTTCCCGGGTGCCGTGGAAGCCTTTTTCTCCCTCGCAGGAATATAAAAGATCCTCCTTGTCGTCCCACCGGGCGTCGAAATCCCGCAGGGAGAAGGCCAGGAGCGCCTTTTTTCTCGGGTCCATTGTGTCCATGCAGCCCATGGGTCCGCCTCTTTTCCGTTTTTCTCTTCAAAACGATTATATCATATCTCTTTTTTCTTTGGCAATCACTTGGTAACTTTTGATCAACTATTGACAATATTCATCATCTATGTTATCATAAAGGCAATAAAAACTGATCATCGGAATGCGTTCCTTATCCGCTGTGAATACTCCTCCCGGCGCCGTTCCCCCGCTTTAAGCCGGCACACCGCCGCAAACAAACGATCCCTCCAAGGAGGCATTATGAAAACCACCCGCCTGGAAGACATGGAACGTTACATCCGCGAGCGCGGCACCGTTTCCATGAACGAACTGAGCGAGCGTTTCGATATATCCGTCACCACCCTGCGCCGGGACCTGGCCGTCCTGCGCTCAAAAGGCGCCATCGAAAAGGTCTACGGCGGCGTCACGGCCATGCCCGGGGAACAGGAGCCGTATTTCCGTTCCTTCTCCGACCGCTGCCATGTGGACGAGGACAAAAAGCGCCGCATCGCCCGGGCAGCGGCGGAACTCGTCAGCAGGGGGGACGCCGTGTTTCTCGATTCCGGGACAACCACCCTCCACATGGCGGAGCCCCTGTCCCACATCCGGGACGTGACCGTGGTCACCTACAGCCTGGCCGCCGTGCAGGCCCTGGTACCCTATCCCGGCGTCAGCGTCATCCTTTTGCCGGGCCTGTTCCAGCGCAAGACCGATTCGGTCACCGGCATCGAAGCCGTCGCCCAGCTGAAAAAATTCAATATCCAGAAGGTCTTCATGGCCGCTACCGGCGTGGTAGGCAGTGGCGTGACCAATTCCTTTTCCCCGGAATACGAGGTAAAATGCGCCGCCATGGAGACCGACAGCCAAAAGATCCTTTTGGTCACCGGCGCCAAATTCGGGGCCGGGGGCCTGATGAAATACGCCGAATTCTCGGATTTCGACTGCATCGTCACCGATACCGATCCCCCCGCACCCTATGCCGAGACCATCAAAAAAAGCGGCGCCAGGCTTTTGATCGCCCCGGCCTGCTGAAAAAGCGCAAGGAGGATCCCCATGGCACTTTCAGGGCTGAAAACGCTTCTTGAGGAAGCCGGACGCGAAGGCCGCGCCGTCGGCGCCTTCAACGTCGCCTCCATAGAAATGATCCTCGGCTGTATCCAGGCAGCCGAAGAGACCGCCACCCCCATCATCCTCCAGGCGGCGGAGGTGCGCCTTGCCGCCACGCCCCTTGACATCCTGGGTCCGGCCATGCTGGGCGCTGCCAGGGCGGCCCGTGTCCCGGTGGCCGTCCAATTGGACCACGGGAAGACCGAAAAGACCATCCTTAAGGCCCTGGACATGGGATTCACCTCGATCATGTTCGACGGCAGCAGCCTGCCCATGGAAGAGAATATCGCCATGACCCGCTACTTTGCGGACATGGCCCATGCCCGCGGCGCCTGCGCCGAAGGCGAGATAGGCTCCCTTGGTGCCGGGGAGGGAGGCGAAGGCGGCAGGGCCGCCTGCACGGACCCCAGGGAGGCGGCCCTGTTCGCCGCGCGGACCGGGGTGGACGCCCTGGCCGTGGCCATCGGGAACGCCCACGGCGTTTATGCCGGGACCCCTGATTTCCGTTTCGATATCCTCTCGGACGTCTCCGCCCGGTGCAGCGTTCCCCTGGTCCTCCACGGCGGCACCGGGGCGGGAGAGGAGCGTTTCCGCCGCTGCATCCGCGGAGGCATCCGCAAGATCAATATCGCCACGGCCTTTTTCATGGCCGACGCCCGCGCCCGCGCCGAAGTCGGCGGGGAGGATTACTTTGCCATGTCCCGGGCCGCCCGGGAGGCGGTCCGCAGGACCGCGGAGGAACATATCCGCATTTTCGGGACCAGAAAGGAGTTGTGAAACTTGCTGTTTTCACCGGAAACCAAAGCCCTGGACATCATTCCCGTGGGACGCATCGCCGTGGACTTCAACCCCACCGACATGAACCGCCCGCTGTCACAGAGCGAAAACTTCAACAAATATGTCGGGGGCAGCCCGGCCAACATCGCCGTCGGCATGGCGCGCCTCGGGCGCAGAGTCGGGTTCCTCGCCAGGGTCTCGGACGACGCCCTTGGGACCTTCGTGACCGATTACTTCATCCGGGAAGGGATCGACACAAGCCACGTCCGCCGCTGCGTCAACGGGGAAAAGATCGGCCTGACCTTCACCGAGATCCTTTCCCCCACCCAGTCCAGCATCCTGATGTACCGGGAAGGCGCCGCCGACCTGAGCCTGAGCCCGGAGGACGTGGACGAAGGCTACGTCGCCTCCTCCCGCAGCCTCCTGATCTCCGGCACCTCCCTCAGCGCCTCACCCAGCCGCGAAGCCGCGCTCAAGGCCATCTCGTACGCAAAGAAAAACGGCGTCACCGTGATCTTTGACGCGGATTACCGGCCCTACACCTGGAAAAGTGCTGACGAGATCTCCGTTTACACCTCCCTGGCGGCCGAAAAGAGCGACATCGTCCTGGGCTCCCGGGAGGAATTCGACCTTATGGAGCGCCTGGCGGGCCTGGACGGCAGCGACGAAGCTTCCGCCGAATACTGGCTTTCCCGCTCCCCCCGCCTGATCGTCATCAAGCACGGCAAAAAAGGCTCCAACGCCTGGACCGCCTCGGAAAAATGGCGGGTGAACCCCTTCCCGGTGGCGGCCTTGAAGGGCTTTGGCGGCGGGGACGGCTACGCCAGCGCCTTCCTTCACAGCCTGATGGCCGGAAAAAGCCTGCCCGAAGCGCTGGAAAGGGGCAGCGCTTCCGCCGCCATGCTGGTCGCCAGCCACGCCTGCTCCAGGGACATGCCCACCGAGGAAGCCCTGGAAAAATTCATCCGGGAAGAAAAAGCGCAGTACGGGGAAATGGTTTTCCCCCTCTGATCCGCTGCCTGCCCGCTTTCGGCGGCAGATTCCCTCTGATCCGTAGCCCGCGTGTTTCCGGCGATAAAATACAGCCGGGAACCGTTCGCCTTCATTTTGACTGCAGACAGGAGGTCGTATAAACATGAAAACGATGAAGCCCTATATCAACGGCAGGCGTATCGATTCCGCTTCCGGCAGGTTCGGCTCGGTCTTCGATCCCTCCACCGGCGAGCAGATCGCCCAGGTGCCGCTGTGCACCAAAGACGAGGTTGAGCAGGCCATTGCGGCTGCGAAGAACGCATTCCCGGCCTGGAGCGCCGTCCCGGTGCGCAAGCGGGCCCAGCTGATGCTCAGGCTGCGGCAATTGATCGAACGGGACATGGACGAACTGGTCCTGATGTGCGCCACCGAAAACGGCAAAAACCTCGCCGAAGCCGCCGGCGACGTGGGCAAGGCCCTTGAAATGACCGAGCTGGCCGCCACAGCCCCGGTGCAGCTGATGGGCGACAGCCTGATGAACACCTCCACAGGCTATGACACCACCACCTACCGTGAACCCCTGGGCGTGTTCGCCGGTATCGCGCCCTGGAACTTTCCCGCGATGATCCCGGTGGGCTGGATGGCGCCCCTGTGCATCGTCTGCGGCAACACCTTTGTGCTCAAGCCCGCGTCGTCCACCCCCATGACCTCCCTGAAGTTCGCTGACCTCTACAAGGAAGCCGGATTCCCGGACGGCGTGTTCAACGTGGTCCCCTGCTCCCGCACCGAGGCGGAGATCTTCCTGACCCATCCGGACGTGAAGGGGATCACCTTCGTCGGCTCCACCGGGGTCGGAAAGCACGTATACGAGACCGCGGCGGCCCACGGCAAGCGGGTCCAGTGCCTGTGCGAGGCGAAGAACCACGCCCTGGTGCTCAGGGACGCCCCCCTCACCCGCACCGCCGCCGGCATCATGAACAGCGCCTTCGGCTGCGCCGGCGAAAGGTGCATGGCACTCCCGGTGGTCGTGGCGGAGGAAGAGATCGCCGACGCCCTGGTCAAGGAGATCGTCCGCCTCTGCAAACTCCAGAAGATCGGCCCCGCCTGGGACAAGGCCACCAACCTCGGCCCCGTGGGCTCCGCTTCCCACATGAAATTCATCAAAGACTGGATCGACACCGGCGTCCGGGAAGGGGCCGAACTGGTCCTGGACGGACGGGACTGCCATGTGGAGGGCTACGAAGGCGGTTATTACGTCGGGCATACGGTCTTTGACCGCGTCACGGACGAAATGACCATCGGGCAGAGGGAAGTCTTCGGCCCCGTCCTGTGCGTCAAGCGGGTCCGGGATTTCGAGGAAGGGCTCGCCAAAATGAACGCCAACCCCTTCGCCAACGGCAGCGTCATCTTTACGCAAAACGGCTATTATGCCCGTGAGTTCGCCCGGCGCACCGACGGCGGCATGGTGGGCGTCAACGTGGGCATCCCGGTGCCCATCGGCGTGTTTTCCTTCACCGGGCACAAGCAGTCCTTCTTCGGCGATCTGCACTGTCACGGCAAGGACGCCTTCCGCTTCTATACCGAGACCAAGACCGTTACCACGCGCTGGTTCGACGAGGAAGAGATGAAAAAGGAACACGTCGATTCCTGGGACGGCTCCCTGTGATCGCTTTTGTCCCATATACGACAGCTCATCTTTTTTGAACATACTAAAGGAGGAAACCAAGCTATGGACAGGATCAGGATCGGCATCGTAGGCGCCGGCCGCATCGGCAACGTCCACGCGGAATCAATCACTTATCACATCCCGGAGGCCGAGATCACGGTGGTATCCGACGTGATCGGGGAAAACGCCCGCCGCCTGGCGGAGCGCTTCGGAATAGGGAAATACTCCTCCGACTGGCACGACGTCATCTCCAGCCCGGAGGTGGACGCGGTGCTTGTCTGCTCCCCCACCCCGACCCACGCGGAGATCACCATCGCCGCCCTGAAGGCGGGCAAGCACGTGTTCTGCGAAAAGCCGGTTCATACCTCCATCGACAAAATCAGGGAGGTGGCCGAGGTCGCCGGGGAGACTAAAAAGAAACTGCAGATCGGCTTCAACCGCCGCTTCGACCACAACCACCGCCGGGTGCAGGCCCTGGCCCGGAGCGGCGCGCTCGGAAACGTCGAGATCATCAAGATCACCTCCCGTGATCCGGAGCCGCCCTCCCCCGAATACGCGGCCTCCTCCGGCGGGCTCTACATCGATATGATGATCCACGATTTCGACATGGCCATGTTCCTGGCCGGCAGCGACGTGACCGAGGTGTATGCCATGGGCACCAGCCTTGTGGACAAGCGCATCGGCGAAGCTGGCGACGTGGACACCGCCATCGTCACCCTGACCTTCGCAAACGGCGCCCTGGGCGTCATCGACAACAGCCGCCGCGCCGCCTACGGCTATGACCAGCGGGTGGAGGTGTTCGGGAGTCTGGGCATGGCCGCCGACGAAAACGACGGGGATTCCACCGTGCGTGTTTCCACCGCCGCGGGCGTCACCGGCGACAAACCGAAATTCTTCTTCCTGGAAAGGTACATGCAGTCCTTCACCGAGGAACTTCGCCAGTTCATCCGGGCGATCCGGGAGGACACCGAGGTGCCGGTGGGCATCCACGCCGGGCTCATGAGCGTGGTGCTGGCCAAGGCGGCAAAAAAATCCCTGGACGAACACCGGCCTGTAAAGATCAGCGAGATCTGCGGGGGGTAACGGCATGAACGAAAACATTATCAAAGCCCGGGGAGCGCATCCCTTCGGCCTGAAATGGCTGGCCCGCACTGACGGCCCCCACGCCGACATGCTGATGGATTTCGGCGTGTACCGCATGAAAAAGGGCGACGTCTGGGAAGAAACCGCGCCCCTTGAAAAAGCCGCGCTGCTGGTATACGGCGAAGTCCGTTTCGAATGGGACGGGAAGGAGCACTCGGAAAACCGGAAAAACTGCTTTGACGTCCCTCCCACCGCCCTGCATGCGGGCAGGTCCCATCCCGTCCGGGTCACCTGCATGTCGGAAGAAGCGGAGATCGATATCCTTCGCACGGAGAATCCGAAGGATTTCGGCGCGAAGCTTTACCTGCCGCAGGACACGCCGGACGAATTCCGCGGCGCGGGCCTCATGCGCGAAACGTCCACCCGTATCGTACGCACCATCTTCGATTACACCAACGCCCCGGACGCCAATTTGGTCCTGGGCGAGGTGATCGGCTTCCCCGGCAAGTGGAGCAGCTATCCTCCCCACCACCATCCCCAGCCCGAGATCTATTACTACAAGACCAACCCGGAAAACGGCTTCGGTTACGGTGAACTGGGCGACGAGGTGGTGAAGGTGCAGAACAACGACACCGTGTTCATTTCACCCGGCCTCACCCATCCCCACTGCACCGCGCCCGGTTACGCCCTGTGGTATCTGTGGGCCATCCGGCACCTGGAGGGGCAGCCCTACAGGCAGCCGGAATGTCCTGTGTTCCTTAAGGAACACCTGTGGGTGATGGAAAAGGACAGCGTGTACTTCGGCGACCGGAAATGATCTTCGCCTGATTCTATATAATTGGAGGAAATGCCCATGGAAACCGTTCGCCTGACCATGGCGCAGGCGCTGGTCCGTTTCCTGGACCGGCAGTATGTAGAGATCGACGGCAGGGAAAACAAGTTTGTCAACAGCATCTTCGGGGTCTTCGGCCACGGATGCGTGGTGGGCGTCGGCCAGGCCCTGGAGCAGGGCGGCCACGGCATCCGTTTCCTGCAGGGCAAAAACGAGCAGAACATGGCCCTGGCCGCCACGGCATTCGCCAAGCAGAAAAACCGCCTGGAGATCATTCCCTGCGTGTCCTCCATCGGGCCGGGGGCCATGAACATGGTCACCGCCGCAGGCTGCGCCACCGCCAACCGCATCCCCCTTCTGCTCCTGCCCGGGGACACCTTTGCCTGCCGGCAGCCGGACCCTGTGCTGCAGCAGGCCGAATTCTTCCAATCTTATTCCCAGACCGTTACCGACGCCTTCCGGGGCGTATGCCATTACTTTGACCGGATCGAGCGGCCCGAGCAATTGATGACCGCGGCCATCCACGCCATGCGGGTATTGACCGACCCGGCCGATACGGGCGCGGTATGCCTGGCCATGCCCCAGGACGTGGAGGGCGAGGCGTACGATTACCCCGTATCCTTCCTGCGCCGCCGGGTATGGCACCTGGACCGGCGGGCGCCCACCGCGGCGCAGACAGCCCGCGCCGCGGACATCATCCGCAGCGCGAAGAAACCCCTGGTCATCTGCGGCGGCGGGGTGCGCTATTCCCTGGCCGGGGACGAGATGACCGCCTTCCTCACACAGACCGGCATCCCCATGGCCGAGACCCAGGCCGGCAAGGGCACCGTGCCTTATTCCCATCCCCTGAACCTGGGGGGCATCGGGGTCACCGGCGGGCAGGCCGCCAACGTCATCGCCCGGGACGCCGACGTGATCATCTCCGTGGGTTCGCGGCTGTCGGATTTCACCACCGCCTCCAAATGGCTCTTCCCGGAGGACGCGAAGGTGGTATCTGTCAACATCTGCCCCTTCGACGCGGTCAAAATGGACGCCGAACCCATCATATGCGACGCCCGGGAGGGCCTGAAGGCGCTCCGGGAAGCCCTGAAGGGATACAGCTATCCCGACGGCGGCCGCGTCCGGGAGGAAAAAGCCAAATGGGATGAGATCGTCCGGCAATGGTACGCCGCGGAGGATCCCCGCGGGCTCACCCAGACGAAGGCCCTGGGCATCATCAACCGATTCATGAAGGATACCGACATCGCCGTGGGCAGCGCCGGGAGCCTCCCAGGGGACATGCAGCGCCTCTTCCTCCCCGGCGTCCGGGACACCTACCATATGGAATACGGCTTTTCCAACATGGGGTATGAGACCAACGGCGCCCTGGGCGTCAAGCTGGCCGCCCCGGACCGGGAGGTCTACACCTTCTTCGGGGACGGGACCTACCTGATGGCCCACAGCGAACTGGTCACCTGCCTTCAGGAAGGCCTCAGGGTGCATTTCTGCCTGTTCGACAATTCCGGCTGGGGCTGCATCGAAAACCTGCAGAACAACCAGGGCGGCGACACCTTCGGCACCGTTTTCCGCTTCCGCGACCCGAAGACCGGACAGCTGGACGGGGGCATCATCCCCATCGACTATGCCATGAGCGCCGCGGGCTACGGGCTGAAGACCTATTCCATCCGCACCGCGGAGCAGCTTTCCGCCGCCCTCGAAGACGCCCTCACCCAGGACAGGCCCGTCCTTTACGACATCAAGGTGGTCCCCGGCTCAATGACCCCCGGTTATGAAAGCTGGTGGCGCGTGGGCGTCGCCGAGGTCGCCGATGAACCGCGGATCCGTGAAGCGCACGCCGACATGCTGGACCACCTCAGATCCGTCCGTCTATTCTGATCCCGCAGGGTTTGGACCGGATCCCGGCAGGCTCCCCGCGCCCGAACCGATCCAAATGTCACTCTTCACTCTTCACTCTCCACTCTTCACTCTCCACTCCGCCCGCGCCCCTTTTTCCGGGGCGGGAAAGGAATACGATATGCTTGATCCCAACAAAGTCCGCCTGGCCATCGCGCCCATCGGCTGGACCAACGATGACCTTCCCGACCTGGGGAAGGAAAACACCTTCGAACAGTGCATAAGTGAAATGGCCCTGGCCGGCTTCAGGGGCAGCGAGATCGGCAACAAATACCCTATGGATACCCAGGTCCTGCGCCATAAGCTGGAGGTGCGGGGACTGCAGATCTGCAACGCCTGGTTCTCCACCCTGTTCACCTCACAGCCCTATGAGGTGACCGAAAAGGCTTTCATCGCCCACCGGGACCGCCTGTATGCCCTGGGCGCCCGGATGATCGGCGCCTCCGAGCAGGGGGATTCCATCCAGGGCAAAAACGTCAATATCTTTGGCCCCGACAAACCGGTATACACCGAAGAGGAATGGAAAAAGGTAACGGAAGGCTTCAACCGCCTGGGCGCCCTGGCCAAAGAAAAGGGCATGAAGCTCACCTGCCACCACCACATGGGCACCGGCGTCCAGACCGCAGAAGAGATCGACCGCTTCCTTGCCGAAACGGACCCGGAGTATGTGGGACTGCTCTTTGATTCCGGCCACCTGACCTTCGCCGGCATCGATCCAGTCGCCGTGCTCAAAAAACACATCCGCCGGGTCGGTCATGTGCACCTGAAGGACGTCCGCCTGAAGGTCCGTGACCAGGCCATGGCCCGGGGCTGGAGCTTCCTGGAGGCTGTCCGTATGGGCGTGTTCACCGTTCCCGGCGACGGGGACGTGGACTTCGGCCCCATCTTCGACATCCTGGACGAAAACGGCTATGCCGGCTGGGTCGTCGTCGAAGCCGAGCAGGACCCGGCAAAAGCCAATCCCTTCGAATACGCCCTCAAGGCCAGGAAATACATTGCAGAAAAAACCGGGCTGTGATCCCCGGCCCAAGGAAGGCTCCTTCCCGTCCCGGGAGGGGGCCTTCCGGACATATCCCCCTCGGAGGACAGCATGCGAGACTACGGAAGACAGTTCAGCCAGCGCCTGAAAGCCTATATGGACGCGCTGAAGGAGGATATCCTCGGGCCCGGGATCCCTGTCGCCTTCGAAGGCTTCGTTTCCGACAGCCCCATCCCGACGGACGAAGCGGAGAAAGGCCCGTTCCGCCCGATGCCCCCGGGCACACCCTGGGGCGCAAAATGGCAGTACGGCTATTTCAGGGCGGAAGCCGCGCCGCCGGATACCTGGGAGGGACTCCCCCTGGCCCTCACGGGCGGCATGGGCGGAGAACAGCTTTACTATGTAAACGGCGCCGCCGCGGGCACCGTCGACCGGGGGCATCCCTTCCTTTACCTCACCTTCAGCCACGTCCGGGGGCGGACGTACCGTGTCCTTTGCGAAAGCTACGCCGGACACGGGCCGCGGCTGGAAAGCCTGGGACCCTGCCCGCCGGAAAAGACCGCCGTCCCGGAGCCGCCGCCCTTCCAGTGCACCATGGAGGAAGGCGTCCTGCGCCCGGTATGCGAGGACGCGCGGCAACTGTACCTGGACATGTTCGTCCTTACGGACCTCCTCCCCACCCTGAAGGACAATTCCCTGCGCGCCCTCAGGATCATGGCTGCCCTGGACGAGGTGACCCATATCGCCGACCCCGAGCTTCCCCGCAGCGAGCGCCCAGCCGCTTACCGGGCGGGCCGGGAAGCCCTGAAAAGCTGCCTTTCCTGCCGCAACGGCTCCACCTCGCCTGAGATGTACCTCATCGGGCAGTCCCACATCGACCTGGCGTGGCTGTGGCCCGAAAAGGAGACCCGCCGCAAAGCCGTCCGCACCTACGCTACCCAGGCGCAGCTGATGGAACGCTATCCGTCCTATCGCTTCCTGATGGTGGAGCCGGCGCTGATGGAGATGCTCCGCACCGGCGATCCCCCCCTGTGGGAAAGGGTGCTTGCGGCGCTGCGGCGCGGGCAGGTCTGCCCCGACGGCGCGTTCTACGTGGAGTGCGACACCAACCTTCCCTCGGGAGAAAGCCTCATCCGCCAATTGTCCCTGGGCCGCCGCTGGTTCCGCTCCGTCACGGGGACCGAGAGCACCGTCGCCTTCCTGCCGGACTGTTTCGGCTTTTCCGCCGTCCTGCCCCAGCTGTTCCATAAAACAGGGGTCCGGTATTTCGCCACGCAAAAGCTGATGCGCGCCGACCCGGAGTGCCAGCCTTTTCCCTACCAGGACTTCATCTGGGAGGGCATGGACGGCAGCTGCGTCCAGGCCCTGTCCTTCATGCGGGACAACGGGCCCGTCAGCCCCTTCACCTTCCACCGCCGCTGGTACACCGAGCGGGCGGCGGAAAGCGCCTGCGCCACGGTGCTGCACCCCTTCGGCTTTGGCGACGGAGGGGGCGGCCCCACGGCGGACATGGTGGAGATCGCCCAGCGCCTTCAGGACCTGGAGGGCTGTCCCCGGAGCTCGTACCACACGCTGAGGGAGTATTTCGAGGCAGTCGCCCCCGACGCCCAACGGCACCGCTGGACGGGCGAGCTTTACCTTGCCTGGCACCGCGGCACCTGGACCAGCCAGCGGCGGCAGAAACAAATGATGCGCCGGGCCGAGGAGGCCCTTTCCTTCGCGGAAGCCGCCGTCAGCCTGCTGGACGACCCGGCAGAGGAGAACGCCTCCCTTTCGCCCCTGTGGGAAAGACTGCTTTTCTGCCAGTTCCACGACGTCGCCGGAGGCGCGGGCATCCGCCGCGTCCACGAAGAGGCGGAGCGGGACCTTGAAAAAGCGGTCTCCGGGGCGTATGAAACTGCCCTCCGGGCCGTCCGCTCCCTCGCCTCTCCCTCCGACGGGGGGATCAGCTTCATCAATCCGCTGCCCTGGGCCAGGGAAGAATATGTCCGTCTTCCCGGCGGAAAAACGGAATACATATCGGTCCCCGCCTCCGGATGGGCCCCGGCCGTGGGCATGCCCGGGCCGGAAGACGCCCGCGCCTGTGTCCGCGGAAACATGATCGTCATGGAAAACCGCTTCCTGTCCCTGGCCATCGCCCCGGACGGGTCGATCGCCTCCCTGACGGACAAGGAAAACGGCCTGCCCCTCATCTCCGAAGGGCAGCGGATGAACGACTGGCGGCTGTATGCCAACATCCAGCCGGTCTATGACGCCTGGGAAATGGACCGGGACTGGGAAAGCCGCCGCATCCCGGATCCCTTTGAAACCGAAGTCACCCTTGTTTCCTCCGGCGGCGCCGCGGCCGAATGCCGGGTCCGCCGCCGCTTTTCCCAAAGCGAAGCGGTGCAGGTCATCCGGCTCACCGCTTCCTCACGGCGAGTGGATTTCGAAACCGAGCTCGACTGGCACGAACGCCGCCGTATGCTGAAGTGCCATTTTGAAAGCAATATCCTTACGGACAATGCCATCCATGAGATGCAGTTCGGCCACGTCCTCAGGCCCTGCCACCGCTCCGACGCCTTCGCCGCCGACCGCTATGAGGTGCCCCAGCACCGCTTTTCGGCCCTGGCCGAGGAAAACCGGGGATTCGCACTGCTTAATAACGGCATTTACGCCCTGTCAACAGGCCGGGGCGAACTGGCCCTCACCCTGTGCCGCGCGCCGCTGGTGCCGGACGACCGGAACAACCTGGGCAGGCATGTTTTTACCTATTCCCTGTATCCCTTCGCCTCGTCCTTCGCGTCGAGCGGCGTCATCCGTGAGGGATACGCCCTCAACCGCCCCCTCATCCCCTTCGGCGGCCGCCTCGAGCCCTTCGAGGGGCCCTCCGTCGGCCCGGGCCCGGTCATCCTGGAAACGGTGAAACCCGCCCTGGACGGGGACGGGATCATCCTGCGCCTGTACCAGAGCCTGCGGCAGACCGGCAGCGGAACGGTCACCCTCCCCTGGATGTGTGATTTTTACTCGTCCGACATGGCCGAGGAAGAAGGCCGGGGAGAATTCCTGGGGCACGGCCGCAGCCTGACCCTTGCACTGTCGCCCTTTGAGGTCCGCACGGTACGAGCCGTCCGGAGGGACATGAATCCATCAGACGGGAGGAAGACCCCATGACAAAAGACCTGATCCTGTGCTTTGACTGCGGCGACACTCTGGTGGACGAGGGCACGCAGATATTCGACGAAAACGGCGACGTGGTCAGCGCGGAGCCCTTTCCCGGCGCCCTGGAAGCGCTCAGGGACTTCCGCGCCCGGGGCTACCGCCTGGCCCTGGTGGCCGACGGCACGGTCCGTTCCTTCAACAATATCCTGAGGCGCCTGGGGGTGTGGGACCTGTTCGAATGCCATATCATCTCCGAGGCCGTGGGAGAACTGAAGCCCTCCCCGAAGATGTTCAACGCGGCCCGGGAGGCCCTGGGCCTTCGGGAAAAGGACTTTGCCCGCATGGTCATGTTCGGCAACAACCGCTTAAGGGACATCAAAGGCGCCAACGGCGTGGGCATGATCTCGGTGATGCTGGACTGCACTCCACGCTACGTAAAAACCGCCTCCTGCCCCGACGAGGAACCGGATTATTACACCACCTCCCCCGCGGAATGGGCCGGGGTGGTAGCGGACATTGAGGAGAAACGCGCTCCCTGATCCCCCGGAAAGCAAAAAAATCGTATAATACGGCGGCAGGTCCCCCTGCCGCCTTTTTTTCGCCGCGGTACGGTACGGCGCCGTATGATGTTTCGTGCCGGCAACGCCGGTTCCCGGGGCCTGCGCGGCCCGTGCCCCACGGCAGGGGGGTGCACCCGCACCCCGGATCGGTAAACGGCCCGGCCTCTATCACCCGGCTGTATCAGCCCGTCAGGGATCCTCAGCTCTGATCTTTGCTCCGCCGGGCTTCCTTCAGCTGTTCCGCCAGCGCAAAGTATTGTTCCTCAAGTTCCTCCGGCCGGTCGCCTTTCATCGGGGCAGTCAACCGCGCGGCCAGGGCCGCGAGGCGCATCTCCAGGATGGCCGTATCCATATCCGCTCTTTCCTTTTCGCGGTCGCGCCTTTCTTCGGCATGCATGCCGTCCATCGTCCCTTCCCAGGTGACAAGCCTCCCCTTTTCCAGCCGGATCACCCGGGTCGCGCAGGCCCTCAGGAGGGCTTCGTCGTGGCTTACGAACAAAAGCGTGCCGCCGTAATCCTTCAAAAGGTCCTCCAGGGCCTCCAGCGTGAATACGTCCAGGTGGTTGGTGGGCTCGTCCAGGATGATCAGGTTGGCGTCGGAAAGAAGTACCCGCGCCAGCGCTGTCTTGGCCCGCTCTCCGCCGGAGAGCACCCCCGTCTTTTTGAACACGGCGTCGCCCCTGAGGTTCAGCCGTGCCAGGACGGTCCGCGCATCGGCTTCCGGGACCGACGGATCCGACAGGACGTTTTCAAGCACCGTCTTTTCCGGATCCAGGGCGCGCTCATGGCTCTGGTCGAACAGCACCCACCTCGCCGCCGGGTTGAAAGCTGCCTCTCCCCGGAAAACGACGTCCGGGGCGGTCTTCCCCGCGATCGCGCGGAGCAGCGTGGTCTTGCCCGCGCCGTTGGGGCCGATGAGCGCCGTACGGGTCCCGGACGGCAGCACAAAAGCGGAATCACGGATCAGTTCCTTTCCTCCCGCTGCAAGGAAGGATACACGGACCGCAAGGGCCGTATGGGCGCGGATGGGACTTCGTCTCCCCAGAGCCATTCGGATGGGCGGATCTTCCCGGGGGCGTTCCTTTACTTCCAGCCTGTCGATGCGGTCCTGCAGCGTCTTTGCCCCCTTGCTCTGCTTAAGGACCGCGTTGGTGTATTCCCGGGTATGGAGCCGTGCCTCGCTGTTGCCCATGCGCTTTGGCGCCTTCCTCACCGAGGAGGCCCATTCCCTTTTTTGCTGCATCGCGCCTTCCAGGCGCTTTTTTTCGGCGCGGTACTGATCGTATTCAAAGGCCTGGAATTCCCTCCGGCGTTTCTGCTCCTCCCGCCATGCGGAATAGGTCCCGGGAAAAACGCTGATGGTCCCATCCTGAAGATGCCAGATGATCCGGCAGTTTTCTTCCAGCAGCGCCCGGTCGTGGGACACCAGCACCAGCGCCCCGGGAAAAGACTTCAGTTCCTTCCGGAGCATCCGCGCCCCTTCCCGGTCCAGGTCGGTGGTGGGCTCGTCGGCAAACAGCAGGGGCACCTGCTGCGACAGGGCCATGGCCACCCGCCTGCGGGTCTCCTCGCCCCCGGACAGGCCCTCCCTGTCCCGCTCCGTGCGGAACATGGCCCGCATGGCCGCGCTCCCGTCCCCCTCCGTGCTGCCCGACTGATGGATGAAGGCGGTGCCGCAAAGCCTTCGGACGCTGCCGCCGTCCGGCTCTTCCTCCCCCGCAAGGATCTTCAGAAGCGTGGATTTGCCCGCGCCGTTCTCGCCGATCAGGCCGATGCGGTCCTGCGCGTATATCTCCAGGCGGGAAATGTCGAGCACCGTCCTCAGGCCCCAAACGCGCCTGATCCCGGCCGCCGACAGCAGCAGCTTCCCGCCTCCGATTTCCGTATGGTTTGTTTTGATTGACGGCATAAAAAAATCAACTCCTTCCCGCCGTGAAGGAGCCGTGAGCGAACGCCGCCGGAGCCGGGATACGCGCAGGGCAATAAGCCCGCTGATCCCGGGTGATGGAGCCGGACACAGCTTCTTTACGGCGGCACAAATACACCTGCCTGACGGCAGGGAAGTGATGTGGCCGAAAGTCAGCTGCGTTTCTTCATCGTCCCCCGGAGACCTTCCTTTCCCTGTTTTCAAGCCTATCGTACCACAAAGCGCCTGCCCGGTCAACCCTGCATCCGCTTTACGGCGCAGGCTATTCGTTAATTGTTCTCTTTTTGCATTTTTCCCGCCCACATCTGCATTTTATCCAGGTTCGAACTTGCATTTATCCCGGTCCCCTTCTATAATGTTAAGTAATTTTCCAGAAAGGAAGTTTTTCACCATGAAAAAACTGATCGCTCTTCTGATGGTCCTTACCCTGGCCCTTCCGGTCTTCGCCCTGGCTGAAGACATGCCCGTTGTGAAGATCGGCGTCTACGAGCCCGCTTCCGGCGACTCCGGCGCCGGCGGCAAGCAGGAGACCCTGGGCGTCCAGTACGCCAACGTGGAGACCCCCACCGTCGAGATCGGCGGCGTCACCTATAAGGTCGAGCTGGTCTATGCCGACAACGGCTCCTCCACCGACAAGGCTCCCTCCGCCGCGCAGGAACTGGTCAGCGCTAACGTGAGCGTGGTCCTGGGCTCCTACGGCTCCGGCGTGTCCATTGCCGGCAGCGAATATTTCAAGAACGCCAACATCCCCGCCATCGGCCTTACCTGCACCAATCCCCAGGTGACCGCCGGCAACACTCATTATTTCCGCGTCTGCTTCCTGGATCCCTTCCAGGGCACCGTCCTTGCCAATTACGCCTTCAACACCCTGGGCGCCCGCACTGCCTATTGCCTGGCCGAATTGGGCAACGACTATGACGTGGGCCTGGTCACCTATTTCCAGCAGGCCTTCGAGGGGATGGGCGGCACGGTCATCAGCGACACCTTCCCCACCAACAACTCCGACTTCACCTCCTACCTGACCAACGCTGCCATGTACGGTGCGGAAGTGTTCTTCTGCCCCGTTTCCATCGCCTATTCCACCCAGATCCTGCAGCAGGCCTCCAGCCAGGGCGTGACCTTCCCCATCCTGGGCGGCGATACCCTGGACAGCAACGTGGTGGCCAACGCCGCCAAGGGCACTGAACTGAAGGTCGTCATCGACACCTTCTACCAGGAAGGCGCCAACCCCGAGTTTGACACCGGCTTCAAGGCCTGGCTGAACAGCGACACCACCGCCCTGGCCAACAACGGCGGCAACGATATGATTTCCGCTGTCAGCGTCATGGGCTATGACGGCTACTATGTGGCCCTGGAGGCCATGAAGGCCGCCGGCACCACCGATCCCGCCACCGTGATGGCCACCCTGCCCGGCGTGGTCTACACCGGTGTTTCCGGCGAGATCAAATTCGACGAAAACGGCGACGCCGTCCGCACCTCCGCTTTCGTCAAGACCGTTGACAACGCCACCGGCGAATGGCTGTTCGTCACCGAGCAGCAGGTCGCCCAGTAAGGTCCCCGGATACCCCGGATCCCTTTGATATTTGCCGCGCGGCGGGGGCGGAAGCCTCCGCCGCGTTTGTCTTGATTGACACACGGCCCATGCTGCGGAAAAACACCATGGGCCTTTCCATGCGAAGACCGATTTTTTCACCGCCGTTTCCTTCCGGCAGGAACGGCAGAAAGGGTGTGTCCCCGTCATGTTGTGGAATACCGTTTTCCCCTACCTGCTTTCCGGCGTCTCCGTGGGGGGCCAGTATGCCCTGATCGCCATCGGCTATACGATGGTCTACGGCATCCTGCGCCTGATCAACTTCGCCCACGGCGACGTGTTCATGGTAGCAGGCATCCTGATGGTCTATGCCGTCGCCTCCGGCCTGTCTCTCTGGATCACCGTGCCGATGGTGCTCATCGTCACCTCCCTTATCGGTTTCCTGATCGAGCGGACAGCCTACAAGCCTTTGAGGTCCGCCCCCAGGATGAGCGTCATGATCTCCGCCATCGGCGTCAGCTATACGCTGCAGAACCTGGTACTGTACATCACCGGCGGCCTCAACAAGACCTATCCCACCATCCCCTGGATATCCGACACCGTCGAGATCCTGGGCGCCAAGACCAAACTGGTCACGGTCGTGACCCCCTTCCTCACCATCATCCTGGTGGTGCTGCTGGTGCTGTTGATCAACCGCACCAAGGTCGGCATGGCCATGCGGGCCGTGTCCAAGGATTTTGAGACCAGCCAGCTGATGGGCATCCGGATCAATTCGGTCATCTCGGTCACTTTCGTCATCGGCTCTTTCCTGGCGGCGGTCGGCAGCGTGCTGTACTTCACCAATTACCCCACCGTCATCCAGACCAGCGGCGCCATGCCGGGCCTGAAGGCCTTCGTAGCCGCGGTGTTCGGCGGCATCGGCTCCATTCCCGGCGCTGTGATCGGCGCGTTCATTATCGGCATCATGGAGAACATCATCAAGGGACTGGACGTGATCCTTTTCAAGGCAGGCCTCATTTCCAAGCCCCTGGGCCTGGCCACCTTCTCCGACGCCTTTACCTTCGCGCTGCTCATCATTATCCTTTTGGTCAAGCCCACCGGCCTCTTCGGTGAAAAGGCCACGGACAAGGTGTGAGGTGATCCGAATGACGAAAAAATTGACCCGCCGTCCGTCCCGCGCAACGCTTTTATCCTTTGCCATCATATTCGCGGTCTACGTCCTGGTATTCGTGGCGGAGCAGCTGCTCCCCGCCACGTCCATGCTGTTCACCGTTCTCAAAAAAGGTGCCACCTATGCCCTGGTCGCGGTATCCATGAACCTGCTCAACGGCTTCACCGGCATCTTTTCCCTGGGCCAGGCCGGCTTCATGCTGATCGGCGCCTATGTATACGCCATGTTCACCATCCCGGTGGCCGACCGCGCCAGCGTTTACCAGTATTTCGACGGGGGCGTGATCCAGTTCGCCCTTCCCTGGTTCCTGGCCATGATCCTGGCGGGACTGGTGGCTGCGCTGTTCGCCTGGCTCATCGGCCTGCCGGTGCTGCGCCTCAAAAGCGATTACCTGGCCATCGCCACCCTGGGCTTTGCGGAGATCATCCGCGCCGTGTTCCAGTGGAAGGAATTGGGTCCGGTCACCAACGGCTCCAACATGTTGCGGCTGTTCCCCAACTTCAACAGCTTTAACATCACCGCCGCCGACGGGCACGTGGTGGTCTACCTGTCCACCATCGTCCCGTTCCTGATCGCCGGCGTCTGCATCGGACTGATCGTGCTGCTGCTCCATTCCGGGTACGGCCGCGCTTTCCGGGCCATCCATGACGACGAGATCGCCGCTGAGGCCATGGGCGTCAACCTGGCCCACCACAAGCGCATGGCCTTCTGCATCTCCTCCTTCTTTGCCGGCGTAGGCGGTGCGATGCTGGCCATGTACCAGACCACCGTCCAGGCCAAATCCTTCACCACGGCCATGACCTACGAGATCCTTTTGATCGTGGTCATCGGCGGCGTCGGCTCCATCACCGGGTCCGTGTGCGGCAGTTTCCTGTTCGTCGCCTGCTCGGAGTGGTGGCTGCGCTTCCTTGACAACGAGCAGTTCATCGGCAATTTCCAGGTGCCGCTTTTGCGCAACGGCTTCCGACTGGTGGTGTTCTCCATCATCATCATGATCGTGGTGCTGTTCTTCCGCAGGGGCCTGTTCGGCACCACCGAGCTTCCGGACCTGTTCCGGCACGGCAGAAAGGAGAGCGCGCTGAAATGAGTGAAAACAGGACCGTCCTCTCCGTGGAGAACCTGACCATGCAGTTCGGCGGCGTCGTGGCTGTCAACGATTTGAGCATGCATATCGACGAGGGCGAGATCGTGGCCCTCATCGGCCCCAACGGCGCCGGCAAGACCACGGCTTTCAACTGCGTGACCGGCGTGTACGAGCCCACCAACGGCCAGGTGCTGTTCTGCGGCAAACCCATCGCCCGCAACCATCCCGCCGGGAAAATACGCAAGGCCTACGCCGGGAAGGACCCGGAAAAATACCTTGCCGATCCCGTCCGGCTGTCACCCGACGCCATCACTTCCCTGGGCATCGCCCGCACCTTCCAGAATATCCGCCTGTTCTCGGGCATGACGGTATTTGAAAACGTCCTGACTGCCATGCACCTCAGGCGCAAAAGCAATTTCCTGGTCCAGACCCTGCGCCTGAACGGCGCCGAGGACCGCGCCATGCGCGAAAAGACCGTCAAACTGCTGGAGACCGTGGGGCTCCTGGACGTGGCGGACGAAATGGCCACCTCCCTTCCCTACGGCAAACAGCGCCTGCTTGAGATCGCCCGCGCCCTGGCCACGGAGCCGAAGCTCCTCCTGCTGGACGAACCGGCCGCCGGCATGAACCCACAGGAAACCGAGGACCTGTCCCGGTTCATCGTGGACATCAAAAACCGCTTCGGCCTGACCGTATTCGTCATCGAGCACCATATGCAATTGGTCATGGCCATCTCCGACCGCATCTACGTGATCGATTTCGGCAAGCAGATCGCCGAGGGCACCCCCCAGGAGATCCAGAACGACCCGGTGGTCATCGAAGCCTACCTGGGAGGCGGCGAGGACGACGAGGAGGTGACCATCGGATGAACATTGAAAAGGGACTTTTGCTCCTGCACATCGACGACCTGCACGTTTCCTACGGCGGCATCGAAGCGCTGAAAGGCATCTCGCTGGACGTCTTCAAGGGCGACATCGTCACCCTGATCGGCGCCAACGGCGCCGGCAAATCCACCACGCTGCGCGCCATTTCCGGCCTGGTGCCCATCAAAAGCGGCACCATCACCTACGAGGGCGGCGTCATCGATGGGCAGAGCCCCCAGCAGATCGTCTCCGAAGGCATTTGCATGGTGCCTGAAGGCCGGCGGGTCTTCCCCAACCTGACGGTGCTTGAAAACCTGAGGATCGGCGCGTACCTCCGCAGGGACGACATCCAGCCGGACATCGAACACGTTTACGACCTCTTCCCCCGGCTGAAGGAACGCTCCTGGCAGTTGGCCGGCACCCTTTCCGGCGGCGAGCAGCAGATGCTGGCCGTGGGCCGCGCCCTGATGATGCGCCCGAAACTTCTGATGATGGACGAGCCCTCCCTGGGCCTGGCGCCCCTGGTCATCCGGGACATCTTCCGCATCATCCGTACCCTGCACGAAGAAGGCATCACGATCCTCCTGGTGGAGCAGAACGCCAACGCCGCCCTCCGGGTGGCCGATAGGGCCTACGTCCTGGAAACCGGCACCCTGGGCATCAGCGGCACCGGCGAAGAACTGCTGAACGACTCCTCCGTCAAGGACGCCTATCTGGGCAAGGCGCGTTCATAACGACACAGACAAAAAACAAACCGGAGCCTTTGTCCGCCGCAGGGCGGAAGAAGGCTCCGGTTTTAAGCACAGGGGACGGTTCTCTGTGTTAACCGGCGCAAAGAACTTCCCGCTGTGTTCATCCCGGGATGAACACAGCGGGAAGGAGGATGAAAATCAGGCTTTTTCAAATCCCCGCGTCCAGTCGGTGCACAGAAGGAATACCAGGAACACCAGCGTGGACAGAGACCAGGTGATGGGATAGGCCCAGGCGATGGCGGTGAATTCCCGCCAGCGGGACAGGGCAAAGGCCGCGAACAGGATGCGCACCCCGCACCAGAAAAACAGCATGGTCAGCATCGGCACCACGGATTTACCGCATCCCCGGAGCACCCCGGCGGCGCAGTGCGAAAACGACAAAAGGCAGTAGAACAGCGTGGTCACCCGGGCATAAGCCATGCCGTATTCCACGCTCCGCATATCCGGGGCAAAAAAGCGCAGGAGCGGTTCCGCGCCGAAATAAAACGCCAGCCCCACCGCCTCGGCGAAGACCATCCCGAAAACGATGCCGAAGACGGCTCCCCGCCGGGCGCGTTTATATTCCCCCGCCCCCAGGTTCTGGCTGACGAAGGTGGGCAGGGACATGGACATGCTGTTCACCGGCAGGAAGGCGAAGCCCTCTATTTTGGAATACGCGCCGTGCCCGCTCATGGCGTAGGCGCCGAAGGAATTGATATGGCTCTGGAGCACCAGGTTCCCCACGCTGATAACCGCCCCCTGCACCCCGGTGGGGATCCCCTGCAGGAGCACCTGCTTCATGATGCCGGGATACAGCCGCAGTTCCTTCCATCTCAGGCGGCTGTCGTCCCCGGCCCGGGCCAGATGCAGGAAACACAGCGCCGCGCTGACCCCCTGGGAGATCACCGTGGCCCAGGCCGCACCAGCGACGCCCATTTTGAGCCCCGCCACCAGCGCCAGGTCCAGTGCCACGTTCAGGAGGGACGATACCAGCAGGTAGCCGAGGGGATGGAGGCTGTCCCCCAGGGCACGCATCACCGACATGCCGATATTGTACATGATCACGGTGGACACGCCGCCGAAATAGACCCCGTAATAGGTCAGCGCGTCGGGCATCACATCCGCGGGGACGTTCATCCACACCACGACGCGCTTCACCAGCACAAGGCCCGTAAAAGTAGCCAGCAGCGACGCGATCAGGCCCATGACCACATTTGTATGCACGGCCCGCCGGGTGTTTTCCCGGTCCCGGGCGCCGAAATACCGGCTGATGATGACGCCGCCGCCCACCGAAATACCGTTGAAAAAACCGATGATCAGGAAGATCACGTTCCCGGCGGAAGAAACGGCGGCAAAAGCCTCGTTGGTGGCAAAATTGCCCACCACCCAGGCGTCAGCCATGTTATAGAACTGCTGCAGCAGCTGCCCCAGGAACAGGGGAAAGGCGAACAGCAGCATCTGTCTGGGGATGGACCCTTCCGTCAGGGTCGTCCTGTGGTTCTTCAGAAGGCCCGGTGATCTCATGTTCTTTCTCCGTTTTGAGCGACGAGTGATAAAAACAGCCTCTCATGATGCACTGCCCTGCCCTGCCCGGCACGGAATGCATCTGTGTGCGTTCCCCGCTATTTTACTTCGATATTCGCACGCTCGCAGAAAAGATAAACTTCCCGGTTGATGAAATTCCGGACGTCTTCATAATCCAGCTCCCTGCAGCTGCATTTGACCCGGACGGAGACGATCTTGTCCCTGTCGGGCCTGCCGCCGCCGGAGACCCTGGAAATGCCCTCCAGCCGGAGCCCGCCGACGATCTTTCCGTTTTTCTTTCCGATCTCCGACAGGGCCTCGTCAAACCGGCCCTCGACCTTTTCCAGCGGTTCGCCGGTCACAACGGTGAACTCAGCCCGGCATGTGGAAAGGACCCTGGACTTGTTGAGGACACTGCGTATCTTGCTGTTGCTGATAAACCTGATGTCGTTGTCAGTGGTCAGAAGCTTTGTGGAACGGACGCCCATTTCCAGAACCACGCCTTTGCATCCGTCCAGATCGACGCTGTCCCCCACCTGGAACTGGTGTTCAAACAGGATCATGATGCCCGCGAAGATATCCGCGATCATGTCCTTGGATCCCAGGGATACCGCCAGCGAGACCGTGCCCATGGAAGCGAAATATGCACTCAGGGACAGCCCGATATACTCAAATATGTAATATATTACAGTAATGGCCACCACATACCGGCAGAAGCTGTAGATCATGCGGCAGACGGTATCCCCGCCCTTTCCGCAAAAGCCGGCGATCATCGACAAAAGGACATTGCACACGACGATGGCAAGGGAGCCCAGGGCGAACACGATGACGACGCTGCATACCGCAAACATATTCAATCCCCGCATCCAGTCGCCGTACAGGATAAACCTCAGAAGGGATCCGCTGTCAAAGTCGCCGTCGTACCCGCCCAGGAAAAACAGCGCGGGAACGAGCACCAGGATCAGGACGTCGATCTGCAGGATGAAATTGGCCTGCTTTTCCGGTGTCCTGTCCGCCCATCTGTTTTCGTATCTTTTCCTGCTGACCACCAGTTCGGAATAACCGCGGCCCGCGTCAACGGGCCCTTCATTCTGCCCATGGATGTCCGTTCCCGTCTCTACGGCGGCCTCCGCGTATTCCGCGGGGTATCCCCTCAGGCTGATCAGGAAGCAAATGATAAAGACCGCCAGGTACACTGCGGTCACGCTTCCGGCGGCCGGCAGCGTATTTCCGAACAGCTGATCGCTTGCAAAAATATAATAGAAATTGACGTTTTCCTGGGAGTACATGGTCACATAATGGTTCTTTCCCCTGATATCGGCAAAATCGGTATAACCGTCCTGAAGGCTGTTTTCCGTAAGGCCGATCCCCAGCACGGTCATACCGTTCAGGGAGTCTTCACTGGAATATAGGATCTCCCCCGTCTCCTTGTCCGTAAAAAGGCATATGGCGCCGCCTTCGCTCAGGGAAAGCAGCAGCCTGCGGATCTCATCCGGTTCCGTGTTTTCCTGTCCGGGAACGATGGCCATCACCAGTGCGCCATGCTTCACCCTGCCGTGATCCGGTTCCAGGGGCATGGTCACGCCGATCATCTGCCGTGTCAGGCCGGTGGTCGGATCCGTGGAAACATCGTGCACAATGCTCGGGACGCCCAGCAGGAGCCTGCGGAAATCCGACGAATCTTCTCCGAGTCCCTCGTCCATCGTTAAGCCGGAATAATCCGCATTGGACGAGATCTCTCTCCCGTTCCGGTCAAAAAGCATGATAAAATCGATATCAAGTATGTCGCAGTATTTCCGGAGATTTTCACTTTTTCCCTCTTCCGGGTGCCGTGCGATCAGGGCGGCGATGTCTTCGCCCAGGGAAACATTCCAGTCCGCTTCCTGTTTCCGGCCGTCATCCGTCCGCTCAACGACAACGCTCTGCAGGTATCCCAGAAGCCTGCTCATGGATCTCGCCCCGGCAACGCTCCTGACATGTAGCGTATCCATCGTCTGGAACACTGCGGTAAGCAGAAAAATGACGACGGCGCCTGTCAGCCCGGCCATCAGGATGATCCTCCGGAAACCGTTCGGACGGTAGCGTCCTGCCAGCGTCACGGAAAGACTGTTCTTCCTTACATATCTGCGGACGGCAAAAATGTAGTGAGTCACGGCAACAAGGATGATCAACGAAGAAACCATGGCCATGCCCACATGCAGTACGGCACGGCTGTGAACGCTGCGGAGCGTCCGCACATAGATCAGGGTCACATCGCCCCGGTCGATATCCGCGTATGTGCAAAGGCTGCGCTCTCCGTTCACATCCACGTACGTGCGGTGTTCCGCTATGATCTCAGGTGTGAATCCCAGGTCCAGAGCACTGCGGACGTCCGGATAGCCCCCGGACCCGCAGATCAGCGGAAGCGACCTGTCTTTGGAAGAAACAAGGATCAGGGAACCGTCAACCGATCCTTCCGCGGCTTCCATGAAGGCTCCGTCCTTTATAAGGGCATACCGGTCGTTCAGGATCTCATCCGCCTGCGACCAGTTCACATAAAAGCAGTTATCTGCGATCCTTCCGAAGTGAAAGATCACCCTTTTCGCCGCGTCCGCATCCTGCGCCCCTCCGGCGGGAACGACCGCCTCCATCGGCTCGCCCGCCAGGACGTCCGACACGTTGAGTTCCGGGAAATCCGCGGGGATCCCTTCCGGCCAGGCCGCCTTTCCGTCCCGGATAACAACGACCGCCCCGTCGCTGAATAACCGGGGACCGGCGTATCCTTCCTCCGTCACATCCAGTGAAAGCGCTTCGGTCATCAAACGGATCTTCTGCTGCAGATGTCTTTCATATGAAGCGCCGGAATGCTCGCGCATTGCCTCCGCAAAACCGATCACTTCGCAGATCGAATCCAGCTTCATACGGTCGTCAGTCTGTTCCCAGTCGAGGATCACCCCGTTTTCCGCCCGGAAAAGAATAAGGGAGGCGGCCAGCAGCAGCAGGGTCATCACCGTAAAGACCGCGATCTCCTTTTTATTGATCTTATCCATTTCAGCCTTCACCTTCTAAAAAACTCGGTCCTCTGTTCCCCTCATTTTTCAGGCGCAGCGGGATATTTGACGGGATCCCCGCTTTCCCTCCATATCCGCCGCATATGCTCCAGCGCTTCCTCATCCGCCGGAACCCGGGCAAAATAGGTCTCCCGGTCCGCTTCGGTGATCCTGCGGATCACCCTGCAGGGATTGCCGGCAGCGACGCACCAGGCGGGGATATCCCTTGTCACCACGCTTCCCGCACCGATCACCGTGTTGTCTCCGATATGCACGCCCGGCAGGATCACCGCATTGCCGCCGATCCATACATTGTTCCCGACGGTCACGCCGATGCCGTATTCATAGGCTGTATTCCGGGCCGCGGGATGCACCGGATGGCCCGCCGTGTAGATCGCCGCGTTGGGGGCCATCTGGCAGTTGTCGCCGATAACGACGGGGGCCACGTCGATGATGGTGCAGTTGTAATTGGCAAAAAAATTCTTTCCCACATGGATGTGGCTGCCGTAATCGCAATAAAAGGGCGGGTTCACAAAGGCGCCTTCGGATGTGCCGAACAGCTCCTTTACCTGAGCGGCGATCCCCGCAAAGTCCGAACGGTCCATGAAATTCAGTTTCTGCAGGATCTCCCGGCATTTTTTCATCTCATCGAACACCGCGTCGTCCGCGATATACAGGATCTGCCTGTCCCGCCTTTCGATGTTGTCCATACGCTTTTCACTCCCGTCATCGTCGTTTGCGGGGCTGCCGGTCCGTCCGGCAGCGTCGCTCCCGCCGATCTGATCGTTAATAATAACCCTATCATATCCGGGCGGATTTTTCAACATCCCACCTGAACAAGGATCACGGAATGACCGCCGCACGGAAGCGGGCCATGCGCCTCTCGCAGATCCGTCCGGCCCTTTTTATGCCCGTCGGCAGGAAAAAGCACCCGGGTATCGAACAAAAAAACTGGAGGTTGATTATGAAGCTGATCACTTTTCTGCATTCCGGAAAGGAGCGCACCGGCGTCCTGACGGACATGGGCATTCTTCCCTTTCAGGGCGAAAAGTCCCTTCTGTCGGTGATCAAATCCGGAGTCATCCCGCCCTTCACCGGTGAATCCCTGTCCATGGAGGACGTGCGCCTGCTCGCCCCCATTTCCCGGCCGGAAGGGGACATCGTATGCCTCGGCATGAATTTCCGGGATCACACAGTTGAAGCAGCCCGGTTCGACCCGGTCATGAAAAGGGAAAACAAAGCCGTTTATTTTTCCAAGCGCACCCCGGAAGCGACGCCTCCGGGCGGAAAGATCCCTGCCCATCGCGACCTCACCCAAATGCTGGATTACGAAGCCGAAGTCGCCTTTGTCATCGGCCGGGACGCCGCCAACGTGTCACCGGAGGAAGCGCGGGAATTCGTCTTCGGCTATACCATTCTGAACGACGTCAGCGCCAGGGACCTGCAGACCGCGCACAAGCAGTTTTACTTCGGCAAAAGCCTGGACGGTTTTGCGCCGATGGGGCCCTGCATCGTCACCGCGGACGAGTTTGCCTATCCGCCCGACATCCCCGTCCGCTGCTTTGTCAACGGGGAAAAGCGGCAGGACGGCAGCACACGCCAGTGGGTCTTTTCCATCGCCGACGTCCTGTGCGAGCTCACCCGCGGCATGACGCTCAGGAGCGGCACCATCATATCCATGGGGACCCCCGCCGGGGTGGGGATGGGATTTTCACCGCCAAGGTACCTGAAACCCGGGGACACGGTCCGCTGCGAAGCGGACGGCATCGGCGTCCTGGAAAACACGGTGGAATGATATCGCAGACAAGAAAAAAAGGTAAAAAACGCCGCGCCCGTCAAGCCGGGCGCGGCGCGTCATTTGAGCGTTTTACTGTGCTTCCCTGGCGATCTCCCAGGCGCGTTTGAGCTGCGGGTCGTCCATATCGCCCAGCTCGAAATAAGTACCTACCAGATCCTCGGGCATTTCGACAACGACGTCCGGGGTGATGCCGATCTTGTGTACGGCCGTTCCGTCGTTCAGGTAGTACTGCGCCACGGTGAACTGGAAGCCGTCCTTGTTGGAATCGTCCACCGGCAGGACATACTGGATGATGCCCTTGCCGTAACTGGTGGTGCCTACCAGGGTGGCCCTTCCCAGGTTCTGCATGCCGCCGGCCAGGATCTCGCTGGAGGAAGCGGAGTTCTGGTTGATCAGGATCACCAGCGGGATATCGGTCTTTCCTGCCCTGGTCCAGTTTTCATCCCTGCTTCCGTCACGGTATTCCGCGTAGACCAGCAGTTCCTTGTCCAGGAACAGGTCCGCCACCTCCACCGCGTGGCTCACCCATCCGCCCGGGTTGTCCCTCAGGTCCAGCACGATGCTCCTGGCACCCTGGGCCGTCAGGTCGTCCATGGCAGCCTTGACCTCGGCGTGGCTCTCGCCCGCGAACTGGTACAGGACGATATAACCCACGTCGTCCTCCAGCATGGTGTATTCCACGCGGTTGACGTGGATCTCGGCCCGGTACATGGTGAATACGATGTTTTCTCCCTTCCGGATGACCTCCAGTTCCACCAGGGAATCGCTTTCGCCGCGCATGCGCTTGACGGCGGCTTCCATGGTGGTGGCGTCCACGTCGATATCGTCCACCCGGATCAGCTGGTCGCCCTTGCGGACCCCTGCGCCTTCGGCCGGCGTACCCTTGAACACCTGGGTAACGGTAACGGTATTGGTCTCATAATTGCCTAAAAGCTGCAGGCCGACCCCGGCGTACACGCCGTTATCGTCCTCCCACATATCGGCCCATTCTTCTTCATTGTAATAGAAGGTGTACGGATCCTCCAGGCTGGAAAGCATGCCCTGCATCGCATATTCCAGCATTTTGTCTTCATCCACGTCCTGGTAGTAATACGTTTCGATGTAATCCTTGACGGTGGCCATCTTTTCAAACTGCTTCAGGCGTTCGTATTCCTCGGCGCTGATGGTCACCTCGTCGGTTTTTCCTTTGTTGAGAAAGTCCAACAGACCGCTGGCGTGTCCGCCGATGACCGCACCGGCTGTCAGCACCGCCGCGCATGTCAGTGTCACCGCGATCTTAGCATTGCGTTTCATCTTGATCCTCCGTCCGTCAATGGTTCTTTTTTCCGTTGGTCACGCATTTGCGCATATCATAAAGCAGCTTGAAGGTGACCGCGTCGTCAAAACGCCTCAGGTCCAGCCCCACCAGCCGCTGAACCTTGTCCAGCCTGTAGACCAGGGTGTTGCGATGGATATAAAGCTGCCGGGCCGTATCCGACAGGTTCAGGTCCTTTTTGAAGAACATGTCGATGGTGTTCAGCATTTCCTCGCTGAACAGCCGGCTGGTGGAACGGTTGAAAAGGAGACCGTGATAATGCGCCGCCAGCTCAGGGCTCAGTTCGGACAAAAACCTTTCCAGGTGCATGCTGCGGTAGACGTGGATATGGCTGTTCGGGGCGTACTGGCTCCCGATCTCGATGGCGCGCCGGGCCTGCCTGTAGGAGGAATGCATCTCGTCAAGGGAATCCACGATATCCCCGATCCCCACCGTCAGGTCCATGGCGGTCTCGCCCATCAGGGTCTCTTCCAGCGCTTCGGCAAACTCCCTCACGTCCTCCAGTCCGTCCATTCCCGAGGTATCCTTGACCAGGGCCACCGTATGGCGGTCCATCGCCACCAGCACGTCGCCCTGTCCCTTGGGAGTGACCTCCTCCATGATGTCCAGGCCGCTGGAGGACTGGACCTGCACCAGGTGGATCAGTAAAACACACCTGGCTGCGCGGACGGGGATCTGGTATTCGTCGGCTACCGCGTTCAGCTCCGTGGCCGTCAGGTGATTTTCCAGCAGTCGCTGCCATGCGCTGTTGAGATCGCTGGAAACGGATTCCGCCCGGATGATCGCGCCGATCATGGTATCCGCCAGGAGGAACGCGTCCCTGATGGCCCTGCTGTCCTGTTCGGGCGTCATCAGCACCGCATCGGGGGACGACAGGCATTTCTGGTATAGGCGGCCTTCATGGTTCACAGGCTTGCCGGGCGTGGGCAGGTCGGGAAGGGAAAAACGGATGTCCTCCGCCGGGATCAGGCTGTTGCCGGCCGCGTCCAGAAGCATGACCGATGAGTTCAATCCCGAAAAAACCTGCTCCAGCTGCGCCAGGATCCGGTTGTTCAGCATTTTCTATTCCCCCCAGATCAGGTTTTCCTGCCTTAACCTGCATGGGATATCGCCTTTTTGCAGGCTTGATTCTTCACAGGATAAAACAGTATACCACAGAAGCGGGCGCGCGGTCAAATGCGCGCACGTCCTCACTCCTCCACGCGGATCATGGTCTCCAGGCGGCAGATGCTGCCGTCAAAATGGGCGATGGCCCGGCGGATCGCCTGCTCCGGCGCGGGATGGGTAATGAAGATCAATTGGACCCGCCCGTCGTCGGATGCGTTTTTCTGCATCATGGAGGCGATGGATACGTCCTCCTGGGCAAAGCACCCGGCCACCCTGGTCAGGACGCCTTTTTCATCCCTGGCGGAAAGGCGGATATAGGCGCTGGTCTGCCAGTTGTCTGTAAATTCGAAGCTTTCACAGTCCTCGGGCGTGTTTTTAAAGGACGGGTACTGGGGCTTCAGGGAAAGCGCTGCGGATACAATGTCCCCGCAGATGGCGCTGGAAGTGGGCTTTTCGCCGGCGCCCCGGCCCTGCAGCATCATATCCCTGCAGTAATCCCCGTGGATGAAGATGGCGTTCAGGGAGCCGTCCACCATGGCCAGGGGATGATCGCTGGGCAAAAACGTCGGATGCACCCGGCATTCCACCACGTTCCCGTCCTTCTTGGCGATGGCAAGGAGCTTCAGGGTGTAGCCCATTTCCCGTCCGAAGGAAATGTCTGTGGCGCTGATGTCGGTGATTCCTTCCCTATAGATCCTCTGGTAGGTCACCCTCCCGTGGAAAGCCAGGGACGCCAGGATGGACAGCTTATAGCCGGCGTCCATGCCTTCGACGTCAGCCTCGGGATTGGGCTCCGCCAGGCCCAGGCGCTGGGCCTCGGAAAGCACCTCGGCGTAATCCTTGCCTTCCTTGGTCATCCGGGTCAGGATATAGTTGGTGGTCCCGTTGATGATGCCCATCACCCGGTCGATCCGGTCGGCTTCCAGGTTGGTCGTAAGGACGCGGATCACCGGGATCACGCCGCCCACGCTGGCCTCATACCACAGCCCGGCGCCGCTTTTTTCGGCCGCCGCCTGCAATTGGGCCCAGTTGAGGGCCAGGGCTACCTTGTTGGCGGTGATCACGGTCTTGCCGTTTTCCAGCGCCCGCGTCATGAACCGGGCCGCCGGCTGTTCGCCGCCCATGAACTCGCAGACGATGGAGATATCCTGATCGTCGGTCACGTCCGCGGCGTTTTCCGTCAGGACCTCTTCGGGCACTTCCAGCCCCTTGGACGCGTTCAGCGCCAGGGCTTCGGCCACGTCCTTCACCAGGACGCGTTTCACATGGATACTGAGGCCGTCCCGGTTTTCGATCTCCCGGTGCATGTCACAAAGCATCCGCCAGACCCCGCCGCCGATGTTTCCGCATCCGAGGAAACCGATCTCGATCTTTTTCATTCAGGCTTCACCTTTCTCTCCGCCGCCACTTAAGCGGACGGTTAATATCGTGTCCGTGCCGCGTCAGCGGCCTAACATCAGGAAAAAAACGATCATACCGACGATCACGGCCGCGGTCAGCACGATAGCGGTCCACGACCCGAAGGACAGTCCCTTTTTCCCGTCCATCTGTGTCAATCCTTCCTGTTGCGTTCCCATATGAGGCGCATCCCCTTGAGCGTCAGGAGGCCGTCGATATCGGTGATGGTCTCGCTCCGGGAAGCGATCAGGCGGGCCATGCCGCCGGTAGCCACCACCCGGCAGCCCGGCGCGTCCATCTCCCTGCGGAACTGCCGGACCAGGTAATCCACCTGTCCCACATAGCCGAAGATGATGCCGCTCTGCAGATTGGTGACCGTGGTGCGGCCGATAGCCTTTTCCGGCATGGTCAGTTCAAAATGCGGAAGCTTGGCCGTGCCCGAGACCAGGGCCTCGCTGGCGAGCTTGACGCCGGGAAGGATGCTGCCGCCCAGAAAAGCGGCCTTCGCGTCCATGGCCCCCAGGGAAGTCGCGGTGCCGAAATCGATAAATACGCAGGGGCCCCCGTAGATGTAGTAGGCGGCGACGGCGTTGCATATCCGGTCGCTGCCCAGCTCCCTGGGGTTTTCATATTTCAGGTCGATGCCGGTACGGATACCGGGCTGCACCAGGACCGGATCCCGGTGGAAATAATCCCTGCACATGTGTTCCACGGTAAAGTTGACCGTGGGGACCACCGAGGAGATCAGGATGCCGTCCACATCCCCGGTGGTCAGGCCCGCGTGGCCCAGCAGGTTGATGAAGAACACGCCCATCTCGTCGCTGGTGTAGTTCCTGCGGGTGCTCAGGCGCCAGTACTGCTTCAGTTCTTCGCCTTGAAACAGCCCGGCCTTGATGTTGGTGTTGCCGATATCCAGGGTCAGAAGCATCGAAATTCTCCTTATGGCGTTCAATATACGGTCAAATGAGGCGCGCCCTGCGCAGCGCGGCGCCGACGGCGCCGGTCACGGCCGTGGCAACGATCATCTCCACCAGGCCGTTCACGCCCACGGCGGCAACGATATAGGCGAAGAAGCCCCTCCCGGCCATGCTGCCGCGCATGTAGTCGGAACTCCCGAACAAAAGGACCAGGCTGCCCATGAAGAACAGGGTATTGAAAAAAGCCGACGAAAAACCCGTCACGGCGCTGCTGACGTACACATTGGTCTTCCCGTTCAGCAGCCGGAAGACCAGCGCGGCGATCAGGCCCATCAACAGCCTGGAGCCGAAACGCTGGACAAAGGTCAGCACCGGGCTGATCTGCACCAGCGCCGCGCCCATGCCGCTGTATCCCACCAGGCCGAAGCACTGCAGAAAACTGATCAGGCCGAAAATGCCGCCCATCACCATGCCGCCCACAGGCCCCATGGCAATTCCCGCCACTGCGACCGGGATCATGTTGAAAGTGATGGAGAGCCCGGCCGGCATCGGGATATTGACCACGGCCAGAACGATCTCGATGGCGGTCAGGATGGCGTACAGCGTCAGCTTGTAGGTAAGCGAACCCTTAAAACCGGTTTTTTTCATTTTTTGCCTCCGTTCGGGCTCCCTTGGGATGCCCGACGCGCTCTGAGTGTGTTAGTCAGGTGTCGGGCCCCGGAGGGTGCCCGCGTTTTTTCCCGCCCGGAGGGGAGTATCCGGAAAAAGCGATCTTCCATGACGTCCGGGATCCGGTCAGGACAGGAAAAGCCTGCCGCGCAATATTATACCAAAGCGCGTTCCATATGTCAAAAGGCCCCCCGGCGCCGTCATGCGCATATTTTGGCGATTTTGCTTTTCAACTTTGTTTTTTTGCGGTATACTGTATCAAATGGTATAAACCGAAACGAAACCATCACTTTCGGAGGTCTCAATGGCCCAGGATACCGAACGAAAAGCGCCGGAAAGCGAAAAGCGCCTGATCCTTCTTTATATCCTCAAAGCCGCAGACCGCATCAGCGACATGCAGCTTTTGCAGCTGTTGTCCGACAACGGCCTGATGAATTATTTCGATATGATGATGACCCTCTCCGATCTTTGCGCCCAGGGGCAGTGCACACGCACCGAGGCCCTGGGAAGCAACATGTACACGATCACCCCCGCCGGGAAGGAAGCGGTCGAAATGTTCCGCAGGGACATTCCCGCCAGCACCCGCTCCCGCCTGGACGAAAACATGCCCGCCTGGCTTTCGGAGGTACGCTCCTCCCAGGCGTACCCTGTATCGTGGCGCCAGACGGGACGGGGGGAATACGCCCTGGATATGGGCATCTGCGAAAAAGACATGGATATGCTGCGCATCACTCTCTCCCTGCCAAACGAGGAAATGGCGAAACGCCTGGCCTCCCATTGGCGGGAAAAAGCCGGGGACATCTACCGACTCCTTTTTGAGGTCCTGGGGAAAGGATAAGCATGGAATACGCCATCATCGTCTGCGGCGGCAGCGGCACGCGCATGGGTGCGCTCCCCGTCAACAAGACACTGCTCCCCGTCGGCGGGATCCCCTCCGCGGTCCGCTGCGCCCTGGCTTTCCGCCGCGCAGGTTGCCGCCTGGTCCTGGTGACACCGCCGGGGGGCGAAAAGCCCTTTGAGGAGGCGCTGCGGAAATACGGGGTCGATGCGCTGCTCGTCCCCGGCGGCAGGGAAAGGAGCGAAAGCGTCAAAAACGGCCTGAGATGTGTGGAGGACGAAGACGCCCTCGTCCTTGTGCACGACGGAGCCCGGCCGCTGGTGACCTCCGCCCTGATCCAAAGGTGTATATCCTGCGCCCGGGAGCACCTGGGCGCCGTGCCCGCCCTGAAGGTGTCGGACACCCTGAAAAGAGCCGGCGCGGACGGCCGTGTCAGGGCCACAGTGGACCGCACGGACATGTACCGGGTACAGACGCCACAATGCTTTTACGCCCGCGACCTCAGGAAAGCCTACGACCTGGGGGGCGAGGGCTGCACCGACGAAGCCTCCCTGATGGAAAACGCCGGCTTTCCCGTTACGCTCTGTCCCGGCGACAGCGCAAACATCAAACTGACGACTCCGGAGGACCTGGCCATGGCAGACCGTCTTTTGCGCCGCGTGACCCGCACCGGTTTCGGCCTGGACGCCCATCAGCTTGTGGAAGGCCGCCGCCTCGTCCTTTGCGGGGTCGAAGTTCCCTATGATAAGGGCCTCCTGGGCCACAGCGACGCCGACGCGGCCCTGCACGCCCTGACCGACGCCCTGCTCGGGGCCGCGGCCCTGGGCGATATCGGACAGATGTTCCCGGACACCGACGAAAGGTACGCGGGCATCTCTTCCCTGCTGCTCCTCGGCTGGGCCGCGGAAAGGATCCGCGCGGCAGGCTTTGGGATCGTCAATTGCGATGTGACCATCGTATGTCAGAAACCCAAACTGGCCCCCTTCATCCCGGAAATGCGCGCCCGGGTCGCCGGGTGCCTGGGGATCGGGGTCTCCCGGGTCTCCGTCAAGGCGACCACCACCGAACACATGGGGTACGAAGGCCGGGGAGAGGGTGTAAGCGCCCACGCCACGGCCACCCTGGAAGAATACCTGACCTGTGAGGAGGATGAGGAAAATGCTGCTGAATAACGGCATATGGGTCGGCACCGGCGATGAAGGCGCCGTAACGCTGCTGCCGCAGAACGCCAACCGCCATGGCCTGATCTCCGGCGCCACCGGCACCGGCAAAACGGTCACGCTGCAGGTCCTGGCTGAAAGCTTCTCCGCCCTGGGCGTACCGGTGTTCCTGGCCGACGTCAAGGGCGACCTTGGCGGCATCAGCCAGGCCGCATCCGTCGGGGACAAGATCTTATCCCGGCTGCACACCTGCGGCGCCGCCGGACAGTACGCACCGAAGGCGTTCCCCACGGTGTTCTGGGACGTGTACGGCCGAACGGGCCACCCCGTCCGCGCAACGGTCACCGAGATGGGCCCGCTGCTCCTTTCCCGGCTCCTGGGCCTCAACGAGACCCAGAGCGGGGTATTGTACCTCATCTTCCGCATCGCCGACCGGGAAGGCCTCCTTCTGATCGACCTGAAGGACCTGAAGGCCGTTTTGAACTATGTGGGCGAAAACGCTTCCCGCTACACCGTGGAATACGGCAACATCACCAAGGCTTCCGTCGGCGTCCTTCAGCGGGCCGTGGCCGTCCTGGAGGACCAGGGCGGGGATCTTTTCTTCGGCGAACCGGCCCTGGACATCGGCGACTTTTTCTGCAGGGATTCCCTGGACCGGGGCGTCATCAACGTGCTGCAGGCCCAGAAACTGTATCTGAACCCGGTGATGTACTCCACCTTCCTCCTGTGGCTCCTTTCCGTGCTCTACGAGACCCTGCCCGAGGTGGGCGACGCGGACAGGCCCAGGCTGGTCTTCTTCTTTGACGAAGCGCACCTTTTGTTCCGGGACTGCTCCAAGGCGTTGACGGACAAGCTGGAACAGACCGTCAAGCTGATCCGCTCCAAGGGCGTGGGCGTCTATTTTGTCACCCAGTCCCCCTCGGACGTGCCTTCGTCCGTGCTTGCCCAGCTCAACAACCGGGTGCAGCACGCCCTGCGCGCCTATACCCCAGCCGAAATGAAAACAGTGAAGGCCGCCGCCGACACCTTCCGCAAAAATCCCCGGTTCGATACCCAGGAAGCCCTCTCAAAGCTGGGCACGGGAGAAGCGCTGGTCAGCTTCCTTGACCTTTCCGGCGCGCCTTCACCGGTGCAGCGCGTCACGGTGCTGCCTCCCGAAAGCCGCATCGGCACCATCACCGACGAGGAACGGCTGGAATGCATGGGAAGCGACGCTGTCGGGCTGAAATACGACGCGGTATTTGACCGGGAAAGCGCCTACGAGATCCTGGCCGAAGGGATCCGGGAGGCGGAGTTCGGCACCCTGCAGCCCCTGCCCGGCGCCGGGACGGCTCCCGCGGCGCCGCCCGCCGAGCCCATGGTATTCAAGGTATTCGATCCCGTCACCGGCACCTATACAGAAAGGGAAATGCTCCCCGCCCGGGATGCCGGCTGTGCCGCTCCGGCGCCTTACACAGTTCCCGTATCGTACACGACCCCTGAGACGTACGCCGCGCCTTCCCTGCCCCGGAACGCCCCTTCCGTGCACCGGCCTGTGCAGCCCCGCTCCACGGTGCGTGTTTCCACGCCCCGCGTACGCTCCTCCGGCAGCGCCATCGATTCATTTGCCCGCTCGGCGATCAATTCCGCCGGGCGCACCCTGGGAAGCACCCTGACCCGGGGCCTGCTGGACACGCTGGGACTCGGACGCAAAAAGCGCCGCTGACATCATTCCCGGCCCATATCTCCGGGCCGCGGCGGTCTTCCGCCCTTTACGCGGCTCCCCATGATGAAAAATACCATGACCATATTTCAATACAGGAGGGACTTGAAGCATGAAGCGCAGAATCGGCATCCTTACCGCCGGCGGCGACTGCCCCGGCCTGAACGCTGCGATCCGCGGCGTGGCCAAAGCGGCCTATGAAATGTTCGACGAGACCGAGATCGTCGGTTTCCACGACGGCTACCGCGGACTGATCGACGGCGATATGAGCGAAATGAAGCGCAGCCAGTTTTCCGGCATCCTCACCCTGGGCGGCACCATTCTCGGGACCAGCCGTACGCCTTTCAGGAACATGCGGGTCATCGAGGACGACAACGTCGACAAGGTAAAATCCATGAAGGAGACCTATGAAAAGCTGAAGCTTGACTGCCTGGTCACCCTGGGAGGCAACGGCACCCACAAGACCGCCAACCTGCTCAGCGAAGAGGGACTCAACGTCATCGGCCTCCCCAAGACCATCGACAACGATATCTACGGCACCGACTTCACCTTCGGCTTCCACACCGCCGTGGATATCGCCACCGACGTTATCGACCGCATCCACACCACCGCCGCCAGCCACGGCCGGTGCATGGTGATCGAGATCATGGGCAACAAGGCCGGCTGGCTCACGCTGTACTCCGGCCTGGCCGGAGGCGCCGACGTGCTGGTCCTACCCGAGATCCCTTACGATATCGAAAAGATCGCCGAAGCCGTCGAAAAACGCGCACGGTCCAAAAAGGCCTTCTCCATCATCGCCGTGGCCGAAGGGGCCATGGACCGGAAGGAAGCCAAAATGAAGCGCAAGGAACGGGAAAATTACCGTCTTGAAACCGGCTTTACCAACATCTCCACCCGGATGGCCAGGGAATTGTCAGCCCTTGTGGGCGTGGAAGCCCGTGCCGTCATTCCCGGACATATGCAGCGCGGCGGTTCGCCCAGCGCCTACGACCGGGTGCTCTCCACACAGTTCGGCGTACACGCGGCCGAGCTGATCCGGGACAAGACCTACGGCTATACCGTGGCCCTCCAGGGAAACCAGGTGGTCCACAATAAGCTCAGTGACGTCGCCGGCATCCCCAAGCTGGTCTCACAGGACGACCAGATGGTGGACCTGGCCCGGCACATGGGCATCACCTTCGGCGACTGATATCCATCATGCGCGGGCATCGGGCCCAGTCCCCTGCCCGCGTTTTTTCCGCCCCGCATCCGGGCGGCCAACGACAATCGAAAGGCAGGTCTTCCCCTTGCAGTCCGGCTTTTTCCCACCGACCCGTAAAGACCTCGACAGCTGGCTGATGATCATCGTCGGGTGTCTGCTCGGCGGCGCGGCCTATCCCCTGTTCCTGACCCCGTCGTCCATCGCCCCCGGCGGCCTGACCGGCGTTGCGACCATTTTCAACCACCTTCTCGGCTTTCCGGTGGGCACAACGTCCCTGGTCATGAACCTGCCGCTGTTCTTCCTGTCCTGGAAGACCATGGGCCGGCGTTTTTTTCTCCTGTCACTGGCCGCCACGGTCCTTTTTTCCCTCAGCATCGATCTGCTCCCCCTTCCCCGCATCTCCGATGACCTGCTCCTCAACTCGGTCTTCGGGGGCGTGCTATTGGGCCTGGGCCTTGGGCTCATCCTGCGCGGCGGCGCCACCACCGGCGGCACTGACATGATCGCCCGCATGATCCACCGCAGGTTTTCATTTATTACGGTCGGCACCCTGCTGTTTCTCATCGACTGCGCGGTGGTCCTGGCCGCGGCCTTTACCATGAACGCCAACCTGGCCCTGTACAGCATGATCTGCATCTATGTGTCCGACAAGGCCCTGGACCTGGTGGTCACCGGCATGGATTCCTCCAAGGCCTGCTTTATCATCACCTCGCAGCCCGATTGGATCAAAACGCAGATCCTGACCGCCATGGAGCGGGGCGTGACCGGCTGGAAGGTGATCGGCGAATACTCCGGCACGGAAAAACGCCTCCTTATGTGCGTGGTCTCCAGCCGTGAGACCGTCACCCTGAAGCGCATCGTCAAGTCTGGGGATCCTTACGCTTTTGTATTCACCTGCGACACCCACGAGGCCCTGGGAGAAGGCTTCAACGAGCTGTGATCCGTGGAAACAAATGCGCGGGGCGCGTGTCTTTTGACACGCGCCCCGTATGTTTGTTTATTCGTTTTGCTCTTCGTTTTGGAAGGGCAGGTCCTCCGCCCTGACGGTCGTCACGTCTTCTTCGCCCTCCGGCTCCTCAAACGCGGCCAGACACTTTTTCCTCAGGCCGTCGTCCACCTCATAAGCCCCCGAAAAACCCTGCGAGATGTCCCGGCTGCGCCGGCGTATGCGCCGCATCCATTCGTCAGCGCCGATCTTCAGGTAGTGGATCTCCATCTCGATCCCCCGGTCCCTAAAGAAATGCCTGGCCCTGTCACGCTCTTCGCGGGACCACATGCCCAGGTCCGCCACCGTATTGATGCCGTCCCGGGCGAGGGAAGCCGCCTTTTCGTACAGGTATTTCCTGACGCGGGCAAAATACACATCGTGCTTATCCCCCGCGTCCGGTCCGAAAAGGGCCAGCATGATCTCGTCGGCGGACAGGAGCGCCGCGGGCATATCGGCGCACAGATGCCTTGCGTAAGTCGTTTTTCCTGCGCAGACAAGTCCGCAGGTCAGTATCACCTTTGCCATACCGTTCCTCCCGGATAAAGAGGCCGTCCTTCAAAGGACGGCCTCCGAGATCATGCGTTTTCCTGGGCAGTTTCCGTATTTTCGGCAGCAGCCTCCGTGATAACGGCAGCCGCTTCCGTGATGTCGGCAGCCGCTTCCGTGATGTCGGCAGCCGCCTTCACATCCACCTCGTCCGCGTCATTCTCCGCGGCGGGGGATCCGGCCCGGGCTTTTACGGATTTTGCGGTCTTTTCACCTTTTTCCGCTTTCTTGGGGGTGATCACCACATGGCGGTTGGGTTCCTCGCCCTCGGAATGGGTGGTCACGAATTCGTTGTTCTGCAGGGCGCTGTGAAGGATGCGGCGCTCATAGGGATTCATGGGTTCCATGCTCACCTTTCGGCCGGTCTTCTGCACGCGGTTGGCCATCCGGTTGGCCAGGCGGACCAGGGCTTCTTCCCTCTTGGCACGGTAATGCTCGGTATCCAGGGTGACGCGGGTATATTCGTTCTGCCCCTTGTTCACCTTCAGGCTGGTCAGGTACTGCAGGGCGTCCAGGGTCTCACCGCGGCGTCCGATCAGGATGCCAAGGGTGTCCCCTTCCATGTTGACGCGGATATTGCCTTCCTCGTCGGTGGACACTTCCACGCTGACGTCCACGCCCATAAGCCGGGTCAGCTCCTGGAGGAATACCTGGGCCTGGCCGGCCTTGGTGGCTGGATCCAGCTGTTCAACGGGAGCCCGCGGAGCCTTGGGCTCCTGGGGCTTGGGGGCTTTCTTCCGGCCCTCGCCCTGGTTCTTTTTGCGCTGTTCGCCCTTCTTTTCGCCGTCCTGGGCATTCTTCCTGCCTTCGGGCTTTTTCCTGCCCCCGGGCTTCTTTTCAGGGGCATTTTCATCCGCTGCGGGCTGCGGCGCCGCCTTTTCGACGGGTTTTTCGGTTTTTTCCGCATCTTCCTCCGCGGGTTTATCAGCGGGTTTTTCCGTCTTTTCCTTCGGCTTGCCCGGGGCCTTTTCAGGAGCGGGTTCTTTCTTTTCCCTGGGCTTTTCCTGCTTCGGGGCCTTCTGGGCCGAAGCGAACATATCATGCACCAGGTCCTTTAAGTCGGTGGATTCCTCGTTCAGTGTGATCCGTACCTTGGCCGGCCGGCTCCCAAACAGCCCGAACAGTCCCTTGCTGCCCTCCTGCAGGGTCTCGATGCGTACGTCAGAAAAGGTAACGCCCATCTCACGAAGGCCTTTTTCAATGGCCTCTTCCGTTGTTTTTCCCGTAAATTCACGGCTGTTGCTCATATTTATTTAACCGACCCTTCCGACGACACCCTTTTCTTTTTGTCCCAATTGGGATCCTGGGCGTCCTTCTTTTCCAGATAATTGTTCATAGCGACGGTCATGATACCCATGACAATGTTGCTTGTAACCCAGTAAATGGCAAAACCGGCATTGGAGATCAGGCAGAAGTACACGCTCATCAGGGGGAAGATGATCATCATGATCTTCCCGGTGGAGGCCTGCTGCTGCTGCTGGTCGGAGGAGGCAGCCGTCGGAGCCGCCCCAGCCTGGGAGGGATTGAGCTTGTTCATCAGGATCTGGGTGCCGGCCGCCAGGGCGGGCAGGAGCAGGAGGCCGTTCCACTGCTGATAAACGCTGAAAGAGAAGAAGAGCGCCTGAACGTTGGTCCACCCTGGCACCGTCGCCATGCAGGATTTGTAGGCTTCGGTGGTGGACAGCGCGTTGATGATCACCTGGATGGTGTCCTTGCTGGCGAAATCCAGCGTGCCGCCGCTCCCGTTGATAAAGGAAGTGATGGCGTTCTGTGCTTCCGGAGCCAGACCCTCGAACACGGTCCTCCAGACGTTCAGGTCGATGATCTGGAGGTTCCTGGCCGAGGGAACGACGGACTGGAACAGGGAATCCGGCTGCCAGACGTTTTTGATCCACAGCCAGGAATCCATGGCGGGCACCACATCGGGATGGATCAGGTACTGGAATACCTGGTTGACCGTCTGGGTGTTGGTCATTTCCCTCATGGCGCCGAACATAATGATCAGTATGGGCCACTGGATCAGCATCGGGACGCACCCAGACATGGGGGTGACCCCTTCCTTTTTGTACAGTTCGCCCAGCTTCCTGTTGAGTTTTTCCTTGTCGTTGCCGTACTTGCGCTGCAGCTCCGCCTGCTTGGCGGAAAGCGCGGTCATTTTCCTCATGCCCTTGCGGCTTTTGTAATCCAGGGGCATCAGCACCAGACGGATCAGCACCGTGAACACCACGATGGTCCATCCGTAGTTATTTACAACGGAATGTATCGCATTGAGGATCGATACGAAAAAAGCGTTCAAGGATTTTCGTCCCTCCTAATATGGCCTTCGGGGGATTCTTCGGGTACAGGATCGTAACCCCCCTTGTTCAGCGGGGTGCAGCGTGCCAGACGCCTGGCGGCGAGCCATGACCCGTGCAGCGCGCCGTAGCGCTCCACGGCGATCCTGGCGTATTCGGAGCATGTGGGATAAAACCGACAGCAGGGACCCCGACGAGGGGATATCTCCCGCTGGTAGAAAAGGATCCCTTTGAGCAACAGTTTTTTCATGTCTGCCCCGGACTGTCCTTGTACAGTCCGCATTTTTTCAGGACGAAGGCCATCGTCTCCTCGAGACGGCGGTAATCGGCCTGAGCGGCCATGTCCCGTGCCGTGAACACATACATGCCGCGCCGGAGAAACGGGATCTGTTTTTTGAAGGCCTCCCGCAGCCTTCGTTTGATGCGGTTCCTGACAACGGCGTTGCCGACACGCTTGGATACGGCAAACCCCGCCATCAGGCGCGGTCCCCGGACAAACGCCACGGCCAGCTCGCGTCCCGCCGTGCCCTTGCCCTTCCGGTAGACGTACCGGAACTGACTGTTTTTGCGAAGCCGGTATTGTTTCTGCACGGCTTTTCTTTCTTTACCGGGAACACCCGGCGGTCGAAGGAGGAATGGTTCGGGGCCCGTATTCCCCCGGCAGCCTTATGCATAAATTAAGCCCGCCCCGGTGTCATCGGACGCGCCGGAAGGCAGCGGGTGCGGGCAAAGCCATGCGGACTGCGCTTATGGAAACGGGCGTCAGGTTCAGACGGTCAGTTCCTTGCGGCCGCGGCGGCGGCGGGCGGCAAGCACCCTGCGGCCGTTTTTGGTGGACATGCGGGCACGGAACCCATGGACCTTGTTGCGCTGGCGTTTCTTGGGCTGGTAGGTACGCTTCATTGTAACAACTCCTTTAACTTGAAAGCCCTTTGGGGCCTTGGATTGCTGCAGTGTTAAAGCACCACAAAAAAGCTATTATAGTATATCCGCGCAGGTCAAATGTGTCAAGCCGAAAATAAAATGCCATGCGCATGTTTTCCATATGTTTTATGCGTTTTTTGCTGTTCCGCGCGTTTTCCCACCGTCTTTGGCCCTGTAAAAGCGCAAAAGCCGTGACCGCTCTCCCGCGGCGCACATGAAGGGAACGGCGGACGCAGGCCGCCGTTCCGTCCTTGCCGGGATGGGATAAGCGCGTCAGGCGTTGTTCATCTGCTGCCTGTAGTCCCTCAGGCTGTTCAGCTGGGCTTCAAGGCCCGCATCCGCGGCTTCGATCAGCTTCATCATGTTCTGGCGGACCTCCTGGGAATACGCCTGGCAGTCCTGCCTGGTGGCATTGAGCAGCTGGTCCGCCTGGTCACGGGCATTCTGCATGATGGTGCTCTCATCCGTCATCTGCCTGGCACGGAGCTCCGCGTCAGCCACGATCGCCTGGCTCTTCTGAGTGGCTTCCGCCACGGCGGCATTGGCACGGCTGGAGGCGTCCTGGAGCATCTGGGACGAACGTGTCTGGGCATCGTTCAATTGGGCGGCGGCGGATTCCTCGGCGTCATGGACCATCTTCTCGGCGCTGGTCCTTGCTTCGTCAAGGGTCTTCGTCGCTTCCTCACGGGCCTCGCGAAGGGTCCTTTCCGCTTCGTCGCGGCTGTCGCCAAGGATCTTTTCCTGTTCGGTCAGGACTTCCTGCGCGTGCTTGATGTCCTCCGGCAGGGAGCCGTCCAGGCTTCCCAGGAGGGAGGCAAGCTCGTTCCTTTCGATCATCAGCTTGCTGGTAAATGGGACCGTCTTTGCGTTGTCCACCAGCAGGCGGATCTGGTCCAGGACTTTCAGGGTTTTCATCGTTCCTTCTGACATGATGATTCCTCCTTGTAGATTGATCGCAATAAGACAGACATCTCCCACGGCGCACAAACGCCGGTGAAATCAATAAATCCCCTTTGAGAATCTGTTCCTCACCGTTTCGAGGCATGGAGCGGGCACCAAAGCGCTGATATCCCCGCCAAAGGAAGCGACCTGGCGCACCACGCTGGAAGAGACAGCTTCCAGGTGCGGCTCGCATGGGATCAGCAGCGTCTCCATCCCCGGCAGAAGGAGGGCGTTGATCCGCAGCATGGCCTCTTCCGTTTCCACATCCGACAGGTTCCTGAATCCGCGGACAGCCACCCGGACGCCTGTTTTTTTCATCAGGTCCACCAGGAGCCCGTCCCAGGAAAGGATCTCCACATGTTCAAGGCCCTTCAGGCAGCTTTCAAGCATACCGATCCTCTCCGGCACCGTAAAGCAACCCGCCTTGTCGGGGTTGTGGAGCACCCCGACGATCACGCGGTCAAACATCCTGTCCAGGCGGCGGATCACGTTTTCATGCCCCACGGTCACCGGATCAAACGAGCCCGGGTAAACGCATTCCATATCACCCCTCCGTTTCCTCTCTCCGGTACATCCTGACGAAGACCGAACCGATGCGCCTTTCCTTCCAGACCGCGAACCCTTCCGGCGTCCCGGGTTCGTTTTCCCGGTATTCCGTCACGATCACGCCCCGGGGCTTCACCAGCCCCCGCGCGGCGATCTCAGCCATGACGGGAGTGGTATCCATCCGGTAAGGCGGGTCCAGGAAAACCAGGTCAAAGCTTTCCCCGCGGGATTGAAGCTCCGAAAGCGCGGCCGTGTCCTTCATGTGCAGGATATCGCACTTTTCCTTCAGGCCCAGGCTTTCAGCGTTCCCCGAGGCTGTGCGCACGGCTTCGCCGTCCGCGTCGCACATCACGGCCCGGCGCGCTCCCCGGCTGAGGCTCTCCAGCGCCATGGCGCCGCTGCCGGCATACAGGTCCAGCGTCTCGGTGCCGCTCACTTCAAACTGCAGGATATCGAAGATCGTCTCCCTCACCCGGTCGTAGGTAGGCCGGGTATCCATGCCCCGGGGCACCCGCAGCGTCCTGGAACGGCACACCCCCGCGATGATGCGCATCAGACCAGCTCCCTCGGGCCCTGGGCGCGGCGGCGGCGGGCAGCCTTTTCTCTGCGGACCCGGCGCCGGTCATTCGACGCGATGCTCCCATGGATCATGGCCCTGCGGCGGGGCCCCGACAGGTATCCGATCCCATAAAACAGGACGGGCATCAGGAGCGTCAGCGGGAGCATCCTGTCCAGGGTCAGCAGCCGGTCGGCGTCGTTCGCGGTCACGATGTTCACATAGGGGATGCTGATCAGCCGGCTGATGATCCTGAGGATATCCGCAGCCCCCAGAGTGACCTGGCGGTTGTAATAGGACAGGGCGCCGCCGATCTCCTCCACGCCGGCAAGGCCCGACACCCAGGACGGAAGGGTCTGGAGGGCGTAGACCTGCTTGACCGCACAGAAAGCGTAGGCCGTCGTCACCAAAAGGAAAGGCAGCATGGCGATCAGGCCTACCGCGAATCCCCTTGCCGGGCAATAGGCCTTGTCCGCGTCCTCTTTGGGCAGGCTGCGTCCCTGTTCCCTGCGGCCGAGGGCCGTTTCTCCCAGGGCGACGTCCGTTTCGCCGTCCGCGGCTCCCTCGGTAAAGAGCATGTACCAGAGGACCAGGAGCAGGCTGCCGTTGATAAACAGGCGCAGCACTACGCCTCCCTCCCCCACGGCGGTCCCGAAGATCAGGGAAATGAACACGAACGCCGCGAAGGTGCCCAGCACCTTCAGTATCCGTTTCCATATGCCGCCGCAGAACAGCCTCCCCCGGTCGTAGGGCTTGAATATCGGCTTGACTTTTTCCTTTTTCTTTTTATTTCCCACGGCGGGAGGCGCGATCTTTTTCTGCTCGGCCGCTGGCATGGCAAACATCCTCCGTAATCGTTCGTTAAACCGTTTTTTATCCCGGGATGAACACCCGGGGGACCCTGCGGGAAGGGGACAGAAGGATTTCATAGCTGATGGTCTCCGTGAGGGCGGCAAGGTCGTCCGCGGTGATCCTCTCCCCGCCGCTTTCGCCCATCAGCACGGCCTCGTCCCCGGCCGACACGTCCGGAACATCCGATACGTCGACCATCATCACGTCCATGCAGATCCGCCCGATGATGGGGCAGCGCACCCCCTTGATCAGCACCTCGCCCCGTCCGGAGAGCAGCCGCGGATATCCGTCCCCGTAGCCCACGCAGACCACCGCGGCCTTCATGGGCTTCCCGGCGGTAAACGTTCGGCCGTAGCCGACGTTTTCCCCCGGGGACAGGTCCCTGACGCAGCACACTTCGGTCTTCCACTGCATCACCTGCCGAAGTTTCAGGCCGCATCCCTCCCAGGGCGGGCATCCGTACATCACGATCCCCGCCCGGACCATATCGAAACGGAGATCGGGGAACCGGCAAAGGGCCGCCGACGCGGAAGCGTGCACCGTGATCCCCGCCGGCATCAGCGCCATGATGTCCGTAAAGCGCTTTTCCTGAATACGGGTATAGGACTCGTCTTTTTCGTCCGCCGCGGCGAAATGGGTGTACAGTCCCTCCAGTTCCACCCGATGGGCGCGGGACAGGGCCCTGAGCACCGCCTCCGCCTCTGCCCGGTCCCTGACACCGATGCGGCCCATGCCGGTATCGGCCTTGATGTGCACCCCGATATGCCGGTTTTCACGTTCGCAGGCCGCCTCCAGGCATTGGACGCCCTTTTCGTCGAACACCGTCTGGGTCAGTCCCAGGCGGACGTCGGCGTCCGCCCCGGCGGGGTTTACCCCGCTCAGCACCAGGATCGGCGCGCCGATCCCCCTTTCGCGCAGTTCCTCTCCCTCCTCGGAGAGGGCCACGCCCAGCATTTTAGCACCTTCCGACAGGCAGACCCCGGACACCTCCGGCGCGCCGTGCCCATAGGCATCCGCCTTTACGACCGCCAGGTAAGGCGTTCCGCCAAGGATCTCCCTTACAAGGCGCAGGTTATGCCTCAGCGCGCCCAGGTCCACCTGAACATAATTAGAACGGTATGACAAGTTTCCGCCTCCGTGATTTTAAGCGGGCCTTGAGTTCCTGCCCCCGGGAAGTTCCTCCGCAAAAACGGAGGCGCCTCGCTTTTCCCGGGACCGGCCTGACCGCGTGATCCGTCTTTGCGGTCAGGGGGATCCGCCCTCAGGCGCTTCCCTGGCAGGGAGGGATATCGTGAAATGGGCCCGGGAAGAGGTGATCTTCTCCCCGTCGAACATCGGATATTCCCACAGATCGGCTTCAAGCATCGATATCAGCGTGCGGTCCCATTTCCCCAGGCCGCCCGCTTCATTTTCGTCCAGTTCCCTCCCGTCCATGGTCAAAAAGGGCTTTGCATCCGCATCAACGGCCACGCTGACGGTCCTGACATCCTCGCAGCGGGCATCATATGCCACGATCACTTTTTCAGCCATTTTACGCTCCACGCATACAGCTTTACTTTTATATTATAAACCAAAGTTGCTCCGATGAAAAGCATAAAGTTTTTTCCGGGTCTTGCCGGGAACGGGAAAGGAACGGAATGCGGGAAGGGATAAAAAAACGGCCCCGAAAGGCCGTCCGTGGAGCGGTAGACGAGGCTCGGACTCGCGACCTCCACCTTGGCAAGGTGGCGCTCTACCAACTGAGCTACTACCGCACAAAGGGGATTATAACACACCCCCCGCGGACGCGTCAATCCCCTCTTTCTTCCGCGGCAGTGCCGTGGTATACTGGGCAAAACGAAAGAAGAAAGGGACGCGCTATGGAGCTGATCTATGAAAACCCCCTGTCGGCGGAGGAAAGCATCCGGGATTTCATCCTTGAGGGCCGCGCCCGCATTTCCTTCCCCGGCACCTGCATGCGGATGGAAAACGAACTGTCCCCGGACAAGATGCAGAAAGCCAACTACGTCCTCTGGTGTCCGGTCACCTTTCCCCGGAACGTCCTGATCACCTGGGATTTCCGCCCGGTGCGCGAACCGGGGCTGTGCATCCTGTTCTTCGCCGCGAAAGGCAGAAGGGGCGAGGACCTGTTCGACGATCGTCTCGCAAAACGCACCGGAGAATACCCGCAGTACCACCACGGGGACATCAACGCCTTCCATGTATCCTATTTCCGGCGCAAGGAAAAGGACGAACGCGCTTTCCACACCTGCAACCTTCGCAAAAGCTACGGCTTCCACCTGACCGCCCAGGGCGGGGATCCCATTCCCGACGCGGACGAAGCGGCGGATTTTTATCACCTGTCGGTCCTCAAGCGGGATGCCCTCGTCGCCTTTTCCATTAACGGCCTCGAGATCTTCCGCTATCAGGACGACGGGACGTCCTGCGGCCCGCTGCTTGAGGACGGGAAGATCGGCTTCCGGCAGCTGGCCCCCCTGATCGGCGAATACCGGGACCTGAAGGTCTTCGCTCCCGACACCTGACGAGCCCCACGTCCCCGGCGCAAAAGCCGGCAGCTTTGCCGTTCATTGACAGGCTTTCATTTTTCGTGCTATAATCGGCGGAAATCCGGCACCGCCGGCAAAGGCGAAGGAACTGAGCCGGAGGGATCCGGGCTGCCATGCCCGGCGCAGCGGAACGCAAAAGCAGGAGGAAAAGGTCATGGATTTCATCAAAACACCGATCAAGGGCATGAGGGACTGCCTGCCCGGCGACATGAAGCTGAGGCAGAGCGTCATCGATATGATCCGGGAAACCTACACCCGCTACGGCTTCACCGAGATCGAGACACCCGCCATGGAGCACATCGAAAACCTGACCAACAAGCAGGGCGGGGAAAACGAAAAACTGATCTTCCGCATCCTCAAACGCGGCCAGAGCCTGGAAGAAGCCCTGGCGGAGGGGAAAAACGAGCTCGCCGACTCCGGCCTTCGCTACGATCTTACCGTGCCCCTGGCGCGCTATTACGCCAACAACGTTTCTTCCCTCCCGATGCCTTTCAAATCGCTGCAGATCGGCAGCGTATGGCGGGCGGACAATCCCCAGAAGGGCCGTTTCCGCCAGTTCACCCAGTGCGATATCGACATCATCGGCGAAAATTCCATCCTGGCCGAGATCGAACTGATCGCCGCCACCTCCGACATGCTCACCCGGATCTTTTCACGGATCGGGATCTCCGGATTCACCGTCCATGTCAGCGACCGCAATATCCTCAGGGCCATGGCGGCCTACGCGGGTTTCAGCGAAGAGGATTTCTCGACCGTCTTCATCATCCTGGACAAGTTTGACAAGATCGGCCTTGACGGCGTTGAAAACGAGCTGAAGAAAAACGGGTATCCCGAAGACGCCGTCAGGAAATACGTAGACATCTTCAAAACGCCGGCGAAAGACACCGCCAGGGAAACCTGCGGCTTTATGCTGGGCAGCTTCCTGGACGAAAAGTACGCCGATGGGCTCGATACCATCATCAGCTGCGTGCGCGGCATGGTAGCCGAGGGCGTGAACGTCGTATTCGATCCCACCCTGGTCCGGGGCATGTCCTACTATACCGGGACCATTTTCGAATGCACCATCGACGATTATCATTTTGCCATCGCCGGCGGCGGACGCTACGACAAGATGATCGGCAAATACAGCGGCGTCGACGTCAGCGCCTGCGGTTTTTCCATCGGCTTCGAGCGCATCATCACCATCCTCAGCGACCACATGGACCCGAACGCCCCCGCCTCCAAAGACGGCGTCGCTTACCTGATCCACCAGGACACTCCCGCCGAAACGGTCCTCCGGGTGTTCAGGGAGGCGCAGGAAAAGCGCAGGGAGGGAAAAACCGTGACGGTCCAGGGCATGCGGAAAAACCTGAAGCGCCAGATCGACGACCTTGCTCTGGGCGGTTATGGCAGCGTCGTCAGGGTATACAAGGATTATTCCGGTTCCTGACGGAGGCAAAAACAAATGGATTTCGGGCCGTTGCGTTAAGCAGCGGCCCGTTTTGCGTGCGCATGTTTTCGAGAAGGCGCGCAGATCCCGCGATATAGCAGGAGGGATATGGATCAGGCGCTTGGCGCCTTATTCGTCATACCTGACCCCCCACAGGCTTTCGTTTGCGCCCACGGCGGAGAAAACGAACACGTCCGTGCCGGCGTTGTCCTTCATTGCGCAGAAAACGCCGCTGAACTCCCTGTCCCCATAGCTTACGGTCATTCGGTATCCGCCCTCCTCGCTTCTCCAGGCGCCGGTGATCCCGTCGCCGTCTACGGTCCCGTCCTCACGGAAATACAGGATGAAGGGTTCTGCGATCCTGGCGCTGATATCGATCCCCTGGTTGATCACATACCAGCGGCCCACGGCCATTTCCGCGCCGTAGCCGTTTTCACATACCGTTTCCCCCCAGGCGGCGTAAGGAAGCACGCAGGGCCATCCCTCGGCGTTGAGCAGATACTGCTTCACCATGGGCTGATGGTTTTCGGTGCCGTTATTGAAGCGGGTGTGGCAGCAGATGTACCTTTTGCCGTCCGCGTCGATCATTGCGCTGTTATGCCCGGTAGCCATATGCTTGATCCTGAGGGACGGCAGGTCGTAATTGCCGGAAAGCTTCAGACCGTAAGGGGCATGGAGGCCCCTGCCGTCGGGATAAGCGCCGAGCATGTCCGTATATTCGCCGTCCGGCGTCCTGCTTCGGAACACCCTGATCTGGTAGCCGCCCTTGGCCCTCAGTTCGCCATAGGATACAAACAGGTAATAATACCCCGCTTCGGCGTCATACAGGATGTACGGGCCTTCGATGGATTTATGGTTCCCGCCCATCAGGTGCCTGCCGAAGTAGGGATCGACGCCGTTTTCCCTGTCCTCCTCCGGATGGATGACCTCCCCTGTGGCCGGGTCCACTTCCAGCAGGAAGATGCCCCCGGACCAGCTGCCGTACACCATCCACAGCCGGTGCTCCGCGTCGAAAAATACCGCCGGATCCAGGGCGTTGGGCCATTTATTATAATTATAGGTCCCGCTCACGGTCAGGTAGGTCCTGCGGGCATAGTCCGCGTCCACCACATCGCACACGTCGGTGCCTTCGATGGTCCTTTTGTCAAACCCGGAACAGATGAGGGGGCCCTGCCAAACGTAAGGCCCGGTCACCCGGTCGGACACGGCCCAGCACAGGTTGGAGGCGTTCCATGTGGAGGAAGTGCAGTAATACATGCAGTACTTTCCCATCACGTCGTTATAGATCACGTCCGGCGCCCACACGTGATACCCCCTGTCGTCGGTGGGGATCAGGCTGTCGGCGCTGCCCGCGTAATCGAACACATGGGAGCCTTCCTCAAACAGGTTGCCCCACACGGGATTGGACGGCAGGTAGCCGCTGGCGATCAGGTTCCAGCTGCGCAGGTCCCGTGACTTTGCCGCAGCCATATGGGACCCGAAAATATAATACGTCCCGTCCTCGGCCACGATGGAAGGATCATGCACCGACACCCCGGCGTTCACCGAGCCTTTCTGAAAGGCCGACAGGTCCGCGGTGTAATCGGCTTCCCCGGCGAAGGCCGCGCCGCCGAAAATGAGCGCCGACAGGGCGAGGCCGGCGCAGGTCCTAAACGCTTTTTTCATTCTCTTCCCTCCTGCGGTAAAAATATCATTTCGCGTTTCTGTTCAGGCGCAGTGAAAGAAAAACGCTATCTGAGCGCCGGGATGCGGATGACCGTAAGGGAATACCCCTCAAGCGTCCCGGAAAATGTCTCCCCCACTTCCGTCGACCCGTATACCGGCTTAACGGCGTCCTCTCTGCCGAAGGTGTTGGCCGCGTCCGGGCTGTCCCCCGACAGGACGGCTGTTTCGGCCGTACCGGCGTAGCGGGCGGGGTCAAAGCCGCGGAGCGTGATCTCAAACCGGCGCTTATCGCCGCCGGTATTGACCAGCTTCAGGACCAGGTCGCCGTTTTCAGCCTCCCCGGCGCCGGCAAAGCAGACAGGGGCGGGGGCGAAAACATGGTCCACATACATTACATCGTCCAGCCAGCAGCGGACACGGTCCCCGTCCACCGATACCCGGATGCTGTAGACATGGCCCTTCCGGAGCCGTACGTTCCTGACGGTGCCCTCCACCTGCCCTGACTTGGTCCCGCCGTTCACCGTCTGCAGGCAGGATACCGTGTTGCCCCAGCCTCCGATATTCCAGAAGATACTGTTATTCGTATCCCTCACGCATACCGGGATCAGGAAGCCCTCCCGGCCGGAAAGGATCTCGCCGCTGACATTCAGGGTGTAGTCATGCCAGGCGCTGTCGCCGAAATACGCCGCGTCCCCGGTATTGTTGTCCGCGGGAGACGACACCGAGGACTGCACCAGCCTTCCGCCGGACACGCGCCATGAGCCCCGGTACGGTATGATGTCCGCTTCCCGGAGCGAGGCGGCGGAATCAAAATCGCACCGGTACAATACCTCGCCCGTTTCGTTCGACACCACCGTCAGGTCGTCATAGGCCACGGCGGTCTCCCAGCTGCCGAGGCCCGCCCTGCCGGAAAGGGCCGTTTCCTCCGGCATGTCCCCCCGCAGGGCGACAGGCAGGGAACGGGCGACGGCGTTCAGGGAAAACATCTGCTGGACATAGTAATTCGCGGTCCTGAAATGCCCGCGGTTATTGAAATAGATCAGGTCCGGGTCCCATTGCCGGGACACCGCGTTCCCGAACAGCGGCGCGTAGCAGGCCATTTCCACCACGTCCCCGTTTTTCTCCAGGCCCGTCATGAACGCCGCCTCCGACAGGGCGGAAGCGAGGCGGTTGGACTGGGCGGCGTATTCCCCCAGGAATACCTTTGCCTGAAGGGTGCGGTCATAGCCGTCGTACCGGTCCGCATTGCCGAGGAACCATGCCGGGCTCATGTAAAAATGCTCGTCCACCAGGGCCGTCAGCGTGTCGCCTCTGCCCCGGCCGCCGATATACTCCCATCCCTCCCTGCTGTCTGCGGAAGGGCCGTTGGCCACGATCAGGCGGATGTCTCCGTACATCTCCGGGTCCGCCGCCGCGGCGTCTTCAAAGGCCCGGACAAACAGGCGGTAATGCTGAAAATACTCGCCCTGCCACTGCTCGTTGCCGATGCCGATATACTTCAGCCCGAACGGGGCTTCGTGCCCCATGGCGATCCTCACCGCGCCCCAGCGGGTATCCGCCCCGCCCCGACAGAATTCCACCAGGTCCAGGGCGTCCTGCACACACGCGCGGAACTCATCTGAATTTGTGGGATATACAATGTAGCGCCGGCTCTGGATGGGGCAGGTCATTCCGGCGTTGAGCACCGGCACCGCCAGGCACCCCAATTCCTCGCACAGGCGGAACATTTCGTAAAAGCCCAGACCGTAAGATGTGTAATAGGGCTCCGTCCCGGTGCCGGCCCAGATGTTCATGCCCTGCCGCCGGGCCGCGGGGTCGCCCACGGTCATGACGCCGTTCAGCTCAAAGGCAAGACCGTCCCCGACGGACTGCTTCCAGGAATAAACGCTTTCCGCGTCCCTGCCCTCCACGGCGCAGCCCCCGGGAAAACGCAGGAAGGCGGGATGGAGCGCTTCCAGGCATTCACCCAGGTCCCTGCGGACAGGCAGGCCGCGGTAGGTGTCCTCCGGCATCAGGGAGACCATGTCCACATCCAGCGCCCCGCCCTCGGCAGTGATCACAAGGCGGACTCCCCTGTACGCGCTCCCGGCAGGTACGAGCGCCGCATCGAAACGGCGCCATTCCCCCGTCACGCCGGTAAACACGCATTCACAGAGGGACTCCCCGGAAACGGCGAGGGCCGCGCGCACCGTCCGGGCTTCCCCTTTCAAATAGAGGGACAGACAGTATTTTTCGCCTGCGGAAACGGCGATGCCGTCCAGGTATCCGGTGCCGAAGATCGACGCAGACGCGCCGGACGGAGACGAAATGCGGGCATAGTGGGGATTGTTCGGGTTGAGCCAGGTCCCGTCGGCGCTTCCGTCCGCCACCTCAAGCAGCGTGTCTTCGCCGGCGCTCCAGCCGTGCCCGGCGCCCCCCGAAGCCGCGGTGCCGTATTCGAATGAAGCATTCCTCACCATCTGCGCGTACAGGGCGGCGTCAAAAGAAAAATTGATGTCCTCCAGGAAAAGCCCGAACAGCGTCGGGGACACCGGGACGCCGCCGGTTAAGGACACTTCGCATTCCAGCGTTTTCCCTTCACCCGCGGCGCGGGAAAAAAGCGGTCCCCGGCCCGTGGCCGCGGGAAAGACATCCCCTCCCGGCGCACAGACAAAGAGCAGTGCCAGCAAAAGAGCCGCAGGAAGGGAAAAAACGCGCGCCTTTTTCATTGGTTCTCCCCCTTCCCCGCATAATGCATGCGCATGCGGATATCCTGGGGATAGTTGCCGAACCCCTTTCCAAACAGCGTGGCGCCGCCGACGTGATGGGCGTCTTCGGGCACCTCTATACGGAAGGAGATGGCGCGTCCCGGGCGGATGCGGATATCGCCGATATTGGCGTCGCTGATGCGGCTGCCGTCCATAAATGTGCCCTGTCCGTTGATGGACAGCAGTTTGTACAGCCCGTGCTGGTTCCAGTTGCGGAACCACCAGGGGGGATTGTAGATGCCCTGTATCCGGCCGTAGTCCCCCGGGCTGGTCCAGTAGCCCAGCTTTACGCCGTTGATCTGGAAATAAATATCGCTGGGCCAGTGCTCCTGCACCCCGGGCGCTTCCGAGGATATTTCCATGGATATCTGCAATTCCAGAGGCTGCTGGTCTTCTTTTAAAAAGCAGGGCAGCATATATTCCACATACCCGCTGGAGAACCAGAGGATGTGAGCGTCAATCCGCTCCATATCGGAAAAAAAGGCGGGCACGTCGACCTGACCGATGATGTGGTCCGGGGTGCAGATACCGCAGGTGGGCCTGACCTCATAATTGGTATACTGGCCGATGCCGATCTCCGTTTCATACATGTTTTCCGTCATGGATACCTCCGGCGCGGATATCATGATGCTGCTTTCCGCGACGGTACATATTTTCATGGTGCCATGCCGGCCTTCAGTCATGGATACACTGATCAGCCCGCACTCCTGCAGGGTGCGGATATGAGGCGTAAGCGTTCCCGCGGTCAGGCCCAGCCGTTCCGCAATGGCGGTAATGCTCATGGCCCCCTCCTTTTGCAAAAGCTCCAGGATGGACAGCCGTGTTTCCGAGGACAGGGCTTTGAATATGGGCATACCGGCCCGGAAGGACGGTATTCTCAGCACAGCGCTCACCTCTCTTTGTTCTGGCCTTCGCTTCCGCAGGCGCCTTTGGGCCCTGATCGAAGCGCGTTTCCTCAAGCGCCGGGCGAAGAGCCCGTAGGCACTCCGCCCGGCGTCGTTCCGTCAGGTGTTACCCTGTGATGTTTTTTGATCGAATGCGGGATTATTCGCCGTACACGCTGTAGAACACCTTCATGGCGTCGGTATAGTACTGGCGGCCCGCTTCGTTCAGCGCGTCGGTATAGTCGTAGGGATCGATGGCGCCGGCGTTGATGGCGGCTTCGATGCCCACGTACCCATTGTAGTCAGAGCCATGATAGTAGTCGGCGATGAAGGTGTTGAAGCCGGGAATGGTGCGTCCGCCGAAGGTAACGGGGTTCTGGATGTTGGCAAGATAATCGGACCAGTCGTTCCAGTAGCCCAGATCCGGGAACAGGGGGCTCAGGGCGGCGACCACTTCGTCGTCCTCGACCATGGGCAGGGAGCCGGGCAGACGGTAGATCTTATCGCCCGCCGCGTTGGTCAGCGTGCCGTACAGGTTGGCGCGTTCCATCCAGCCTTCTTTGCCCCAGGTGAGGAACTTGGCCACTTCATAGGCCTCGCGGGGATGCTCGGTGGTGGCGGAAACGGAGATCATATCGATCCAGCCAAACTGGCCGGCTTCTTCGGTGTCTTCGCCGAGGGGCGCATTGTAGGGCACCATCTGCAGGCCGCGTTCAAGGGCCGCAGGCTGGGTGTAGATGTTGTTCATGGTCCAGTAGGCGTCCATCTGGATGGCCACATGGCCGGATTCGCCGGGCCACATGTCGTCGGGCACAACAGCCAGGTAAGCGTCGCTGCCCTGGAGAGCCTGATAGCCCAGGCGGGCATATTCGCTCTGCTTTTCAACCATTTCCACCCAGCCGGTGTCGAAATGATAGTTTTCGCCGTCCCAGCCGAATTCACCCAGCACATTGTCGGTCAGGGCGACAGGGCCCAGGGTAACGGGACCCATGTAGAAGTTGTAGGCCCAGATGCCCTGCGCGGGATCGGTCATGTTTTCGATCAGGTCAAGCATTTCTTCCCAGGTCCAGTCCTGAGCGGGCAGTTCCTTGTTCAGTTTGTCGAACACGGCCTTGTCCAGATAGATGACGGCGGGCAGGAATTCGCCGGGCATGAAGTAGCTGCGGCGGCCGTCCACATAGCCCACGCGGCGCAGGGAGGGATACAGCTTGGTCTGGGCTTCCTCATCGGCCTCCAGGTAGGGGGCGATGTCCAGGCACATGGGATTGGCCATGAGGGGATCCAGGTCCAGCCAGAAGAACACGTCGGGCAGGTTGTTGTCCGCCGCCAGGTTGGTCAGGGTAGCGGTGCAGTCGCCCGTGGTGGTCTGGATGATCTCCACGGTGATGTTGGGATGCAGCTCGTGGAACTTGTCCGCAAGGGCCTGCGTCAGCTCAAAGTCGTCCCAGGTCAGGAAGGTGATGGTGATCTCGTCGGTGGTGTTCAGTTCAGGCAAAGTGTTTTCCGCGGCAGCAAAGCCGCACAGGGAAAGCGCCATAGCGAGAACCAGCAGCAGGGATACCAGTTTTTTCATGTTCGGTTCCTCCTTTTTGTTTTATCAAAAGTCCCGCAGGACCTTGATTCGGGAAATGGGGCGGGCAGGGGACAAAGCCGTCATCACTGTGTGCCGGACGCTCCCGGCATATGGCGGGATGATCCTCCCGCCTTCGTCAAAGGTTCTTACTCGCCCGTGATGCCGGCCCGGTCCACAGATTCCACAAACTGCTTCTGCAGCACGAAGTACAGTATCAGCAGCGGAGCGATGGCCAGCATGGTGCCCGCCATGCGGATGGCGTCGTTGATCTTGTTGGTGGAGGTGACGGAGCTTGCCCGGGCGTCGAAGGTGGTGTTGTAGGAGTCCTCAAACTTCTGCAGTTCGATCATCAGGGTGGTCAGGCCCTTGGCACGGGTGTGGCCATAACCCAGGTACTCGCGCACCAGGGTGGTCTCATTCCAGTACCAGACGAAGCTGAACAGGGTGACCACCACAATGGCCGCCGTGCACAATGGCAAAGCGATGCGCCAGTAGGCTTTGAAATGCCCGGCGCCGTCGATCTCTGCCGCTTCCACCAGGGACTGGGGCGTCTGGCGATGGAAATTGTAGAAGATCAGCACGCACAGCACACTCTTGAAGCCCTGCCCCAGGACGGCGGTGATCACAAAGGGCTTCACCGTGCCGTCCGCCAGCTTCAGCCTGGAGAAAGTGAGGTAATTTGGCAGGGAGGTCACCTGAGTGGGCAGCAGGAAGGCCAGGATCAGCACGGCCATCCAGAAGTTCTTCAGCGGGAATTTGTACCGGGCAAAGCCGTAGCCCACCATGGAGCAGATGAACACCTGGCAGACGGTAGGCGCCAGGGCCAGCACCAGGTTCTTCCACAGACTGTTCCAGTAGTCCAGGGTCAGGATGGCATCCTGGTAGTTTTTCCCGGTGATCTGGGAGGGCAGCCATTTGGCGGAGGCGTCCAACAGATCGCTGCGGGTCATAAGGGAGCGGGAAAACATGTACAGTACCGGATAGAGGTAAATGAAGGCAATGGTGACAAGCAGTACATAGATGACGACGGACATCAGTAACCCGCGCTTATCCGCGCTGCCAAGCATCCGTTTTTTGAACTTTTCCTTCCGGATGGTTTTTTTCCTGTCCTTCAGTTCCATGTCCGCGATACTCATGCCGCCTTCCTCCTTTCCAGAAGTTTCTGCACCTTTTTGCTCTGCATGCCGCGCCTGGCGCTTTCCACATCCCGCCGCCAGATGTCTTTGCTCTTCTTTTCCTTCTTTTCCCTGATGATCAGGAACGTGATCAGCAGGAGGACCGCCACAATGACGGTGTACATCCAGGTCATGGCCGCAGCGTAGGAATAACCCTTGGTGACCGCGTAGGTGGCGTTGTAGATCAGATCGATGATGGGGTTGGTGCTGCCGGTGGCCAGGGTAACGACGGTATAGATGGAATTGAGCAGGATCATGGAGCGCAGTGTGGGAAGGGTGATCTTCCAGAAGGTCTCCCATCCGGAGGCGCCGTCGATCTTGGCCGCTTCATACATGGCCGTGGGCACCTTCTGCAATCCCGCAAGGAAGATCAGGATCTGGATGCCCGAATTCCACAGGATCAGGATCAATTGTGAAAACAGATCGCTGATGGGCGTGGAGATGAATTCCGGCATGCCCGAGAGCACGGAGGTGATCACGTTCTGGCTCACCATGGGCACGCTGGACACGCCCTGGGCGGTCAGCTGGTTCATGACGGGGCCCGTGGCGATGATCACAGGCAGGAAGAAGATGGTGCGGAAGAAGCCGCGGCCCCGGATCTTCCCGTTGAGCATCAGCGCGATGATCAGGGAGAACGCGATGATGACGGGAAGCTGCAGGATCAGGCCCACGGCGAAATTCGCCAGGGTGACGGGGTAATTGAGCTCCTTGTTGAATACGGAGATGTAGTTGGCCAGGGGGGTGTATACCACGTTTCCCGCGGCGTCTTCCCCGGTCAGGGGGATCAGCTGAAGTCCGTTGTCCAGCTTCAGGTTATAGAAGGAATACAGCAGGGAATCGGCGACGCCGCTGAGAAAAAAGATACAGATGCCCACCATCCATGGAAAGATGAAGAAATAGCCCCAAAGGGATTCCCGGATGAAGCGCTGCACGGGCTTTTTCTGCGACGAGCGCACCAGCGCGTAGATCAGCGCCGCGATCAGCGCCAGGCATACGCAGCCCAGCAGCACATAAGGAATATACTCCAGGAGGGGCAAAACCTTTTCATACAGCCAGTTTCCCATGCTCAGTTCACCGCCTTCCAGGTCATGGGTTCCAGCGCGACGCCGTCCATCTCGCCGGCGGTCTCCCCATAATTCAGGTAAACCTTCACTCCGTTGCTCCAGGTCACCCGGGTGATGTCGCCCGCCATATCGTGGGCGACAATGGACGCTCCGTCAATGTCCCGGTGCAGCTCTTTCAGCTGGGAATACCACATGGCCAGCGTGACCCGGTACAGATCCCAGCGGGCGGAATAGATGTCGGAAGAATTGGTGTTCTGCAGCTTGATGGGATCCTCCATGGTCAAAAGGAAACATGGACGCGTGCCCTGCTCTGCCAGGCGCAGGAAGAATTTGTGCGCGTTGGCCTGGAAATTCACATATTCCAGGTAAGCCGGCATTTTCCCGGACAGGGCGATGGCCAGAAGCGGCACGTCCCGTGATACATACGCGTAATCGGAGCCGGTCACGGGCAGGTCGTTCAGGGCGCCGGCATAGGGCCACAGATAGGCGTTGGCCGATTTCAGCGTCACGCTGAAATCCTTTGCGGCCAGGGCTGCGATGTCCCGATAGGCCTGCGCCAGTTTTCCGGATTCCTGATAGTGGTTCTGGTAATAGTAGTCTGCCATCAGCTGGGTGATTCCTGTCAGCTGAACGCCGGGGATCCCGGCGGAACTCATGGCGTTCAGGGTGTCCCCGGCAACGGCTTTGGAACGCTCCGGGGCCAGGTAGTACATGGTGGCGTACACCGGCCCGAAGGTGGGACGGCTCCAGGTCTGGCTGGTGATCTTCTTAAAGGCGGAATAGGTCAGGGTGGGATGGGTCTCGGTGTTCAGTGAAAGGAAATCGGCCTCCAGGGAAAAGCCCATGCCCAGGCCCGTGCATTTTCTGTTCAGCGCTTCCAGGCCGCCTCCGCCGCCCAGGGACCCCGCCGGACTGTAGGAAGTGGGAACGCCGCCGGTAAGCCCGTTCGACTGCCAGCCGCGAAATACCACCGAAGCGTGGTCCACTCCGTCGGTCTTCATGGATTCCAGGATCTCACCCGCCTGCTGGAAGGAGGTCATGACCACGTCCGTCTTGCCAAGCACGTCGTTTTCCCTTTCGACCCCCAGGAAGTCCACTTCCACGTCAAAGGGGCGTTCCGTGTCCGCATGGGCAAAGAAACCTTTTTCCTCCATATAATCCCGCCAGGCGCAGGCCAGACCGGCATACGTGGCGTCCTCACCGTCCGCCAGCAGGAAATGCTGCACGATATCAAAGCGCCGGGTATCTTCCGTCAGCATGTCCACCGCGCCGGAGGAAGGGCCTGTGGGCTGCTTGTACACCATGCGATAGGTGTATTTGGCGCTGACCCAGTCAAAGTTCAGGTTATTGGCTCCGTTGGGATAGGCGCGGATGCGGGCGGCATTGTCTCCCTGCTCGATCACGCCCAGGAAGCCGATCTGTTTGGCCGTATGCACCATGCCGAACACCGGCATGATCACCGGTTCGGAGCCCACGGTCCAGCGGGAATTGACCGTATCTTCGATGCCGATGTTGGTGCCGTACACGGGACGGTCGAAGGGAGAGGAGAAGCGCTTCTCATTGTCCTTCAATTCGATCAGCGCCCCCTGCCCGTCGGGTATGATCATATAGCCCTCGTCCTGACCCAGCACGCTGTAGCCCAGGAACGGGTAGAGAGTGAAAGTGGATACGGTATAACGGTGCCCGTCAGTTTCTCCGTTAATGATCTTATCCTGGGGGATCGTCACCGTCAGGCAGCTTTCGTCCAGGGTCACCACGGCGCTGTAGCCCACCCCGTAGGCGGGGAAAAGTACGTCGGCGGAAAAGCCGTTTTCAAGATATTCCACCGATACGACGGCTTCCATATTGATGAAATCCGCCTGGGTGTTGGTGCTCTTCACATCCTCGATGAATTCCATCACGATGCCGCTCTGATAAAAACCCTTCCATGCGGCCTGGTCCTTGAAATCATCGGGATTCTGCACCGTGGAACAGAGCAGGCTGCCGTTCGCCCTGCTTTCCAGGATGATGGCCAGGGTATCCTCCCGTACATACAGATTGAACCGGGAAGACTGTGCCGCCAGTTTGTATTCGGGAGGAAGGGCAGCGGCGCTTTCCTCCGCCGGGGCGGTGTCGGTGTTCGCAGGAGCGTCCTCTGTTTCCTCCGCCATGGCCGCAATGCCCAGGCCGGACAAGAGGATAAGCGCCAGCATCAGCGCCAAGATCAGCTTAAACCTTCCTGACAAAGCGATACACCACCTCTCCGTAGATCGAGGAAACGAAGTCGATCAGCTGGCCGATCAGCACGTACACCACAAACAGCAGCGCCACGGTGACCAGCACGGTAAACAGGGTAATAACGATGATGGCAATGGTCTTTTTGAAGGTGTAGTCGTTCAGATACATGATCGCCAGCACGATCAGGATCCCCGTGAACCCGTAGGCCACCACGTCCAGCAGTGTCAGGAAGAACTGCTCGTTGAAGGTGACCACCCTGCTGAGGACCAGGCGGATGGGCAGTGCGATGAGCATGGGGGTCAGCGCGGCCGCGCCGCCGATCACGATATCCCTGAACCTGGCCTCGCCGTCCTTGATGGTGCACACCAGATAGCAGCAGACAGTCAGCAGCAGGAAGGCCCCGAAGGTCAGCGCAGCGTCGCGCAAAAGCTCATACTCGCCTTCCCGGACCGTTTTGAACAGGAAACCGGAAAAATACTTGTTGGCGACCTGCAGGATGAAGAACAGCACCACAATGATGGCCGCAGCCGCCAGGGATGAGCGCTTTTCCTTTTTGATGCCATAGCTGCAGTCAAAGGGATTGCGCATCATGTTAAAGCACCATCCCACCTGCTTTAGGATCGTCAGATCCCTGATCCTGCCGGTCACCGTGCGCACGGGCGCCATGAAGCGGAACTTTTTATCCGCCATCCCCAGGATCTTGAGCGCAAGCGCCGCCGCGACGATGACGATCAGGATCATGCCAAGGTTCCTGTGCAGCCAGTCGGAACGCAGCTCCCAGAAAGCGTCGGAGTAGCCCTTCCGGTTGCCGCCGTTGCGGAAGGAAGTCAGCGCCTCGTCAAAATTGCCCTCCCGGTACAGCGCTTCGCCAAGGCCGGTGGATGCGTAAGTGAACAGGCTGTTCATGCGCAGCACTTCGGTCCACGGCACCTTCGATTCCGCGTATTTGCCGTCCTGGAACAGGGTGAACGCCCGGTGCACCAGATCGGTGAATTCCGTGGCCTGCATCACCTGCACGCTGTTGAGGATCTCATCCAGCACAAAGATGGTATAATCATCGGTCACCGCCAGTCCCGTGACGGACTTGAAGGTGCCCACCCGCTGGTCGCCGGTATCGGTGGCCCCGAAATAGAACAGGGTGTTTCCCTCGGAGGTATACTCCATGATATAGCCGTCTTTGTTGGCCGTAAAGATGGAGCCGAAGCTGTTCACCGCCACGGCGGTGGTGCGCTCGGTGTTGAAATCGATGGTCAGGGTGTTGCTGCCCGCCACGTTCAGGCGGCGCAGTGTGGCGTTTTCCGATTCGGAAACGGTGTACACCATGCCCTTTTCGTCTATGGCCAGGTTTTTAACGGAAGTGGGCACCACGTCCGCCTGCATTTTCAGCTGGTCCTCGCTCATGATCTTGCGGCGGATGGCGGTGATCCAGGTGACGCGGCTCTGGTTGGCGCCGTAGTAGCCCAGGAATTCACCGTTGCCCACCGGGCTCAGCTGTACGATGCCGTTGGTGTTGCCCGTAGAGGCGATATACAGGTTGCCGCGCTTGTCCAGCACGATCTTGTTGGGCTTGAACGCCGCGCTTTCCCCAAACAGGGGAGTGTCGGTGGGCTTGGTATAGGACCGGATCTCCTTTCCGTTCTGATCGAACACTACCACGGCCCGGGCCTTTTCGTCGGCAACGAATACGTTCAGGTCATCGTCCACGAATACGCCCTGACAGGATTTAAGGCTTTTCTTGTTGCCGATCTCCTTCACGTATTCGCCGCTCTGGGTGATGACCAGGATGCGGTTGTTGCCGTCGTCGGCGATATACAGGTTGCCGTCGGGGCCCAGGCGCATGTCCGCGGGGTTTTTTAAAGTGGTCTCCCCGAAGCGGGTCATGGAGCGGATGGGTTCATAGGCGGCCTGGGTCTGCACCAGGGTCCCGTTCTCGCCCAGAGTGAACGTCCGGTACGGCACCGAAGCCAGGGCGCTTCCGGCCTGCAGGATCAGCAGGATCCCAAGCAGGAGAAGCGCAAGACCTTTCTTTCGCATTGCTTCTCCTCCTTACTTGATGCCGGAATAGGCCATGGTGTTCATGACGCTGGACTGCATCACGATGAACAGGAGCAGGTTGGGAACAAACATGATCAGCGCGGCGGCGGCGGCCATGCCCTGGCCCTGAACGGAGCCCACGGAGGTGAGCGTGTTCATGTAGAAAGGCAGGGTGCGGATGCCCTCGGCGGAGGTGAACAGGTTGGAGGTCTCCACATTCGTCCACACGCTCTGGAAAGCCAGGATCGCGCCGGTGGCGATGGCGGGCTTGGTCAGCGGAATGATGATCTTGCGGTAGATGGTAAAGGAACCCGCTCCCTCCAGCTGCGCCGCTTCGATCAGGGAATTGGGTACGCCGTCGATGAACTGTTTGATCAGGAACAGGCACACCGGCATTGCGATCAGGGGCAGGATATGCGCGAAATAGGTATCCAGGATGCCCAGGGTGTTGATGGTCAGGTAGCGCGGGATGGTCACCGCCGTGGCCACGAACATCAGGGCGATGTTGTTCACCTCAAAGATGGGGCCCTTGAGCTTGAAATTCATCTTGGAGAGGGCAAAGCCCGCCATGGTGGAGATCAGGACGGACAGAAGCACCACCGCCAGCGTTACCACAAGGGAATTGAAAATGTAACGGCTGATGGGGATGGAGGAACCCGCCGTGGTCTGGAACAGGTTGCGGAAATTGACCAGGGAAGGATGGGATACGAAGAACCGGGGCGGGAACGCGAACAGCTCATCCATGGGCTTGAATGCGTGATTGATAATGTAGATGATGGGCGCGCCCATAAAGATCGCAATGGGTACCAGGTACAGATACAGCGGGATCTGGTTTTTGTGAAACTTGCTCGGGTTCACCTTCGTGCCGCCGATCGCCATGATTCAACACCTCCTATGTAGGAAAGATGGTTTTTCCGGGGAAGCCGACTGTTTGTCCTCTGCCTTGTTCTGTCCCGTCTTAAGATCATTCGTCTTTGGGAGCGAACAGCTTGCGCGCCACGAAGGAGAACGCGTAGATCAGTGCCAGCAGCGCCACGGAAACGGCCGCGGCATAGCCCATTTCATAGCGGGTGAAGCCATAGTCGTCAATATGATTCACCATCAGCTGGGCGGCATAGCCCGGGGTGGGGTTGGATCCGGTGAGCATCACGCCGATATTGCCCGCCTGGAACGCGCCCACGATGCTCATCACCGCGCCGAACAGCATCTGCGGCTTCATGGAGGGAATGGTGATGTAGAACACTTCCTGGATGCGGTTCTTGATGCCGTCGATGGCTCCGGCTTCATACAGCTCCGCATTGATATTAAGAAGGCCCGCCAGCATGGCCAGGAAGCCGACGCCCATGCTGCTCCACAGCGCTACGATGATGACGATGGGCAGGATATACTGGGTGTTCAGCATCCATACGATGGGTTCCGTGATGACCCCCAGCTGGGTGAGCACATAGTTTGCGATGCCGCTCTGGTCCCCCAGGAACACCACCCGCCACATGACCGTCATGGCGACACCCATGGTCATGGAGGGGGAATAAATGATCAGCGCCAGAATGGTGCGGGGCAGCCTTGTCAGCTGGCTCAGGGACCAGGCCAGGAAGAACGCCAGCAGATATCCGAGCGGTCCCACGATCACGGCAAAGAGGATGGTGTTTGGCAGAACATACTGCAGGAAAATGGTGTCCTGCGTAAGAAGGTTGATGTAGTTGGTCAGGCCCACGAACTGCGGCGTTTGCACGGCGTTGTAGTTGGTGAAGGAAAGGCCGATGGCCATGACCGTCGGAATAATGATGAAAACCAGGAACAGGATCAGATAAGGCGCCAGAAACAGATACGGCGTGCTTTTTTTCGTCCTCATCTCTGTCCCTCCTCCCCGGCCGGATGGGCCGCGTTCCACTGGTCAATGTACTTTTGCACGATGTCCACGGTAGGCGTGGGGAATTCCTTCAGCATTTTTCCGTCTTTGTAGTAGCCGAACTCCTCCAGCTTGCGGTAGGTCTCGCGGTTGATGCGCTTCACCGCCGTATCCAGGGCCCGGCGGGCGTCCACGCCGTCCACCACCACGGAGATGAACGCGTTGGAAAGCTCGCGCTCCAGCATGTACGTACCCAGCACCCAGGGGGCTTCGGTCATCCATTCCATCTGTTCCATGATGACCTTTTTATGGGCGCTCTTGAGGGGCAGGGTGGCAAAGGCGTTGGTGTTCGCGGTGGGCCAGATGTATTCCGAGCCGTAGGTGCTCTGCAAAAGCGATCCGAACTCCGCCTGCACCTCTTCGCTGCTCCACCATTTCAGGAACGTCCATGCCTTGTCCGGCATTTCGGTCTGGGACAGGATAGCCATGGTCTCCGCGCCGCCGGTGGTCCAGCGCTCCACGGTACCGTCATCCCGGGTAAGCCCCGGATACAGGGCGATATCCCACAGGGAATCCAGCTCCGGCGCGGCGTTGAGCAGCAGATTGTAGGTAGCCAGGTCCGCGATGCCGATGGGCAGCGTGCCGTCCCGGAACTGCTGATAAAAACCGGGAGAAGGCACGTCGGTGGGCATGTTGTACACAGTGAACAGCTCGGTCATCTCCCTGAAGCCCTTCAGGGATTCGTCGCTGTCCAGGGTGGTGTCGCTCACCGTATCGGCGTAAATGGATCCGCCGGACTGGAGGATCAGCGGCAGGGTGCCGGGGAATACCTTCATGCCGCTCATACCGGCGGTGGGGAAATAGAAGTTCATGTTCCGCCGCTGCAGTTCGGGCAGGATCATCTTTACTTCATCCATGCTGTCCGGCACTTCGATGGACAGGGCCTCAAGGATATCCCTGCGGTAGAACATCACCCAGAAGTTGACGGTTTCCGGCATGGCGTACACGCCCTCTCCCAGGGTATAGGGAATGAACAGGCCCGAGGAGAACCGCTGGGCTACTTCGCCAAAGTCCTCAAACTGAGTCAGGTCATACAGCGCGCCGCGGATATTCAGATAGCTGGGCACCACGTACTGCAGGGAAAGCACCACGTCCGGGGCCGTGCCGGCCGCGTTGGCAAGCACCAGCTTGTTGGCGTCCGGCATCAGGGAAATGTCCACCTGGATGCCGGTCTGGGGAGTGAACTGCATATCGATCAGGTTCTGCACCAGCTCCACGTACTGGCGGCTGCGGCCCATCCACACCTGCAGATGCCCGTTCCTGCCCGTACCGGCGGCATAGTCCTGGCTGGAGAACGAAGTAACAAAGCGCTCCACGCTCTTTCCGGCGGATTCCATGAAACCGGCGCGGGAGGGGATCTTCGCCCCGTCCTGATAGAAGATGATCTGGTCTATGGACACGTCGTTATTGGCCATGTCCTGCAATTGCTGGGCCAGCATGCGGGAGGCCGAATTGGACCCGGTGGACAGTTCAGACAGGCGCCTGGGCAGGTCCTCCGGCTTTTCCGCCAGCCTGCGCAGCTGGTCCGAGCACAGGGTCAGGCTGGAAAAGGCGCTTCCCGAACCGTTGGAGGAAAACTGCTTCACATATTCCACCGCATCGGCGCAGTCCCGGCTCCAGCCGCTCAGCCGGTCCTCGATATCCGGGATGTATTCCCGTACGTTGTAGCTGCGGTACTGGTCGGCCTTGCCGCCGGACAGGCGGGTGATCTCCAGGCTCAGGTTGTTGATCTCGCTCAGCACCCGGTCGATCATTTCATACACCGGCGTCAGCGGCGCACCGTTGATGCGCAGGGACAGGGTATGGTCCCCCTCGGAAAGATAGAACGTCTGGGGCGTATCGCCGTTCATGACGGTCTTATCGACAAAGGAGGTGGAATAATCCATGTGGACCCGCCTGGCCGCTTCCGTGGGCAGGGAACCGTCGATCAGGAGATCAAGGAACACGGGAAAATCGGCCTTCACGCCCTGACGGTAATGGAAGTCCAGGTTATACCAGCCCGCCTTATCCGCCCTGAAAGCGTAGGTCACGGTGTCCCCCGCCGTATCGAACGAAGCGCCGTCCAGGTGGTTGAGCACCCGATGTTCGATGCTGTAGGGCGTCAGGACCGCGTTGAATTCCCCCGCGCCACGGATGGAGGATTTGCTGCGGCTGTAAATGTCTTCGCCTTCGATGACGATCATGCCGTCGCCCAGGGCCTTTTCCCCGGCGTAGGCGGGCAGCTCTTCCCGACCTTTCAGGGTCACGGCGCTGATGTGCGTTCCGCTGTCCTGGCATTCCAGGGTCAGGGTGTGGCTTCCCTGTTTCAGTTCAAACAGGAAGGGCGTATCGATCCGGGCCGTGGAATCGGTGATGCCTGCGGACTGCTCCGTCCGGGCGGACACGGGCGTCGGGGCGATCTGGTTCCCGTAACGGTCCACGGGGATATCGTCCGATTCCACCACCCACAGGGAATTGAGCTTCACGCGCCGCATTTCGTAAAAAGGCAGCTCTCCGTCCAGGCGCACGATCAGCTCCGTGGGCAGGGTGGACTGGGTCGTGTTCATGTAGGTCAGCCAGATCTCGTACTGGCCGTCCTCCGGCACGGTAAAGTCCACCTGGGCGCTGTCCCCGACGGCCAGCGTCAGGTCGGTCTCAATGCCGACTGGCTCCTTAACGTACACAGGCAGGGTATACCCGGCCTGCACCTGGGAATACAGCGGCTCCGTACGTCCCATGCGGACGTTGTCTTCCGCCAGGGCTTCCCATGCGACACAGCTTACCAGCAGAGCCAGCGCCGCCAGCAAAGCCAATCCTCTGCGCATCAAACGCACCTCCCGGTTCTGAAATAGATATTGATCCGAAAATGCTCCGAAGAACAGCTTTACCGTCCGATGTCATCGTCCGTCCGGATGCCCCAGACAGCCTCTCCCTTTTCGTTCAGCGCCGTAAAGCAGGTCACCCAGGCGCTCTGGGCGCCGTCCAGGGCCCGTGTGAATACCCCGGTATAGGCCTCCCCGTCCAGCGTCAGGCGTACGGTGCCGTCCTCTGTGCTCTCCCAGGTCCCCCCGTACGCACCGTCCACAGTGCCGTCGCCATGCAGCACGGCGATTTGGGAAACATGCTCCACAGAGTTGATATCATGTTCATGGTTTAGGACCTTGTACACGCCGGGGCGGTGTTCCGTCGGGGGCGCCTCCCTGCCCTCCCCGGTATACCGGAGGGGGGAAACCACCGGCCAGCCCTCCTCGTTCATGAACATCTGGTGCACCCGGACGGAGAAGCTTTCGCCGCTGCCCGCATAGCGCGTATGGAAGATCAGGAAATACCTGCCGGTCTCCTCCTCGTAATAAGCGCTGTTGTGTCCCGGCGAGCGGAAAGCCTGCACCATTTTGTTGGTGTCGCTTTCGACAGCTTCAAATTTGTATCCGCCCATCAGCTTGACCCCGTAAGGTTCATAGTCCGGGTCATGGAAGAAGGTGCCGTTGGCGCCGCCGCACCTGATCATTTCCTGGCCCAGGCTGTCCTCATAGGGCCCGTCCGGTTGCCTGGAGCGGCACACACGGATGTTGTATCCGCCGTTGCTGTCCAGTCCGCCGAAGGACAGGAACAGGTAATAATATTCCGTTTCCGGGCTGTACAGGATGTAGGGACCTTCGATGCGGGCGTGGTTCTTGCCCAGCAGCTTTTTGCCGTAATCCTGGCCTTCCAGGGGAAAGCCCGTTTCCGGATCCATTTCCAGAATGAAGATCCCGCCGGAATAGCTGCCGTACACCATCCACAGCCTGCCGTTCCTGTCAAAAAAAGCGCAGGGATCCACCACGTTGGGGTAATAATTGGCGTTGTAGCCGGCCATGCCGCTTTTCAGAAAAATGCCCTGATCCGCATAAGGGCCTTCCGGCCTGTCCGCGATCGCAAGGCCCATCGCCGACAGGGGACTTGAACCTTCGCAGGTGCAGTAATACATGGCGTAGCGTCCGTCGGGCAGCCGCTGCACGTCCGGAGCCCAGAAGGTGGTCGTTTTCGCCCAGGAAAGGGCCTCCTTCATCTGCTCCTGCACGTTTTCGACCAGCGTGCAGCCGCCCTGGGCATCCTTGCTGATGGATGTCCAGCTGATCAGGTCTTCCGATACGGCCGCCGCCATGTGGCTGCCGAAAATATAAAAGGTCCCGTCCTCTGCCCTGATCACCGAAGGGTCATGGACCGAAACGCTTTTGTATTTGGGCGGCTTCACCACTTCCTCCGCCTCCGATCCCGGCTCCTCTGCCGGGCCGCCGGAAAAGGACAGGCATATCATTCCCGATACGATCATCGCAGCCAGGGTCCTTTTTTTCATCCGGGACACCCTTTCTTCGTCGTCAGCATTTTACTTTGGAAAAAGTCAAATCATTAAGCGAGTTACCATAGTTAAATGATAATGGAAAAACAGGTAATTGTCAATAGGCTTATTTTCATTTTTTTACACAAAATATGATGCCGTCCAGGTCACATCGGTCATGTCTGTGCGGATCGGTCGGAGTGCCTGCGCATCCCCTGTACCTGTCATGCGCTTTCCGCCGCTTCTTTTTTTCGCGCTTTCCGCTTTTTTCCGCGCTTTCCGCGGAGTCGTCCGGCCCGGGGAACAGCCCCCTCCGGCCGCTTTCCGGCGCGCAAAAACGGCCGCGGATCATTTCCGCGGCCGCTCCTTCCTGTCCCGGTTTTTCCCCCGGGTCATGAGTTTCTTTGGATGCTTCCTTCGTATGCTGTCTGCGGTCACAAGCCGGTCAGTCCAGCCTGAAGACCTCGATCAGCTTGGGCTGGGCTTCACCCTCCCCGGTGTTTTCAAAAAACAGGATGTCCTTCATGTGCTCTTCCCATTTCTGCACCACTTCATTGCCGTTCTGGTACCTGACGGCGTAGTCCACGCCCTTTTCGCATTCATAATAACCGAACAGCTCATTCCCGGACGCAAAGATCGTGTAATTGCAGATCCCCGCCTCCTTGAGCACGGCCTTCATCTCGGGCCAGATCTCGGCGTGCCGCCGCTTGTATTCCTCGATGCAGCCTTCCTTGACCCTGCCCCGCCACGCGTACCGTTCCATATCGAAGCCTCCCTTTTTTGTTTGATTATACCTCAGACGGGCCCCGTGCCGCAAGCGGCTTTATACCGGAAGGCGGATCAGGTTTTCCCCTGTGCGGACAGGGGGGCTTTATCACACAGCTCTCCCGTCCGACCGCGCCGTTTTCATTTTCCCGTAAAGCTTCGCGGTAATAAACAGGGTCACGGCGGTCCACAAAGCGCCCCAGGCCTCCACCGACCAAAGCGGCACCGCGCCCCTCTGGTACAGTGCGGCAAACGTATCCATCAGCATATGCAGAAGGATCGCAAGCGGCAGGTATCCTTTTCCCGCGCTGACCACGCCGTAAAACACGATCACCGTGAGCCCGATGTGCAGAAGCATCGCAAGCACCCGCTCGATAACGTTCATGGCCATCATCCCGTAATCGAACGCGGCGGCCGCCTGAACGGACGGGAGCGCGGCGGCGGCGGTTTCCTCCGTGATCTTCAGCGTTCTGAGGGCGCTTTCCGCGTTTCCTTTGGAAAATTCCACGGCGATGGCAAGATAGGCGATCATGTTCGGCAGAAGGACGGCCAGGATCTCGATCCCGCCGTGGCCGATGCCGTACATGACCGCATTTTCACGGGTACGGTCCTTTTTCATCACATATTTCAGGACGATATGCCGTCCGCATTCCTCGAAAACGCCGGCCATTACGACCCCATAAAGCACGAAAGCCGCTGTGTTCCCATTGATGAACCGGGAAACGGGATTGTCCGCAAGGATGCAGAAATAATGCACGCCCATTTCCAGCACCCGGGCGGAAAGGATGAACCCGACGGCCCCGGCAATGAGATATCGGATACTCGTCCTGTCTTTGTGCTTCACACGCCAGCAGATGAAGAAAACGGCCGCGACCGCGAGCATCAGAACGACGGTGATGATCAGGGCGGGGATGCTGCTTTTGCCGATGACGATATCCTCAAACTCCTTCATTTCCCGTCACCTCCCCAGATCTCCACGCAGAAGCCTTTGCGGCCGCACGAGGGGCAGGTAAGCTTGCGGGCGGTCGGCGTATGGTTCGCCCAGAAAGCCTCCTTCAGCGCGGGTCTGAACACCTCATGGCATTCCGGGCAGATATATTTGACGTGACCGAAATAGTACCTGCTGACCAGCGTACCCCATATTGCGGCCGCGAGTACCCAGACGGCGAACGGCCACCAGATCCCTTTGAGGATCCAGAAAATGACGGAGAACCACTGCAGCGCCGTGACCGGGATCCCGGTCAGGATCATCATCCAGCGCATCCATTTGAGATTTTTCTTGCCTTCCATAAATACGGCTATGTCACCGATGGATTCGAAAGAGAATTCTTCCCGGCCCTTCAGTCCGTTTTTCAGTTCCCGAAGCTTTTCAAGCTTTTCCTGCTTCCCGGCGATCTCCTCGGAAAGGACGGTCTCCTGCTGTTCGATGAGCAGCGAGATCACCTTTTCGGGATGCTCTTCCCTGAGTATCTGGGAGATCGCGTCGATCGGCAGGTCCATCTCCCGCAGGAAGCAGATGACCTTCAGGCGCTTCAGGTCCTCCTCCGAGTACAGCCGCCTTCCGCCCTCGGAAAGCTCGCTGGGGATCAGGATGCCCCGGGTATCATAATACTGGACCGTCCTTACGGTCACACCGCAGAGCTTCGCGATCTCACCCGTCGTGTACTTTGACATAGCCTTGCCTCCTTTCGCCATGTATTGTGCAACATGACGCCGCGTAACGAGCAATACCTTACGCAGGGGGATTTTTTATATTTTGAAGAAAAAAAGGCGATCTATCCCTGTATATCCGTTTCAATGATCATTTTTTTGCAGCGGTCGCAGAAAAACGCTTCAATGCTGAATGATACCAAAGTATGTTTGACTGCCGTAAGCTTTCCCGTGCCCATCATGCTGTCAAACCAGCCGGTCTTCTTATCCCCGGCTTTAAAGCAAACGTTGGACCTTCCGTCTCCCGACAGGATCCCCTGCTGCATCTCCTGCCCGCAAAAAGGACATTGCATTGCGCATCCTCCTCCCAAATTCCTGCTCCGAAGGGCCCTCCGTTTCATTCCGGAGGGCGTCATCCCGTCAATCATACATCGGGCGCAGAAGCATGTAAAGTCCTCCGCCTCAGCCCGCGCAGGAGAGGTGAAGCCCTTTGCACCACTTGAAAAGCGGTACACGACGGAATATAATATAGGAAATACAGCATTTTCAAGGAGTCCGGAAGCATGGTTTTTCCAAAGGAGGACGCGCCACGGCTTTTGTCCTCGGCCATCGATATCGGCGAAGGCATCCTGTGCGCGGGGGGCGAAGTGGACCGGGTGGAATCCACCATCAGCCTTATCATGACCGCCTGCGGCGCCGAGCGGGTGGACCTGTTCGTCATCCCCTCGTCCATCGTCGTGACGGCAGCCAGTTCCCGGTGGGGTATCCTCACCCAGTCGCGGGCCGTCGGGTCCTCCCGGGTGGACCTTAAAAAGCTGTCGATGTACAACCAGCTGTCCCGGGAGATCTGCGCCTGTCCCATGTCACTTGAAAGCATGAACGAAAGGATCGCCGCCATCCGGAAGACGCCCGAACCCGCGCGTCTTCGCGTCCTGACGGACTGGAGCCTGGCGGCGGCCTCCTTCTGCCTGTTTTTCGGCGGCGGCCTGGCGGACGCCCTGATCTCGGGAGTGCTGTGCGCCGTACTGCACCTGGTGCATACATTCCTCAAGCGCATCCGCCTGAACGATTATTACGCCGTGATCCTCGCCTCCGCCTTGGGCGGCGCGCTGATATGGATCCCCGCCCAGGCCGGATTATCCTCCTCATCCATCGCCATGGGCTGCGTCATGCTGTTCGTCCCCGGCATTGCGCTGACCAATTCCATCCGGGACATGTTCAGCGGGGACCTGATATCGGGCCTTCTCCGGTTTGCGGAAAGCGCCCTATTAAGTCTTGTCATTGCCTTCGGTTTTGCCTTCACCGCCTCGTCTGGCGGCGAATGGCTGACGCCCCCGGCACTTGTCGCCCTTTCCGCGGCATTTTTCGGGTCCTTTTCCTTCGCCCGGCTGTTCGGCCTGGACATGCCAAATTCACTCATCGCGGGCATTACCGGTCTTTTGGGCTGGCTGCTGGCGCTCCTGGCGGAGGGACGGGGCATGACCACGTTTGCGGTTTTCTTCTTCGGAAGCGCCGGCGTTACCCTCGCATCGGAGATCCTGTGCCGTATCCGGCGCTGCCCGGTCACGGTTTTCCTGGTCACCGGGATCATCCCGATGGTCCCCGGAGGACTTTTGTACCTGACCATGCGGGCGGGCGTTTCCGGGGACTGGTCCATGTTCAGTTTCCTGGGACTGGAGGCCACCCTGACCGCCGCGGCCATCGCCGCCGGGATCATCGCCGTCACCGCCCTGGCCGACGTCTGGTACGGCATCCGCAGGAACGCCCGGGGCGCATGAAAATGTAAGGACAGCGGAGTGCCGGCCCCCCTCATGGCCTTGATTCGTTTTTTAAAGCAGCTTATCCCGACTGAACCGTACGGAGGTATGGCATGAAAAAACTGTTTTCCCTTTCTCTGGCGCTCGTCTTTCTCTGCATGTCGGCAGCCCGGGCCGGGAGCGTTCCTCTGGTGGAGATCATAGAAGCAGCCCGGGAAGGGGAAAAGCCGGCGGATACCGCGAAGGTATCCCACACCGCCATGGTCTACCTGGGAACGCTCCTGTCCCCCGAGGAACTGAAGGTGTGGCATGTTTCCTCCTGGGAGGACGTGCCTTTTGTTTCGGTCACGGATTACCTGGAACTCTGCCTCGCCCTGGCCGAAGTGAACGACTACTCCCTACGGCCCCACATGCTCCTGAATAACAGGATCACCTTAAAATGCGGCGACGGCTCCGCAGTCTTCGACGCCGGCAGCAACACGGTTTCCCTGTCGGACCCGGAGGAATTCATGGGGTATATGAACCTCGCCGGCGCATCGCCCACCAGTGTCATGCAGTTTTCAGAAGGACACGACAGCACCTACGATCCCGGAGAGGATCTGGTGATCTCCCTTGACGACTACGGTCTTAAAATGATCCCTGTCGGCAAGGACATCCTGATCCCCTTCCAGGCGGCGGAGGTCATGTTCGGCCAAAACATGACCGGCTACGCCTTTATCTACAACGGGCAGGATTTTTATGACGTCAGCTACCTGAGCGATGACAATTCCTACGCCTACGGCTCCGTCAATCCCAGTCCCTACCAGGATGCCCTTTATTCGGGGCCCTTCGCGGAGCGGGAGAACCTTACGCCCTCCTACAGCCGCTATTACCTTGGCACCCTCTCCATGATGATGGACCTGCTCCACGGCCGCAGCAGCGAGACCGGCTACACCTCGATGATGGAATACATCAAAAACGTCGGCCTCGAACCCCTGCTCCTCTCCCTGGACGCCGGCGATATCCGTTCCGGCGTGGACAGGCTCCTCAACATCTATTTTGACACCTCCCACGACGGCTACACCGGCGACAGCGGCGTCTTTGACACCGGGGCCACGCTGCTTTTCATCCGGGACTGCCACGAGGAAGACCTGGATCTCGCCGCTTCCGCCCTCAGGAGCGGGGCCGTCTTCCCCGCCGGCATGGAAGAAGAGGAGGAAGAGGACGAAAAATGGGACGGCGTTCTCCGCGACGATCGTGACGTGGAGACGCTTACCCGCTGGGTCCTGGGCGACGATTATTCCCGCTGGCTGGGCCCCGCCAACCAGCAGATGATGAAATGGACCTGCCTGATGGACTGGCTCTGTCCGGAGGAGATCGCCGAAAACAGCCTGCAGATCCACGGGGACACCGCCATCATCACCTTCGATTCCTTCCGGTCCGATGATTCTGTGTCGTCCTTCTATTACCTGGCCCTTCCGACCGAAGACGACTGGGAATACGACACTTTCGGCTTCTTCTACAGCTGCTTCGAGATCATCTCCCGCACCCCTGAGGTGAGGCGCGTGGTCTTCGACCTGAGCAACAACGGCGGCGGCGACGCCCAGTCGCTTTGCCAGCTGCTGGGCTTCCTCACCCCCGACGGCGATGTCAATATTACCTACATGAACACCTACACCGGGGCCTACAACAGCGACTGGATGCATGTGGACACCAACCTGGACGGCGTCATGGACGACCGCGACGGCTGGGGCGGGCAATATGAATTCTATATCGTCACTTCCCCCTCCACCTATTCCTGCGGCAACGCCTTTGCCTTCTACGCCGCAAAGCAGGACCTGGCAAAGGTCATCGGCAGGCAGCCCGGCGGCGGGGACTGCGTCATCAACCTGTGGTACGACGCCATCGGCCTGGTATCCAGTTATTCCGGCAATCTCAAGCTGGGGATCGATGAAAACGGCCGGTTCGTATCCTCTGAGGGAACGGTGCCGATGACCGCCGAATGGGGCAGCGGCACCTTCGCCCTGGACGCGCCTTGGTACTCCCCCGAAGGGATCGTGGATTTCATCGACCGCCTGGAAGCGGGCGAGATGGATGACGCCGCCTGAAGGCCGAAAATCTATTTCAGTTCCATGCCTCCGAGGACCGTAAATCCCGTTTCCCGGACCAGGGAAAACTCCACCCGGCCGATCCGGGCCTCAAAAGGGACAAACAGTTTTCGCATGGCCCTGCAGGCGGCGTCCGGATCCGCCGGGGGCACGGTGATCAAGGTGGTATGCGGAAACCAGTCCTCTCCCCGGGTCCATTGGTCCAGATCCTGCCCGTACCTTTCTGCGATCCCCCGGTGGATCGCAGAAAGGTACGGGTTTTCTGACGGCTGCGCGAAGATCACGCCGCTTCCCGGGAAAAAACCGATCCCTTCATAGCGCACCGTAAAGGCGGAAAAATCGTCAAGCACCTCACCGCAGCCTATGATGAACGCTTCATGATCGCCAGGCAGGTATGTGGCCAGGGTAGTTTATTTTACTCGTCATAATCCAGGTACGCCCCTTTCATGGGCGGCGCCGCATGCTCCGAGAACAGGCGCAGGACGCCCTTTTTATACTTGCGCTCCCGCGGCGTCCAGCGCTTTTTCCTTTCGGCCAGGACTGCGTCGATCTCCCGGGGCGTTTTTTCCATGCCCCGGACGCCCACAATATCCAGAAGCCTGTTTTCAACGTCCAGGCGGATCAGGTCCCCTTCCTCCACCAGGGCGATGGGACCGCCCGAAAACGCTTCGGGGCTGCAGTGACCGATCACAGGCCCGGTGGAAGCGCCGGAAAAACGGCCGTCGGTGATCAGCGCGATGGCTCTTCCCAGTTCCCTGTCGCTGCTGATGGCCTCGGTGGTATAGAACATCTCCGGCATACCCGCGGCGCGGGGGCCTTCGTAACGGATGAACACCGCGTCCCCCGGCTGCACCCGGTGACGCAGCACAGCGTCGATGGCCTCTTCCTCGCTGTCAAAGGGCCGGGCCCTGAGGACGGCGGAAAACATCTCCCGGGGACAGGCGGTGTGCTTGATCACCGCACCCAGCGGGGCCAGGTTGCCCCGCAGCACGGCCACCGATCCGTTTTCCCCCAGGGGATCGGCAAAAGGTCTGATGATATCCGTTTTTTCCAGGCTGAGGCCGTATTTCCTGTCGGCGGCCTCCAGTTTTTCCCGGCACCGGGCGTAATAGGGCCCTTTTTTTATCTCGTCCAGGTTTTCCCCCAGGGTCCTGCCCGTTACGGTCATTTCATCCAGGTGCAGGCAGGGCCTTAGCTCCTCCATCAGCGCCGGGACGCCCCCGGCGTAATGCAGGAATTCGGCCGGCCACCTGCCCGCGGGTCTCAGGTCCGCAAGAACCCTTGCCCCGCGGTGCAGCCGGTCGAAATCGTCCCCATCCAGGCGAAGGCCGATCTCATGGGCGATGGCCGGCAGATGCAAAAGGCAGTTGGTGGAACCGGATATGGCGGCGTGCACCAGGATGGCGTTTTCAAAGCTCCCCATGGTCACGATATCCTTCGGACACAGGCCCTTTTCCGCCAGCGCCACGGCCTGCATCCCGGAACGATACGCACATTCGATGATCTCATTGCCCGCTGCGGGCATCAGGGCGCTGCCGGGCAGGGCCAGCCCCAGGGCTTCGGCCATGATCTGCATCGTACAGGCAGTGCCGATAAAGGAACATGCCCCGCAGGTGGGGCAGGCATTTTCCTTGGCCCAGGCCAGCTTTTCCGCTCCGATCTCCCCACGCTCGAACTGCGCGGAGTATTTTCCCAGCTGCTCAAGGGTCAAAAGCCCTTCCCCCGCGCACATGACGCCTCCCGGAAGGACAAGCCCAGGGGCGTTCGCCCGAAGCATTCCCATCATGTTCCCGGGCAGCCCCTTGTCGCAGCCGGATATATATACCCCGCCGTCAAAGGGGGTCGCGCCGTAATGGATCTCGATCATCGACGCGATCATTTCACGGCTGGCAAGGGAAAAATCGATGCCGTCGTGCCCCTGGGCCTCCCCGTCGCATATATCGGTGCAGAAATAGCGGGCGCCGTGTCCGCCGGCGTCCTTTACGCCCCGGCGGACCGCCTCCGCCAGTTTCAGGAGATGGACCGAACCGGGATGGCTGTCCCCGAAAGTGCTTTCGATCATGATCTGGGGCTTTTCAAGGTCCTCCCCCGTCCACCCCGTACCCAGGCGCAGCGGGTCCATTTCCGGGGATTTTTCCCTCGCTTTACGGCTGATCCTCTCCATTCGGTCCTCCTGTTCATATTTGTCCGGATATTCAAAACAGCGCCGACACCCAAAGGCATCGGCGCTGTTTGATAATAGCGTCAGATGAGCTCGATGATCACGCGCTCGGCCGCGTCGCCGCGACGGTGACCCAGCTTGTAGATCCGGCAATAGCCGCCGGCGCAGCCCTTCTCCTGGTTGCGGGCACGGTACTTGGGGCCGTACTCACGGAAGAGCTTCTCCACCACAGGATGCTTGTTGTCCTTGGTGCGCTCGCGGTATTCCTTCTTGTTCTCGTCTTCCTGCTTGGCTTCCTTGATCTCATACAGATAAGCCATCATCAGGCGGCGGGCATGCAGCTTTTCAGGCAGGTCGTTGGTGAAGGTCTGCTTGACGATCTGCTGCTTGTCGTTATTGAATTCCTTCTCCACTTCGACCGTCTTGTCATAGGTCTTGATGGCGAGGGTGATCATTTTATCGACGATACCGCGCACTTCCTTGGCCTTCGCTTCGGTGGTCTCGATACGGCCATACCAAAGGAGGTTGGTGGTCAGGTTGCGGAGCATCGCTTTGCGCTGGCTCGCTGTACGTCCCAGCTTACGCTCAGTTGCCATGGGGAAATTCCTCCTATCACTCTTCGGTGGGACGCAGCCCCAGGCCCAGGGCCTGCAGCTTCTGTTCCACTTCTTCCAAGCTCTTCTTGCCCAGGTTGCGGACCTTCATCATGTCCTCCTGGTTGCGCTGAACCAGTTCAGCCACGGTGTTGATACCGGCACGCTTCAGGCAGTTGTAGGCGCGAACGGACAGATCAAGATCTTCGATCGTCATTTCCATGACCTTGTCCTTCTTGTCGTCCTCGGGCTCCACGCTGCTTGCGGGCATTGTTTGATCGTTCAAACCTGTGAACAGGGAAAGCTGTTCCGTCAGGATACGCGCAGCCTGGGAAATCGCTTCGTCAGGCTGGACACTGCCGTCGGTCCATACTTCCAGGGTCAGTCTGTCATAGTCCGTCGCCTGGCCTACACGGGTGTCCTCGATCTCGTAATTGACCTTGCGGATCGGGGTGTAGATGGAGTCGATCGGGATGGTGCCGATGGGCATCGACGCATTTTTGTTTTTATCGGAAGATACATATCCGCGGCCATGATCCATGGTCATCTGGATGTGCAGCTGCGCGCCGGCGCTGAGGGTGGCGATATGCAGATCGGTATTGATGATCTCCACCTCGTCGTCCACCTTGATATCACCGGCCGTCACTTCACAGGGCCCCACCGCGTTGATCTCGGCACGCTTCCCGTCTTCGCTGTACAGCTTGACGGAAAGGTTTTTCAGGTTGAGGATCAGTTCCGTCACGTCTTCCTTGACGCCGGGGACGGTGGAAAACTCATGCTGCACGCCGTCGATCTGAACACTGGTCACCGCGGCACCGGGCAGGCTGTTGATCAGGATCCTGCGCAGGGAATTGCCCAGGGTGTGGCCGAAGCCCCTTTCCAGAGGTTCGATCACAAAACAGCCGTAAGTACCGTCTTCCGCCAGTTTTGTGCAGTCGATGTGCGCTTTTTGCATTTCTTGGATCACGATTTATCCTCCTATCAGGTCCCTCGGGTTGATTGTGCTCATCAAAATCGAAGGGAACGTTAACGGGAGTAGAATTCGACGATCATGCTCTCCTGCACCTGCAGGTCGATATCATCCCTGGCGGGAAGCTCGTTGACGGTGCCCTTGAGGTTGGCAGCGTCAAAGGAAAGCCACTTGGGGATCACGTTGGTGGTGCCTTCACGCAGGACCTTGAACATTTCCATTTCGGCGCTGCGCTGACGCAGGGTGATCACATCGCCGACCTTCGTCTGGTAGGAAGGGATGTCCACCTTTTTGCCGTTGACGCGGATGTGGCCGTGGACCACGATCTGGCGGGCCATACGGCGGGTCTTGGCCAGGCCGAGGCGGTACACCACGTTGTCCAGGCGCATTTCCAGAAGGCGGAGCATGTTTTCACCGGTGGTGCCGTCTTCCATCTTGGAAGCGTTTTCAAAATATTTGCGGAACTGCTTTTCCAGAATGCCGTAAACAAACTTGACCTTCTGCTTTTCCTGCAGCTGGGTGCCGTATTCAGACACCTTGCGGCGGCGGTTCCCGCCGGGGGTGCGCTTGGTGGTATCTTTTTTGCCGTATCCCATCACAGCGGGGGAAATGCCAAAGGTGCGGCACTTCTTCGCGATGGGCTCTTTATTGATTGCCATTTATCCTGTCCTCCTTCAATTACACGCGGCGGCGCTTGGGCGGACGGCATCCGTTATGGGGGATGGGGGTCACGTCCTTGATCATGGTCACGTCCAGGCCCGCAGTCTGCAGGGCGCGGATAGCGGCTTCACGGCCGGAGCCGGGGCCTTTGACCAGCACGTCAACGCTCTTGAGCCCGAATTCCGCAGTCGCCTTCGCGGCGGCTTCGGCAGCCATCTGGGCGGCGAAGGGCGTGGACTTCTTGTTGCCGCGGAAACCCATGCCGCCGGCGCTGGCCCAGGACAGGGCGTTGCCGTTGACATCGGTGATGGTAACGATGGTATTGTTGAAAGAAGAACTGATGTGCACCACGCCATGTTCGACAAGCTTCTTTTCACGGCGCTTGCGGCTGACCTTCTTAAGTGCTTTCTTGGGTGCCATTTATATCCCTCCGAACCCCGATCGGGGTAATTTAGGTCCTTGCATGGACGAAAGAAGAATCCCTCAACTGCCGCCTGACGCGGCATGGGATCACTTTTTCTTATTGCCCACGATGCGCTTGGGGCCCTTGCGGGTACGCGCGTTGTTCTTGGTGTTCTGTCCGCGGACGGGCAGGTTGCGGCGATGACGCACACCGCGGTAACTGCCGATCTCCACCAGACGCTTGATGTTCAGGGACACCTCACGGCGAAGGTCGCCCTCCACCCTCAGGTGATGTTCGATATACTCACGCAGCTTGCTGATCTCATCTTCATTGAGATCCTTTACGCGGGTGTCGGGATTGATTTCAGTCTCGGCGAGGATCTGCTTGGCCACAGCGGGGCCAATGCCGTAAATGTACCTCAAACCAGCCTCGACGCGCTTTTCTCTGGGCAGATCAACGCCTGCAATACGTGCCATGTGTTGGTTACACCTCCAGTAAATTCAGGGGCAGGGACCGGACGGGGAACGTGCGGCGCAGAAACGCACGGCCTGACATCTTTGCCTGCCATCTCAGGCAAGGTGCGATACAACCCTGTACACACCTTGACCCGCCTTTAGAAAGGCGGGTTCTCGGATACCATATATGAACAGTCCCTGCGGTCCCAAGGGGAGACTTGGGCAGCCGCCCGCAAAGGACGGTCATAACGAATGGAAGCGGCCCAGTGACCGGGCCGCAATGCCTCAGCCCTGGCGCTGCTTATGCTTCGGGTTCTCGCAAATGACCATGACGCGGCCTTTGCGCTTGATGACCTTGCACTTTTCGCAGATGGGCTTCACGCTCGGACGGACCTTCATTTTGACATTCACTCCTTCAAAACCCGCTTGATACGGGGACATTATGCCCCCTTGGCGGGAGCGGATGGGCGGGGAAACGGGTCAATTTCCCCGACTGTACCGGCGCTGGCGCGCCGTAAGACAGGCTTTTCAGCCTTGATCTTCAGTTTTTGGACCGCCATGTAATGCGGCCGCGGGTCAGGTCGTAGGGAGAAAGCTCGATCGTCACCTTGTCCCCGGGATAAATGCGGATAAAATTCATACGCATTTTTCCGGAAATATGGGCCATGATCCGGTGGCCGTTAGGCAGTTCCACCTGGAACATGGCGTTGGGCAGCGCTTCGATGACCTTGCCTTCCATTTCAATTACATCATCCTTGGACAATCGGTTTTTCCCTCCCTGAATCTTTACGTTCGGCCCCGGCGATCTTTTCGCGGATGGGCCAAATCAAAGTGCGGATATCGCTGTCTTTCAGTGTTCCGGCACGGTATTTTTCCACCGCCTCCGGAAAGCGGTAGGGCAGCGCCCGCACATGCCTGCGCCGTTTTTTCTTCATCCGGTCCAGCTTCCGGGTATCCCCGTCCGCCACCATCACAAAATCGGCGTCCACCAAATATAATACCACAAATACCCGGCCTTTGTCACGCCCTTTTTGTGAAATTACAGCGCTTCCTTCAAAAATTTCCGGCTTCATTTCGTGCATGGCCCCCACTCCCTCGTCCCGTTCCGGGGCCGCGAAGGCCGGGGCTCCTTTCCGTCCGAATATGGGAGGCGCATCCTGTCGGGCGATCCCCCATGCTTATCGGGCCCGGGTGAGATCATTTCAGGTCTCAGTCCTGCATCCCCAGGGCCTTGTGGACCTCGGCATGGTTCTCATCCAGGGTATGGTCGTCGCACAGGATATCCTTGACCAGGTCCCTTTCCCTGTAGTAGGCGATCAGGGGTTCGGTCTGCTCCACATACACCCTCAGGCGGTTTTCCACCGTCTCGGGCGCGTCGTCCTTGCGCTGGATCAGCTTTTCGCCGCAGGAAGGGCAAAGGTCGGAGCCGCCCAGCAGGCTGACGTGGGTGGTCAGGCCGCATTTGGGGCACACGCGGCGGCCGGAGAGCCTTTCGATGATGGCGTTGTCCGACAGCACGAAATTCAGCACCGCGTCGATCCGGGCAAAGGTGCCCAGGGCTTCAGCCTGGGGTACGGTGCGGGGGAAGCCGTCCAGGATGTACCCGCCCGCGCAGTCGGGGGCCTGCAGGCGCTCCCTGACGATGTCGATGACCACTTCGTCGGGCACCAGTTCGCCGCGCTCGATGCAGGCCTTCGCCTTCAGGCCGGTGGGCGTCCCCTCACGGATGGCCGCGCGGAGGATCTCGCCGGTGGAGATCTGGGGAATGTTCATTTCCTGCGTAAGCTTTTGCGCGTGGGTCCCTTTGCCGGCACCCGGAGGTCCAAGAAAAATAATATTCATTACAACATCCTCCCGTCATCCGTTCCGCTTGTCATCACCGGTCATTGCGGCGTCCGAACATAAGACGCCATCTATCATTATAGAACAATTAAAAAACAATTTCAATACCCGTGTAAAAATATTTCACGGGTCTTCCCCATCGGTTCATTTCTCCGGAGGGTTGCAGTAGGGGCAGGGTTTCAGCTTGGAATACTTGTCGGTGGAGAGCTCGGCCCAGGTGATGGCGGTCATCGGCTCGTATTCGTCCCGGACGCCGTAGCATGCGGCCCGGAGGTGGTAGTTCTTCCCCTTTTTGGGGTTATAGTACACCTCCGTTTCAGGCGGCGTTTCCGGAATGGTCCTGCCTTCCACGTCCTCCCAGATGACGATCTTGGTGTATTTTTTGTAATTGTTCCATATCCAGGTCATGTTCACGCCCTCGGGGGTCCGCTTGCGCTGCACGCGGATGCACCCGTGGCTGGCCCTCTCGCCCAGCTTGGCCTCGCAGATGTCGTAATCCTTGTCCTTTCCGATATAGGGCACCTGGTGCAGAAGGTCCCCGGAATTAAAGCGGATGGCCTTTTCGCAGGTCATGTTGTCGCTTTTGAAATCCCCCACCCGGCTGACAAGGAAAAACTCGCCGCTGCGGGTCTCGTTGTAGGGCTGCTTTTCGTTGGGCAGGCCGGTAGAAACGCGAAGGGTTGAAAAAAGCTTCCCGTCCCTGAACACATACAGCCTCTGGGTCAGCTTGTCGACCACCAGCCCCATGCCGCGGTCGGGGGTCTGCCGGACGATCCGGGACGTGGGCACCCAGCCCTCCGCCAGCCGGTTCCATTGTTCCGTCACGGTGTCGTGGAACGAGGAGGAATAGCAGCGGATCCTCGTCCATCCGTCCTCGTCCCCGCTGAGGATCTGGACGCCCTGGCTGACGCAGGTCACCTCGCCCACCGCATCGCTCAGGTCGCTTTTTTCGGCCCGGAGGAGCACCTGTTCCTGCTGGTCGCCCTTGAGTACATAGCTGTCCGCCATCAGCATGGCCCAGACGGCTTCCTCGTCGGTGATGTCCATGGGGGTCACCCAGTAGCCATGATCGCCCTCATCCGCCCGGGATGCGCCGGACGGGGTGAACGTTTCTTCTCCCCGGGCGGGAAGAGGCGTGCAAAGGACCAGGATCGATACGCACAGGACCGCCGCGGCGGACCTTAAGCAAAAACCAGGGAATCCGGATGATCTGAGCATCAAAAAATTTCCTCCATCCTGTATAAAAAGGGATCATGCATTCAGCGGCGCCCGCGCGTCACGCGGCGGCGCCTCATCTTCGGTTCAGGCCTTCCCGAAACGGAAGGCAACGGAAGCATATCACATCCCCCGCTTTTGCGTCAATACGCCCCAAACAGGGAAAAAACCTTTTCCCAAGGGCCGGCGCATGGTATGATACGGGGGACAATATCCTTTAAGGAGGGATCTCCCATCATCCGTTTTCTGCTCTTTGACCTGGACGATACCCTGTTCGATTTCCGCCGGGCCGAAAGGACCTCCCTTTCCCGGGTGCTCGCAAATCACGGCCATCCCCCCGCGGACAGGGACCTGGAGGCCTACAGCCGCATCAACATAAACTGGTGGCAGAAGCTGGAGCGGGGCGAGGTCACCCGCCGGCAGGTGATCGTAGGCCGTTTCGGGGAATTCCTTTCCTCCTTCGCCCCGGAACTGAACGCCGCCGAGGTGGCGGACGAATATGAATACGGACTGAACGACTGCGGCTTCCTGCTGCCCGGCGCCCTTAAGAACCTGGCCCGGCTGCGGGACGAGGAATACCTGATGTACGCCGTCACCAACGGCGCCGGGGACATCCAGCGCTCCCGCATCCGCCTGAGCGGCATCGGTCCCTACATCAGGGATTTTTTCATCAGCGAGGAGATCGGGTACGAAAAACCGTCGCCCCTGTTTTTCGAGGCAGCCTTCCGAAGGATCCCCGGCTTTTGCAAAAGCGAAGCCGCTTTGATCGGGGACAGCCTGACCAGCGACATTCGCGGTGCCCTGAATGCCGGCGTCCTGCCGGTGTGGTTCTCCCCCGGCAAAACGCCGCCGGAAGCTTTCCCCCCTGTCAGGATCATCCGGTCCCTGGACGAGATCCGTCCCCGGGAATGGGAACAATAAAAGAACATTTTTGCTGCAGGATAACCTATTACAAAACCGAATACCTGTCCCCGTTCCGTTTTTTCGGATAACTCCGCCGCTTTATATGCGGCCGTTTGAAAGGAACAGGATATGATCAGGATCGGTTTGATGGGGTACGGGAACCTGGCCCGCGGGGTGGAAAGCGCCGTTCTTTCAAGCGGCGATATGGTCCTGAAGGCGGTATTCACGCGCCGCGATCCTTCCTCCGTCAGGACACGGAGCGGCGTAAAGGTCCTGGGCGCGTCCCGGGCGGGCGAATACAGGGACGAGATCGACGTGATGGTCCTGTGCGGCGGCAGCGCCGCCGACCTGCCCGAACAGACGCCCCGGGCGGCCGCCATGTTCGATGTGGTGGATTCCTTCGATACCCACGCCCGGATCGAGGAACATTTCCGGCGCGTCGACGAATCCGCCCGCGCGGGCGGCCACGCCGCGCTGATCGCCTGCGGGTGGGACCCGGGGCTTTTCAGCATGCAGCGCATGCTTTCCGCGGCGGTCCTTCCCCGGGGAAAGGATTATACCTTCTGGGGACGGGGTGTCAGCCAGGGGCATTCCGACGCCGTCCGGCGCATCCCGGGCGTCCGGGACGCCCGGCAGTATACCGTTCCCGTGCCGGAGGCCGTGGAGGCGGTCCGCGCCGGGAACGCCCCGCTTTTGAGCGTCAGGCAGAAGCACACCCGGGAGTGCTATGTGGTCCTGGAGGAAGGCGCCGATCCCGAAGCCGTCAGGGAAGCCATCGTCTCCATGCCCCACTATTTTTCCGATTATGACACCACCGTGCATTTCATCACCGCCGAAGAGATGGAACGGGACCACCGGGAAATGCCCCACGGCGGCTTCGTCATCCGCAGCGGCGTGACCGGCATGGCGGGCAAACACAGGCAGCTGATCGAATTTTCCCTGAAGCTGGATTCCAACCCCGAATTCACCGGTTCCGTCCTGGCCGCCTGCGCCAGGGCGGTATACAGGAAAAGGCGCGCCGGCAATGTGGGATGCTTCACCATGGCCGATGTCACCCTGGCCGAACTGAGCGAAAAGACCGGGAAGGAACTCCGGGAGCTCCTGTGATTTCCGGGGAACAGGGACGTTTTCCGCCGTCCCTCCCAATGGGTCCCGTTTTTCGTTTTACCTTCCTCCCGGGCGGGGAAAAACAGGAGCGGGCAATGCCCGCTCCTGTCCGTATCCGGCTTTTTTGATCTTCATTCTGTGCCCGGGGCGTCCTTTTTTTACAGGCCGATCCCCTTCCGTTTCGTCGCTTACCGCCGGCCGTCCTCGCGGCGGATGAATTCGGCGATCAGCCTGGCGCAGTTCTCCACGTCCCTGACGTCGCACATTTCGACCGGGGAATGCATATACCTGAGGGGCACCGAGACCAGCACCACCGGGATCCCGGCGCAGGATCTCAGCACCGTGTCCCCGTCGGTATAGGTACGCCCGCCGGCCACCTCGTACTGCAGCGGGATATCCAGCGCCTTCGCGGCCTCCTCCATGCGGCGGTTCAGCTCACGGGACACCATGCCGCTCCTGCACAAGACCGGTCCGCCGCCGAGCCGCACGTCGCCGGTCCTGCCGGCGTCGCCGCCGGGGCAGTCCGATGCCCAGGTCACGTCCACGATGACTGCCAGCCGGGGCCTGACCGCCGACGCGGCGAAAAACGCGCCTCTTCCGGTGGTCTCTTCCCCGGTGGCGGTGCACACATCCACGCGGCCGCTCACCTTCATCTCCGCCGCAAGCCGGGCCGCCTCCAGCACCACAAAAGCGCCTGCCTTGTCGTCCAGCGCCCGGGAGGACAAACGGGACGACATCATCTCCCGCGGCGCGGTATCGGCGCAGACCGGGTCGCCCACGGCCACGGCCTCTTCGGCCTCTTTTTTGTCCGCCGCGCCGATATCCAGGACCAGGTCGCTGTCGGAAACGCTTTCCTTTTTAAGAAGCTCGTCCGTCACCGCCGCGACGCCCCGGACCACCGTGGTCTTCAGGCCGCCCGAGGTGTATTCCTCGTGGATCACCTGCATCGGGCTTCCCACATACAGCCGCGGCCTCACGCCGCCGGCGGACTGCAGGCGAAGCATGCCATCGTCACGGATCTGGGTCACCCGGAAACCGATCTCATCCATATGGCCCACCAGCAGGATGCCGTTTTCACCCTCCGGGTTCAGGGTGCTGACAGCGTTCCCGGCAGCGTCCGTAAACTGGCGGTGGGCAAAACGCTTTCCGTATTTCAATGCCAGGGCCTGCCCCGCCTCCTCACAGCCGGATACAGTCGGTGTCACAAGCAATTGATACAGAAGTTCGAAGTCCATGACCATCTTCCGCCTTTCTGATTTACTGATAAAAGCATAGCATAAACCGTTTTCACATCTGCGATAAGGCGTTGAAGGTTGAATTAAAAGAGTATTACATTTCGGGAAACAAACCGACACCTTGCTGTAATCTGGGTCCATTTGTGAAACAAAGTGCCCTTGTTCCCTCCCGATTCATGTTCCTTTTTCGCAAAAATTCCATTTTATTCTATTTTTATGGTTTTTTCAGGAATTTCTTGCCCGATAATTTCCACAAACAGGAGGCGCAGATGGACAGGATCACCCTCAGCCACGGTTTCGGACCCTTCTGGCGGCCGGATTCCCGCCTGCTCATCCTCGGAAGCTTTCCCTCATCGGCCTCCCGGGAAGCCGGGTTTTATTACGGGCATCCCCGGAACCGGTTCTGGCAGGTACTTTCCCGCCTGTCGGGCGAAGAAGCGCCCGTGACCATGGAGGAGAAACGATCTTTCCTTGCCCGGAAGGGGATCGCCCTGTACGACGTGATCGCCTCCTGTTCCGTCGTCGGCTCCTCCGACGCGAGCATCCGGGACGCGGTCCCCACGGACCTGAGCCCCATCCTGGAGGGCAGCCGGGTCGGGGACAGGATCTTTGCCAACGGCAAACTGGCCCAAAGCTGTTTCGACCGCTTCCAGGCCCCGCTCCTCGGCCTTTCCTGCATATGCCTTCCCTCCACCAGCCCGGCCAACGCTTCCTATTCCCTGGACAAGCTGTGCGCCTGCTGGCTCGAAAAGATCGGGCCCCTGTGACCGGAGGAAACCGTTCCTATATTTATGGTTGTTTTTTGCCCGCCGTCAGGATATAATAATCCCGACCCAGCCGACAATCCAGATACGTCAGGAGGTAAACTATGCTCACACAGGAAACCGCGTCCGCGGTACTCTCTGCGGCGCTCCGGACCGGCGGCGATTTTGCCGAGATCTTTCTTGAGGACCGAAGGAACAACGTTCTTTCGATGCGTTCCGGCAAAGTCGAGACCGTCAATTCCACCCGCCTGCACGGGGCGGGCGTCCGCATCTATTCAGGCCTTTCATCTGTATATGTATTCACCAACGACACCTCGGAAAAAGGCCTCCTGGACTGCGCCGCCCGGGCGGCGGCCGCCATTTCGGGGCCGGATAAGCATGAGGCTGCGGCCTTCGCGGCGTCCCAGTGCCCGAATATCCACATCATCAAGGAAATGCCCTCCCTGGTGGAGAGCCGCCGCAAGGCGGAAAAGCTGAAGGCCGCCGACGCGGTGCTGAAAATGTATCCCGAGGTGGTCCAGGGCATCATCAGCTATTCCGATTCGGAGCAGCGGGTATGGATCGCCAACTCCGAAGGCCTTTTCAAAAACGACCTGAGGGTCTACACCCGGTTCATGGTCAACGCCGTGGCTTCCAACGGCACCGAGAACCAGACCGGCTCCGCATCCCCGGGCGCCATGCAGGGCTTTGAACTATTCGACCGCCAGGTGGATGTGGAAATGTGCGCCCACACCGCGGCCCGCACCGCAGTAAGGATGCTGCACGCGCCCCTGTGCCCCTCGGGAATGATGCCGGTGGTCATCGACAACGGCTTCGGCGGCGTCATTTTCCACGAAGCCTGCGGCCACAGCCTGGAAGCCACCTCGGTGGCGCCCGGCAACAGCGAATTTTCCGGAAAACTGGGGCAGAAGATCGCGTCGGACAAGGTGACCGCCATCGACGACGGAACCCTCCCCAACGAATGGGGCAGCGAGAACATCGACGACGAAGGTGTGCCCCCCACCAGGCTGGTCCTCATCGAAAACGGCGTCCTGAAAAACTATATGGTCGACCGCCTGAACAGCCGCAAGATGGGCATGCCCGTCACCGGCTCCGGCCGCCGCCAGGGCTATATGTACGCCCCCACCAGCCGGATGCGCAACACCTACATCGCCGCGGGCGAGGACAGCGACAGCGAAATGATCGCCACCATGGGCGACGGGCTGTACTGCCGCAAAATGGGCGGCGGGTCCGTGGACCCCTCCACCGGCAAATTCAACTTTTCCGTCCAGGAAGGCTACCTGGTCAAAGACGGCCGCATCGTCCATCCGGTGCGCGGCGCCAGCCTCATCGGCCGCGGCAGCGAGATCCTGATGAAGATCGACCGTGTGGGCCGGAACATGCAGATGGCCCAGGGCATGTGCGGGTCCCTGTCCGGCTCGGTGCCGACCAACGTCGGCCAGCCGATGATCCGCGTATCCAGTCTCACCGTCGGCGGCGCCAAATAACAATTCCCCTATACTACCGGCGTCCGCACACCATGAGAGATCGCTTTACATTAAGTCCGACTCTCATCACAGGAGGAAAAACATGGACGAATACATCAAAAAGCTCCTTCAGGCCGCAAAGGAGGCGGGCATCACCGCCGCAGAGGTCTACCTGGCCTCCCGCGACAGCTTCCGCGCCATGTGCCAGCAGGGCGTGATTAATAATTACACCGTCTCAAGCACCCGCGGGCTCAGCCTGCGCGGACTGTGGAGGGGTAAAATGGGCTATGCGGCCACCGAGGCCTTTGACGGCGAATCCGTCGGCCAGCTGGTCTCCGGGGTCATCGAATCCGCCTCCCTGTCCGAGGACGACAGCGTGCAGGAGATCTATCCCGGCGACAAAAACGTCCCCGAGGTGGACAATTACGCCCCGGACCTGGACAAAATCACCCCCGAGGAAAAGCTGGATTACATCCGCCGGGCCGAAAAGGCCGTCCTCGCCTGCGACAAGCGCATCGCCGCGGCCACCTACAACATGATCTCCACCGGCTCCGCTTCGGTCCGCATCGTCAATTCCTACGGGATGGACCTGAAGATGCGGGACAATTTCTTTGTCAGCTACATCAACGCCCTGGCCAGGGATGAGGGCCGCAGCGCCAGCGAGAGCGCCATCAGCGTCGGCCGCGTCTTCGATCCGGCGGAGGCCGAAAGGACCGCCCGGGAAGCCGCCGAAAAGACCCTCTTCATGCTCAGCGCCGCGCCGGTGGAAAGCGGCACCTACCGCGCCATCTTCGATCCCTACGCCATGAGCGACATGCTGGGCACCTTCTCCGGCATCTTCTCCTCCGAAAACGCCCAGCAGAACATGAGCCTGCTGGCCGGCCGGGAGGGTGAGACCATCGCCGCGCCCTGCGTCACCCTGGTGGACGACCCCCTGCTGAAAGGCGGCTTTGAAAGCCGCGGTTTCGACGATGAGGGCGTCGCCTGCCGCACGCTGAACGTGGTGGAAAACGGCGTGCTGAAGACCCTCCTCTACAACCTGAAGACCGCCAGGAAGGCCGGGTGCGCCTCCACCGGCAGCGCCAGGAAAGCCTCCTATGCCGCCCCGGTAAGGGTCGCGCCCAGCAACTTCTTCTTCAAGCCCGGCGAAAAGGACCTGCAGGGCCTGATGGAGGACATGGGCGAAGGCCTGGTCATCACCGAGGTGGGCGGCCTGCACGCCGGCGCCAACCCCATGAGCGGCGACTTCAGCCTGATCGCCGAGGGCTATACCGTCAAGGGCGGCAAAAAGGACAAACCGGTGGAGCAGATCACCGTGGCCGGCAATTTCTACGACCTGCTCAAGTCCATCCGCGCCGTGGGCAGTGACCTCACCTTCCCCGGCTCCGGCATCGGCAGCCCGTCGGTGGACGTGGGCGAGATCAGGGTGTCCGGCAAATAATAACCGCCGTGATCGCATTGAACAGGAGATGGTTCTCCGCGCATCCCAGCGCGAAGAACCGTCTCCTGTTTTTGCTTTCGGTTGGCAAATTTGAAAAAAACGCGTTTTTTCGGTTGGCAAATTTGAAATGATCCGATGTGACAGGGAGTAGATAACTGACGCTGCCGCCGTGGATGTGTCAGGAGACGGTTCTCTGTTTATCTGCACAGAGAACCGTCCCCTGTGCTCTTAGTATCCTGAGATACCTTGCCTTCGTGGACGCGCAGTCGAAATCACCGCTGTCGGGATCGGTTTTGTCGCCGACCCAGATCTTGCACATCCCGCCGCAGAAATACCTTACCTCGCAGCTTTTGCACTTCTCGTTGGTATCCACCCCGGAATTGATCAGCTCCAGCAGTTTTCCCCGGTCCAGGATCTCCTTCAGGGATTCCCGGGACAGGTCGCCCACCTGGTGCTCCTTTTCGCACCACGCAAAGCAGGGGAAGGCCTTCCCGTCCGGCTGGACATACAGGCTGCGCCCCAGGCCGCAGGAAAATGAAGGGACTACCTCGTCCGGCGCCCTGTTCCCGGACCGCCACTCGTAATAGGAATACTGTGCATTGATAAAACAGGCCCGAGCCCTGATTCCATGCGGGTATGAGCCTGTTTTACAGTCAAAGCCGGGATCATACGGAAAGGGACAGCCTTTTGCAAGCAAACATTGGTATTGTCTGTTTCCCGGGGACGGGGCCCTCAGGTCTCTGTTTCCGCTCCCAATTGACCGCCGCTCAGGTGTGTATGGATTACCGGCAGATCGGAGCCCGGGATATCAGGCAGCCGGGAGCACCGATCTCATGGGATCGGATGCTCCCGGCTGTAGCGGGCAATATTTGAACCGCCTTCAAAGGTTCTTCTTTCATGAACGGGGCAAATCGGGGACGCGGCTTTATCTTCGGTTTTTCAGCCTCCAGGCCAGGCGCTTCGCGCTGAAGAACAGCTCCTCCCCGAAAAACAGGAAGAACGGCAGGAGGCTCAGCAGCATGCTCCCGCGGCCGGCCCAGGGAAGGGAAAAGAGCAGGTACGCAAGGTAGGCCGCGTCAAGGTACGCGATATATTTGATCTTCACCGGAAGGACGAAGAACAAAAGGATCTCAAATTCCGGGTACAGGCAGGCAAAGGCCAGGAACAGGCTGAGGTTCAGGAAATAACCCGTGCCGTAGCCCGTAAGCATCCCGCCCAGGTCCGCCCCGAGGATGCCCAGCAGGTAATACAGGTTGAAACGCCTGCTGCCCCAGCGGTTTTCCAGGGCCGTACCGAGCAGGTAATAGAAATACAGGGTAAAAAAGATAAAGATCGGGGATGAGCCTTCGGGAATAAAGATAAAGGTGACCAGTCTCCAGACCTGTCCCCGGAGGATCAGCGCCCGGTTAAAGGAAAGCAGCTGCGACGCCGTAACAGCGGAACGGAAAAAAAACAGGTCCAGCAGGAACACGCCCGCCATCCCAAAGACAATGATCTTCATCAGGCCCGGAATATAAAACCGGCCCATTTTGTTTTCCAGACGGCTCAGAAACCGCTCCACGGCGATCCCTCCTTCCACTTTTTCATGTTAGCAAAGCCGCCGGCCCTTTGTCAAGGCGCGGCGTCATCAGAGTTTATCCGCTGACGGCGCCGGGATCGAAGGCCCTGCCCCGCTATGAAGCAAGCCTGAAGCAGACCGGCCCGAAAGCTGCAATGGACAAAGAGCATTGACAACCGTCATCCGCCTGATTATACTATGATCATCAAACAGAAAGGGTAAGCGTGCGTGAGATGATAATCAGATAACTTTTCCGTCGCTGAAGATGAGCCCCGGAGAGGGGTGTGTTTTCTGTGCATGGAGAGGCTGTCTGAATATCTGTCTTGCGTTATGCCCTTCCGGGGTATAGCCTGCTTTTGTTTTGACGATCTCTCCCTGCCTTGCAAGGAGGGGTTTTTTGAGCTCTAATCTGTATCTGTCCGCCGATCATATTTCCGTCTCCTTCGGGGACAGAAAACTCTTTGATCTGGAACGGCTGCGTATATATGAAGGTGACCGCATAGGCCTGGTCGGATCGAACGGCTCAGGCAAAACAACGCTGCTGCGGCTGTTGAGCGGCAAACTGCAGCCGGACGAGGGCAGTATAAAACGTTTCTGTACGCCTTTCTTTTTTCAGCAATTTGCGGACTCCGCGGAAAGCGAAGCCGCTCCCGAAGCCCTCAGCCGCTTCGGCGTCATCGCTCTGCAGGGACAGGATACCGTAAGCGGCGGAGAGGCGGAACGTCTGCGGTTGGCGGAATTATTCAGCACCGACCGGGCTTTCCTGCTGCTGGACGAACCGACCGGCAATCTGGATCAGGACGGTATCCGTTTATTGGACGAACGCCTCGAAAGCGTTCAGACCCTGGTGCTGGTAAGTCATGATCGGATGCTGCTGAATCATCAGTGCAGCCGTATCCTGGAGATCGAGCGGGGAGTTATTACGGAATATGACGGCAATTATGATGATTATGTGTTCCGGAAGCAGCAGGCAAAAGCCCGCGCCATGACAGAATATGAACAATACACAGAAGAGATCAACCGGCTGAAAAATGTCTATCAAAAGAAAAAAGAAAAGGCCCGGCAGCTTTCCCGAAAACCGCACGGTATGAGCGGGAGCGAAGCAAAGGTGCGCGAATTTTCAGCATCGCACCGCAGTCCGGCCAGCAAGTCCCGGATGCTTGAGCGCAGCGCCCGCAATATCCTGCAGCGCATGGACCATATGGAAGTAAAGGAAAGACCTCGTGAACTTCCGGTTATCCGTCCGGATTTCCAATTGACCGATCCCCCTCAAAACAGGATCATCCTTCAGGCCGAACACCTGTCATTCGCTTATCCGAACGGCAGGGTCATTTTCGAAGACACCTCTTTCCGGTTGTTTCGCGGAAGCAGAACAGCGCTTCTCGGACCCAACGGCGCAGGAAAAACCACTCTTTTCCGTTTGATCCGGCAGGGAGAAATGATCAGATCGGTCCCCAGGGCCCGACTCGGTTTTTTCCATCAGGATCTGTCCGGTCTGAAAGAGGACGAAACAGTTCTTGAAAGCGTGATGAGGGAAAGCATCCAGAAAGAAGACGTTGCCCGAAGCATCCTTGCCCGTTTGCTGTTCACGGCCAGGGATATCCATAAACCGGTCCGCGTTCTGTCCGGCGGTGAAAAGATCCGTTTATGTTTTGCCCGACTGTTCACCGGCGCAGCAAATGTACTGATCCTGGACGAACCGACAAATTACCTGGATATCCCGTCGGCGGAAGCTTTGGAAAAGCTCTTCTCCGAGTATGAGGGGACCATGCTTTTTGCCTCACACGACGAAGCGTTTGTTAACGCCGCGGCAACCGAACGCCTCGTTATCAGCAATCGCAAAATAAGGCCCCTATAAAAGCAGGGGTCATCGAATAACAAGAATATCCAGAATATCCGACGGCGGTCGGCCGGAGAGGCGTACCCCTGAACAAAGCAGGCCATGGCTGGCGCTTTGGGCCTGATCTCGCGGACCCAAAGCGCAGACCGTCGGGGATCACAGGAGTCATGAATATGATGAGAACAGAACGAGAAATACTGGAAACGGTTATGGATGCGGCCAGGCGGGACAGCTCTGTACGGGCCGTCATCCGGACGGATCTTGTGCCCGTGCGCAAATACCTGTATACCTTCAATTTCTGTTTTGTCGTGAACGACATCGAACGATTCGATGAGGATGTCTTTCGTACATGCTTCGGTGACAGGATCCTTCTGTTTCGCGGCGACAGGAATTATCCGGAGATGTTTCCGGGCGTGAAAGCCCATTTGATGGTGTTCCGTGACGGCGTCACCCTCGTGATCCACGCGATGGGCATAGATGCGTTTCTTGCGAGATTCGATCGGAAAAGCGCGTCTGGAAACGTCTGGATCGGAGATACTTATCAGAAGCTGCTGGATAAGGATCATATCCTTCCGGAAATCGAGCGGCCGGAGGAGAAGCAGACGATCTTTGCGGGCGTTCCCACAGCGGAAGAATTCGACAGCATCAACAGGGAGTTCTGGTGGGTCATGAAGACCTTCGCGGAGTATACGCTGCGGGAAGAACTGCCGGCAGCGATGTTTTACCTCAACAACGCGGTGCGTGATCTGCTGAACAGAATGATCCGCTGGTATGTTTTTCTGAAAGCGGGTCATCCCGTCGATCTGGGGATCCTCGACAGCCGGATGGGGGAAGTCCTCGACGCGGACCTGTTCCGTTTATACAAAAAGACGTATCCGGGCGCGGACGACTCGCAGATATGGGAAGCATTCGATGCCGCTAAGGAATTGTGGAGAGAAACCGGGCTGTTCGTATCGGCGTGCTGCGGATATGATTACCCTGCCGGGACCGAATCGGATATGGCCGGGTTTATCCGCCGCCTCAGGGAGCAAAAAACGAATGTCTGAGAGGCAAATCGAAGCCTGTAAAGCGGACGGCGGGATCGATCATGTTAAAAAAGCTGCCTGTATGTCCGTGCATGACAGGGCGTACCCGTTTCCTCGGATGTTCCCGGGCGTTTAAAAAAACTTTCTCCGTCATAAGACCGTCAGGCACAGCATCGTCAGGTCGTCGAACGGTTCCGCGTCTCCTTTAAACCGTTCGACAGCCTGCTTTACGCCCTCCAGGACGCCGCGGCTGTTTTCACCTTCCAGGCGCCCAAGCGTTTCCTCCAGGCGCTCCATGCCAAACCTTTCCCCCCGTTCGTCGGAGGCGTCCGGCACGCCGTCGGTATACACGAAGACCTGGTCGCCGGGCCGCAGGGCAAGCTGATAATCCTGATACCTTGTGGTCTTCAGCCCGCCTGCAACAAGTCCGTGCGGGTCCCTGAACAGGCGGAACCCGCCTTCCGCCGTGCGGACAAACGGATATTCGTGTCCCGCGCTCGCACAGGTCAGCACGCCGGAGGGGATCTCCAGGATGCCCAGCCACACGGTCACGAACATCTTCAACTTCCGGTTGGAAGCGCATAGTTTTCTGTTCACGGCGGTCAGGATCTCAGCGGGCGACGCGCCGGTCATCGCCTGGCTTGAGATGAGCATCTTGGCGGACATCATGAACAGCGCCGCCGGAACGCCCTTGCCGGACACGTCGGCGATCACCAGCGCCAGGTGGTCATCGTCCACGAGGAAGAAATCGTAGAAATCCCCGCCCACTTCCTTGGCCGGATCCATGGAGGCGTACAGATCGAATTCCTTCCGCTCCGGATAGGGCGGGAACACGTCGGGCAGCATGGACCTCTGGATGTTCGCAGCCAGCCGCATCTCCGTATTCACGCGTTCTTCTTCCGCGGCGGCCCGGGCCAGGTTCCTGGTATTCTCAACGATGTGCTCCTGCATCTCCCGGATGTCCTGATACAGGTCGCCGATCTCGTCCCCGGAGCGAAATTCCCCGCGCATGATATCCTCCGGAGTGTAATCGCCCGTGATTTCGGTAAATTTCCGGGCCGCTCCGGCGAGGCGCTTCAGCGGCTCCACGGCCGTACGCTTCACCAGCAGCATTCCCGCGCAGAGCGCGGCAGCCGTCAGCACGGCAACAAACAGGATGCTGTTGAGCAGAAACCCGCGTCTCTCCCGCATCGCCTGGTTCATGTCCATGTCCACGCCCACACAGCCGATGACTTCCCCGTCCAGCCACGGCGCCGGGATCGGCTGGAAGGCGGTGCAGAGCCAGCCCCGATCGCCGCGGTGCACGACCGCCCCGATCTGCGCATTGTCTTCCTCCGGCCTGAGCGCTTCCTCCTTGGACAGGGCTGTGCCCGCCTGAAGAAGGCTCCCGTCCGGGTCGGCGATGCAATACGCTTCTCCGTTCAGGTCGTACTTCAGGTAAACGGACGTGACGCCGAAGATGTCCCGCAGGGCGGCGAGCCGGGAGAGAATGACCTGATAAGAATCATACAGGGAGAAATCGCCTGCGGGGACTTCCTTCATATAGGAGGTACGGGAGGCCATCCATTCCTTCAGGACGCTCTCATCCCCCGCTTTTTCGGCTTCCGCCCGTACGGAGCGGAATTCGTCGCTGATGACCGCATCGCGGATATAGAGCGCGGAATCCGATGCAAAGTCGCTCACGGCGGCGCGGGCGGCCTTGTCCACCTCCGCGATGAAGTACCGGTCGACCGCCCGGCTGTGAACGGCATAGCAGATCCCAAGCAGTCCAAACGAAACGAAAAGGATCACCGTGACCAGGAGCACGTTCATCTTCGTCCGCAGTGAGATCCACCGGTGGTTTTTTATCATGGACATCTCCTTTTTCGAAACACCTGTTCAGTCTGAGATCAACGCTATGGTAGCACAGATCGGGGAAGGACACAAGCGAGAGAACGGTTCGCCGGTATTGAAATCATTCCAAAGCATGTTATAATATTTTCATAACTTGCGGCTATGTGCATCCGCCGGGAAAAGAGGGGCAGCCTGCGGGCCGCCCGCTGCCCGGCGGATGCGGGCATGCGGCTGAACGCCCCCGGGCGCCGGGTCCGCGAAAACGGTATTCCCGGGAATACGCACTTACGTATTCGTATCAAAACGGAATGTATACAGGTCCCTGTACATCATATTTCCACACAGCGTATACCACCCAGGGAGGACGGCCATGCAGAATAAAACCTATCGCCGGAAAAGCATCGAAAGGATCTCCGCCCCGGAGCAGCTGCAGGATTATATGCGGGTCACCTCCCCCGGGGTGTGGATGGTGCTCGCCGCGGTGATCGTGCTGCTGGCCGGGATCATTGTGGTCTCCGTCTTCGGCAAACTTGAGAGCACCTTCGCCGCCCCGGCGGAGGTCCGGAACGGCAGGGCCGTGCTGCTGGTGGACGGCGAGGCAGCCTACGAGGTGGCCGACGGCATGACCGTGCGGATCCGGGACCGGGAAACCGTGATCGAGGACGTGCGCTGGGTCACGCCCGACACGGCGGAAGTCGTCGCCGGCGTCAACCTGCCTGACGGGACCTATGACGCCGTGATCGTGACGGAAGTTTTTTCGCCGATCCGCTTCCTGACCAACTGAACAAGGTGAGGAAAACAAATGCCTTCGAAGAAAATCAAATCACCCCTCCGGCGCGGGGCGGCCAGGGTGCCGGTCATCATGCAGCTGGAAGCCCTGGAGTGCGGCGCGGCGTGTCTGGCCATGGTGATGGCGTATTACCAGAAATGGATCCCCCTGGAACAGGTGCGGGTGGACTGCGACGTAAGCCGCGACGGTTCCAAAGCGAAAAACATCCTTCTGGCTGCCCGCAGCTACGGCTTTGAGGCGGACGGCTACCGAGCCGACCTGAACGCGCTGAAGGAAAAGGTGGCCTATCCATGTATCATCCACTGGAACTTCAATCACTTCGTGGTACTGGACGGCTTCAGGGGAAACACCGCCGTGATCAACGACCCCGCCCGCGGTGTGGTGCGGGTGCCGATAGAGGAGTTTGACGAGTCCTTCACCGGTATCGTGATCCAGATCAGGCCCGGCGAAGGCTTTTCTCCCGGGGGCAAGCCGAAGAGCACCCTGGCTTTCGCCCGCAGGCGCCTGAAAGGGGCGGGCCCGGCCGTGGCCTTCGTGACGCTCACCACGGTCATTTCATACCTGTTCAGCCTCATCAACCCGGTAATGACGCGCATCTTCTACGAACGCCTCCTGGAGGGGAAGAACCCGGAATGGCTCTATCCCTTTATCGGGGTCATGGCCCTGCTCTGTGTCCTTCAGCTGACGGTGCAATGGATCAACACCGTTTACTCGCTGAGGATCGACGGCAAAATGTCCGTGATGGGCAGCACCGGCTATATGTGGAAGGTGCTGCGCCTGCCCATGGTGTTCTTCACCCAGCGTATGACCGGCGATATCGTCGGACGGCAGAGCGCCAATGCCTCCATCGCGGGCACGCTCGTCGAGACCCTCGCCCCGCTTGCGCTGAACGCCGCGATGATGGCTGTGTACCTGTTCTTCATGATCCGCTACAACCTGGTCCTGACGCTGGTGGGCCTGGGGTCCATAGCGCTGAACCTGGTGATGGCCCGGTACATGAGCAAACGCCGCGTCAACCTGACCCGCGTGCAGATGCGCGACGAGAGCAAGCTGGCTTCCGCCACCGTGGCGGGGATCAGCATGACGGAGACCATCAAAGCCTCCGGCGCGGAGACAGGCTTTTTCCGCAAATGGGCGGGATATCAGGCCTCCGTGAACACGCAGGGCGTGAAGTTCGAAAGGCTCAATGCCCGCCTTGGGCTCATCCCGGCCTTTATCAGCACCGCCGCCAACTACGTCGTGCTGTTCTTCGGCGCGCTTTATGTCATGCAGGGCAGCTTCACCGTCGGCATGATCACCATCTTCCAGGGCTATCTGGGTTCTTTCCTCAGCCCTGCCATGACCCTTATCGGCGCAGGCCAGACCGTTCAGGAAATGCGCACTAGCATGGAGCGCATCGAGGACGTGATGCAGTATCCCGATGATCCCAACGTGAAGGACGAACCGATCCGGGAGGACATGGACTATTCCAAGCTGACCGGAGAGGTGGAGCTCAGGCACGTCACCTTCGGTTATTCACGCCTGTCGCCGCCGCTTATCCGTGATTTTTCCATGACCCTGAAGCCAGGCAGCCGGATCGCTTTCGTTGGCGAAAGCGGATGCGGCAAGAGCACGCTGTCCAGGCTGATCTCCGGCCTGTACCAGCCCTGGAGCGGGGAGATCCTGTTTGACGGCAAGCCGATATCGGAGATCCCGCGGGGCGTGTTCACCGGCTCCGTGGCCGTGGTGGACCAGGACATCACCCTGTTTGAAGACACGATCTCGAACAACATCAAGATGTGGGACGAATCCATTCGCGACTTCGAAGTCATCATGGCGGCGCGCGACGCCCAGATCCACGACGACATCCTGAACCGCCCCGGCGGTTATGACGGCATGCTGACGGAAAACGGAAAGGATCTGTCCGGCGGACAGCGCCAGCGCCTGGAGATCGCCCGTGTGCTCGCCCAGGATCCGTCCGTCATCATCCTGGACGAAGCCACCAGCGCCCTGGACGCCCGCACGGAATACGACGTGGTGCGCGCCATCCGGCGCCGGGGCATCACCTGCATCATCATCGCCCACCGTCTCTCCACCATCCGCGACTGCGACGAGATCATCGTTATGGACAAGGGCCTTGTGGTCGAACGGGGCACCCATGAGGAGCTGTACGCAAAAGGCGGCTATTACGCCGAGCTGATCACGGCCGAATAGAAGGGAGGGAAAACGCAGTGAAATGGTTCGACAAACAGATCCGCCAAAGGATGCAGAGCAACCAGGATGCGTTTGAAGAGTCCTTCTTCCGGGTCGCCGGGGCGGTGCTGGGCGGAAAGACGGCGCAGCAGATGCGGGATAGCCGCCTGATCGAAAAGGAAGCGCTGGATGAGATCCTGAAATACTATCACTGCAAGGCCGCGGAAGTACCCGACAGCGTCAGGACCGCCGACGAGCAGATGGAGTATGTACTGCGTCCCCTGGGCATCATGACCCGTTCCGTGAAGCTGGAGGACGGCTGGTACAGGGACGCTTTCGGGCCCATGCTGGGTTTTATGAAAGACACCGGCGCCGCGATAGCCCTCCTCCCCAAGCCGGTCGTCGGATACTGGTACAAAGACCCGGCCACCGGCCGCTCCGTGACGATCAACCGCAGGACCGCGTCCCGTTTCGGGCAGGAAGCCTTCTGCTTCTACAAGCCTCTCCCGCAGAAGAAGCTCGGCATCCCGGACCTTCTGCTCTACATGAAAAATTGCCTCTCCGCCGGCGATTTTGTCCTTATCGGTCTCGCGACGCTGGCCTTTACCCTCGTCGGTATGATCGAGCCGCGGGTCTACCAGACCATCACCGGCACGGTGGTTAAAACCGGGAACATTTCCCTGCTCGTCAGCATGGCCGTGTTCCTGCTCGCTTCGGCGCTCTCGGCCCAGCTCCTGGGCGTCGTGAAACGGCTGCTGATGAGCCGCCTATCCACCAAGACTTCCATGCAGGTGGAAGCATCGGTGATGATGCGGGTGCTGTCCCTGCCCGTCAGCTTTTTCAGAAAATACGCCTCCGGCGAACTGTCCAGCCGGGTCGGTTCCGTCAATTCCCTGTGCGACATGCTGCTCAACCAGATCCTGTCCGCCGGCCTGACCTCGCTCATCTCCCTGCTTTATATCACCCAGATCTTCCGCTTCGCCCCCCTGCTGGTGTGGCCCTCCATCGTCATCATCCTGGCCACCGTGGGCCTGGGCCTCGCAAACTCCCTGATGCGCATCCAACTGTCGCGGAGGATGATGAATCTCTCCGCCAAAGAAGCGGGCCTCACCTACGCCACGGTCAGCGGCATCCAGAAGATCCGTCTGGCAGGGGCGGAAAAACGGGCTTTCGCCCGCTGGGCGGATCTGTACGCCCAGGGGGCCGCGTTAAAGTATAACCCCCCGACGGTCCTGAAGCTGAACGGCGTGTTCCTTTCCGCCATATCCCTCATCGGCAATATCGTGCTGTATTATCTCGCGGTCCGAAGCGGCGTGGATCAATCCAATTACTATGCCTTTACCGCCGCTTACGGGCATGTGGCCGGCGCGTTCGCTTCCATGGCGGCGATCGCCTCGTCCGCGGCGTCCTTCAGGCCCGTGCTGGAAATGGCGGAGCCCATATTGAAAACCGAACCCGAAGTGACCGAAAGCAAGGAAGCCGTCTCCCGGATCTCCGGCGCGATCGAGATGAACCACGTCTCCTTCCGCTACGACGAGGACAGCCCCTACATCCTGAACGACCTGAGCCTGAAGATCCGGGCGGGCGAATACATCGCCATCGTGGGACGCACGGGCTGCGGAAAATCGACGCTGATCCGCCTGCTCCTTGGGTTTGAAAAGCCGGAAAAGGGTGCGGTCTATTTCGACGGCAAAGACCTGAACCGCATCGATCCCAGATCCCTGCGCAAAAAAATGGGGGTCGTGACCCAGAACGGCCAGCTGTTCCAGGGGGATATCTTTTCCAACATCGTCATCTCCGCACCCCAGCTGACGCTGAACGAAGCCTGGGAAGCCGCAGAGGTGGCGGGGATCGCCGATGACATCCGGGAAATGCCCATGGGGATGCAGACCCTCATTTCCGAGGGGCAGGGCGGCATATCGGGCGGACAGAAACAGCGCCTGATGATCGCCCGGGCCATCGCCCCCAAGCCAAAGATCCTGATCTTCGACGAAGCGACCAGCGCACTCGACAACAAGACCCAGAAGCAGGTGTCCGAGGCGCTGGACGGATTGAAGTGCACCCGCATCGTGGTCGCCCACCGGCTCAGCACCATCCGCAACTGCGACCGGATCCTGGTGCTGGACGAAGGCAGGATCATCGAAGACGGCACCTATGACCAGCTGATCGAACAGGGGGGCTTCTTCGCGGACCTGGTGGAGAGACAGCGTTTGGATAAGTGACACGGAAAACACATCGGAAAGGACGGATGACCGGAATGGATATCGAAGTCAGGGCCGAAGGCGCCAGGCTGACCATCGTGCTGGACGGGGAACTGAATACCCCGGCGGCGCCGCGATTTGAAGCGGCCTATGAGCAGAACAAAGGCGGGATGAACGAGATCGTCATCGACATGGAAAAGCTCGTCTACATCACCTCATCCGGTATGCGCGTGCTGCTGGACATCCATCAGGAAATGGAAGAAATCGGCGGCAGCCTGACCGTGCGCGGCGTCTCCGGCGAGATCATGGACGTTTTCGAAGTGACCGGCTTCACGTCCTTCCTCCACATTGAATGACGAAGCCGTCAAACCCCCTGCTCTCGCGCATGAGAACAGGGGGGTTTCTTTGGACGGTCCGAAGCCTGCCGCGCACGGTTTGCTTCTTCACATGACCGTACCTGTGTTTTCGGTCTTGCAGAGTAACATCGACGGAACTTGTGAAACGGATCGCGCAGGCGTTCCCGTTCCGCTGAAATCCCGGATTCAGATGCCGCCGATCAGCTTTGTCAGGGCGCCGAGCCCGTAGATCCCCGCGTCCGTCGATGTGGAAGCGATAAAGTAAAGCCTTCCATACTGTTCCGATTCAATGATGACGTTCTCGGTAGTATAGGTACCGTTCCTCCCCGAATGCCCGTATGCCCTCTTTCCGTAGGGATACAGTCCGCATCCGTAGTCCATTTCAAAATGCGTCATTTCTTCCAGGGAATCGCCGCTGACCAGCTGTCCGGACATCAGCGCCCTGTCGAAAGCCCACAGATCCGCGACGCAGGTATGGATCCCGCCTGCTCCGCGCTCCGTGTTCGGCTGCGGGGAGTAACCGTTTTCATTGACGATCCCCAGGCTGAAAAGATCATCGAAGTACCCGGGAACGCTGGTCTCGTCCCCGATCGCCATGGACGAAGTATGTTCCATGCCGCAGGGATCGAAGATGTGCCTCTGCAGATATTCATTGAATTTCATCCCCGATACCCGTTCGACGATCATGGCCAGGAGATGGTAATTTGTGTTGCTGTAGTCTGAGTCGGTGCCGGGTGCGTAAACCAGGGGAGCGGCATACAGGGCCCGCAGGAAATCCTCATCCGACATTTCAATCCGTTCCTTCTCATTGTTCCGCTCCTTTCTGGATGTTGTCTGTCTTTACATGCGCCTCCTGCCGGGCATAATAATATGTACCTGTTCGGGACAGAAACACAAACGGCGGTCAGGCAGGGAAAAGATTTCGTGTATATGATCGATTATATCATCTCCGTTATCACCGGCAACGTCGGAAACGGCAAAAACACTGTTTGAACAATCCGCCCCGGACCGGATCGGCAGGCTCGGCCTGCCACGGGAGGAAGAAAACAGATGACAGGAGCGGAAAACTGCTTTACAATAGACAGTGCGAATCCCATCGAAACCGGAAGCGGGGCTCCGTCCCGCCCCCGGGCTCCGACCCGAAGGAGGTTCCCCATGAATCGACGCATGACTCCCTGGATCCCCGTCGCCGTCCTGCTTGTCCCCGCCCTGATCCTTTTCGGCTTCACCCTGTGGATGGGAGCGGTGGAATACAGCCCCGAAATGCGCGACTTTACGGGGCAGGCGAACCTCGGCGGCTTTTTTGACCGCCTGACCGAGACCGTATTCCTCCAGGACCTGTTTCACTCCCTCCTTTTGCGCCTCCTTTCCCTGGCGGTGGGATGCGGACTGGGCTTTCTTTTGGGCATGCTTTTCAGGCGCCTTCCCGCCTGGGCCGGGGGGGTGGCCGCCACCCTTTTCGCTGTCCCCGCTTTCCTGCCCCCGCAATTGCTTTTGGCCTCCGCTCCCTTTAACCTGATCCCCTCCCCCATCCTCAGGTGCGGCGCGGTCATGGCGCTTCCCGTCCTATTCCTCAGCCTTTTCTGCGCCTCGGCATTCCCCGATAAAATGAAAAAAACGGCAGCCCTCCTCCCGCTGGCCGCCGGCGCGGTCTTCGCTTTCAGCGCGGACCTGGACCCCGTCCTGGCCGCGGGTTCCGGGTTCATGACCCTGGACGCCCGGGCGGTCAGCCTGTTCCAGAGCGGGTTTTATACCTCCTCCGCCCAGGTCTCCTCCCTCAGGATCCTGCTTGAATGCCTGCTGTGCCTTATCCCCGCGGTGTTCCTGTCCCGGGCGGACACGGGCTCCCCCTCGTTCCGCGGCGGAGCCGCGGGCGCCCTGGGCTGCGCTTTGACAGCGCTCGCCGCCGCCTGCTTTTGCCTGTTCCCGGCATTCTCAAGCCTTTCCTCCGCTTTCTCCGGCCCGGCCTTTTCCGCCGGGCTTGGCGCCGCAGCCCTGGCCTTCGGGCTGTCGCTGGCCGTTTCCGCGGCCATATTGCTTTCGCGGCCGCGGGGCAAAGCGGTGACTGCCGTCCTGTGCCTGGCGCTGGTCATGCTGTCAGCCTTCTCCGCCGCCAAATGCGCCTTGGCGGAACAGGCTTCCCTTTCTCCCGCGGTGACCTCCGGCTTTTTCGCCGCCTTCTCGCCCCTGCCGCTTTCCCTGCTCCTGTGCCTTGCCGCGCTCTCGGCCCGGGGCACAGCCGCCTCACTGCGGGGCGCCCTGGCCTGCGCGTGCCTTGCCGCCGCCCGGGGATACTCCTCCGTCCTTCCCCAGGTGCTGGGCCTCAGCGCTCCCGGCAGCCTGCCTGCCGCGGCAAACGCCCGCCTGCTGGTCTTCCCCCTGCTGATGTACGTCCTTTGCGCCCTGCTCCTTTCCGTCTTCGTATGGCCCGCGGACAGGAAGAAGGCTGCCTCGGAAAGAGACCGGGTGGTCCTTTCCCAGGGCTGGAACGATAAGGGCCGTGCCGGCGCCACGTCGGCGCTTCCCGCCGCTTCCCCCGTGGGACAGGGCGCCCCCGAGGTGCGGTCCGCCGCGCCCAAAGCCGAAACGCCCATCCTGACGGCCGTTCCCGCCCGTTCCAACTACACCCGGCAGTTCGTCCTTTCACGGGAGCCTCACGAGACCCCCGTCCCCTCCCTCACCCTGGCTGCCGAGGAAGCGCCTGCTCCCGCGGCAGCGCCGTCCGAGCCCGCAGACCCTTCCGTTTATTCACGTCCCTCCACCCGGCCCGTTCCATTTGAAAGCCCCGCGCCCGCTACCGTTCCGCGGGAGGAGGAGATCCCCGAAGGCGCGCCCCCCTCTCCCGCCCAGATCGTATCCATGATCAATTCCCTCACCCGGATGCGCTCCCTCGGCATCATAGGCGAGGAGGACTACCGCGACAAATACGACCGGCTGATGAAGCTTTTATAAACGAAGCCGGGGCCTTCGCGGCCCCTGCATGCAGCGCCTCTGACAATACCCGCCTGTCAGGAGGCGGACGCATGCGCCAAACAGATTGCGGGTCCAGGGAGATCATCTCCCTGGTTCAGGGGTCCGGGGGCTGAACAGGCCCCCGGCGTCTCTTTCTGCGATAAAAAACAGGCCCCGCGTCGACGGGGCCCAAAGATCGTCTTGGGGATCAGTGCCTGATCATGCTCTCTTCCCAGCAGTCATAGGGTTTGACACCCAGGAGTTCGGCCACGGTGGGGGCCACGTTGGCAAGACCGAAGGGCTTTTCGGTGTCCATCTCGTGCCGCTCGTCCTTGTCCCAGATGATAAAGGGAACGGGATTCAGGCTGTGGGCGGTGCGCACCTGGACGCCGCCCTTCTTGTTCTTCTCCAGCATCTGGTCGGAGTTTCCGTGGTCGGCGGTGACCAGCAGGATGCAGTCGTTCTCCTGGCAGCATTTGAGGACGCGGGCCAATTGCAAATCAACGCTTTCCACGGCGATCTCGGTGGCCGGCAGGCTGCCGGTATGGCCAACCATGTCGCCGTTGGGATAGTTGCAGCGGATGAAGCCGTATTTTTTGCTTTCGATGGCTTCGATCACCTTGTCCGTGATCTCGGTGGCCTTCATCCAGGGGCACTCGTCAAAGGAGCGGACGTCGCTGGGGATCTCGCAGTAATCCTCCAGTTCCTCGCTGACCTTGCCGGAACGGTTGCCGTTCCAGAAATAAGTCACGTGACCGTACTTCTGGGTCTCGGACACGGCGTACTCCCTGATGCCGTTGGCTACCAGGAGCTCGGTGAGGGTATTGCGGATCTGCGGCGGGTTTACCAGGTACTTGTGGGGGATGTGCAGGTCGCCGTCGTATTCCAGCATGCCGGCGTATTTGACCTGAGGGATCACGCCGCGGTCGAATTTGTCGAAGGACGCATCGCCGTCGAATGCCATGGAGATCTCCAGGGCACGGTCGCCGCGGAAGTTGTACAGGATGACGCTGTCGCCGTCCTGCATCGCGCCGACGGGCTTGCCGTTTTCGCCGATGACGAAGGCGGGCAGGTCCTGGTCGATGGCGCCGGTCTCAGCGCGCAGGGTCTCGACAGCCTCAAGCGCGCTGCCGAAGAAACGGCCTTCCCCGCCGATCTTGCAGTCCGGGCCGATGCCATGGACGTGCACGTCCCAGCCGGCCTTGACCATCGCCCAGTTGGCCTGGTAGCGGTCCATGGTGATCTGCATGCGGCCGCCGCCGGAGGCGATCCTGCCGTCAAAGGAGGCGTCGTTCAGTTCCGCGAAAACAGCTTCCAGTTTGGCGATGTATTCCGGCGCGGAGGTGGCGGGCACGTCGCGGCCGTCCAGCAGCGCATGGACGCGGACTTTCTTTACGCCTTCCTTCTTCGCCTCGCGGATCATGGCGATCAGGTGGGAGATGTTGGAATGAACGTTGCCGTCAGAGAGAAGGCCGATGAAATGCAGGGCGGTGCCCTTCTCAACGACGGACGAGACCAGGTCCTTCCAGGTCTCGCTCTGGTAGATCGCGCCGGATTCGATGGATTCGTTGACCAGCTGCGCGCCCTGGGAATAGACCTGCCCGCAGCCCAGGGCATTGTGTCCCACTTCGCTGTTGCCCATGTCGTCGTCGGAAGGCAGGCCCACCGCCGTGCCGTGCGCTTTGATGGTACGGAAGGGATATTCCGCCTTGAGCATGTCCAGGGTGGGGGTGGTGGCCTTCATGACCATGTTCCCAAGTTCATTCGGGGTCTCGCCGACGCCGTCCATGACGACCAGAACTACCGGTTTTTTCATTTTTCTTAAACCTCCTGCGCGTCCCTTATCCGGGAACGCCGTTTTAAAGATAGACTAACCTAACCCATTTGTCAATGCCGCGCCGCTTATTTCAGCTTCGCAGTCAGGGCGTCCAAAGCTTTCCCGGCCATGCCGTGGGCGGTCAGGTAATCCCTCGCCGCCAGGGCCAGGTCCACGCCCGCAAGGTCCGTCCCGGCTTCCAGCCCGCAGACGGCGCACAGCATCTGGCACACGTTCTTTTCGGCGATCATTTCGTACTTGGCGGCGTCCTGTTCGGGATCGATGTGGTAATAATTCACGTAGCTTTCCATATAGTCGGCCACGATCCCGTCCTTGTCCGCGCCCATCAGCGCTTCCAGGAGCATGCACACAAAACCGGCGCGGTCCTTGCCCTCGGTGCAGTGCACCAGGTAGGGGACCTCCTGCCCGGAAAGGAAGGTCAGGCCCCGTGCCACCTCGCCGCCGAATTCATCAGAGGTGTAGTTGATCGGCAGGCCCAGCGCCAGGACATGCCCTTCGTCGTGAAGCGCCTTATAGCCGGCGGAGGCAAAGCCTTCGGCCGCAAAAAGCGCTTCCAGCTCCTCGGGGGTCTCGGCCAGGTTCAGGACGGTCTTCACCCTGGCGTTTACCATCAGGGTGCAGGCATATGCGGCGCGGCCGTGCTCGTTGTTGACGGGAGACGCGGAACGGTACAGGCGTCCTTCGGCGATATCGCCCAGCGCCACGGGGCGGAAGTTGGCGAACACTTCGTCGGAGGCATAGTCGGCGCGCGCGTCGGTGTAGACCAGGGAATTGACCTCCTGCGTGGTCAGGGCGCCGGCCTTCTCCTTCAGGGAGATGGTCACCTCGTCGCCCACGCCGATGCCCGCGGTCTCGGCGAACTTGCCGTAGTTGATGCACACGGCAATGTATTCGTGCCCGGGATAGGCGCGAAGCATCATTTCGCCGCGGTCCACATAATAGCCGTTGAAGAAAGGCATGTCATAGGAAGCGCCGCCCGCCTCAACGGTGACGACGTCGCCCAGTTCAAAGCCCGCCGAAGCGAAATCCGCGATGGAAATGTCCAGGAGCGCGTGGCCGTATTTTTCGATCTCGGTGACCCTGCCGGTGACCGTCGCTTCTTCGACCGCCGCGTCCGGGCCGAGGACCGCTTTCAGGGCGGCGATCTCATCAGCGGTCATGCCGACAGAGGCCAGGTATTTCTCCGCATCCTTCGCAAGGTCCGCGGAATAGAGGTCGTTCACGCCAAAGGCTGTGGAAAGGGACTTGACGATGTTGGAGGAGGCGATGGTGTTATACTGGTCGGTGCCGTCAGCGACCCCGTAATAGTTGTAATAGGTCACCATGTAGTCTGCCACGACCTCCTCGGCTGTGGCGCCCATCAGGCACTCCAGGATAGCGGAGGCAAAGCCCGCGCGGTCCTTGCCCTCGTTGCAGTGGACCAGGTAGGGGCCTTCGTGGGAAGCGATGAAGCGGAAGCCTTCGGCCAGTCCGGCGCGGAAGTCGTCGGCTGTGAAGTCCACTCCCAGGTTCAGGGGGATCACGTTCAGGGTGCTGTACCAGGAGCCCTCGTAGCCCTCGTAATTCACAAGGGCGGATTCCGCGTCCGCAAGGTTCATCACGGTCCTGATTCCTGCGGCTTCGGCCGCCGCCGCGGCCTGGGCATTGCGGTTGATCTCGGGGTTGACCGGGCTGGAGGAGCGGTAAAGCACGCCCCTGCCCATGCCGGTGGTGGTCACGGGGCGGAAATTGGCGAACTCGCTGTCCGTCAGGTCCGGATAATCGTTCCTTTCCAGGCTGCGGGACAGCTGGCGCATGACGTACTCGTCATAATAGCCGCCTTTTTCCTTCATGGAAACGGTGACGGTCACGGGGAGCTCCATCAGGTAGGTCCAGACGTAGCCCGGATCCTCTTCGATCTTTGTCTTGGATGCGATGCCGGCGGCGGTGGCGAAATCACCCATATTGATGGCCACCAGCACATAATCCGTGCCTTCGGATTCGCTGTACACGGCACGGCAGATCATGCTTCCCTGGTCCACGTCCGCATAGTTGGACCCGATGGGCATGTCATATCCGGTCCCGCCCACCGTTACGGTGATGACGTCGCCGTAGGCATAGCCGGCGTCCATCAGATCCTTGCATCCAAGGGAGAGGACCACGTTTCCGTATTTCTGGATGTCGGAGACCGTGGCGGTCACATCGCCGGGCGCTTCGGCGGCGCAGGGTGCAAGGCACACCGCCAGCAGCGACAGGATCAGCATCAGGGAAACAGCGCATTTCTTCATTCGAATCGGACCCCTTTCTCTTGACAGGTATCACGTACCGGTTCAAGTATACCTGATTTTTGCCAACTTCTCAATATTCGGCCGCTTCATTTTTCAACCCGGTCCCGTAAAAATACCGGAGGGACATCAGATGAGACCGGCTGTCAGGCGGGAAAGCGCCACCGTCATCGCCACCATGGCGATCCCCAGGGCCAGGGCGATATAATCGCGCCTGGCCATTTTCAGCACATGCAGGCGGGTCCTGCCCTCGCCGCCGTGATAGCACCGGGCCTCCATGGCCATGGCCAGCTCCCCGGCCCGCCGGAAGGAGGACACGAACAGCGGCACCAGCAGGGGCACCATGGCCTTGGCGCGCTGAATCAGGTTGCCGCTTTCAAAGTCGGCGCCCCTGGCGCTTTGTGCCTTCATGATCTTGTCGGTCTCCTCCAGGAGGGTGGGAATAAAGCGCAGGGCGATGGTCATCATCATGGCCATCTCATGCGCAGGGAACCGGATCGCTTTCAGGGGGCTCAGGAGCCTTTCCAGCCCGTCGGTCAGGGGCACCGGCGCGGTGGTCAGGGTCAGGAGCGAGGAACCCATCACAAGGAACACCAGCCTGAGGGCGTAAAGCACGGCGTTCACCAGGCCTTCCCGGGTGATCCGGGCAAATCCCAGGTCCAGGAGCACCTTGTCTCCCTGGAGGAAAAACAGGTTGAGCACAAAGGTAAAGATCAGGATGAACCTGAGGGGCTTCAGGGATTTGAAGACCATCTTCAGCGGCACGGCCGCCATGCGGATGGAAAAGACCATAAAAAGCAGCGGCACGGCAAAGGACGGCAGGGTCCCCGCGCAGAAAATACCGGCGATATACAGTATCAGCAGGATGATCTTCATCCGGGGGTCCATCCGGTGGAAGACGCTGGTCCCCGGATAGTACTGGCCGAAGGCGAAATTGTCAAGCATGTCCGCGCCCTCCTTTCCTGTCCTGCAGTCCCGGACCGGAACGGTTCCCGAACAGTTCAAGCAGCGCTTTTTCCGCTTCCTCCTCACGGATCGCGTCCTCCGGGAAGGGGATCCCCTTTTCCCGCAGCAGCATCCCGAGCCTGAGCACCTGCGGCACGTCCAGGCCCATCCGGGTCAGCTCCTCCGCACGGGAAAACACTTCCCGCGGCGCGCCGTCCATAACCACCCTGCCCTTTTCCAGCACCACCGTGCGGCTGCAGTACTTCGCCGCGTCGTCCATGCTGTGGGTCACCATCACGATGGCCGTGCCCTTACGGTGCAGATCAGCCACCATTTCCATCAGATCTTCCCGCGCTTCGGGATCCAGGCCCGCGGTCGGTTCGTCCAGCACCAGGACTTTGGGGCGCATGGCAATGACGCCGGCGATGGCGCACCGCCGCATTTTCCCGCCAGAAAGCTCAAAGGGGCTCTTATCCCCCTCGTTCTCAAAGTCCAGCCCCACCTGCTCCATGGCCGTCCGCACCCGTTCGGCGATCTCGTCTTCGGAAAGGCCCAGGTTCCTTGGGCCGAACGCGATGTCCTTTTTGACCGTCTCCTCAAACAGCTGGGTCTCCGGATACTGGAATACCAGCCCCACCTGCTGCCTTACCCGCCGCCGGTCAAAGCCCTTTTGGTGGATGTCTTCACCGTCCAGGGTCACGGTCCCCTCCGTGGGTTTCAGCAGGCCGTTCAGGTGCTGCGCCAGGGTGGATTTGCCGCTGCCGGTCGGCCCGATCAGGGCGGTAAAATCCCCGTCCCCCACCGTCAGGGAGATATCCCGGATGGCGGTGGCCTGGAAGGGGCTGCCGGGCTGGTAGGTGTGGGTCACATGATCAAGCTTCAGTTCCATCTTTTCTCAGCCTCCCGTGCCAGGTCCTCCGCGGTAAGGCACAGCGGGATATCCCCGTTTTCCTTCCGCAGCTTCATGCTGAGCCTGGCCATCACGGGCAGCCTCAGGTGCATCCTTTCCAGCTTTTCCTCGTCGGAGAACACCTCCGCCGGGGTCCCGTCCATTACCACACGGCCCCGGTCCATCACAAGCAGGCGCGAAAAGCGCACCGCCTCCTCCATGAAATGGGTGATCCAGATGACGGTGATGCCCTGCTCCCGGTTCAGCTTTTCCATCACCGACAGCACTTCCCTGCGGCCCTGGGGGTCCAGCATGGCCGTGGCCTCATCGCAGATGATGATCTCCGGCCGCATGGCCAGTACGCCGGCGATGGCCACGCGCTGCTTCTGCCCGCCTGAAAGGAGGTGAGGCGCCTTGAAGGCGTGCTCCGCCATCCCCGCCTGTTCCAGGGCCCAGTTGATCCTTTCCGGCATCTCGGCGGGCGGGACGCCCAGGTTTTCCAGGCCGAAGGCCACGTCGTCGGTCACCACCGTCGCCACCAGCTGGTTGTCGGGATTCTGGAAGATCATCCCGGCCTTTTTCCGGATCTCCCAGGTGTTCTTTTCATCGGCTGTATCCATGCCGTCCACGGTCACGCGGCCTTCGGTGGGCAGGAAAAGCCCGTTCATCATCTTGGCCATGGTGCTCTTCCCGCTCCCGTTGTGCCCGAGAACCGCGGTGAAAGAGCCCCGTTCAAATGAAAGATCCAGCCCGTCCACCGCCCTGGGGCCGTCCTCCTCATAGGCGTAGCTGACTTTCTCAAGTCTGATGATCTCGTTCATCGTCATATCCTCGCCGGCTGTCCCTCCGCTATCGGATGGGGCGCCGCATTTATTTGCCCGCGAGGGGCATTGCCGATTATAGCATAGATCAGCGTGATAAAAAAGGGCCTGCTCCATCCTTCCGGGCCGTTCATACGGAAGCTCACGTATTTGTATGCCCGTTATCCTTTCCGCCTCAGCAAAACAGCAATCCGGCATCCAGGGCGGCCCGCCGATGAATGAAATCCGCTTTCGGCACGCCTTTCAAAAAAGTCCGGCCGCCCGACGCTGAAAACAAGGACCCGCGAACCGGTCCTCAGGTCCGCGGGCATTTGGGAAAAACGCTGTTTACCACACGCGTCTCCGGGCAGGCGTTTCAGCCCAGAGGACGGCATTCCACGATCTTATAGAACATCTCGGACTGCTGGGGCGCAATGGCCTTCAGCTCCTCGATCACTCCGGCGTCGGTCACCGCTTCCAGCTTCATGCGGGCGCCTGCGGTGGCATAGGACATTCCTTCCGAGGGAGCCTGGGCATAGATGGCCATCAGGGCGCTGCCGTTTTCGACGTTCGCGGTGGTCTGGTTGGGGGAAAGGCCCAGCTGCAGGTAATAATCGTCGCCCAGCTTAACGCAGCTGAAGATGTAGAAGCCCACATTGGGGGTCCCGTCCGGATTGACGGAAGCCACGGCGAAAAACCCGTTGTAGGAGTTGACGGACGCCATCAGCTCGTCCCCGGTCAGCGCCGCGGATGCATAAAAATCCGCCACGGAAGCGCTGGTCACGGCGTCCGGTTCTTCGGCGCAGCACAGGACCGCACCCAGGGTGAAAAGGGAAAGTGCCAGGATAAGCGCGCACAGTTTTTTCATGTCAAAAAACCTCCTCGCATATAATGTACAAAGGCCCGTGGGCCCATGCCGCACCGGTTCATGGCGATCCCGCCGCTATGGAAAACGCTTCCGGGCTCCCTCGGCGGACGGAGCTCCTGTTTGGGGCATTTTCCTTCTTTGCGTATTATTATATCACCGAATTGAATAATTATCAATCAAAAAAAGGGCCGTGAAGCCCCGGCACGTAAAACGTGCCCGGCCTTCACGGCCCATGAGTTATGTCGCTTTGAAGGATCAGCCGTTCATTTCCTTGTAGCGGGCCAGCCTCACCTGGGCGTCCTTCTCGTTCTTGGCGAAGAGGGCGTCAGCGGCATCCGGGAACTGCTTCTTCAGGGAGGTGTAGCGGACCTCTCCGGCCAGGAAGTCCTGGTAGGAAGCGGTGGGATCCTTGCTGTCCAGGGTGAAGGGCTTCTCCGCGTCGGGATTGAAGTGGTACAGCGGCCAGTAGCCGGCTTCCACAGCCTTGCGGATCTCGGCCTGGGACTTGGACATGTTGATGCCGTGGTTGATGCAGGGCGCGTAGGCGATGATCAGGGACGGGCCGTGATAGGCTTCGGCTTCGCGCATCACCTTGATCATCTGCTCGGGATTGGCGCTCATGGCCACGGTGGCGACGTAGACATAGCCGTAGGACATGGCCATCATGCCAAGGTCCTTCTTCTTGGTCTGCTTGCCGGCCGCGGCGAACTTGGCCACGGAACCGGTGGGCGTGGACTTGGAGGCCTGTCCGCCGGTGTTGGAGTACACTTCGGTGTCGAGCACCAGGACGTTGACATCCTGGTTCTGGGCCAGGACGTGGTCCAGTCCGCCGTAACCGATATCATAGGCCCAGCCGTCACCGCCGAAGATCCAGATGGACTTCTTGGTCAGCAGGTCTGCCATTTCCTCGACCAGCCTGGCGTTTTCGCTGTCGACGCCCTTGACGGCGGCCAGCAGCTTTTCACCGGCGGCGCGGCTGCCTTCGGCGTCGTTGAAGTTGTCCAGCCATTCCTTGCCGGCGGCTTTGACTTCCTCGGTGGCGCATTCGCAGGCGATCATCTCACCGACGATGTCGGCCAGCTTGGCGCGGCGCTGAGCGGTGGCCAGGTGCATGCCGTAGCCGAATTCGGCGTTGTCCTCAAACAGGCTGTTGGCCCAGGCGGGACCATGGCCCTTGGCGTTGACGGTGTAGGGGCAGGTGGGGGCGGAGCCGCCGTAGATGGAGGAGCAGCCCGTGGCGTTGGCGATGATCATGCGGTCGCCGAACAGCTGGGTGATGACCTTCACATAGGGGGTCTCGCCGCAGCCCGCGCAGGCGCCGGAGAACTCAAACAGCGGCTGCTTGAACTGCAGGTTCTTGACGGACTTGGGCTCGAAGACGACGGTCTCGGGCACGGGATTGGCCATGGCGAATTCCCAGTTGGCTTCCTGGGCGCGCTGGCTGTCCAGGGGCTTCATCACGAGGGCCTTTTCCTTGGCGGGGCAGACTTCCTCGCAGTTGCCGCAGCCGGTGCAGTCCATAACGCTCACCTGCATACGGTACTGGTAGCCGGCGAATTCCTTGCCGGTGGCCTTCTTGGTCACAAAGCCCTCGGGCACTTCGACGCCTTCCTTCACCAGGACGGGACGGATGCAGGCATGGGGGCAAACCAGGGCGCAGCGGCCGCACTGGATGCACTTGTCGGCCTGCCACTCGGGGACCTTGACGGCGATGCCGCGCTTCTCGAACTTGGTGGTGCCGGTGGGCACGATGCCCCTGGCGTCCAGCGCGGAAACGGGCAGCTCATCGCCGGCCTGCGCCAGGATGGGCCTGACGAAGGTATCGAAGTATTCGGTGGCGTTCACCTTCATGGGGACGGCGCCGGTGGTGGCGTTGGCCCATTCGGCGGGCACCTTGACTTCCTTCAGTCCGGTGATGGAGATGTCGATGGCGTCGTAGTTCTTCTGAACGACGGCGTCGCCCTTCTTGCCGTAGGTCTTCTTGGCATAGGCCTTCATGTATTCTTCGGCCTTGTCATAGGTGATGATGTTGGCCAGCTTGAAGAAGGCGGCCTGCATGATGGTGTTGATGCGTCCGCCCATACCGACCTTGCCGGCCAGCTCGATGGCGTTGATGATGTAGAACTTGGCGTTCTTCTTGGCCAGCAGCTGCTTCATGGAGGCGGGCAGCTCGGCGTCCAGCTGGTCCTCGGTCCAGGGGCAGTTCAGAAGGAACGTGCCGTTCTGGCGCAGGGAGGAGACCATGTCGTACATGGTGACGTACGCGGGGTTATGGCAGGCGATGAAGTCGGCCGCGTCGATCTGGTACGGGGAACGGATCGGCACGTCGCCAAAACGCAGGTGGCTCACCGTCAGGCCGCCGGACTTCTTGGAGTCGTAGGCGAAATAGGCCTGGGCGTATTTGTCGGTATGGTCGCCGATGATCTTGATGGAGTTCTTGTTGGCGCCGACGGTGCCGTCGGAGCCGAGGCCGTAGAACTTGCAGCAGATGGTGCCTTCGGGCGCGGCGTTGTAAAGATCGCCCAGGGGCAGGCTCAGGCCGGTCACGTCGTCGTTGATGCCCACGGTAAAGTGGTTCTTGGGCTCGGCGGCGTCCAGGTTGTCATACACGGCCTTGACGCAGGTGGGGGTGAATTCCTTGCTGCCCAGACCGAAGCGGCCGCCGACCACCTTGATGTCGGTGCGTCCGGCTTCGAACAGCACGGATACCACGTCCTCGTACAGGGGCTCGCCGAAGGAGCCGGCTTCCTTGGTGCGGTCCAGCACGGCGATCTTCTTGCAGCTGGCGGGAACGGCTTCCATGAAGTGTTTCGCGGAGAAGGGACGGTACAGATGGACCTTGACGACGCCCACCTTGCGGCCTTCCTTCAGCATGCGGTCGATGGTCTCGTGGATGGCTTCGGTGCCGGAGCCCATGGCCACGATGACGGACTCCGCGTCGGGAGCTCCGTAGTAATCATACAGCTTGTAGGCGCGGCCGGAAATGGCGGCGACCTTGTCCATGGCGGCCTGCACGATCTCGGGCACAGCCAGGTAATACTTGTTGGCGGCTTCACGGCCCTGGAAATAGATGTCCGGGTTCTGGGCGGTGCCGGCCTGATGCGGATGCTCGGGGTTCAGGGCGCGGGCGCGGAATTCCTTCACCTTATCCCAGTTCACCAGGGGACGCACTTCGTCCATGGTGAAGGCGTCGATCTTCTGGATCTCGTGGCTGGTGCGGAAACCGTCAAAGAAATGCAGGAAGGGCACGGAGCTCTCGATGGCGGCCAGATGGCTCACCAGGGCCATGTCCATGGCTTCCTGGACGGACGCGGACGCCAGCATCGCGAAACCGGTCTGACGGCAGGACATTACGTCGCTGTGGTCGCCGAAGATGCTCAGGGCGTGATACGCCAGGGCGCGGGCGGAAACATGGAAGACACCGGGAAGGAGCTCACCGGCGATCTTGTACATGTTGGGGATCATCAGAAGAAGACCCTGGGACGCGGTAAAGGTGGTGGTCAGCGCACCGGCGGCAAGGCTGCCGTGCACGGAACCCGCGGCGCCGCCTTCAGATTCCATTTCGGCGATGTGGACCTTCTGGCCAAACAGGTTCTTCCTGCCCTGCGCGGCCCATTCGTCCACATGCTCGGCCATGGGTGAGGACGGGGTGATCGGATAAATCGCCGCTACATCGGAAAACATGTACGCAACGTGTCCTACCGCTTCGTTTCCGTCCACGGTCATTTTGATTGGCATATCAATTCCTCCTCTTTGTCGAACATACATATGCACTTGGGTTTGGATCCCTTCGTGCCTGCCATGTATGATTATATCCTTTTTAAAAGCCTTCTGTCAATGTTTCGGGAACTTTGTTTTGGCCCCTGCGGGTTTTTTTTATCCAATTTGGGAGCCGGGCGCGCCGGGGGGAGCTTTCACAAAGCGGCGCCGCCGGAGGGATCGGAAACTATCCCATCTGGTTTTATTCCGGTCTTTTTCAACATCTTCCCCAGGAAAGTGTCCTCACCCGGCGGGCAGGAAAACTTAACGATCCTCCCGCTTCGCGGGTGCGGGAAGGAGATCTCCAGGCACCAGAGCGCCATGGGGACACCGGCGGAGGAGCCGTAGCGCCTGTCCCCGATCAGGGGGTGCCCCCGGGAGGCGCACTGGACGCGGATCTGGTGGGTGCGTCCGGTCAGCAGGCGGATATCCAGGATCTCGCCGGCGGGCCAGCCCTCCCCCGCTTCAAATCTCCCTGCCGTGCGGAAGCTGAGCGCCGCTTCCCGCACCCCGCGGCGCATCCGCTTCACCGTATAGGACCGGTTCCTTGCCGGATCGTGATAAAGCAGGTCCCGCCACTCGCCCTCTGCGGCCCCGACGGCCCCGGCGGCCGCGGCAAGATAGCGTTTTTCCAGCCGTCCTTCCCGGACGCTTTTTGAAAGGGCGGAAGCGCCGAAGGCGCTCAGGGCGTAGACCATCACGCCCCCGGTCTCCCGGTCCAGACGGTGCACCGGGCGCACCTGACCGGCTTCCAATGAAAGCGCCCGGGCGATCAGGACCGGCATGCTCCCTTCCCCGTCATTTTCGGAATCTGCGCCGGCGGGCTTCACTGCGGCGCACAGATCCCTGTCCCTGAAGAGGATCAGGGCCGCGGGGAGCGTCCCCGCGGCCTTTGAAAAATCCTTATCCATCGCTTACTCCCCGTCCGTCTCCCTTAAGGCGCGATCCCCGCCCTCGCGCTGGGTCAGCATCCGTCCGTAGGACGGCACGGGCCAGACCGTCTCGTCCACCAGGCCCTCGCACTCGTCCACCAGGGCGCGCAGCTCCTCCATGACCGTGTTGACCTTCGTGGAAAAATACACGGCGGAGGCCACCCCGTCCCCGGGCACGTTGTCCGTCAGCTCCTGCAGCCGGCGTTTTTTCATGTCGATGTCCTTCAGGTGCCGGTCCAGGTCCCGGAGCAGGTCCTTTTCATAGGACGCGTCCACGTCGGGCAAAAGGGCCTGCTTTTTCAGCGCTTCCCCGGCGACGGTCTGAGAATACCTGAGGATGGCGGGCTGGTACTGCTTTCCGGTCATGTCCAGCATGGTGTTGGCCTCGATGGCCTTTACCTTGGAATAATGCTCCATCAGGATCTCGTAGCGGGAACGCAGCTCCTCCCGGGTGTACACCTTCATGCGCTCGAACAGCGCCACGTTTTCGTCCTCAAGCAGGCAGGATGCGCATTCCGGCAGGGTCCGGAGGTTCTTCAGGCCGCGCCGCATGGCTTCGGCCTTCCATTCGTCGGAATAGTTGTTGCCGTTGAAAATGATCCTCTTGTGCTCCGACACCGTTTCGATGATCAGGCCCTGGACGGCGCTTCGCAGGTCCTCCACCTTTTCCAGGCGGTCGGCGAACATACGCAGTTCATCGGCCACGGCGGTATTGATGACGGTGTTGCACGCCGCCACGTTCATCGACGCCCCGGGCATGCGGAACTCGAACTTGTTGCCGGTAAAGGCAAAGGGCGATGTGCGGTTGCGGTCGCTGGTGTCCCGCGGAATGGCAGGCAGGATCCTTACGCCCACGTCCATTTCGCTGCTTGACATGGGGGTATAGGCGTTGTGGTTCACCAGCGCGTCCAGGATGCCGGTCAGTTCGTCTCCCAGGTACATGCTGACCGTGGCCGGCGGAGCCTCGCTGGCCCCCAGGCGGTATTCGTTGCCGGCCCCGGCCACGCTGGCGCGCAGAAGGTCCCCGTGCCTGTCCACCGCGGCGATCACCGCGGCCAGCATCAGGAGGAACAGCGCGTTTTCCACCGGGGTGTCCCCCGGCTCCAGCAGATTGACGCCGGTATCGGTCTGCAGGGACCAGTTGTTGTGCTTTCCCGAGCCGTTGACCCCCATGAAGGGTTTTTCGTGCAGAAGGCACGCAAAACCGTGCCGGGCCGCCGCCTTGCGCAGAACCTCCATGGTCAGTTGGTTATGGTCCACCGCCACGTTGACGCTTTCGTAGACGCTGGCCAGCTCGTGCTGGCAGGGAGCCACCTCGTTGTGTTCGGTCTTGGCCATCACTCCCAGGCTCCACAATTCCTCGTCCACGTCCTTCATAAATTCGGCGACACGGGGCTTGAGGGAGCCGAAGTAATGGTCGTCCAGTTCCTGGCCCTTGGGCGGCCGGGCGCCGAAAAGGGTGCGCCCGCAGTATTTCAGGTCCTTGCGGCTGTCGTAGTATTCACGGTCGATCAGGAAATATTCCTGTTCCGGGCCGCAGGTGGGCATGACGCGCTTGACGTCGTTCATGCCGAAAAGCCTCAGGATCCGTTTGGCCTCGTGGCTGATGGCCTGGATGGAACGCAACAGCGGGGTCTTCTGGTCCAGGGCGTGGCCGCCCCAGGAGCAGAAGGCCGTGGGGATGCACAGGGTGCGGCCCTTGATAAAGGCGTAGCTGGAAGGGTCCCAGGCAGTATAGCCCCGGGCTTCAAAGGTGGCCCTGAGGCCGCCCGAAGGGAAGGAGGACGCGTCCGGTTCGCCCCGGACCAGTTCCTTCCCCGAAAAATCCATAATGATCCTGCCGCCCGGCAGCGGCGATAAAAAGCTGTCGTGCTTTTCGGCGGTGACCCCGGTCATGGGCTGGAACCAGTGGGTATAATGGGTAGCCCCCTGTTCGATGGCCCAGTCCTTCATGGCGTTGGCCACCACGTGGGCCACCTGCGGGTCCAGATGCCGGCCCTCGTTGATGGTCCTGCGCAGGGCGCGGTAGGTTTCCCCGGGAAGCCTGCGGCGCATCACCCCGTCGTTGAATACCCTGTTGCCGAAGTCTTTTTCCAGGTCCATTGAAGGCGGCCTCCGATCTTGTCGTCAGATCCCGTGAACGGGTGGGATAAGTGAACAGTCCATATTATACGGACGCCCTTTGGTGACTGTCAAGAAAAACCGCCGTCACCTCATCGTCAGTAGGTGACAGCGGCGGGGGTATGGGATTTTTCCGTCTGCCTTCCATGCGGCGGCAGTCCTTGGCCCCCGGCCGGCCAGGCTTCCCCCTCTCTGACGATAATGGCCGGGGTTATCCGGGCGGCGGCCGTTTTGAAGCACTTTACCGAATCGCTCATGTGATAATTCCAGTGACGAAGCGCCGCACAGCGCTTCTTCGCAAATGATCTTCAGCCCGTCGGGAAGCATGGGAGGCGCGGACAAAGCGGATGCGCCGCAGAAAAGCAGCGCCAACAGGCACAGTATGATCCGTTTTTTCATGTTTAAGTTTCAAGGATGAACGCGGCGAACTGCAGATGTCCCTGCCCTCGGAAGGTGAAATACAGGCTGTGCACGCCGTCCGGGATATTTACCTCCGCCGAGTTCTCCTTCCACACGTTGGCGTATCCCACCGGAATGCTGCCGACCGCTTCACCATCCCATTTCAGCTTCACTTCCACAACGCCGCTGGCGTATCCCTTGGTGCGAACGGTCACCTTTTTAACGCCCCGGCAGTCGAAGTACTTGAACCCCGCCGTGGCGGAGTCCCGCATATTGGCGATATATCCGATGCCGTGCCCGCCCTCCCGGATCTCCTGGGTGATCTTGGGGAACCGGTCGTCCATCCATCCCGACCAGGGAACGTAGGTCACCTCGGTATCGGTAAACAGATGGCAGGCGATATACGCGGGGTATTCCCCCCGGCCCTCCAGGGGCTTCAGGCCGCAGCAGGAGGTCATTTCCGCCTGTTCCGCCATGCCGTCCTCACGGAAGGACAGCTTTTCAAAACAGCCCTGCCGGGAATAATTGGTGCCGTTGGTGTGCCGGTGATAAAAAATATACCAGTCGGCGCCGATCTTTTCCATGCTGCCGTGGTTGTTGGCGGTGTAGTACATGGGCTTGTCCCGGTCCTTCCAGCCGCCGATGCCCTTGTCGCAGCCGCTGACGAGAACACCCCTGTATTCAAAACCGCCGGTAGGCCGGCTGCTGACGGCATAGCACAATTCGTGGAACTGGATGGATGAATAGATGAACCAGTACAGCCCGTCCTTTTTGCGGATGGACGGCGCCTCAAAAAAAGCGTGTCCCTCAAATCCCGTTCCCGCGGCGTACATGACCCCGGGCGCCACGAACCGCGGAGCTTCAATGACGGTGAGCATGTCCGGGCCGAGCACCGTGCACATCGCGCCGTGCCTTCCCATGTCCCCGTAGCCGCAGAACCCCGTGTAAAGATAGGTCCTTTCTCCCTCCGTAAGTACGCCGGGATCGAACTGGGGCTCGTCGCCTTCCCTTTCGCCCAGCCTCGTGCCGTCCGGATACCGGACGTACCCCAGGAATTCGTAAGCGCCGGCGGGCGTGTCCGACACCGCCACCGAAACGATGCCCCAGGTGGACAGAACATAGTAAAGGTAATACCGTCCGTCCGGGCCCCGCGTTACGTCCGGCGCGTACAGGTTGCCCTGCAGGTCGCCGTTATGCGGGTCCTGGTCCTTGCGGTAGATCACCCCTTCATAACGCCAGTCCCCCAGGTCGTCAACCGGGGCGGACCAGCACACGTAATCGCCCATGCAGTATACGTCGCCGCCGAAAAAGTCATGGGAGCCGTAAACGTACACCCGGTCCCCGAACACATGGGGCTCCCCGTCCGGAACATATTCCCAGTTGGGAAGGTAAGGATTGACGGCCTGTTTTCCGTTCATACCGTTTCAGCACCTTTCTGCGCGTCCGCGCTTTCGTCGGTTTTTCCAGGGGTTTCGGCGGGAGCCTCCAGGCTCCGGACGCCGGCGGTCTCCTCCACCGGCAGGGCGAACATGATGGTGTGGGCCGGCGTGTCCACGCCGGCAAGGTCCATTACCCGGCGCATCACCGCGTCCCTGGTCTCCCGCCGGACCAGGATCAGCACCATCTCTTTTTCAGTGGCCAGGGACACGCCGAGGAATTTTTTCATCGTCTCCCCCGCGGTCCCCTTGGCATGGATCACCGTTCCGCCGCCGGCGCCGCCGGCGATGGCCGCGGCCATCACCTCATCGGAATGGTCCTTTTCGCAGATGGCCACCAGCAGGGAACAGGGAAATGTGGGCTTTTTATCCATCGGTTTCACCTCATCAGGATCGATCGGCATATTGTCCGCCAGCACCTTCAGGGCGGTGGCGCCGCCCACCGCCTGCATCGGGACGATCATCGCGATGCCGTTGCCTGACATCTTCAGGCCCATGTCGGTCACACAGCCGTTCATCAGCTTCCTTGCGCCTTTCCTGTCCATCACGGCAAGGAACAGGGTCTTTTCGTTTTTTTCCAGGCCCAGGCGGGACAGTATGCCCGCCCCGGCTGTCCCTCCGCAGGGAAAGCTGAACAGCGTCCGGATGCCCGCTTCCCTGAAATACAGCCCGTAGCCGTCGGTCAGGTCCCTGGGCACGATCAGCACAAACAGTTCGACAGCGCTCATTCTTCGTCCTCCATCAGCATGATGATCTCCTCGTGTTCACTGCTTACGCTGCCGCGGGCGCGGCGGGTGCGCGTGCCGTAAACGATACCCAGCAGCTGGATGGCGATCAGCGGCGTCATGGCTACCAGCGCCACCACGCCGAAGGCGTCCGCCACCACGTTTCCGCCGGCGGACTCGCAGGCGCCCATGGCCATCGGCAGGAGGAAAGCCGCTGTCATCGGGCCGGAGGCCACTCCGCCGGAATCGAAGGCAATGGACGTGAAGACCGGGGGCGAAAAGACCATCAGCAGCATCGCCAGGGCATAGCCCGGTACCAGGAAATACAGGACCGGGATCCTTAATATCACCCGCAGCATGGCCAGGCCCACGGAGATGGCCACGCCCGCGCTGAGGCACCGCTTGAGGGCCTTCTGGGATACGGCGCCGGCCGTCATGTCATATACCTGGCGGCTTAGCACCGCCACCGCGGGCTCCGCGGACACCACGAACCAGCCGGTCACGGCCCCGACGGGCACCAGCGCCCACCTGAAGGGGGCCGCGCCCAGGCTTTTTCCGATGAACCAGCCCACCGGCATAAAGCCGACATTGACGCCGGTCATGAACAGTACCAGGCCCGTATAGGTGAATACCAGTCCGATGACGATGCGGCGCAGCCTGGAGGACCCGAGATGCATGGAAATAAACTGAAATACCAGGAAAAACCCCACGATGGGCAGCAGGGAAATGACCATCTCCTTCATATAGTGGGGAAACTGTGAACTGAAGCTCCGGAACAGCGCCATGGAATCCCCGGCGCCGTTCAGCGTGACTGCGGCACTCTCCCCGCCCCGGGGATCGAAGACGATCGCCAGGATCATCACCGACAGGATGGGGCCCACCGACGCCAGGGCCACCAGGCCGAAAGAATCGTTCTCCGCCCCCTTGTCGGACCGGATGCCGGCCACGCCTGCACCCAGGCTCAGGATGAAGGGCACCGTCATGGGGCCCGTGGTCACACCGCCGGAATCAAAGGCCACCGCCATGAACCCCGGGGGGACGAACAGCGCCAGCACAAAGACCAGCGCGTAGGAAGCCAGGAGCAGTATCCACATTTTCACCCGGAAGAGGATGCGCCACAGCGCCAGCATCAGGAAAATGCCCACGCCCAGCGCCACCGAAAGGATCATCGTGTAGTTTGGCACCGAGGGCACCTGGGTGGCCAGCACCGTCAGGTCCGGTTCGGCGACAGTGATCAGTACCCCCGCCAACAGCCCCGCCAGCAGCACCACCCACAGCCTGCGGGACGCGGTCAGCGCCGCGCCGACACCCTCGCCGATGGGGGTCATGGCCATTTCCGCGCCGAGATTAAAAAGACCCATGCCGATCACCAGGAGGCAGGAGCCGAATACAAAGCCCGACAGGGCGGAGGATGGCAGCGGTACCAGGAAGAAGCAAAGCAAAAGCATCAGCGTGGTGATGGGAAGGACGCTCAGGAGGGATTCCTTCCATTTTTCCACCAGCACGCTCAAATTAGCCATCTCACCGATGGTTCGCCGTTTTTTTGCGAAATTGATCCCGGTCATATTTCACCCGATCCCGTGCGCCGCCGGCGCTCCGGCGGGAGGGCCGGCGGCGGGGCTGCTTATTACTGCGTTTTATTGCGATTTTTACGTTCTGCCGTGTTTTCAGCGTTCTTAATTTTTTTGCGGATCCCGGCGTTTTCGCTTTTACCGTTTTTACCCAAGGGCTTTTTCCAGCGCATCCACGGCCGCCTCGAACACCTTGAGCGATCCCGCCACGGTCCTTTCGTCATTCATATCCACCCCGGCGTACTTCAGCGCTTCGATGGGCGGCACGGAACATCCGGCAGACAGGAAGCGCTTGTAGCCTTTCACCGCGCTTTCCCCCTCCCGGAGGATCTTGTCCGCAATGGCCGCCGCGGCACAGTAGCCGGTGGCATACACGTACACATAGTAGGAGCGGTAGAAATGCGGGATGCGCATCCATTCATTGCGGATCAGGTCGTCCACCTCCGCCGCCGCACCGTAATATTTCCGGTTGAGCTCAAAATGGATGTCTCCCAGGTTTTCCTTGGTAAGGGGCGCGCCTCCCTCCAGCAGGGTGTGGGCGCGGTATTCAAACTCGGCGAACAGCGTCTGGCGGAATACGGTGGTCCTGAAAGCCTCGATGAACTGGTTGTTCAGGTAGGCCGTTGCGGTCCGGTCGTCCCTGTATTTATCCATCAGGTACCGCATCAAAAGCACCTCGTTGGTGGTGGAGGCCACCTCAGCCACGAACAGGGAATAATCAGCCTTGGGATAGGGCTGGTTCTGCTCGGAATGCCAGGTGTGCAGGGCATGGCCCATTTCGTGGGCGATGGTGAAGCAGCTGTCCAGGTTGTCGGTCTGGTTCAGGAGCACATAGGGATGCACGCCCCAGCAGCCCGAGGAATAGGCGCCCGAGCGCTTGTTCTTATTGGGATATACGTCGATCCAGCCCTCGTCCCTGGCTTTTTTGAGCAGGTCGGTGTAATCCTTCCCCAATACGCCCAGGGCGTCGATCACCGTATCGTAAGCCGTGGAATAATCCATGCTCAGGTCAAAATCCTTCAGGATGGGGGCGTAAAGGTCCCACATATGCAGTTTTTCCAGGCCCAGCTGCTTTTTGCGGATCTCCAGGGCCCGCGTCAGCGCAGGGATGGCCCCGCCTACGGCGGAGATCAGGCTGTCGTACACTTTTTCGGGGATCTGGTTATAATCCAGGGACATCTGCCGGCAGGTATCGTATTTGCGCGCCCGCATGCTGAAGATATCGCCCTTGACATGGCCGGCATACATCGCCGTCACGGTGGAAGCGAATTTCCCGAAGGTGCCCATCATGGCCCGATAGGCTTCCTCGCGCACCCGCCTGTCGGCGGAACGGATCAGCACGCCGTAGGAGGCATGGGTCAGCGCCTGTGTCTCCCCCTCCGCGTCGGTCACCTCCGGGAAGGGCACGTCCACGTCGTCGAACATGTCGAACACCTCGCCGGGGGCGGCCAGCACCTCGCCGGCGGCGGACAGCAGTTTTTCCTCGGGGCCGGACAGGGTGTGGGGCTTGCGGCGCAGGATATCCGAAAGGAACACGTCGTAATCCCGGTTGGCAGGGTCCGCGATCAGCTTCCGGATCTCGGCGTCGTCCATTTCAAGCAGTTCGGGCTCCAGGAACGCCGCCGCGCTCCCCGCCTGTACAGCCAGGCCCATGCACCTGCCGGACAGGGTCTGGGCGGCGGTGTCGGCCGTGTCCTCGTCCTGCTTCATAAAAGCATAGCTGTACAGCCTGCCGATCAGTTTTTCCATTTCGAAACGGGCACGCACCGCGGCCATCGGGTCCTCACGGACGTGCCCGGCAAAGGCCGCGAACGCCGGCACCATCTGCTTTGCTTTTTCAAAATCCGCTTCGAATGCTTCGGACGAAGGGTAGATATCCGTCAGGTGCCACATATACCGCGGATCGGCGTCTTTTCTTTCACGAATTTCCATTTTGCTGTCTCCTCCGCAAGCTGTCCCGCCGCGCAGGCGGTCATTATATCGAATACGACAATTATAAATCAAACACCCGGAGAATGCAACCCGAACATAGGGGACGGTTCTCTGTGTTCTCCTGTCCCGTCCTTTTCAGCTTCCATTTCTTTTTTGAAAGAGGCCGGAATAAGCGGTTTCCGGTCGTCATCGCCGCGCAGGGCATTGCCGTACCTGCGCTCTTGGGCCCTGCGGGACAGGGCCCCCCCGGGTCACCGCATAGCTTTGACCCCCCTCAGATCGAACTCCGGGGTATACTCCCTCTCCGCGCTGGTCCTCTCCTGGCTGTATCCGGTGATCCCCAGCTCTTCGGCCCAGTCCAGCACCCGCCGGTATTCCCTGTCCGTCACCCGCCGGTCCAGGCCGGGAATGCGGCATTCCGGGATGGGGGTATACTGGCTCATGATGCTGACGGGCACCCCTTTGAGCTCCGATGCCAGGAAGCGGAGCACCTCCCGGGCATCGGCGGTGCATCCCGGCAGCACCAGGTGCCTGATCACCATGCCCCTCTTCAGCAGCCCGTTTTCATCATATACGTTTTCCCCCACCTGGCGCCGCATTTCCAAAAGAGCCGCCGAGGCCCGGCGGAAATAGTCCTCCGCCCCGGCGCACAGGGAGGAAAGCCTTGATGAAACGTGCTTCATGTCCGGAAGGTACACCTGCACGTACCCCTCCAGCGTTTTCAGCGTTTCCGCCCGTTCATAACCCGAGGTGTTCCATACCACCGGCACCCCGGGGCGCCTGAGGTCCAGCGCGTCCAGGATGGATGGGATAAACATGGTGCCGGTCACCAGGTCCAGGCTGTGGACCCCTTGGGCCTCCAGCTCCGCGAATATCCCGCTGAGGCGCCCCGTGTCCACTTCCGCGCCGAAATTATCATGGCTCAGCACCCGGTTCTGGCAGTACGCGCATTTCAGGGTGCAGCCCGAAAAAAAGACCGCCCCGGTCCCTTTCCCGTCCGTCCCCGCGATGCAGGGTTCCTCCCACAGGTGCGGGGCCGCCCGGGCAATGCGCGGGAGCGTACCCATGCCGCAGAATCCGCGCCCCGAAAAACGGTCGCAACCGCACATCCTGGGGCAAAGCCCGCAGGCGCGGTACATTTTTTCCCTTTCCGTTCCGTCCATGGGCGCTCCCTCCGTCTGCTTCGTTCCTTTTTCGCTCCGCCTGATCCGTCCGGCATTTTTTCATGTGTTTCGTCCGAATTATAGCAAATGCCCCCTCCCCGGGCAAGCCTGCCCCCGTTTTTCCTGTCACCGTTTCCTGCTCTCTTCCCCGTTATATCCGGGCGGCGGCGGCGTAAGCCTTGATTTTATCAATATATATGCTATAATAGTCCCGTACCGATTTTATGTGTTCCGGCAGGCCCCGCCTGCCAAAAGGAAGGAGAGATTATTCCATGAAAAAGATCGTTTCGCTTTTGATGATCTTCTGCCTGCTGCTGGCCTGTGCGCCCGCCATGGCTAATGTTAACGAATGGGCTCCCGCCATTCCCTCCGATTATACCCTGACCTATGACTATTTCCTGACCATTCCCCAGATCACCGACCACAAATACAACCCCACCTGGAAGATGATCACCCGCTATGAGCACTACAAGGAACTGGGCGATACATGGAAGGTCGCCCACTTCATGGTCGCCGGGTTCGATATGGGCAGCGACCGCTACACCGTGGTTCCCGTTCCCCTGACCCGTGACGTCACCCTGGTCTATCCCGTCGTCACCACCACGCTGCAGATCGTAGGCGTGATGTGGGCTACCGTCCGCGGCGGCACCCTGCGGCTGAACATGGCCTTGCGGGACGCCGGCGGCAATGTGTTCTACAAGGAGAACCCTTCCTTCACCGTCTTCACCACCCAGGCCCAAGCCAAGGCGCAGCAGGGCATCAGGGTGATGCCTTATCAGGGCATTGACATCGAAGGCGAGCTGGGCGGCGCCCAGAGCGTGCTGGTGAACCTGGACGGCATGGTCTCCTACAACCTGGACATCCGCAAGGCAAAGATCTTCGATAAGGACCTCAACGCTTACGTCGAAGTCACTTACACCTTCACCGATTACTGGAAGAACTCCCCCGAATGGGTCGCCTATCGCAACGGCCTCCAGCCCATCATGAACGAGGTCCCCACCCGCTGACCTTCACACAAAGCCAACACAGGCTGCTGCGGTTTGAACGCAGCAGCTTTTTTAAGGAGCCGCCGAATGAAAAAGCCTGTGATCCTCCTGTTCCTTCTCGCCTGCCTGGCGCTTTCCGTCCATGCCTTTGCCGCTGCGGGCACGCTGTCCCTCCCCGCCGGAACACAGACGATCGAAAGCGAAGCATTCCGGGGATGCAAAAGCCTCACCGGCGTCCTTGCGATCCCGGACGGCGTGACGGAGATCGGCGCATACGCTTTCGCCGGATGCACGAGGCTTACAGGCGTGCCGAAAATCCCCGGCAGCGTGAAGCGCATCGGCGCCCACGCCTTTGACGGCTGCACGGGCCTTTCAGGCCTTCTTTACCTCCCGGAAAACGTAAGCGTTGCCTCTACGGCTTTCACCGGCTGCACGGGGCTTACCCTGACGCGCGCGGAATACCGCGTCGCCGTGGTCGGGGACAGCGCCGCACCCACAAACGGGACCCTGCACTATGACGCGTGGCAGGCAGTGTCCGCCTGGTGCTCAGGCCGCGGCCTTCCCTGCGCCTGGTACTGCGGGGATATCGATACCCCGGTCCTGGAGGGCTTCAATGTGATCGTGACGGTGGGTTCCCTGCGCTCGTCGGAGGTGCGCGCCTCAGCCATGGCCAACCCCTCGGTACGCTACATCTGCCTGGACGCCGAAATGAGCAGCCCGGCGAACAACGTCTTTGCCTCCCTTTACCGCATGGACCAGGCGGGTTTCATGGCAGGATACGCCGCCGTCCGCATGGGCTTCCGCAGCCTGGGCTTCATGGGCGGCATGGAAACAGATGACGTGGTATCCTGCGGCCAGGGCTTTATCCGCGGCGCCAACGCCGCCGCCCGTGAATTGGGGGTCACAGGCAGCGTGACCGTCGCCTATACCTGCACCGGCACCTTTTCCGCCGGTCCGGGCGTATACGCCACAGCCGATCTCTGGTACCGGAGCGGCGTGGAGGTGATCCTGTCCTGCGGCGGCGGCATCATCGATTCCATCCGGCAGGCCGCCGTGCAGAACAACGGACACATCATCGGCACGGACAGTGACTGTTCCGTTTTCTTCCCAGAGGCGGTCACCAGCGCCCTGAAGCGCGTCGGCGTAACGGCTGTCGACGCCCTGTCCCGCCTTATTTCGGGCAGCTGGGGCCAGCTCGGCGGGACCAATCCCCGCCTGGGCGTGATCAGCGGCGATCCGGCCGCAAACCACGTAGGTCTCCCCGGGCAGTATTCCGGCGGCTTCACCGCCTCCCTCTACCGGCAGATGGTGAACAAACTCTGCACCGGCACCTGGTCTCCCTCCGGCAGCGTGCAGATCACGGTCACATCGGGTCCGGCCAGTCCGGCCGCCCCGACCATCACCCAGATCACGGCCCGCCGGGACGGTTCGGTCAGCATCACCTGGTCCGCCGTTCCCGGGGCTTCGAGCTACACCCTGTATTACGCGGAAGCGGAGGACGGCGCCCTCATGTCCGGCAGCCGGATCCCGGGCATCACCGAGACCCATATCGACCTGTCGAGCCTCCGTTTTAAAACCGAATACCTCTTTGCGGTGACGGCCTCCGTCGGCAATAATGAGACTCCCCTGTCAGTCCATGCCCGGGCCCGGGTCCGCGGGATCAATTACCGCGCGCTGCTCATCGGTCAGGTCCATTATCCGGACGAGACCTGCAACCGCAACGGGGGCGACTGCGACCTGATGTATTCCATGCTTACCTCGCGCTTTACCCCCATAGGCACCCGGTACAGAACGCCGTCGAAATATATCGACCGGTCGGCGAATGACGTCCTCAGCCTGGTGGACAGCACGTTCGCCGGCGCGGACAACGACGACGTTTCCCTTTTCTTCATCGCCACCCACGGCGACTCAGTCACGACTTACCGGGAATGGGAACAGGGTCCCGGGTCCCTGAACTGCGTGAACTCCGCCCGGCAGGAAAGCTGGCTGCTGCTTTACGAGCTTGCCGACAAACTGGATTCGGTCCCGGGCGAGGTGATCGTGGTCATCGAATCCTGCGGTGCCGGCGCCGCAGTCTACGACCCGGCGCATCCCGATCAGCAGAACTCCGCGTCCGGCCTCACCGCCGGCGCTATCGTGAACGCCTTCCCAGATCAAAAGCTGGACCGGGCGGAGGATCTGACCTATATCTATGACGAAAACGGCAATGGACAGATCGTCCAAAGCCGCATCGGCGAATTCCGCGTGCCTGACAAGTTCTATGTGCTGTGCGCCACCCGTTACCTGCAGGATTCCTGGGGCACCGAAGACGCCCCCGCCCACAACTACTTCACCCAGTGGCTCACCGGCGGCGTCGGGACCTCAGGTCGCATGCCCGCGGACTCCGACCGCAACGGCATCCTCACCCTGAACGAACTGTTCTCCTACATCAGTACCGTCGGGGACCGCCAGCAGTTCGGCCCCAATGGGGCCACCCAGCAGGTCCAGGTCTACCCGGCCGGCAGCACCTATGAACTGTTCCGGGCCGAGCCCATCTACTGATATCCGGAGCAATGCGAAAAACGGCGCGAGGCGCGGGGATAAACCGCGCCTCGTTTGCGTATGCGGACATCTAAACCACACCTTTGGCAGGCCGCGCTTTTTTGTGTTTTCCCGAAAAGCGTGGTATAATGGCATAAATTCCTATGGGGAGGGAACGCCATGCCCTGGACACCGGCACAGACCGAGGCCATCGGGGCCGACAGCAGCTCCGTACTGATCAGCGCCGCAGCCGGCAGCGGCAAAACGGCGGTGCTGGTGGAGCGCGTCATCCGGCTTCTGCGGGAGGGCTGCGACATCGACCGGATGCTGATCGTCACCTTTACCCGCGCGGCCGCCGCCGAAATGCGGGAACGCATCGAAGCGGCGCTTAGCCGTGAGGGCGCTCCTTCCGCCCTGAGGCGGCAGGCCGCCAGGGTCGGCCGCGCCCACATTTCCACCCTGCATTCTTTCTGTCAGCGCTTCCTGAAGGACCATTTCAGCCAGGCAGGCATCGACCCTGCCTTCCGCCTGTCCGCCGAAAGCGAATTGCTGCCCCTGTGGGAGGAGGCCCTTTCCGAGTCCCTCGCCGAAGCGTGGGCCGATCCGGATCCCGACGCGGCGGCACTCCGGTCCCAGTTCGATTATGAGGAACTGGAGGATCTCATACCCGCCCTGCGCCGGGCGCTTTTGTCCCGGGCGGAGCCCTTTGCCTGGGCAAGGACACAGGCCGCAGCGGGCACCGCCCTGATGATGGCGGAACTGGAGAGGTGCGCCGACCTCAGGCTGATCGCCGCGGGAGAGCTTCTGGACGACATGGAAGCCCTTGAGGCCGCCGGACGCCTGCCGGAAAGGTACCTGGAGACCCTTCAGAGCGACCGAGCGGTCTTTGAAACGGTCCTGAAGGACCACGCATCCTCCGGAAACGTGAAGCTGGTGATGCTCTCCCGCAAAAAAGCGCCTCCCGACGAGGACCCCGCCCTGGCGGAAAATTACAAAGCCCTTCGGGATGCTTTCCGCAAGGCGCTCTCCGATGCGGCCGCGGGCTGGCCCGGGACGCGGGAAGCCATGGAAAAGGCTTACACGGCTTCACTCCCGGCCCTGAGGGGGCTGATCGACCTGTGCGAAAAGGCCGACCGGAAATATTTTGACAAAAAGCAGCGCAAAAACCGCCTGGATTTCAACGACCTGGAGCACCTCACTCTCCGGGTGCTCTCCGACGGCGAAACCGCCCGGGAAGCCGGCGCGCGGTTCGACCACCTGTTCGTGGACGAATACCAGGACGTGTCCGGCATTCAGGAAAGCATCGTGACCCGCCTGCATTTCCCGGGGCTGAACACCCTGTTCATGGTGGGAGACGTAAAACAGTCCATCTACCGCTTCCGGGCCGCCGACCCCTCGCTGTTCATGCGCAAGTTTTTTTCCTTTCCCACGGAAAAAGGCGGGGCGGAAAGGAAGATCCTGCTCAACGCCAATTTCCGTTCCGATCCCGTCCTGATCGCCGGGATCAACCTGGTGTTCCGCCACGCCATGCGCCGCTCGGTCACCGAGATCGAATATGACAGCGAAAACGCCCTGATCCCGGGACTGACCGGACCGGAGAACATGGGTGGCGACCCCGTCCGCGTAGTGGTCTTTAAACGGGACGCCGGAGAAAAACCCGCCGCTGAAGAGGAGACCGAGGAAGAAGCGCTGACCGTCTGGCAGAAGGAATGCGCCTGGATCGCAAAGGAGATCCGCAGCATCCACGACGGGGAAAAGCTGCGCGTCGACGGGGAGCCGGTCCGCTGGCGCGACATCGTCGTGCTCCTGCGCAGCGCCGTGAACCGTTCCGGCGACCTGGCAAAGGTGCTGGAAGACAGCGGCATCCCGGTATATTCCGAGGCCGACGCCCGTTACTGGGACCTGCCGGAGGTGCGGGACACCACCCTTCTGTGCCGGGCGGTGGTCAATCCCTGCGACGACATCGCCCTGATGGGTGTCCTGCGCTGTCCGGCCTTCGGCTTTTCGTCGGAGGAACTGGCCCTCATCCGCCTGGGAGACAGGAAGGTCCCCTTCCACCGGGCCTTCTTCAGCCGTGCGGAGAAGGACGACCCCCTGGGAAAAAAATGCGCCGGGGTACTCAGGCGCCTGGAGGAGTGGCGCTTTTATTCCCGCTCCATCCCGCTGGACACATTTTTGTGGAAGCTGATCGGCGAAAGCGGGCTGTACCTCAGGGCCGGGGCCGATCCCTTCCCCGAGGACGCCCGGGCGCGGCTCAGGCTGTTTGCCGAGCAGGCCCAGGGCGAAAACTCCCGGCTGGACCTGAAGGAATTCCTGACGCTCCGGGAAAACGAGCGCCGCGCCGGGGAACGTTCCGCGGCCCGCACCCTGTCCGACAGGGACGACGTGGTGCGCATCATGACGATGCACAAATCCAAGGGCCTGCAGTTCCCGGTGGTCTTTATGCCCGGCCTGGCGGCGAGGTTCAAATACGCAAGCAGCACCGGCGTCCAGTGGGACACCGACCTGGGCGTCGCCATCCGCACCCTGAGTCCGGACCGGGTGGAACTGCCCAATCCGGCCCTGGCGGCGGTGAAGGAAAAGAATGTCCTGAAGCAGAAATCCGAGGAAGCCCGGCTGATGTATGTGGGCATGACCCGCGCAAAAAAGCGCCTGTACCTGCTGGGCTGCCCGATGAATACGGAAAAAGCGCTCACCGGACGGCGTCCCACGGCAGGAAACGCCCTGAAGGCAAATTCCATGCTGGACTGGGTGCTGGACGCCCTGGGCGGGGACGCCCTCAAAAATGAAGGGGAAGCCGTTTTCCCCGGCGGCGAAAGGTTCCTGATCTCCTTCCCGGAATTGAAGGGCCTTCAGGCCCGGCAGCGTGACAGGATGCCCCCGCCGCCCCGGATGGATCCCGGCGGGGGAGGCGTGCCCGCGGCCTTCGTCCGGGACGAAAAACCCCGCGTCCCGCTGAAGACCTCCGTCACCGCCCTGGCCCGGGAGATGAAGGAGAGCGGGGACGACACCGAAACCTACGAAAACAAGCGGCGGGAAATGCCGGCCCGCCCCGACGCGCGCCCGCGTTTCCTGATGGAGGATACCGGCCTGACCGGACAGGAGAGGGGCACGCTGATCCACCGGTGCCTGGGCGCGATGGACCTGGACACGGTCCGCGCCGGGGACGTCCGCGGTGCGGTGGAAAAACTGGTGCGGAAGGGCTTTTTCTCCTCCCGGGAGGCAAGGGAGGTCACCTCCCCCGCCGCCGTCAGCCAGATGTCGGGGTTCTATGCCTCCCCCCTGGGGCGCAGGATGCTGAAGAGCTTCGTCGTCCGCCGGGAATGGGCTTTTGACCTGCACCTGAAAAGCAGCTTGGCGGAATACGTACAGGGTGTCATCGACCTGTGCTTCACCGAGGAGGACGAATGGGTCCTTTGCGATTACAAGACCGACCGCGTCCCCGCGGACGTGCTGAAGGAACGGTACCGGAAGCAGCTGGACCTGTACAAAAAAGCCCTTGAGGATATCACGGGACGGAAAGTCAAGCAAACGCTTTTATATTCCCTGTTCCTGGGCAGGGAGATCCCGATCGAATAAGCATACAGAAAGGACCGAATGATATGGACAACCCGAAATACATGGAGATCACCGTCTCCACCACCTCCTCCGCCTCCGATGCGGTTTCCGACGCCCTGATGGCCCTGGGCGCCGCCGGCACCCAGATCCTGGACCGGGCGGACCTGCCGGACGCAGACCATCCCCTGCACGACTGGGAACTGATGGACCAGAGCGTGATCGACGCCATGCCCGAGGACGTGCAGGTGAAGGCCTGGTACCCGGAAGAAGAGGCGGCGCGGATCCTGGAGACCCTCGCTGCCCGCCTTCCGCTTTTGCGCCGCACCCTGCCGGATCCCGGGACGCTGAAGATCACCACCGCCGAAGCCGAGCAGGCCGACTGGAGCGAAAACTGGAAGAAATACTACAAGCCCTTCCGGGCAGGCAAGCGCCTTGTGATCAAGCCCACCTGGGAAAGCTGGGACCGGCAGGAGGGCGACCTGGTGGTGGAAATGGATCCCGGCATGGCCTTCGGCACCGGCACCCATGAGACCACCGCCCTTTGCGTGGAGATGATCGAGGCATACTACCGCGGCGGTGCTTTCATTGACGTGGGCACAGGCAGCGGTATCCTGGCCATCTGCGCGGGACTGCTGGGGGCCGGGGACGTGACCGCCGTGGACATCGACCCCGACGCGGTGCGGGTGGCAAAGGAAAACGTGGAAAAGAACGGCCTGAAGGGAAAGGTGGACGTGCGGCAGGGAGACCTGATCAAAGGGCTGGACCGGTCTTTTGATTTTGCCGCAGCCAATATCCTGGCTCCCATCGTGTGCCTTTTGTGCGCGCCGCTGTTCGATCACCTGACGCCGGGGAGCCGCTTCATCTGCTCCGGCATCCTTGCGGAGCAGGAGGATACGGTGCAAAAAGCCCTGGCTGACAGCGGTTACCGCGTCCTGGAGGTCCGCCGGAAAAAGGACTGGGTGGCCTTCGCGGCGGAAAGGCCCTGAACGCCTGACAGGAGGACCGTATGCGCGTATTGCTGAACGTATCCTACCTGGGCACGAATTATGTAGGCTGGCAGTTCCAGGAAAACGGGATCAGTGTCCAGGAGACCCTGGAAAAGGCGCTTTTTGAGGCCACCGGACTTTCGATCCGGGTGACCGGCGCCAGCCGGACCGATTCCGGTGTCCACGCCCTGGGCCAGCGGGCTCATTTCGACACCCCGGCGTCCATCCCGGCCGAAAGGTATCCTTTCGTCCTTAACCGGTACCTGCCCGAGGACGTGCGGGTGATGCTGGGGCAGCAGGTGCCCGGGGATTTCCACGCCCGTTTCGCCGCCCGGGAGAAGACCTACACCTACCGCATCTACAACGCCCCCCATCCCTCGGCCATCACCCACGCGGTCTCCTGGCATGTGCCGCTGCCCCTGGACACGGAAAAAATGGACCGCGCCGTCAGGACGATCCTCGGGACATACGATTTTGCCGCCTTCGCCGCCGCCGGCGGCCAGGCGAAGACCACCGTCCGCCGGATGCTGGACGCATCGGTCAGTCGCAGCGGGCCGATGATCGAGATCCGCATCACAGGCACGGGCTTCCTTTACAACATGGTCCGCATCATCTCCGGTACCCTTGCCGCCATCGGGCTGGGGAAACTGGACGGGGACTGTTTTTCCCGGGCGCTTCAAAGCCTCAGCCGCCTGGACCTGGGCGTCACGGCACCGCCCCAGGGACTGGAACTCACCCGCGTAAGCTACGCCCCCGCCCTTGAGATCAAAGACCCTTGAAAAAACATTCCCGGGAGCATATAATAGGCAGTGATGTTTCCATAGGAGGACGGGATATGCCGGAAGAGATCCACGTAGGCGATGTGATCCGGACAAAGAAAAAGCACCCCTGCGGCAGCGATCAATGGACCGTGACCCGCAACGGCGCGGACATCAAGATGAAATGCGAGGGCTGCGGCCGCGTGGTCATGCTGGACAGGGAAACGTTCCTGCGCCGCCGCAAGGCTTTGCTGGTCCGCGGTACAGGCGACACTTTCCCGCTTCCGCCCGTCCCGGACCGGCCGGACGCGTAATCACTTCATCACAGAGGGCCGCCTTTACGATCCGGCCCTCATCTCAGGAGGTTTCAATGCGCACTGCGATCTACGGCGCCGGCTCCCTGGGTATCGTCCTGGGCGCTTATCTTTCCAAGGCAGGCGTCGACATCACCCTGGTCCACCACCGGCAGGAGATGGTGGACGTCCTCAACGAAAAGGGCGCCAGGGTGATCGGGAACGTGGAGATGACGGTCCCCGTCCGCGCCGTCCTGCCCCGGGAAATGGACGGAGTCTACGACGTGATCTTCCTGATAACAAAACAATTGGACAACGCCCGGAGCGCCCAGTTTTTAAAATCACGGCTCGGTGAAAACGGCGTTCTGTGCACCATGCAGAACGGACTGCCCGAAAAGGAACTGGCGGACATCCTGGGCCAGAGCCGTGTGCTGGGCTGCACCGTCGCCTGGGGCGCCACCCTGGTGGAGGACGGAGTTTCCCGCCTGACAAGCAGCGCGTCCTCCATGACCTTCGGCCTGGGACCCTGGGACGGCCATTGGGACCGGCGCTGCGACGACGTCAGGAACGTGCTGGAGACCATGTGCCCGGTGGACGAGGTCCACGACCTGGCCGGCACCCGCTGGTCCAAACTGCTGATCAACGCCGCTTTCTCCGGCATGGGAACGGTCATCGGCGGCACCTTCGGGGACTGCGTGCGCGGCAAAAGATGCTGCCGCCTCACCCTCCAGGCCATACAGGAATGCATCGAGGCCGGCCGCGCCGCGGGGGTCTCCTTCGCCAAAGTCCAGGGCAAGGACATCGAAGCACTGCTTTATTATAAAACCGCCTTCAAAAAAGCCCTGGCCCTTAAGATCCTCCCCCTGGCCATCCGCAAGCACGCCGCCATCGAGCCCAGCATGCTGCAGGATATCAAAAAGGGCAAAAAATGCGAGATCGAGGCCATCAACGGCGCTCTGTGCCGGGAGGGTGACCGCACAAACACCCCCACCCCGGTCAACGACCGCATCGTCGAGGTGATCCGGCGCATTGAAAAAGGGGAACTGACGCCCGGGGAGGAAAACTTAAGGGAATTCAACGATATCGACTGCTGAACAGGAGATTACAGAGTGGAGAGTGATATTACAGAGTGAAGAGTGAAGAGTGGAGAGTGAAGAGTAAGATTACTCTGATTACGGGGAACGGAAAGAGTGGAGAGTGGAGAGTAAGATTACTTTGATTGCGGAGAACGGAAACAGAGCCGTTCTCCGCTCTTTGTTTTTTGCGACTCCTGCGTTTTGCCCTCGGCGGCGGCCCCCGGGCCGCCATTCATTGCCGATCGCCGCACCCCGGAACACCGCAGCCGGCGGACCAGGTAATCCAAAGATCCACTCTTCACTCTCCACTCTTCACTCTCCACTCTTCACTCTCCACTCTTCACTCTCCGCTCTTCACTCTCCACTCTTCACTCTTCACTCTTCATTTTTCGCTCTCCGCCGCCCAAACGCTCCTTTTCCCGTACACGTCGGTGATCTCTACCGCGGCGTATGGGCTTGCGGGCATGGTGAGGGATTCGGCCAGGGCCGGGGTTTTGCGGGTGCGGCGGCTGAGGGCCGAAACCGTGAACACACCGTCCCTTATCTCGCCCACGGCCCAGGTGTCGGCCTCGTCCAGACCGCCTTTGCCATAGCTTTTCAGGGTGAAGGTCAGGCTGTCCCCCTCCCGGCCACATTCGCACTCCAGGTCCCCGCCGTCCGTGACGGAGGGCAGGTCCACCGTCAGGTCGCAGTCGACCAGCCTGCGCCGGGCCGTCAAAACCGCCAGGGGGGATATATCGGTCATCAGGAAAGGCCTGTCCAGGGCCGCCGCGGCCGCCCCGGTTGAACCGCTGCCGCAGCACAGGTCCGCAACCGTTTCCCCGGGCAGGGTCACCGGCAGCAGCACCCGCTCAAGCAGCGCCGGAGGCTTCTGGGTGTCGTAGCCGGTGCGCCGCGGGTCCTTTTGCTGCAGGTGGGATATGTCGGTCCACACGTCGCCGGGATACACAGGGTCGTCGTCATAATAAGTGTAGATCTTCCCGCCCGAGACGATGGTCCTGTACGTCCGGCCGTTTTCATCCACCAGGCGGCGCATATGGTTTTTGCGGTTGTCCTCCCGCTTGATCGGCACGGCCTTCAGGTCGAAACGCATGTCCCTGCCCTTGCGGTAAAAAAGAATGGTGTCGTGCTTGGTCGGGAAGCGCTTCGTGGTCCTGCCGCCGCTCTGGTAGGACCAGATGATCTCGTTGACAAAATGATCCTCGCCGAAAACCTGGTCGCACAGGATCCTCGCCCAGGCGCTCTCCCGCGGGTCCAGGTGCAGGAAAAACACGCCCCGTTCGTCCAGCAGCGTCCAGGCGCTGTAGATCAGCGACCGGAGGAAGGCGTGATACGCCCCCCGGCTTTCGTTCCTGTCCGAATAAGCCGGCACCGTCAGGGAGCTTTTGTCCCCGGCCCAGTCCTTCTCCCCCACCTTCTGGCGCATCACAAAGGATCCGCCGGTATTGAAGGGCGGGTCGATGTAAACGCATTTCACCGTGCCTGCGTATTCCCAAAGCGGCTCCGTTCCGTCCGCCAGAATGATCCTGCCCCCGACTTTTCCTCCGGGGATCCGCTCCCTGTGGGAGGGCACCTGGATAAACCTCATTTTTCCGTCCCCCATAACATTTCCTCCCGGGTCTCATACAGGATGCGCTCCCTAAGGGCGGTAAGGAACCGTACATGCTCTTCGCTCTCCGCCAGCACCAGTGCCGCTTCACCGGCCGCCGAAACGAACCCCGGCGACAGGCCCGCTTTCCCGGCCTCGTACAGCGGGCACACCCAGGAGGCGCGGCGGTCCATCACCGCTTTTCCCCCGGCTGTGGGCCGGAGGGGAAAAAACCTGCAGGAAAGGGGCCTCTCATTCCTGTCGCAGCGTCCGGAGCATGTGACGATGGCTCCGTCCGGGATAACGCTTTCGTCCCTAAGGACAGTGAAATCCGCATTGTTTTGATACAGCGCTTCCTCACCGGGGAAAAGCAGCATGCCGCCCTTGCCGTTTTCATCCTGCCCGCAGCAGGCGCGGCCGCAGATACGCCCGCAGTCCGATTTCAGGGGCGTGACGTCCCTGAGGATTTCCCTTGCCCTGACGACCTTCTCCAGCGCGTCCATCCTTTTCCCTCCCGAAAGATTGTCACGATCATTTTATCACGGCGCTTTGCCGTGGGGCAAGGCTTTTGCCGTATCGCTTTCATTGACATCGCGGTGTATTTTCGCTATCATAAAGCCGAAGCAGGAGGGATATTTATGACGGAAACGCTTCAGATGCATTTCCCCGACGCGGTCATGTACGCGATGGAGCGCCTGAACGCCGCCGGATTCCGGGCCGCCGCCGTGGGCGGATGCGTCCGGGACACGCTGCTTGGCGCGCAGCCCCACGATTTCGACCTGACGACCTCCGCCCTGCCGGAGGAAATGAAGAAGGTATTTGCAAACGATACCCTGAAGGAGACCGGCATCCGCCTGGGCACGCTGACCCTGGTCAGGGACGGCATGGAAGTGGAGATCACCACCTTCCGCACCGACGGGGATTACCTGGACGGCAGGCACCCGGAGGGCGTACGCTTTACAACTGAGCTCACCGAGGATCTGGCCCGGCGGGATTTCACCGTCAACGCCATGGCCTGGGAATACGGCGTGGGTCTCAGGGATCCCTTCAACGGGCTCAGGGACATCGAAAGCAAACTGATCCGCTGCGTGGGCAATGCGGCCCGCCGCTTTGAGGAAGACGCCCTCCGGATGCTCCGCGCCGTCCGTTTCGCGGCCCGCCTGGGCTTTTCCCTGGAGGGATCCACCGCCCGCGCCCTGGAAGAAAAAAAGGAACGGGTGGCCATGCTCAGCCGGGAAAGGATATGCGACGAGATCACCGGCATGCTGGTTTCCCCCTTTTTCCTCGACGCCGCCCTGAATTACGGCGGCGTTCTCCTGGAGGCCCTCCCGGAACTGAAACCCATGAAGGGCTGTCCCCAGGAATGCATATACCATTCCTGGGACGTATGGGAGCACAGCCTGCGCACCGTGGACCTGTCTCCCCCGGATCCCGTGGTCCGTTGGGCGGCCCTTCTGCACGACTGCGGCAAGCCCGAGACCCACACCCGGGACGCGGACGGCGTGGACCACTTTTACGGCCATCCGGCCAAAGGCGCAATGCTGGCGGACAGGATCTGCGCGGCCCTGAACATGCCCTCCTCCTGGCGTTCCCGCATCCACATGCTGGTACTGCGCCACGACGAGCGCTTTTCCCCCGGGGACATGCTGCTGCTCGCGTCCCGCATCGGGCTTGACAACGCCCGGGACCTGTGCCTTCTGCACATGGCGGACCAGGGGGCCCACAGCCCGATGGTTGCCCGCAGGGCCCGGTGGACCAACGCCCTCCTCGATGAGCTCGACCGGATCGAACGCGACGGGGACTGCTGGAACCTGGAGCAGCTGGCCGTCAGCGGCAGGGATATGCTGGCCCTGGGCATCTCCGGGCCGGCTGTGGGTGAAATGCTCCATTACCTGCTGGAAGCGGTGGTACGCTTCCACGTGCCCAACGACCGCGACCTTCTGATGCAGGCCGCCAAAGCCCATTACGAAAGGATGACGACCGCCTTCGGGCCCCCTGGAAACGGCGGCGGTGACGGCGGCGGAAAAAACGCCCCCTGAATTCCGTATCAGGTACACGGGGATCTCAAAAAAAACAGAGGCAGACGGCGCACGGCGTCTGTCTCTGCTTTTTTATGGGTTTACCTGACCACGATGTTCAGCAGGCGCCCGGGGACAAAGACCACCTTTACGACGGTCTTGCCCGCGGTGTAGCGCTGCACCTCGGGGTTGGAGGGCAGGTCCCGCTCGGCGTCCGCTTTGGTCAGGTCCGCGGGCACCATGATGTGGCCGCGGACCTTGCCGTTGACCTGCACCGCAATCTCCACCTCGCTCCTGACAAGGGCCTTTTCGTCCCATTCGGGCCAGGGCTGGTGATGGATGGGATCGGAGTGGCCCAGGTTCTGCCAGATCTCCTCACAGATATGCGGGGTGAAGGGAGAGAGGATCAGCAGCAGGGCTTCCATGTCCGCCTGGGTAACGGAGGGCCGGGCACACATCTCGTTGACCAGGGCCATCATCGCCGCGATGGCGGTGTTGAACTTCATCTTCTCGATGTCCTCGGACACCTTCTTGATGGTCTCGTGGATGACGGTATTCAGGGCCGGGGAGAAGGCTTTCCCGGGCACGATGTTTTCCTGCAGGCGCCACACACGGTCCAGGAACTTGCGGCAGCCCTTGGCGCCGTTGGTGGACCAGGGGATCGCCTGGTCGAAAGCGCCCATGAACATCTCATAGCAGCGGAAGGCGTCCGCACCGATCTCGTCCACCACGTTGTCTGGATTGATAACGTTGCCGCGGCTCTTGGACATCTTTTCACCGTCGGCAGCCAGGATCATGCCCTGGGCAGTGCGCTTGGCATAGGGCTCGGGGCAGGATACCTCCCCCAGGTCATAGAGGAACTGATGCCAGAAGCGGCTGTACAGCAGGTGGCGGGTCACGTGCTCCATGCCGCCGTTGTACCAGTCCACCGGCATCCAGTAGTCCAGTTCCTTCCTGTCGGCAAAGGCCTTGTCATTGTGCGGATCGCAGTAACGCAGGAAGTACCAGCTGGAGCCGGCCCACTGGGGCATGGTGTCGGTCTCGCGCTGGGCGGGGCCGCCGCACTTGGGACAGGCGCAGTTCACAAACTCGGGGATCCTGGCCAGGGGGCTCTTGCCGTCGGTGCCGGGCTCGAAATTCTCCACATCCGGCAGCCGCAGGGGCAGTTCCTCATAGGGCACGGCAACAACGCCGCACCTGGGGCAGTGGACCAGCGGGATGGGCTCGCCCCAGTAGCGCTGGCGGTTGAAGGCCCAGTCCTTCATCTTGTACTGTACGCCGGCACGGCCGCAGCCCAGTTTCTCCACTTCTTCCACGGCGCGGGCGATGGAATCCTTTTTGTTGGTATAGCCGTTCAGGAAGCCGGAATTGATCATCTCGCCGTCGCCGGTATAGGCTTCCTTCCCGATGTCCCCTCCCTTGATGACCTGCACGATGTCGATGCCGAACTTATGGGCGAACTCCCAGTCGCGCTGGTCATGGGCGGGCACGGCCATGATTGCGCCGGTGCCATAGCCCATCATCACGTAGTCGGAGAGGTAGATGGGGACCACCTTCCCGGTCAGCGGGTTCACGGCGGCCAGGCCCTCCAGTTTCAGGCCGGTCTTGTCCTTCACCAGCTGGGTGCGCTCAAATTCGGTCTTTTTGGCGCATTCCTCACGGTAGGAGCGCACCGCGTCCATGTTGGCGATGCGCGCGGCGTACTTGTCGATCAGCGGATGCTCCGGCGCCATGACCATGAAAGTGACGCCGAAAAGGGTATCGGGGCGGGTGGTATAGATCTCGATGGTCTCGTCCAGGCCTTCAAAGGGGAAACGCACAAAGGCGCCGGTGGATTTGCCGATCCAGTTTATCTGCTGCTGGGCGATGTTTTCCGGGTAATCGACCGTCTTCAGGCCCTCCAGCAGGCGGTCCGCGTACTTGGTGATGCGCAGGTACCATACGTCCTTGGGCAGTTGCACCACGTCGTTGTGGCAGACGTCGCACTTGCCGCCCTGGGAATCCTCGTTGGACAGCACCACCTTGCAGAACGGGCAGTAGTTGACCAGCGTTTTGTCCCGGAAAACCAGGCCGTGCTCAAACATCTTCAGGAAGATCCACTGGGTCCATTTAAAGTAATCCGGGTCGGTGGTGTCCACCTCCCTGGTATAATCAAAGGAGAAGCCCAGCATTTGCAGCTGTTTGCGGAAATGGTCGATGTTTTCCCTGGTCACATGGGCCGGATGGATGTGATTTTTGATGGCGTAGTTCTCCGTCGGCAGGCCGAAGGCGTCCCAGCCGATGGGGAAAAGCACGTTATAGCCCTGCATCCGCCGCTTCCGGCTGATGATGTCCATGGCCGTGTTGGACCGGGGATGGCCCACGTGGAGGCCGGCTCCGGACGGATACGGGAACTCGATCAGTCCGTAAAACTTGGGTTTGGCGTGGCTCGCTTCCGCCTCAAAAGCATGGGTCTCGGCCCAGATCTTCTGCCATTTGGGCTCGATCGCTTTCGGGTTGTAGGGTTGGATAGGCATGATGGGGGTCCTCCTTGTATGATGGAAATGGTTGATTATCCAATGCGGCCTGCTATACCCTGATACGCTTCCCGTCCCGCCGCCTCAGCGGCCGAGCGGCCGGCCAAACATCCACTCCACGGCCTTCACGATCCATTGGGACCAGAAGACCATATCATGGATCCCGGGGCCCTCGTGGTATTCATGCGGCACCTTCTCCGATTCCAGGAACCGATGCATTTCGCGGTTGGGCTCGATCAGGAAATCCTCCGTGCCGCAGCACAGGTACAGGTCCGGGATCTTTTTCCCGGCAGCCTTCAGCTTTTTCACCAGCGTCTCCGGGTTGGCATCGCTCTCCTCCACCCGGTCCAGGTCTCCGAAGCAGGCGCGGTAGTATTCATAATTGGCCACGCCGTTGTCCTCCCCCGGCTTCATTCCGGCGATCCCGTGGACGATGAGGGCGGAAGACAGGCATGCCGCCCTGCCGAACTGTTCCGGATAGGCCAGGGCCGTGTGCAGCGCGCCGAACCCACCCATGGAAAGCCCCGCAATGCAGGTATCTTCAGCGCTATTTACCAGGCCGAAGGTCCTGCGGACGTAATCCGTCAGCTCCTCGCCCACCATGGACTGGTAAGCGCTTCCGGTAGCCGCCCCGTTCAGGTAGAAGGAGTTTTCCGCCGTGGGCATGACGATGGCAAAGTTGTACTTCTCCGGCAGGCCCTCCGGCACCCAGTTTCCCGACATGCCGGTGTAGCCGTGCAGAAGGAACAGGGTGCGCATGGGCTCCGCCGGAGGCTTCTGCCCGAGATCCGTGCGGTAATCGTTGGGGATGAGCATCTCAAAGGACGTCATACGGTGCAGGCAGTTGGAAAAATATCTGATTTGAAAGGCTGCCATGACGCTTACCTCCCGATCCGGGAGGCAGGTCCGCAAAAAGACAGCCTCCCATGATGTCCGGCCGCTGATAATGCCGGAAAAACCCGGGGCAATAAAAAACCGCTTCGCCCCTGCCTTTGCAAAGACGAAACGGCTGTAATCACCTGCGCGTTCCGCGGTACCACTCTGCTTCTTTCCCGGTGTAAGGGAAAGCCCTCGTCGGCGCTGTATCGGGCGCGTCCCGCCGCTCCTGGCGGCCACTCCCGGGCGAGCGGCCTTTCTCCCGCGGCCGCCTCGCACCACCCGGCGGCTCTCTGTTCGCGGAACGGAAAGGCGTTCCCGTTCATCGTGCGGAAAAAAGTATACCATTGTTTGGGGAGAAAGGCAAGCGGTTTTTCTGTGATCCGGCGCCGGCACCGGCCGCACGCCACGGACGGGCGTCCCCGTCGCCTCCGTCGGGAAATCCTGTCCCCTCCCTGCGGTGCGGCCGTACGGAAGGGCATCCGAACACCCGATCCCCTCTGGCCTTTTTCCCGGTTCTGTGCTATTCTGGTCAGGGCAGGGGCCGCCCGGCATGCTTTTTTCGCATGCCGCCATGCCGCATATCCCGATCCGGGTTTGCTTCAGGCCCCGGACCCGAACGGAATTCAGCCGGTGCCGTCCCCCAAGGGACGCGGCCCGGGAGGAGAAGACCAATGGCTTTCAAGGACATCACCCACATCATCTGGGACTGGAACGGCACGCTTCTGGATGACGCCGCCTACTGCCTGGACCTGACGGACCGGCTTTTACGGATCTTCCGCCTGAAGCCGATGGAGACCCTGGAAAACTACCGGGAGCGTTTCGGCTTCCCGGTGATCGATTATTACGGTCATCTGGGCTTTGACAGGCAGATCTTTCCCGAGGTCGCCGTCATCTGGATGGACGCCTACATGAAAAACGAGAAAACCATCCCGCTGCACTTAGACGCTGCGGAAGTCACCGAAAAGATCAGGCAGCTGGGGATCCGACAGGTGATCGTGTCCGCATCCAAGCTGGAAAATCTGCTTTTGCAGCTTGCCTCCCGTCCCCAGTTCGCCCATTTCGATCCGCCCCGGGGGCTGGGGGACATCTACGCCGGCAGCAAAAAGGACATTGCCCTGAAATGGATGGCCGATACCGGCGCGGACCCGGAAAGGACCCTGCTGGTGGGCGATACCCTCCACGACCTGGAGGTTGCCCGGGCCCTGGGCTGCGGCTGCATCCTGGTGGAAAACGGGCACCAGTCCGCCCCCCGCCTCCGTGCCGCCGGCGCCCGGACCGCGGCAAACCTTACGGAGCTGTTCACCCTGCTCCGGGACGGGGAGGCGGAATAAAGGGACGCGGCTTTCCGGCGCCTTGCCGAAACCGTACCGAAACGGGTTGCAGATTACCGCCAGCCGCGAAAAGTGATACTATTCAAATTGAAATAATCAATTTGAGTATCCGCGTGCTACGCTTATCTCTGCCGCGCAAAGCGCGTCATGCCGTCCGATCCTGAACGCGCCTTCGGCGCTATAAAAAGGCATTTAGCCTTTTTAAACAGGATCAGTATGACCTCCCGCTTTCGCGGCTGTTTTTTTGCCGCTTCGCAGGCAATAAAAAAAGCCCTTCAAGGGCTCCGCCAAACAAAAAACCCGTCCACGCGGAACGGGCGCTGGCACCTCCAATGGGATTCGAACCCATGTTTCCGCCTTGAGAGGGCGGTGTCCTAGGCCACTAGACAATGGAGGCAAAATGGCTGGGGAACTAGGATTTGAACCTAGACAATACGAGTCAGAGTCGTAGGTGCTGCCGTTACACCATTCCCCAACGCCTGTTTCTGACCAGCCAGCTCGCTGACTGCAGAAAAGATTATACACCCGCCGCGCGCCGTTGTCAACCTTTTTCTTCTTTTTTTCAGTTTTTTTCCGATGCTTTTTCGCGTTTTTTTCGCGCCTTTTATTGCTCGCCTTTTTATTCAACATTTTTCGAAGTCCCGGTCTTTTCGCCCATGAAGCCCTTTGACATCCGGGGCAAAAAGCATTAATATTGTATCCACGGGAAATACTTATCCAACCTGGTGCACCATGATTATTCCGCATGGGAGGCAAGTTCCATGAAAACTGGAAAGATCCGCAATGCCCCGTGGTATCCGCTCGCGGTGGCGATCTGCATCGGCGTTCTTTTATACTTTTTCCTGGCGGACTTTTCATCGATCCGGGCCGGCATCAATACCTTTTTCGGGTATTTCAGTCCCGTCATCCTGGGCTGCGTCATCGCCTATATCGTCAATCCCCTTGCCGGACTGTTGTCAAGGGTGTTCGGGCGGATCAAAAAAGACGGGACCCGGCGGCTGCTTTCCAACGGGCTGGCCTTCTTCGTGGTGGTCCTGTTCATCTTTTTCACCGGCCTCATCCTGGTCCCCCAATTGATCTCCAGCATCTCCACCTTTGTCGGCAACTTGGACGGATACATCGCGTCGGTCAATAACATGCTGGAAAACCTGGGCGTCACCAAGAGCATGTTCGACCTGTCCAGCATCATCGACTCCACGGAAAGCGTCCTTGACACGATATCCAAATACATTAAGGAAAACAGCCAGACCGTCCTTAACACCTCCGTCAACGTAGGCATGGTCGTATTCCGCTGGGTGATCGCCTTCATCCTGTCCATTTACCTGCTCACCGAAAAGCCACGGCTGAAGATGGGCATGCAGCGGCTTTTGAGGGCCGTCTTCGGGGAGGAACGCTACGAAGAGGTACACGTTTTCCTCCGCAAGTGCGACAAGATCTGCAACCGCTACATCGTCTACAACCTGATCGACAGCCTGATAATCGGCGGCGTCAACGCCGCGTTCATGACCATCTGCGGCATGCAGTACGTGGGCCTGATCTCCTTTGTGGCGGCGGTCACCAACCTGATCCCCACCTTCGGCCCGATGATCGGCGCGGTCATCGCGGTGTTCATCCTGCTGATGGTCAATCCGACCCACGCGCTGATTTTCCTGATCTTCACCCTCGTCCTGCAGACCCTCGACGCCTATGTGATCAAGCCCCGCCTGTTCGGCAATTCCCTGGGCGTGTCGGGCCTTCTGATCATGGTCGGCGTCATCGCCGGCGGCAACATGTTCGGCGTCATCGGCATCCTGCTGGCCGTCCCGGCCGTGGCGATCATCGATTTTGCCTACACCACCATGTTCCTTCCGATGCTAGAAAAAAAGCACGGGATCATCAGCGGGAAAACAGGGAATGAAAACGCCGGCGCGGGTTCCGCGAAGGAAAAAGGCGGCAGCAAAACCGAATAAAATTCGGCACACGGCATAAAAATAGGCGGAACGGACATAAACCCCTGAAGGCTATATAAGGGCCGGCAGCCGACCGAAGGTTTTTGCCTTCACCGGCGCTCAGGCATCACGAGAGTACGCCTTCTCTCTGAATTCGGCTCTCCTGTCGGGATAAGCCGCCCGCCCGTTTCCACCGTTCCTGCCTTATACCGGTATCCCTGTCCGATCGAAGCAGGAGGCGCGCAAAAAAAACGGGCTGTGAAGCATATCACAGCCCGGAATTATTATGCCTTATTCGTTTATTCGTCATCGTCCTGCACGTTCTGGCGCCTGCGCGCGGCCCTGCGGTGGGATGCCTGGGGCGCAGCGTCAGCGGCCGAGCGGCGGCTGACTCGAAAGGTGCTGTCGTCGTCCTGGATGACGCGTTCGGCCTCGTCCATTTTCTGCGCGGCACGGTCTGCGTCCTCAGGCGCGACTTCGGGCTCCGGAGCGCCGTCGTCCAGGGGATCGTTGGGAATGGCGCGCACCGACACCGGGCGCTTCACATCCTCTTCGGTCACCTCTTCACGCTCCGCGGAGGCCGTCGGGGCCCGGTCGGGGCTGTCGTCCCCTTCGTCCTCGTCGTCGTCCGCCTCGTCCGGATCCCTGCCGTAATCCCTGCGGGCAGCCAGGTCCAGGTGGTCATAGGCGTTTTCGCTGCGCTTCTTTGTGTGCCTGCGCATGATGCCGGCCACCATCAGGAGGACCAGCGCAGCGGCAAGAAGCCCGGCAAAGACATAGGCCAACAGGCGGGTAACGTTCCTGCCCTTGACGACCATCGGGTCCATATCAGCGTCGGTCACCGGCCGTTCGGTCACCAACGGGGCGACCGTGGGCACCGGCACGTCGGTGGGCCTGACGGTGGGCGCGGTAAAGCTGACACGGATCACGTTGGACTGGAAGGTGCGGTTGTTGTTCAGGTTGTCCCTGGCCGACGCGGTGAAGCGGAACTGGCCTTCCTGCTTGATCTCCACGTCGCACTCGATCTTTGCGGTCTGGCCCGCTTCCAGCAGGCCGATCTCCCGGATATTCACCGAGCCGTGGGTGATCTTGACGTTCTTGACCGCGCTGTCGCCGTTGTTGGTCACGTTCAGGGTAAAGCGCAGCACCGCCGGGAACTCATACACCGTGGTGGTGTCGCTGGAAAGGTCCAGGGTAAGGATCAGGTCATTGTCCGGGTCGAACACCTGGACGCTGACCGGCTGGGAGGTCATCTCCCTGGTCTCGCCGGTATTGTCCGGCAAAAGGGCGGTGAACTTGAAGGTAGAGGGCTCGGTCAGCACGAATTCCCTGGTGAACTCCACCGTGGTCTCGGCCGGGATCTCCAGGCCGGTCATGACCTCGCCGCGCTTTTCGTCCCGCACGGTCACGCCGTTATAGGTGATATTGCCGTTGTTGACGAAGATCAGCTTCAGCGTGGCGGTCTCGCCGATATTGATGCCGCTCTCCACGGCCTCCAGGGTCATCTGCAGGCCGGGACGGGCCAGCGGGATCACAAGTTCCGGGACGGTCTCGGTCTTGAGGCCGCTTTCGCCGGTTACCTTATAGGTGATCGTCGCGCCGCAGGTCATGTCGTTTGCGCCCATGTTGGCGGTAAAGGTGACCTTCTGGCTGCCTCCGGGGGACAGGTGGTCCACGGTCTGGCTGCGGCCGTTGAGCTTTTCGGCCACCTTGATGCCGGTCAGCTCCACGTTGCCGGCGTTCACCAGTTCATAGGTGACGCTGACCTGTTTGCCCTGGCGGCAGACTTCCGGCGTCACGGTCCGGTACACGCCCAGGCGGGCATGCTCGCCCGCGTAGGTCAGAAGGATGTCGGCCTGCTGGGAAAATTCACGCACGGTGCCGTCGGCGTCCGTCATATGGCAGAGGACGGAAAAAGTAAGCCTGCCTTTTTCCAGTTCCTCCTGGGATACGCTGTAGGTGCCGCTCCAGGAATAGGGCTGCTCCGCCTTGAGGATCTTCGAGCCGCTGTCGCCGAACGCCGTCACTACATTTCCGGAGGGGTCATAAAGCGTCACGGGATCGGTCATATCCTCTCCCGTGGTATTGGTAACGCGCACCTGGATACCGATCTCCCCGGGACCCGTCATTTCGGTCCCGGTCGCTTCCATAGTGAACGCGATGGGATCCAGCCACTCGGCGGCGGCAAGGACGCTCATCGCGCTGATTACTGTCATCAGTACGGCAAGAAGAAGTGCCGCAAACCCCTTTTTCCGGGAAGTTTCCATCGTCCGTCCCTCCTTCCGGCGGCGCAGAGCCGTCGGAATAACACAAATCCAAATTTAATGTTAAAACAGGAAAGCGCGTCTGTCAAGCCAAATCGGGTATTTGTCAAAGTTTCTTAATTTACAAGCGCGTTTATTCTGTTTATTTTAGCACAATACGGCGCGCTTTGCAACAAAAGGCTTTCCGCGGGCGCAAAAACGTTTACATATTACAGGTATGATTTATAGCCGCGTTATGTTATAATCGGTCAGGGCCGCATTAATACGGACGCGGCCGCACGGAAAGGACGAACACGGATGATACGGGACCGCGATACAGGCGCTTTCCCCGTGCCGGAGGACGGCGCGGCGGAGGATAAGCGCGCCGGCGATCTTCCAGAAGCGCTTTTCCCGGACGACGCCTGGGGCGGCGGCGCATGGGAGGAGGAGGAGAAGAAGGAGCCCTCCCGGCGGAGCATTTTCAAAAGCACGCCCCGCAGGCCTTCCTTTGTGCTTGCGGTAATCGTCAACACCTTCCGCACCCTGGCGGTGCTGGTGCTGGCTCTGATGCTTTCCGGCATCGGGGCGGTGGTGGGCATCGCCCGCGCCTATGTGGACACCGCGCCGGACCTGGACCTGGCCGCCATCGACGACCAGGCCCAGACCTCCTTCATTTATGACGCCTCCGGCAACCTGATCGCCGAATACCACGGCACCGAAAACCGGGTGATGGTGTCCATTTCGTCGATGCCCCGGTACCTCCAGCATGCCTTCGTGGCGGTGGAGGACGCCCGTTTCTACACCCATAACGGCATCGACATCAAGCGCATCGTCGGCTCCTTCATCGCCAATTCCATCACCGGCTCCCGCCAGGGCGGCTCCACCATCACCCAGCAGCTGATCAAAAACACCCTCCTGTCCAGCGAGCAGAGCTACAAGCGCAAGATCCAGGAGGCTTACCTCGCCATGCAGCTGGAGCAGCGCTACACCAAGGACCAGATCCTGGAGTGCTACCTGAACACCATCTATATGGGCGAGGATTATTACGGCGTGCAGACCGCCGCCTACGGCTATTTCGGCAAAAACGACTTGAACGACCTGACGCTCAGGGAATGCGCGATGCTGGCGGGGATCTGCAACAGCCCTTACTATTACAACCCCCGGCGCAATTTCTACACCCGGCAGTCCGACACCGTGGACTACGCCGCCATCACCAACGACCGAACGGATTACGTGCTCAGGTGCATGTACGAAAACCAGTTCATCACCCATGACGAATACACCGCCGCCCTTTCCCCCGCCGCCGCCGGCGTGCTTGAAAAAAGCCCGGAGAGCACGCAGCTGTATTCCTATCCGCATTACGTGGAATACGCCGTAAAGGAAGCCGTCCGGGTGCTTCTGGAACTGAACGGCCTTCAGAACACCTCCGCCAACCGGGCCCGGATGGAGCAGGACCTGAGGACCGGCGGCTACCGCATCTACCTTGCCATCGACCCCGAGATCCAGAACACGGTGGAGGAAACGCTGTACTCCTGGACCGACTGGCCCGGGACCCGGGATCCCGAGGACGGCGTCTACCGGGCTAGGAATTCGGACGGCACCTATGAGGAGGTCCCCCAGCCCCAGGCCGCGGCGGTGGTGCTCGACTACCGCACCGGGGAGATCAAGGCCATCGTGGGCAGCCGGGTCCGCCCCACCCAGCGCAAGACCCTCAACCGAGCCACCGACATGAACATGCCCGTGGGTTCCGCGATCAAGCCCATCGCCGTCTACGCCCCGGCCATCGAGAACGGCGCCGGCGCCGGCACGATACTCTACAACATGGAGCTGCCCATCACCGGCTGGACCGATTCGTCCGGCCGGGATACCTGGCCCCAGAACTACGGCGGGTCCAGCTACCGGGGGCCCGAAACGATGCGCACCGCGCTGGTCAAATCCGACAACACCGCCGCCGCCTGGTGCATGATGAACTGCGTGGGCGTATCGGCCGCCGCGGACACCCTCCTTTCGCTGGGAGTCAGCGCGGATCACATCTCCGAAACGCCCTTCGGCGTCACTCTCGGCTCCTCGGGCATCACCCCCCTGGAGATGACGGTGGCCTTCGGCGTGTTCGGCAATTACGGCGTATACCAGGAGCCCATCAGCGTCCTGGCCATCACCGACAGCGCCGGCACCACCATTTACGACGCCCACCAGGTGCAGGAACGCCGGCAGGTGTTCCGGGATTCCACGGCGTTCCTGGTGGTGGACATGCTCAAGGACGCGGTCTCCAAAGGCACCGGCACCAACGCGAAGATCCGGGGACAGACCGTCGCCGGCAAGACCGGCACCAACAGCGACCAGCGCGGCGTGTTTTTTACCGGTATGACCGGCTGGTACTGCGCCTCGGTATGGATCGGCCACGACAATTACAAGCCCCTGTCCTCCAAGACCACCGGCGGCAGCGCCGCCGCCAAATTGTGGCAGGCCTTCATGAGCTCCGTCCACAGCCGCAAAAACCTGAGTGACAAGGACATCCTTGAGGGCAGCGCCGAAAATTTCGGCCTGGTGAAGGTGGAGACCTGCGCCGTTTCGGGCCAGCTGGCCACCGACGCCTGCCGGCACGACGCCATGGGCTACGGCACCGTCACCGACTGGTGGCCCCGGGAAAACGTGCCCACCACCTCCTGCCAGATGCACATGAACCTGACCGTCTGCTCCGATTCCCATCTGCTGGCCGGCACCTACTGCCCCTCCACCGAGTCGCGTTCCGTGATCCTGATCCCCTACGGCCATCCCCTGTACCGGTTCATCGGCACCCGGTACGAGGGCGTCCTGGAGGACTGGCTCGGCTCCTTCGCGTCCCTGAGGATGACCGCCGACAACGCCACAGCCAACAACGCCGCCATCCGCACCATGACCTGCGGCATCCATACCAGCGCCTCCTATGCCACCATGGCGGACAGCACACTGGTCAGCGACGCCTGGGGGCTGATGAACAGCGCCTCGGCGCTGCTCGGCTCACTGGCCCAGGACGCTCCCGGTTATTACGACCTGGTGAACGCCTACAACAGTCTGGGGGCCCTCCTCTCGGGCTCCCCGTCCTCCGACACCCTCTACGCCGCCATGGTGGAGCTGACCCGGGCCATGGCCGCGGCGCAGTACTGATACTTATCCCAAATTGATTTAGCCAATTTGAGATGCCGCGTGCTGCGCACGCTCCATGCAGCGCAATGCGCTGCATGACGTCACATGCGATCTCATACGCGCCTTCGGCGCTATTAAAACAGCATTAGCTGTTTTAAAATGAGATCTGTATGAGGTCCGGGGCCGGCGCGGGTCCCTGGACAGGTGAAGGATGCATGAGGCAATGAAAACAGCACGGTCAAATAAAGGCGGGTGAAAAACAGCCGCTCCCACCGCCGGGAGCGGCCGTTTTGTTTCAGCCCGCGGTCTTTTTCTGATCGGTCAGTCTCCAACGGGTACGGGTACGAAGAGATAACCATTGCCGTTGGCAAAGGTCTCCGCGGCGGAGCCGGGCGCGCCGTAGATGAACTTTACCCGGCTGCCGGCAAAGGGATCGCCCTCGATGGCTGTCACTGTATCGGGGATCAGGACGGCTTCGGCGGCGATGCCGGAGAAAGCTTCGGCTTCAATGCTCGTCAGGCCGGCGGGAAGGGTGAAGGTCGGGGACGGGACGGCGAGGGCGGCAAAATTCATGCCCGCCGCCTGGGCGTAGGCCTGAGCCGTGGAGCCTTCGTAGCCGCGGATGACGAGGGCGGCGGGGCAGCCTTCGAAGACGTCGTAGTCACCGTCGCCGATGATGCAGTCGGGATTGAGGATGGTTACACCGGTCAGCCCGCTGCAGCCTTTGAAAACCAGATAGCTGATGCTGGTCACGCTGCCCGGGATGGTAATGTCGGTCAGCTCGTAGCAGTTAACGAACGCCTGTCTGCCAATGCTGGTCACGCTGCCCGGGATGGTGACGCTATTCAGGCTGTAACAGTTCCCGAATGCACCGTTGCTGATGCTGGTCACGCTGTCCGGGATGGTAATGCTGGTCAGGCTGATGCAGTTAACGAAAGCCTGGTCGCCGATGCTGGTCACGCTGTCCGGGATGGCGACGCCCGTCAAGTCACCACAGGCATCGAAAGCATGCTCACCGATGCTGGTCACGCTGTCCGGGATGGTGATGTTCGTCAGGTGTGTGCAGTAGTCGAAAGCATAGTCGCCGATACCGGTCACGCTGTCCGGGATGGTGACGTCCGTCAAGCCGGTGCAGCGCGAGAAAGTACCGCAGCTGATGCTGGTCATGCTGTCCGGGATGGTGACGCCGGTAATGCGAAAGCAGCCGGCAAAAGCATAATCGCCGATGCTGGTCACGCTGTCCGGGATGGTGATGCCGGTCAGGTTGAAGCAGTCAAAGAAAGCATTGTCACCGATGCTGGTCACACTGTCCGGAATGTTGATGCCACTCAGGCTGCTGCAATTACAGAAAGCATTCTCTCCGATGCCGGTCACGCCGTCCGGGATGGTGATGCTGTTCAGGCTGCGGCAGTCATAGAAAGCATAGTCGCCGATGCTGGTCACGCTGTCCGGGACGGTAACGCCCGTCAGATTTACGCATTCGCTGAAAGCACCATCGCCGATGCCGGTCACACTGCCGGGGATCGTCACGAAAGTCAGAGCAGTGTAGAAGAAGGCGCCCTCTCCGATCTGCAGGAGGCTTCCGGGCAGGCTGACGCCTTCAAGGTTCCCGCATTCGTTGAAGAACCAGCTGCCGATACTCGTCACACCCTCGCCGATGATCGCGGAAGTGACCGAATCATCCGACTCAAACGGGGAAGGGGCGGTGCTGTAATTGTAATCCCACATCGGCCCGCTGCCGGTGATGTTCACCACACCGGCGACGGAGTTGAAAGCGTATTGCACGTTGTCGCCGCACTGCCCGAAAGCGCCAACGGATGTAAATGGGATGCTGTGTTCCGCGGCGTAGGTCTCCGCCGTCGATCCCGTCAGACCGTAGAACGTAAGGGAAGCACCATGGGCGGTAAAAGCGTCCTCATCGATGTCGGCGCCGGGGTTGTTGACGGTGACGCCGGTCAGGCCGGTGCAATAAGCGAAAGCGTCGGGCCCGATGCCGGTCACACTGAACGGAAGGCTCACGCTGCTCAGGCCGGTGCAGCTGCGGAAGGCATTGGAATGGATGCTGGTCACGGTATCCGGGATGGCGATATCGGTCAAACCGGTACAGCCGTTGAAGACGCTGCTGCCAATACTGGTCACGCTGCCAGGAAGGGTCACGGTGATCAGGCCGGAGCATTGGTTGAAAGCATATTCGCCAAGATCCGTTACGCCATCCGGGATGGCCACGCTGTCCAGACCGCGGCAGCCGGCGAAGGCGAAACTGCCTATGCCGGTCAAACTGCCGGGCAGGGTTATACCGGTCAAACCGGTACAGCTGAGGAAAGCATAATTGCCGATACCGGTCACGCTGTCCGGGATGGAAATGCTGTCCAGGTTGGCGCATTCCTGGAACGCGCGGCTGCCAACGCGCGTTACGCCGTTTTCAATGACAACGGTTTGGATGAGCGCACGTTCATCAACCCATGGAGCGGGAGCGGACAGGGTATAATCCGCCATTGGGCCGGTCCCGCTGACGGTCAGGGTGCCGGTGGCGGAATCGAACGAGTAGGTCACATTGTCGCCGCAGGTGCCGCTCCGGTCCGCCAACGCCGCGCCGCAAAACAGCACCGCCAGAAACGCCGTCAGCACCGGGATGATCCACGGTTTCCGTTTCATGATCCCTTGTCTCCTTACTATAGCTCAATGCTTCCGAAACACAAAAAGGCGCGGCGGTATTGCCGCGTCAAATGAGACCCCTGGCTTTTGCCGGGGACAAAGGGTTCCTGACTGACTGAGTGCTCCTATATCCGTCTGCCATCGTTGCCGGCCCCTTCCGCCCTGCCTCAGGTCAATATACAAACATCTATAATCATTATACAAGGAAGGGACAGCTTTTTGCAAGCAAACTTTGCCGCTGCCTGTTTTCCGGGAACGGGGTCCCTGATCTCCCGCCCCCGGCCGGCCGCGCGCAGATCCTTTCCGAACAAATAAAAACAGCCATGAAGGAGCGTTTCCGCTTTTTGCATGGCCGTTCTTTTTCTGCCCCGCCCGAAGGCGTCGGTCCGGATCCGGTCCTCTGCGGACCCCTGATCCGGACTGTCTTCCGCGGTCTTTTTTTGCCGCCCGGGCGGTTTATTCGCCCTTCTTTTCGGCCTTTTCGTTAAGATAGGCGTTCAGCTGGTCCACCAGTTCGTCCACATTGGCCCCATGGACCATGCAGGCGTCTTCCAGGCTCTCCATCAGGGAATAGGGGCAACCGAAGCAGTGCATTCCGAAGCTGGTCAGGATATCCGCGGTGGAGCGGTCCAATTGCAGGACATCGCCGATGCTCATTTCCTTGGTGATCTCCATGTTCAAAAAACCTCCGTTTTATGTCGTCCGTTTCCCGGACGCCCAAACCGATATTACTCCCGCCCGGGACAGTTGTCAACTTTTCTTTTTCAACAGAAAAGACGGGCCGGGTTTTTAAGAAAACGCGTACCCTCATGACGCTCAAGCGCCGGCAAAGGCGGGAATAGCCTTACAGCATGCGGATCAGCAGGTTGTTCTGTCCGTCGGTCTCCAGTTTCAGCAGTCCGTCCTTTTCCAATTGCTTGAGCACGTCGGAAAAGCGCTTGAAGCCGATCCCCTTGTCGGTGTAATCCGGGTATGCCGACTGGATGTCCGCCTTCAGGATGGATGGATTGACGCGGGCAAAGCCGTCGTCCTTGTAATGCTTCAGCTGCTCGGCAAACAGGTTCCTCCAGTTTTCGCCGGTGATCTTCGGGGTGTCGTCCCCCGGGGACGGCTCGGCGGAAAGGGAGACCAGCACGTTGTAGTTGTCGTTCCTGATCTTCATGGTGCCGTATTTTTCGCTCAGCTTGGCAAGCAGCTTGCCAAAGCCCGGACAGCCGTAATTCTTTTCGTTGAAATCCGGACGAAGGCGCAGCAAAACGCCCTTGAGCTCGCTGGCGTACATTTCGTCCGCGTCCTGTTCGTCCAGGATGCCCTCCAGCAGCTTATTGAGGGCCACCTCGTCCAGCGGGTCGTCCTTGTTCTGCCCCTTCTTGGGCCGGACCGAACGGGTGGCGGAGTTGACGGTCTCCAGGAACTGGAACTCGTTGCAGGCGTTGATGAATATGGAGGATGCCACCTCGCTGCGGGACATGCCCAGGACGAATTTGCCCATGGACTTCAGCCTGCCCACCAGCGGGGTGTAGTCGCTGTCGCCGGAAACGATGCAGAAGGAATCGATCAGCGGATTGGTGTAGGCCACCTCCAGGGCGTCGATCACCAGGAGGATGTCCGCGTTGTTTTTCTGGCTGATGCCGTAGCGCAGGGAAGGCACCACCGTAAAGGTATTGCTCAGAAGGATCTCCTTCAGGTCCGAAAAACGGTCGGTGTATCCGTACACCTTGCCCAGAAGGATGTCGCCGCGGATCTTGACCTTTTCAAGGATGTTCAAAAGCGTGGAAGCCTTGGCCCCGCAGTTTTCCAGGTCCACGAACAAAGCAAATCGGGATGTACTCAAAAATCATCTTTACCTTTCATGTATTTATTTCAAAAGGCCGCTTTCTGGCAAGCGGCCCCATGAAAGCTCACGGTATAAGCGGCAGGTCTCATTCCATATACGCAAGGGTATTGCGGAAATGGGTGAACATCGTGATATAACTGGAATTGAACCATCCGGGGCAGTTCAGCACCACCTCGATGCGGCGGTTGCCGTTGATGATGGCCATATGCACCCTGCCGCGCACGATGGTGCCGTCATACAGGACGCCGCGGTAGTTGACGTAATATCCTTCTCCCGCAAGGAGGGTGCGCTTTTCGGCGGTGGTCGGCTTCCATTCGGTGTAGTTGTACTGGCCCAGCGCCGCCACCTCGGACTGCAGGTCGGCCTTGAGGTCCTCGCCCTTGTAGGTGGAGGCCACCGTCTTCACCGTGATGGTCAGGGTGGCGTTCACGTTGTCCAGGGTGTTGGGATCGGTAAAGACCAGCCTGTCGGAAGCGGTGTCGTCCACCGTCCAGTCGTAGGGGATCTCAAAGCGGATGCCGAAGGCCGCGGAGGCGTATTCCTTATAGTTGAAGGTCAATTCCGGACGGGGGGACGCGGTGGGTTTGTCCACCGGATCCAGCGGGATCGGAGTGGCGCCGGCATAGACCGAGCGGCCCATTTCGTCATAGTCGCCGCCGTCGTATTCCGTGCCGTTCTCTTCGCTGGCGGGATCGTATCCTTCCGGAAGATCGCTCAGGTAGTCCGTTCCGCCGGAGGGGACTGCCGTGGGGATCAGCGCCGCGTTCTGCGTGGGCACCGCCGTTACGATATCGGTCCCGTTGCCGCCTCCGCCGCTGCAGGCACACAGCAAAAGAACCGACGCCAGCATAAGCAGCGCGAAGGACCGTTTTTTCCATGTAGATGCTTTCGCCATTTCCTGACGCCTCCCATCCACCCTGCGGGTAACGGAAATCCGCCGGCAGGCAGACGCCCGCCGGAAGCCGGGCCCTTTTTTGCCGCCCGAAAGACGGGCAGAGTCCGGCTGTTTAACGATATTGTAACAATTATTTAATGATTCGTCAAGTATTCCGAAACACATTTTCACAATTCGTTACAATATCCCGGCGTTTCGCGTCTCAGGTCCGTCAGGACACGGCATCAGAGAAGTCCGTCGTAACTCCCCCTGCCGGGGGCGGCGCTTCCCGTATCCCCCGCGGGGGACGGCTTTTCCACGGTCGCGGGAGCGGGCTCCGCCTCCGGGGCCTCCTTTTCGCCGAGGGGATACCTGGGATGGTAGAGCCTGCGGTCCAGGGACCAGATCTTCTCGCTGAAGACCCCCGCCGGGGTGCGGTCCATGACGCTTTCCATCTCGTTGAGCTTGGCGTCCAGGTCGTCGATCATGTGGAGCGCTTCCGCCTCGGGGAACATGGGCGCCCTGGGGCTGCCGAATTCCGGCACGCCGTGGTGGCTGATGATCATGTGGCTGAGCAGCAGCACCGCTTCCCCGTCCACCCCGGCCTCTCGGGCGCATTCCCTGACGGCGGCGACGCCGTCCACCAGGTGCCCGAGCAGCAGGCCCTCGGCGGTGTAATCGCCGACGCTCCCGGTCTCGTCGGACTGCATTTCGTCGATCTTGCCCAGGTCATGGGCGATCACGCCGGCAAAAAGCAGGTCCCGGTTCAGGAAGGGATACATGGGCGCCACGGCCCGGGCGACCCGCAGCATGGAAAGGGTGTGGTGCAGAAGCCCGCCCCTTTCCGCGTGGTGCAGCCTCTGGGCCGCGGGATAATACATCAGCTTTTTCCCTGCCCGGGCGATCATCTTTTTCAGGATGGCCTTCAGGTCCTCCCAGGTCATTTCATCGATGGCCCCTTCGATCTCGGCCAGCATATCCCCGGGCTTTTCGGGGGCGCATCTGACCAGGAGCTCCATTTCCACCGGATCGTTCTCCTCGGCGGCGCGCATGCGCTCCACGCGCATCTGGAGCCGTCCGTTGTATTCCTGGATGAGCCCCTGCACCTTGACCACCGACCCGACCCTGGGCGGTTTGGTGTTCCCGTCCCACACTTTGCAGTTGATCTCGCCGGTCCTGTCCGCCAGCGTCATGTCCAGGTACTGGGTGCCCTTGGCGTTGCTCACCCGCGTTTCGGCCATCCGTACCAGCAAAAATCCCAGGAACCGCATATCCTTGCGGAGGGAAGAAACCGTATCCTGCATAATACCTCGCTGTATGTTCTGTATTTTTTATTATCCGCCCGTGACCAGCCCGCCGGAGGCAAGGTTGTCGAACAGGGTGTATTCACCGTTCCACGCCATCTTGATCACGCCCAGGGGGCCGTTGCGCTGCTTGGCCACGATGGCCTCGGCGATGTTTTTATCCTCCACGGAGTCGTCGTAATAGGATTCCCTGTGGAGGAACATCACCACATCGGCGTCCTGCTCGATGGATCCGGAATCGCGCAGGTCGGAAAGCACGGGCCGTTTTTCCGCCCGCTGGGTGTTGGCGCGGCTCAGCTGGGCGCAGGCGATCAGCGGCACCTTCAGTTCCAGGGCGATGGCCTTCAGCCCGCGGCTGATCTCGCTGACCTCCAGCTGGCGGTTTTCGGCCCGCCCGTCCGAGGTCATCAGCTGCAGGTAATCGATGACGATCAGGTCCAGGCCGTGCTCCATCATCAGCCGCCGGCAGCGGGAGCGGAGCTGGATGGGCGAGATCCCGGCCGTATCGTCGATAAAAATGCCGCTGCGGCTCAGCGGGCCCAGGGATTTGGCCAGCTTCACCCATTCCTCGTCCCGAAGCCGGCCCTGGCGCACGCTCTGCATATTTACCCGCGCGTCGCCGCAGAGCATGCGCAGGGCGATATGCTCCCGGGGCATTTCCAGGGAGAAAAAAGCGACCTTATGTCCTTTCAGGGCCGCCCGGGTGCAGATATTGACCGCAAAGGACGTTTTGCCCATGGAAGGGCGCGCACCGATCAGGATCAGCTCGCCCCCGTGCATTCCGGTCAGCAGGTTGTCCAGGTCGTAAAATCCGGTGGTCACGCCGTTGACCTGCCCCTTGTTCCTGGCGTATTCGGACACCAGGGCATAGGTGCGCTGCAGGATGGTCGCGATCCCCTCCAGGCTGTCGGCCCCGGTGCGGCGCATCACGATATCGAATATGCTTTTCTCGCTGTGCTCAAGGACGGTCTCCAGGTCGTCCTCCTCGGCGATGGCTTCGCTGCGGATGGCCTGGCCGCATTCGGCCAGCTGGCGGAGGGTGCTCTTCTCCAGCACGATGCGGATGTAATGCCTGATATTGGACGTACTTGGGACCGTGCTCCCCAGGTCCACCAGGTATTCCGTGCCGCCCACACCCACCAGCGTTCCGCGCCGCTGAAGCTCGGTCTCCAGGGTGATCAGGTCCACAGCCATGCCGCTGTGCATCACCTGCAGGATCGCGCCGAAGATCTCCCGGTGGGCCGGAACAAAGAAATCCTCCGCTTTCAGGCTTTCCGACGCCTGGGTGAGGGCTTTTTCGTCCTGGATCATGGCGCCCAGCACCGAACGCTCCGCGTCCGGGCTCTGGGGCAGCTTCGGAAGGATCGTCTCGCTCATCCTGTCACCCCTTCCAACGCCGGTCTTAAAATCATTCCGCCGGGACCACCTTCACCGTCATTTTCGCACTGATCTCGGGATACAGCCGGATGGTGACGGCGCTTTCGCCCACGGTACGGATGTTCTCGGCCAGTTCCACCTTGCGCTTGTCCACGTCCACGCCGTACTGCTCCTTCAGGGCGGCCGCCACTTCGGCGCTGGTCACGCTGCCGTACAGCCTGCCCTGGCTGCCGCAGCGGGTGCGGACGGTGACCACCTTGCCCCTGAGGGAGCCGGCCTTCTTTTCCGCCTCCTGGCGGCGCTCCATCTCCCTGGCGCGCTCGGCGGCGCGCTTGCGCTCGATCTCCTTGGCCGCGCCGGGAGTGGATTCCACGGCCCATTTCCTGGGGAACAGGAAATTGCGGGCGTAACCGTCGGATACGTTGACGATATCGTCCTTTTTGCCTACGTTCTTGACATCCTCCAGCAGGATCACTTTCATTTGTTCATACCTCCCATTGGTCATGCTCGTCGTTGTTTTTTACTCTCAGCCTGCGCATATCCAGCATCTGGTCCGCACAGCCCATCAGGCACATCGCTTCCTGGAATATCATAAGTATCAGAATGGGGATGATGATCCGCCAGATCCTGCGCCTTGCCCGCATGCACTGGATGTGGTTCAGGAAAGCGACCCCCTGGATCGTATAGATCGCGAAAAACGCGTAGAACATCAGTTTTCCCAGCAGGGAAACGGTGGCGTTCGCGGAGCCGATCAGGAAATATCCCGCGCCCAGGATGCCGATCTTCCATCCCCAGCCCCGGGGAAGGTGCCAGGTCCTCAGCTGGGGGGTGTCCTCGCCGGGGAGGGAGGGCTTTCCGTCCCATTCCGCCGCAGCGCGCTTCCGGATATACTTTTCGGCAGCCCGCCGGGGGATCAAAACCGTCATGGCGCCCTGGTAGATGCTCATCTCCACCAGCATCGCCGGCACCAGCGCCGAAAGGTAGGTGATGATCCTGAGCTGCAGTCCGTTCAGCAGGTCCTCCCTGGCGGCGGCGGTCAGCACCCCGGCCATGCTCATTCCCTGCCCCGTATAGGAAGCGGAAAGTGGCAGCATGCCCGAATAATTGAGGTAGATCAGCAGCATATCGCCCAGTTCCCGGTCGCCTTCAAACCAGGCCCTGGCCGCGTCGGCCGCGGCTTCGTAGGCTTTCCCGCCCAGGGACGCCTGCGCCCAGACATACAGGGCCAGCTGGCTGAGCATCAGGGACGCGGCTACGGCGATCCCGGTCTTCAGGGCGGAAAAGTTCCTTACCGTCATGAAACGGAACACAAAATGCGCCGGGAAAAGATAAACGGCCCCCGCCAGCGCGGCGCCCGCGCCTCCGCAGAAATAAAACGAGGCCGCGGCCAGGGCAAGGCATGCGTCCGCCGCCGCCCGGCCGCTCAAAAGCCACGCGAGGCACAGAAGGCACGGAGAGGCAAAGTATAAAAACATCAGTCCGTAGCTCATCAGCGGCGTCACGCACACAAGAAGGCACACAGAAAAGATCAGGACCATCGCCAGGGCCGACGCCCGGGTTCTGATCCAGGGGACTTGCCTCATAGGATCCTCCGTTCTTTTAAAAAATCGCCTTCGGGAACGACTACCATTGTAATTTCTTTCAGGGGTTTTGTCAATAAACCCGCCTCCGGGCGTCCATTGACGAAGGCGCCGGGGCATGTTACAATTCCGCTTGCGGGATACGGAGCGCAAAACGCTCCCATACGGAAACGCCGGATACGATCGGAGACGATTTCATGCACGAGACCATCATCCACTGCTGGGAGGACCTGCAGAACGCCATTTTCGACGGCGTCTGGGACTCCCGTGTCATGCGATACCGCGCCAATTATGTATACCGGGGCATGAGCCGCGCGGACTGGGGACTGATGCCGTCCCTGAACCGTGTGTGCGCCCATGACCTGAGCCTTGAAAGGCATCTTCTGCGCAGCCTGAGGAAATACGGCTACGCCGATCTGAAGTCCGACGCTTCCATATGGCAGATCCTGGTCATCGGGCAGCAGTTCGGGCTGCCCACCCGTCTTTTGGACTGGACATATTCCCCCCTGGTGGCCGCGCATTTCGCCACCGAGGACCAGTCCCAATACGACTGCGACGGCGTGATCTACTGCGCCGACGTGGAAGGCATGAACAGCCGCCTGCCCCCGGTATTCCGCGAAAAGCTGCTGGAGGAAAAAAGCAACGTGTTCACCATGGAAATGATGGAGTACGCTGCCAGGAGCCTGGACAGCCTGAAGGGCCTTGAGGTCCGCTCGCGTCCCTTCGCCCTGTTTTTCGAGCCGGCCAGCGTGGTGGACCGCATTGCCAACCAGTACGCGCTGTTTTCGGTGGTCAGCGACGTTTCGGTGTCCATGGACTCCCTGGAGGAGGCGGAGGAAAGCCTCAGGCGGATCGTGATCCCGGCCGAAAACAAATTGGAGATCCGGGACAAACTGGATTACATCAATATCTCCGAAAGGATGATCTACCCGGGCCTGGAAGGGATCTGCAAATGGATCACCCGCCGTTACAGCGACCTGGGGCCCCGCTACAACGGTCCCAGGGGTGAAAAGCGCCCGGACTGACCCGGAAATGCTTTGGTCAGCGCGCCGCCCTGACGATCAGGGCAAGGATCACCGGCAGGCTCAGGCAGATCCCGAGCGCCGCCGTCACGCGGACCGCCTTTGCCGTTTTGCTTATCCCCGCGCCGGCACGTCCGGAGGAAAAGGCGCCCACCGCCAGGGCCCCAAGGATCAGGCCCGGAAAAGCCAGGCCCGACCACAGGAACATGCCGAGCACGCCGAGCACTGCCGACATGATCGACGCCGCGGTCCATATCCGTACATTCCGGTTGGACATTTGATGCATATTCGTCCTCCTGCAGGTTGAATAATCGGTCTGACGGGATTATAATACGGGTAAGATAAAACAGTTCCTGAAAGGAAGCGCAGACATGATCCGGGAAAAGAGCTGCGGCGCGGCGATCTTCATACGCCGCGACGGCCAGACGATGTATCTGATCGAGACCATGCGGCAGGGACACCATTCCCTGTGCAAGGGGCACATGGAAAACGGAGAAACCGAGCTTGAGACCGCCCGAAGGGAGATCCTGGAGGAAACGGCCCTCTCCGTCCGTTTCATCGACGGCTTCCGCAGGACCATTTCCTACAGCCCCTACCAGGGATGCGTCAAGGAAGTCGTTTTCTTCCTGGCCGAAGCCGAGAGCGACAATGTCACCGCACAATTGAGCGAGGTATCCCGCATCCGTTTCCTGCCCATCGGCGAAGCGCTCTCCCTCCTCACCTATGAGGACGACCGCCGCATCCTGCGGGCCGCCGACGCTTTCCTGAAGGAAAGAGGAACGTGACCCGACCGCATGATCCCCCTGCTTTCAAAAAAGAGGATGAACGCCGGCGTTCACCCTTCTTTTTTTCGTATTTTCGCGTCTTCTTTTGCGTTTTTTGCATTTTCCCGCGGCGCGCTCCGGCACGTTGGCTCTCCGCATCCCCGGCGCCCGTCCGCGATGCGCTTACCCCGCGCCTTTATCCCACCGGGCGGATCAGGATCAGCGGCGTCAGCTCGTCGCCCTGCCCGGAGGGGTTGTCCTTCATGGCATCCTGGATCTCCGCGTCGGTCAGCGGGAAACCGTCGGATTTGCCCAGCTGGTCCCGCTGCAGGTCGTTGGCGTCCATCAGCACCACCGGGATCCCGGTCTTTTTATACAGGTCGTTGCACAGTTCCGTGGGATTGTCGGGATTGATCAGGGCCATTTCCTTATAAATATCGAAGCTGGAACGGAAATAAAAGCCGTCGATCCCTCCGACGCCCTTGCCGCACACCTTATAAAACACGCCGTGGATGCCGAAGGGCTTGGTGACCGCGGCGCAGACGCAGGCCAAAAGCACCCTGGGCAGCCCGCATATGTCGATGACCAGCTGCAGCTTGTAGGGCTCGTGCATGCCGACGCCCGTGGTGTTGATGCCGGCGAAGCGCCACAGGTGATTGGCCCACCAGCCGGGCTTCACCTCGTCGCGGGTCTTTACCGATTCCACGCACATGCACATGACCTTCGCGCCGAAGGAAAGCACGTCGCCTTCCCTGTACAGCGGGCGCACGTATTTTTCCACCAGGGCCGCCTGGTCCTCCCCCCGCTTCACAAAATGGGTCTGGATGGCATAGCGGGAATATTTGCGCCCGTTCGCCCCGGTGACGACGCCGCGGTCGAAATAGGTGATCCCGTTCTCCTCCCGGCGCTGCGATTCAAGATTCCTGGATGGTATGATCCCCATACTTTCCTCCGTTTTAAGGTGTTCCCCCGCGTTCAGGCCGCAGTATAAGCGCATACGCAAAACCCCGCAGGGCAAATGCCTTGCGGGGATCTGCGCCTAAAAGCGCCTCTCAGGCGTTGGAAGCCTTGTTGATAGCCAGGGCCATGCGAGCCTTTTTGCGGTTTGCGGCGTTCTTTTTGATCACGCCCTTGGCAACTGCTTTATCGATAGCGGAGGTGGTGGCGCTCAGTTGCGCGGCGGCAGGCTGTGCACCCTCGGCCAACGCGGCGTTGAACTTCTTGATGCTGGTCTTGACGCCGGATTTCACCATACGATTCCGCAGATTCTTTGTTTTGCTCACCTTCACGCGCTTTTTGGCGGACTGGATATTGGGCAATTCTTTCACCTCCCATAAGTAGACTGCTTTGACAAGCATTTGAGATTTTAACACAGCCTCAAAAAAAAAGCAAGCGGTTTCTTTGCATTCTTTCAGGGGATTTGCGATGTTTTTGCTTTTTCTTCCCCGCTGCCCTTTCCCTGCCGCGCTTTCCCCTTCCTTTTTATATATTTGTTCCCGGCGCCCGCCCCTTTTTTCCCTGCCGTGAACTTTGCCCTTTCCCCGTCTGGACATTCCCCGCAGGGTAGGATAAAATGGTCCCGCCGGGATCTGTTTCCCGCAATCCATTTCATAAGGAGCGGATCGACTTGCCCAGGTTTTTCGCCTCTTTCCTTCCCGGTGAGACCGCCCTCGCCCGCCTGGACGAAGGCGAGATGCACCACGCCCGCGACGTAATGCGCCTCAGGGAAGGCGAGGAAGTCGTCCTGATGATCGACGGCGGCCTGTATGCCTCCGCCTTTTCCCAGGTCAACCGCTTCCCCATCCTCCGCGCGCTGCCGGGCACCGAATCCGACATCCGTTTCACCCTGTTCCAGGGCATCCCCAAGGGGGACAAAATGGACATGGTGTGCCAGAAATGCACCGAGGCGGGCGTCACCGGCATCCGTCCGGTCGCCTTTGAAAGGTGCGTGTCCGTCTGGGGGGCGAAGGACGCGGCCCGCAAGGCCGAAAGGCTCTCCCGCATCGTGCGGGAAGCGGCCAAGCAGAGCGGCCGTTCCCTGTGCCCTTCCGTTTCCCTTCCCATGACCCCTTCGGAAATGTGCTCATCTTTCGGCGGATTCGACGCGGTCCTTATCCCATGGGAGGGGGCTGCCGGCCCCGGGCCCCTCGCCTGGTGGCGTTCCCTGAAGGAGCGCCCGAGGAGCGTGGCCGTCGTTATCGGCCCCGAAGGCGGCATCACCGAAGGGGAGATCGCCCTGATGAAAGCGGGCGGCGGCCTTCCCGTCACCCTCGGCCCCCGCATCCTTCGCACCGAGACCGCCGGCCTTTGCGCCATCACCGCCCTCATGGCCCTGTCGGGCAACATGGAACATATGGGGCAGACCGGTCCCGAAACGCCCTGAAGCCCCGCAAAGGCAGACGGGCGAGCGGCTGCGCCGCTTTGCGGGCCCTTTGTCGATATCCGTCCCGTAACAGGCCGGCCGAAAACGCAAAAGAACGCAAAATATAAAAAAAGAAGAAATATCCGTTGCCCTCCGGAAGCGGATATGGTATACTCTCTGCGGGGCATTTTTTGCCCGGAGCGGGCAAAGAAGGTCCAAAGAAGGAGTGAGCCATGTTGCCTCAAGACGATCTGCTGTCGCTTTTCCTTTCGCTCGCGCCGGAAAAGACGCTTGAGATCGGGAAAATGGCGCAGGTGCTCTGCCAGGTAAGCCAGACGCAGCCGGTCGGCCGCCGGGCCCTGGCCTCGCGGCTCTCGATGACCGAAAGAGAGATCCGCGCCGCGTCGGACGGCCTCAGGCAGCAGGGGCTGATCGTTTCGGACGCCTCGGGGATGAAGATCACCCCCCGCGCGAAAGCGCTGCTTGCCGCCGCCGGTGAGGTGAGCGAACGCCTCTTTTCCCTGAGCAGCCTGGAGGACGCTCTGTCCCGGGCCCTCGGATGCCGCAGCGTATCGGTGGTGCGCGGCAACGCGGACACAGATCCCCGCGTACTGACGGAAGTGGGCCGCCGCGCCGCCCGGGAGCTTAAAAAAGAGCTGCGCGAAGGCGACATCCTTGCCGTCAGCGGCGGGAGCACCATGGCCGCCGTGGCCGACGGGCTGACCTCAGGCGGCGCCCGGCGCGTGATGGTGGTCCCCCTCAGGGGCGGCATCGGCCCCGTCATGGAGGGCCAGGCCAGCGTCATCGCCGCCGAGATCGCCGAAAAGCTGGGCGGGGAATACCGCATGATCCACCTGCCCGACACCCTGGACGCCGACGCCCTGAAGGAGATCATCAAAATGGACGACGTCCGGGAAACGGTGGAACTGATCCACCGGGCGGACGTGGTGATCCACGGCATCGGTCGCGCCGACATCATGGCCGAAAAACGCCACCTCTCCCCCGCCATCCTCGGCATGCTCCGTGAAAAAGGCGCCGTGGGCGAGGCATTCGGCGTGTTTTTCGACCGTCTCGGCCGTCCGGTCTACCGCCTGGACACCTGGAACACCATCCAGCCCGCGTCCGAAGAGCGCGTCCTCGCCGCGGCCTGCGGCGAGACCAAAGCCGAGGCTGTCATCGCCTGCCTGCGCTTCCAGAAGCACTGCGCCCTTGTCACCGACGAGAGCGCCGCCAGGAAGATGCTTTCCCTCCTCGAAGCGGACCGGCCGCTTCCCTGACCTGTTCCCACGGCCTTCGGGCCCGGAAATAACTGTCCACCCCAACGACCCAACAAATCATGAAGTGAGGAGATTCGTCATGAACTACAACAAGAAGACCATCGAAGATGTTTCTGTCCAGGGCAAACGGGTCCTGGTGCGCGTTGACTTCAACGTGCCGCTGGACGCCAACAAGAAGATCACGGACGAAAACCGCATCGTCGGCGCGCTTCCCACCATCAAGTACCTGGTGAAGAACGGCGCGAAAGTGGTTCTGTGCAGCCATCTGGGCCGTCCCAAGGGACAGTTCAACGACAAGTACTCCCTCGCTCCCGTGGCCGTCCGGCTTTCCGAGCTGCTGGGCCAGGAAGTGAAAATGTGCAAGGACGTCATCGGCGAGGACGCCGACAGCGTCACCGCTTCCCTCAAGGACGGCGAAGTCTGCCTGCTGGAAAACCTCCGCTTCCATAAAGAAGAAGAAGCCAACGATCCCGAGTTCGCCAAGAAGCTGGCCTCCTATGCCGACCTGTTCGTCAACGACGCGTTCGGCACCGCGCACCGCGCCCACGCCTCCACCGAAGGCGTCACCCATTACCTGCCCAGCGTGGCCGGCTACCTGATCGAAAAGGAACTCAAGGTCATGGGCGGCGCCCTGGCCGATCCCGCCCGTCCCTTCCTGGCCATCCTCGGCGGCGCCAAGGTGTCCGACAAGATCGAGGTCATCAACAACCTGCTCACCAAGGTCAACGTGCTGATCATCGGCGGCGGCATGGCCTACACCTTCCAGAAAGCCATGGGCGGCCGCATCGGCAATTCCCTGTGCGAGGACGACAAGATGGAACTGGCCAAGGACATCCTGGCCCGGGCCGCCTACAAGGGCGTCCGCATCGTGCTGCCCGTGGATAACGAGGCCGGCGACAAGTTCTCAAACGACGCGCTCCACATCACCGTCCACTCCCAGGAGATCCCCGACGGCTTCGAAGGCCTGGACATCGGCCCGGTCACCCGTGAGCTGTTCGTCGGCGAGATCCGCCGCGCCAAGACCATCGTCTGGAACGGCCCCATGGGCGTGTTCGAATTCCCCACCTTCGCCGTGGGCACCCGCTGCATCGCTGAAGCCGTTGCCAGCAACCCCGGCACCACCATCATCGGCGGCGGCGACAGCGCGGCTGCCATCACCCAGATGGGCTTTGCCGACAAGGTCACCCATGTGTCCACCGGCGGCGGCGCCAGCCTCGAATTCCTCGAAGGCAAGGAACTGCCCGGCATTGCCGCCCTGAACGACAAGTAAAACCGTTTCCTTCCCTGCCGGGCCGCCCCCGGCAGGGTTTTATGCGTTTTTTTAACGCAGCAGAACTTATTTAAAAGGAGAAACCAGCCATATGCGTACCCCGATCATTGCCGGCAACTGGAAAATGAACAAGACTCCCGCCGAAGCCAAAGCCCTGGTGGAGGAGCTCAAGCCCCTGGTCAAGGACGCCTCCGCCACCGTGGTGGTCTGCGTTCCCGCCATCGATATCCCCGCCGTTGCGGAAGCCGTAAAGGGCTCCAACATCAAGCTGGGCGCCGAAAACGTCCACTTCAAGGAAAGCGGCGCCTACACCGGCGAGATCTCCGCCGCCATGCTCAAGGAATGCGGCGTGGAATACGTCATTATCGGCCACAGCGAACGCCGCACCTATTTCGGCGAGACCGACGAGACGGTCAACCTGCGCGTGAAGGCCGCCGTGGCCGCCGGGCTCACCCCCATCATCTGCGTGGGTGAACACAAGGAAGAGCGGGAAGCCGGCTACACCGACGCCCTGGTCACTTACCAGACCCTCATCGCCCTGACCGGATTGACCGACGGTGAGGTCGCCTCCGCCGTCATCGCCTATGAGCCTGTCTGGGCCATCGGCACCGGCCTGACCGCCACCGACGAGCAGGCAAACGAGACCATCGGCGTCATCCGCAAGGCCATCGCCGGCAAGTACGGCTGCGAAGTGGCTGAAAAGGTCCGCATCCAGTACGGCGGCAGCATGAATCCCAAGAACGTCAAGGGGCTCATGGCCCAGAAGGAGATCGACGGCGGACTCATCGGCGGCGCCAGCCTGAAGGCCCCCGATTTCTCCCTGGTGGTCAATTTCGACAAATAATAACCCCCGTTGCGTCAGGTCCGGCCGCCCACCGCTCCTGCGGGGGCGGCCGGAAAACAAACATCAGGGCATTTCCCGCCGGTTTCATTCGGCGGAGAAATGTCCTGATGCTGTTTGGAAGCTTATCTTCCGGTCAGTCGAGGACCGCTTCCATGCCCACCTTGTAGGGCTTCATGCCCATGGCCTCATAAAATTTCATTGCCCCGGGGTTCAGGCACCACACGTTCAGCGTCAGGTTGTGGCAGCCCTTTTCCCGGGCATAGGCCGTTACATGGGCAAAGAGCGCTTTCCCCACGCCGCGCCCCCGGACGCATTCGTCCACGCAGATATCGTCGATATACAGCGTGACGCGGTCCGTCTGGTTGTTTTCCCCCTGATGGCGTTCCATCTCGGTGAAGGCATAGCCCATGACCTTGTCCCCGTCCTCCGTCATTACGAACACCGCCTTTTCCCCGTCACGGAGGATCCCTTCAAGGTCCGCCGCCTCGTACTTGCGGCAGTCCTTCCTGAAAAGGTCCGGCCTTCCCGCGGCATGGACGTTGTTCACCTGCAGCAAAAGGCGCAGAAGCTCCGGGATGTCCTTTTGCTCCGCCCGCCTGATCATTTTCCCCAGCCTCCTTTTTTATGCCGGAAGAGGCATTTCCGCTCCGAAACCCTCTCCCGGCGCTCCTCTCCCGGCGGTACCGGGACCCGTTTCCCCGGATATTATACCCGCCCCATCCCTCCCGGCGCAACTTTTTTCCCCGGGAAAGGCAGACAAAAAACAGCGGCCGATGCAGGATGCGGCCGGAAATTTCCCACATCGTGGGGGTTGACATTTGGATTCTTTCAATGCATAATATTTCATGTTCATTGCATAAATTTTCACTTTTTATTCGGAGGGACCCAAGATGAAAAAGGAAGACATCAAAAAAGTCGTTCTCAGTTATTCCGGAGGCCTGGACACCTCCATTATCATCCCCTGGCTGAAGGAAAACTACAATAACTGCGAAGTCATCGCCGTGTGCGGCAACGTGGGCCAGGCGGACGAACTGGAAGGCCTGGAGGAAAAGGCCCTGAAGACCGGCGCCAGCAAGCTGTACATCCTGGACCTGACCGATGAATACGTCAACGATTTCATCATCCCCACCATGAAGGCGGGGGCCGTTTATGAGGATTACCTGCTGGGCACCAGCCACGCCCGTCCCTGCATCGCCAAGGGCCTGGTGGAGATCGCCAAAAAGGAAAACGCCGACGCCATCGTGCACGGCTGCACCGGCAAGGGCAACGACCAGGTGCGTTTCGAACTGGCCATCAAGCACTTTGCCCCCGGTATGCATATCATCGCCCCCTGGCGGGAATGGAACATCAAGTCCAGGGATGAGGAGATCGACTACGCCGAGGCCCACAACGTGCCCCTGAGGATCAACCGGGAGACCAACTATTCCAAGGACAAGAACCTCTGGCACCTGAGCCACGAGGGCCTGGACCTGGAGGACACCGGCAACGAACCGCAGTACGAAAAGAAGGGCTTCCTGGAGATGGGCGTCAGCCCCATCGACGCCCCTGACGAGCCCAGCTATGTGACCCTGGAATTCGAACAGGGCGTCCCTGTAGCCCTGGACGGGGAAAAGCTGAGCGCCAAGGACATCATCCTGAAACTCAACGAGATCGGCGGCAAAAACGGCATCGGCATCATCGACATCGTGGAGAACCGGCTGGTGGGCATGAAGTGCCGCGGCGTATACGAGACCCCCGGCGGCACCATCCTCTACAAAGCCCACAAGGTATTGGAGACGCTGTGCCTGGACAAGATGACCGCCCACGAAAAGGAGCGCCTGTCCATCACCTTCGCGGAACTCGTGTACAACGGCCAGTGGTTCACCCCCCTGAGGGAAGCCCTGAGCGCCTTTGTGGACAAGACCCAGGAGCGGGTCACCGGCAAGGTGCGGCTGAAGCTGTACAAGGGCAACATCATCAACGCCGGCGTCTGGAGCCCCTTCAGCCTGTACAGCGAAGAGATCGCCACCTTCGGCGAGAGCGATTACGACCAGACCGATTCCCGCGGGTTCATCAACCTCTACGGCCTTCCCATCAAGGTCCAGGCCCTGGTGGACGGCCGCAGGTGATCCACCGGACGCGGATAATCCGGAACCGGTGCCCAAGGCACGGTCAGTAAAAAGAAAAAAACTGTCCCGGGCGGTTTTCCGCCCGGGACATATCGGAATTTAAAGGAGCATCCCATGGCGAAAATGTGGGCCGGCCGGACCGACGGCGTGACCGATTCCATCGCAGACGATTTCAATTCCTCCATTTCATTTGACAGCCGGATGTACCGCCAGGACATCCGGGGCAGCATCGCCCACGCCAGGATGCTCATGAAGCAGGGCATCCTCGGTGAAGGCGAGGCCGCTTCCATCATTTCCGGCCTGGAGGGGATCCTCCGGGACCTGGAAAGCGGAAGGCTGTCCTTCGATCCCTCGGCCGAGGACATCCACATGTTTATCGAAGCGGAACTGACGGACCGCATCGGCGCCCCCGGCAAGCGCCTGCATACCGCCCGCAGCCGCAACGACCAGGTGGCCCTGGACATGCGTATGTACCTCAGGGACGAAACAGGCGCGGTCATTTCCCTCATCCTGGACCTGGCTGAAGCGCTCCTTGAACAGGCCCGCGGCGGCCGGGACGCGGTGATGCCCGGCTATACCCACCTGCAGCGCGCACAGCCCGTCCTGCTGGCCCACCACCTGCTGGCCTACGTCATGATGCTGTCCCGCGACGTTTCCCGCCTGAAGGACTGCCTGAAGCGCATGGATTCCTGCCCCATCGGCTCCTGCGCCCTTGCCGGCACCACCTATAACACCGACCGGGAGTACGAGGCGGAATTGCTGGGCTTTTCCGCCCCCTGCCTCAATTCCATGGACGGTGTCAGCGACCGGGATTTCTGCCTGGAGCTGCTTTCGTGCCTCAGCATCCTGATGATGCACTTAAGCCGCCTGTCGGAGGAGCTGATCCTCTGGTCCTCCTGGGAATTCCGCTTTGTCCGGCTTTCGGACGCCTTTACCACCGGCTCTTCCATCATGCCCCAGAAAAAGAACCCGGACATGGCGGAATTGTGCCGGGGCAAGACCGGCCGGGTCTACGGCGCGCTGATGGGCCTCCTGACCACCCTCAAGGGGCTCCCCCTGGCTTACAACAAGGACATGCAGGAGGACAAGGAAGGGGTCTTCGACGCCCTGGACACCGTCAAAATGTGTCTGAAGGTGTTCGCCCCGATGATCCGCACCATGGAGCCCCTGAAGGAAAACATGCTCCGGGCCGCACGCCAGGGCTTTATCAACGCCACGGACCTGGCGGATTACCTGACCAAAAAAGGCATGCCCTTCCGGGAGGCCTACAAACTGTCGGGGCAGCTGGTGCATGAATGCATCCAACGGGGGACCGTCCTGGAGGACCTGCCCCTGGAAGAGTACCGTGCCCGCTCCGCGCTGATCGACGAGGACGTATACTCCGAGATCAGCCTGGACGCCTGTGTCGCAAAGCGCATCTCCATGGGCTCCACCGGGCCTGATTCGGTGGAGAAGCAGATCATCTGGGCCGGGGACTGGATAAAACACGAACGGGATGAAGCCTGAGACCTCGTAAAGGTTTTTCCCGCCTTCACCGGCGATCATGCGCCATGAGGGTCCGCCGTTTATCAGACTCGACTCTGTTATCAGACAAAATTGGAGCGTAGATCACAATGAAAACCTGCAGCGTTTTTCTCAACGGCGCTTCCGGCACCACCGGGCTGAATATTTACAACCGCCTGTCCTCCCGGGAGGACCTTAGCCTGATCGTCCTTCCCGACGACAGGCGCAAGGATCCCGCCTGTGTGAAGGACGCCATGGACCGGAGCGACATCACCTTCCTCTGCCTTCCGGACGAAGCCAGCCGGCAGGCCGTCGCCATGCTGGAAAACCCGGATACCGTGGTCATCGACACCTCCACGGCCCACCGGACTGCGCCGGGATGGACCTACGGCTTCCCGGAGCTGACGGGCCTGAGGGAAAAGATCCGACGGGCAAAGCGCGTCGCCAATCCCGGCTGCCACGCCACGGGTTTTATCTCCCTGGTGGCGCCCCTCACCGAAAACGGGCTTGTTGCCCCGGACGAAAAACTCACCTGCTTTTCCCTGACCGGGTATTCCGGCGGCGGCAAAAAAATGATCGCGGAATACGAATCCGAAGGCCGCGATCCCCTTCTGGACGCCCCGCGGCAGTACGGCCTTTCCCAGGCCCACAAGCACCTGCCCGAGATGCGCGCCATGTGCGGACTCACCTATGACCCCGTTTTCTGCCCGGTCGTCGCGCCCTTTTTTGAGGGGATGGAAGTCACCGTGCCCCTCTTCGCGGGACAACTGAAGGGCGGCATGGAGGACCTGAAAGCGCTCTACCGTGATTATTACCGCGAGGGCATGGTCCGCTATGACGACGCGGACGGGGAAAACGGGTTCCTCTCCGCCGGCGCGCTGGCGGGGTACGACAGCCTTCGCGTCTCGGTGCACGGAAACAGCGATCGCATCCTGCTCGTCGCCCGGTTCGACAACCTGGGCAAAGGCGCCAGCGGCGCGGCCATCCAGAACATGAATATCATCCTGGGCCTCCCGGAGGACCTGGGCCTCGTGAGGGAAACGAATGGATAACGTGGAGCTCCTGCCCATGACAGCGTCGGATTATGATGAGGTCCGCTCGCTGTGGATGACCATACGCGGCTTCGGCATCCGTGTGCTGGACGACTCCCGGGAGGAGATCGAGCGCTTCATTGCCCGCAATCCCACCACCAGCGTGGTGGCGCGCCGGGACGGGCGTGTGGTGGGCTCCATCCTCTGCGGCTCGGACGGCCGCCAGGGCTCGCTCTATCACGTCTGCGTGGCGAAGGACTGCCGGCGGCAGGGCATCGGAACGGGTATGGTGGCCTACTGCATGCACAGGCTGAAGGAAATGGGCATCAACAAGGTGTCGCTGATCGCCTTCAAAAACAACAGCGCGGGCAACGCCTTCTGGAAGACCATCGGCTGGACCTGCAGTGACGTCAATTATTACGAATTCGTGCTCAACGAAAAAAACATCACCCAGTTTATCAAAGGGGGAGAATGATATGCTTTCGATCACAGGCGGCGTGAACGCGGCCAGGGGATTCTCGGCGGCCAGCTGCGCCGCGGGGATCAAATACAGGGGCAGGGACGATATGGCCCTGCTTTTCAGCTCCGCGGACTGCGCCGTGGCCGGCGTATTTACATCCAACATCGTAAAGGCCGCCCCGGTCCTTTGGGACAGGGACATCGTTACTAACGAAAAAACAGCTCGGGCCGTCGTCGTCAACGCCGGAGTCGCCAACGCGGCCACCGGTGAGGAAGGGCTGAGGCTGTGCCGGGAGACCGCGGCTTTCACCGGGAACGCCCTGGGGATCCCCGCCCGCGCGGTGCTCCTCGGGTCCACCGGCGTCATCGGCCCGCAGATCCCCCTGGACAAGATCACCTCCGGAGTCGCGATGATGAAGGAGACCCTCGCCGACACCCCGGAAGCCGGCACCAAAGCCAGCCGCGCCATCATGACCACTGACACCGTCAACAAGGAATGCGCCGTGGCCTTCGACCTGCCCTCGCCTGACGGCGGCAGCGTCACCGTGCGCCTCGGCGGCATGTGCAAGGGCTCCGGCATGATCCACCCGAATATGTGCACCATGCTCGCCTACCTCACCACCGACTGCGCCATCGATCAGGCGTTTTTACAGAAAGCCCTTGCAGGCGTGGTGCAGGACACCTTCAACATGATCACCGTGGACGGGGACACCTCCACCAACGACACCCTGCTGGTAATGGCGAACGGTCTGGCCGGCAACACGCCCATCGTTTCCGAAGGGCAATCCTACGGCCTGTTCCGGGAAGCGCTCTTTACCGTCTGCCGCAGCCTGGCCGTGACCATGGCCGGGGACGGCGAAGGCGCGACGCACCTGCTGGAGATGCGGGTATACGGCGCGGACACCAAAGAGCACGCGAAAACGCTGGCCAAGTCCGTGGTCTCCTCCAGCCTGGTCAAGGCGATGGTCTTCGGAAAGGATGCCAACTGCGGCCGCATCCTGTGCGCCCTGGGCTACGCGGGGGTGGACTTCGACCCCGCCAATATCGAGGTGTTCCTGGAGGGCGACAGCGGACGCGTGGTCTTCTACACCGGCGGACGCGTCCAGGCTTTCGACGAGGACAGGGCCCTCGCCCTGCTTTCAGAAAAAGCCGTGCGCTTCTCCTGCGATATGCACATGGGTTCCTGCGAGGCCACGGCCTGGGGCTGCGACCTGACATACGATTATGTGAAGATCAACGGGGACTACCGCACCTGAAGGTTTTTCCTGCCCTCACCGGCGCTCAGAGATCATAAAGAGTACGCCAAACTCGTCTCTCTTATCGGGCTGAACTCAAGTCATTAAAGGAAGTAAAGAAAAAAATGGAATCATCATTCACCAATCACCAGCGGGCTGAGGTCATCGTGCAGGCCCTGCCTCTGATCCAGAAGTACAACGGGCAGATCGTCGTGGTCAAGTACGGCGGCAACGCCATGATCAACGAGCAGCTCAAGCAGCAGGTCATGGAGGACATGGTGCTCCTGCAGCTCATCGGGGTCAAGGTGGTCCTGGTCCACGGCGGCGGCCCCGAGATCACCGAGACCATGCAGCGCCTGGGCAAAAAAAGCGAGTTCGTGGACGGCCTGCGGGTCACCGACAAGGAGACCGTGGACATCGTCCAGATGGTCCTGGCAGGCCGGATCAACAAGACCCTGGTGAACCTTCTGCAGACCAAGGGCGGCAAGGCCATGGGCATTTCCGGCATGGACGGACGGCTGATCGAGGCCCGGCCCAAGGACGAACGCCTTGGCTTCGTCGGCACGGTGACCCGGGTCAACACCCAGCCGATCCTGGACCTGTTGGAAAAGGGCTACATCCCGGTGGTATCCACCCTGGGCTGCGACCGGCAGGGCAATGTATACAACGTTAACGGCGACACCGCCGCCGCCTACATCGCCGGCGCCTTGGGGGCCAAGAGGCTGATCATGATGACCGACATTGCCGGCATCCTGCGGGACAAGGACGATCCCTCCACCCTGATATCACAGGTCTCGGTCCGGGACGCCCGCAGCCTGTACGATTCCGGCATCATCTCCGGCGGCATGATCCCCAAGGTGGACTGCTGCATCCGCGCCATCGACCTGGGCGTAAAAAAGGTCATCATCATGGACGGCACCATCCCCCACGCGCTTTTGCAGGAGCTGCTGACCAACGAAGGCGCGGGCACCATGGTGGAGCCCTGATTCAGCGCGGCATATGCGGCCGGCGGAACAGCCAAAGTCCCCCGGCCGACGGAAAAACAAAAAAGGCGGGAAAAGCTTTATGTCAGAAAACGGGATCATGGCCCTGGACAGGGAATATGTCGCCGACACCTACGCCCGGTTCCCCGTAGCCATCGTTTCGGGCTCCGGCGCGCTTTGCCGGGATGAAAACGGCAGGGAATACATCGACCTGGGCACCGGCATCGCCGTCAACACCTTCGGCTATGCCGACGAAGCCTGGGCAGACGCCGTCACAAAGCAGCTGCACACCCTCCAGCACGCTTCCAACCTGTATTACACCGCTCCCTGCGCGCGCCTGGCGGAAATGCTCTGCCAACGCACGGGGATGAAGAAGGTGTTCTTCGGCAATTCCGGCGCCGAGGCCAACGAATGCGCCATCAAGGTGGCCCGCAAATACGCCCAGGACAAGCGGGGCCCGGAATACTTTCACATCATCACCCTGAAAAATTCCTTCCACGGGCGCACCCTGACCACCCTGGCCGCCACCGGCCAGGACGTGTTCCACAAGTCCTTCACGCCCCTGACCCCGGGCTTCCTTTACGCCGATCCCGGGGACCTGGCCGGCGTTGAAAAGCTGGTCGCGGAACACAAATGCGCCGGCATCCTTTTCGAGCCTGTGCAGGGCGAGGGCGGCGTGATGCCGCTGGATCCCGCCTTTGTACGGGGCCTCAGGGAGATCTGCGACCGGGAGGACCTTCTGCTGATGGCCGACGAGGTGCAGACCGGCAACGGGCGCACCGGCACGCTGTACGCCTATATGCAGTTCGGTATCGTTCCGGACGTGGTCACCACCGCCAAGGGACTGGCGGGCGGACTGCCCCTGGGCGCCTGCATGATGGGCGAAAAGTGCTGCCATGTGCTGGGGCGGGGCGATCACGGCTCCACCTTCGGCGGGAACCCGGTGGCCTGCGCCGGGGCGCTGAGCGTCCTTTCCCGTCTGGACGAGGACCTTCTTGCCGGGGTACGGGAGCGCTCGGATTACATCTTCAATGAGCTTACGGGCGCCAAAGGTGTGGAAAGCGTCTCCGGCCTGGGCCTGATGATCGGCATCAAAGGGCAGCGGAAGAGCGCCGACGTGCTCGCCGCCTGCCGTGAAAAAGGCGTTCTGTGCCTCACCGCCAAGGACAGGGTGCGCCTGCTGCCGCCCCTGAACATCCCCATGGACCTGCTCAAAAAAGCCGTCGGCGTCCTGAAGGAAGCCTTCGCGGACATCTGATCCCCTTCCCCAACGCTTTTGCCCGGACCCGAACACATCCGCCGCCTGCGCGGCGCGTTTTCACAGGAGGTAACACCCATGGACCTGAAAGGAAGAAGCTTTTTGACCCTCAGGGATTTTTCCGCGCAGGAGATCCTCTCTCTGCTGGACATGGCCGCCGAACTGAAGCGGAAAAAGAAAAACGGCGTCCCCCACCGCCTGCACGAGGGCAAAAATGTAGCCCTGATCTTCGAAAAGACCTCCACCCGCACCCGCTGTTCCTTTGAGGTGGCGGCCGCGGACCTGGGTATGCATCCGGTATACCTGGATCCCAAGTCCTCCCAGATCGGCAAAAAGGAATCCATCGCCGACACCGCCCGGGTGCTGGGACGCATGTTCGACGGCATCGAATACCGGGGCTTCGGGCAGGAGATCGTGGAGGACCTGGCAAGGTTCTCCGGCGTGCCGGTATGGAACGGGCTCACCAACGAATACCATCCCACCCAGATCCTGGCGGACTTCCTGACCATCCGCGAGCGTTTCGGCCGCCTGAAGGGGATAAGGCTTTGCTATATGGGCGACGCGCGCTACAACATGGGCAACAGCCTGATGATCGGCTGCGCCAAAATGGGACTGGACTTCATCGCCTGCGCTCCCGAAGAATACTGGCCCAACGAGGACCTGCGCGCCGAGTGCCTTGCCGAGGCGGAAAAGAGCGGCTCCACCCTCACCTTCACCGCCGATCCCGCTTATCCCGGGACCGCGGGCTGCGACGTGATCTACACCGACGTATGGGTGTCCATGGGCGAAAAGGAAGAGGTGTGGGAAAAGCGCATCCGCGACCTGTCCCCCTACCGGGTGACGCTGCCGCTGCTTGAAAAAGCCGGAGACGACTGCGTTTTCATGCACTGCCTGCCCGCTTTCCACGACCTGAAGACCGAGACCGGCCGGGCCATCTATGAAAAATTCGGCATCGACTGCATGGAGGTCACCGACGAGGCCTTCGAAAGCAGCCGTTCCATCGTCTTTGACGAGGCCGAAAACCGCATGCACACCATCAAGGCCGTCATGGCCGCCACGCTGTAAAGGAAAACGGACGAAATATAAAGGGCGGAGGGGGTTCCTCCGTCCTTTGCTTTCTTTGGCCCGCCGCTTTTCAGGGGCCTCCGCGGCCCCCGAACCCCCGCGGCATGGGCGTTGCCCCGAACACAGGGGACGGTTCTCTGTGTCGGGCATGCGAAAGCGCTCACTTCAAAAAAGCATTGACTCCGACTGCTTTGAAACGTAATATTGAGATTGCCGGATCTCCTTCGGTTCCGGGGACCGATGCACAGCGGGGAAACCGGATGCCGACAGTCAGGCATATGCGGGGATCCTGCCGGGGCGGAAACAGGTCTTTTTTCACGGACGTGTCCGGCAAATCTCTTTCCCGGAGCGTCCCCGGGAAGGCCGGTTCCGTCAGACACCGGGGCCGCGGAAGGAACGCAAAAACAGAGAACGGGGTGATCTGGCCGTGATAGATATTACTTTGCTCGGGACCTCGGCGCTCGTTCCTTTGCCGGACCGGGCGCTGACCGCGGTGACGCTGACCTGCGCCGGCCATACCGTTTTGTTCGACTGCGGCGAGGGCACCCAGAGCGCCGCGAGAAAAGCCGGCGTCAGCCTGATGAAGGCGGATATCATCGCCCTGACCCATTACCATGGAGATCACATTTTCGGTCTTCCGGGCCTGATGCAGACCATGTGCAGCCTGGGCCGCACGGAGCCTTTGTACGTCACCGGTCCCGCCGGACTGCATGAGGCGCTTGCGCCGATACTGAAGCTGGCGGGCTCTGTGACCTACGACATCAGGCCGATCGCCCTTCCGGAAGGAGGCCTGCGGCCCGCGGACCTGGTGAGGGGCTGGCCGCCGGAGGCAAAGCTGGCCTCCTTCAGGACAGAACACCGGGTGCCCAGCCAGGGATATTGCTTTACCTTGGGCCGGGCAGGCAGGTTCATGCCGCAGCGGGCGAAGGACCTGGGCGTTCCCGTGAACCTGTGGGGGGTTTTGCAAAAAGGCCGGAGCGTGCAATCGGGCGATGACATGATCCTTCCGGAGCAGGTATTGGGCGGACCCCGCAAAGGACTTAAATTCGTGTTTTCCGGCGATACCGCGGCCTGCCCCGCGCTGACGAACGCGGCAAAAGGCGCCGATCTCCTGATCTGCGAAGCGACCTACGGCGAAGACGGACAGGCGGACCTGGCCGTCGATCACGGGCACATGAACTTCGCGCAGGCGGCTTTTACCGCCTCGCAGGCCGGGGTAAAACTGCTTTGGCTTGCGCACTATTCCCAGATGATCAAGGATCCCCCGGAATACCTGCCCAACGCCGCCCGGATCTTTGAAAATACTGTATGCGGGCAGGACGGCATGCGCATGACCCTCAGCTTCGAGAAGGAATAAAACACGGTCGGAGGCGGCGCAGGCCCCGCGTCAGGCGGCTCCGCCCCTTCAAAAACACAGACCGCTCAAAAAAATGGACCTTCCGGGTCCACTTTTTTATTTCACGGGAGGATATGATATTCACTGTCAGGGGAAACCATGACAGAAAACCGACGGAACACAGAGGAGGATAAAAACATGAAAAGGTATCTGATCGAAGAAGCGAAGTGCGGCCTGACCCGCGGCGGTTTCGCCTGCGGCCCCGTTTCCGGCAATGTCGTCGTTACCGTACGTTTCAGCGACGGCAGCGCCTCCCGGTGGATCACCGCAGTGGAATGCGACGGCATCCCCCACTTTTTCCTTCTCGACAGGGACGTTCACGATAAGGCCGTCGAGGAAGACGACAAAACGCTGGAATGGATGGGGTCTTACTTTACCCACGATTTCGACGGCGTTGAAGTGGGAGATTATTTCGATATGTTTGCAGGCTTTGCCGAAGACCCGAAAAAGCCGTCGATCCCGCTGGTCAGGTATATCATCGCCCTGCTTCGGTGCACTATGGACGAAGTCGACGGCCTGATCGAAACCGCCGTCGGAAAATACGCCGACGAACTGGATATCCCCGTCTCCGATATCGAGGAAGATTATTCCGAAGAATGAAAAAGGCATTCCGCATTCAAAAGCGCAGGCAGCATGGTTTTATAATGTCGCCGTATGGCCGGATCGTGCGAAGCCCGAACTTAATAATGCGTATCCGCCGGGCAGGGTTTTTCCCCTGTCCGGTGAATTATTATACCGGCAGGTCCGCAGGCGGCGGTCCGTATTCCGTTTCCCGCGTCCGCTCCCATCCGGCCTGTCCGTTAAAACGATCCGTGATCGGAGGTCCATTTATGAAGAAGATCCTGGCTGTTTTATTGGCCCTGCTGCTGCCGGCGCTGTGTCTCGGCTCGGCTTTTTCGGAAGTTGAGACCGCGGCGGAAACCGCGCGTCCGGGAGAAAAGTACGCGGATTTCACCGTGACGGACACGCAGGGAAACACCTTTTCCCTTTCCGAAGCGCTGAAGACCCACGACGCCGTCCTGATCAATTTTTTCGCCACCTGGTGCGCGCCCTGCAAAATGGAATTCCCTTTCCTTAACGAGGCGTATGAACTCTACGGCGGCCGCGCCGCGTTCCTCGGCCTGTCCTCCTCTCAGGGGGACACCATGGAGGCGGTCGAAGCGCTCCGCGCGGAATACGGCGTGTCCTTCCCCATGGGATGGGACGACGGCGCCAGGCTGGACGCGTATACCCATGTACCCAACTACCCGACGACGGTGGTCATCGACCGTTTCGGCAATCTTGCCTTCCATCACGCCAACCTGTTCCACAGCACGGCGGAGATCGCGCGGGTGCTGGAATACTTCCTGGGGGACGGCTATACCCAGACCTCCGTGCTTGACAATATCCCCGCGGACACTTCCACCGCCGCGTACCCGGTATCCGCAAGCCGGAAGGTGACCGTGGAAAACACTTCCGCCTGGGCGGTCGAATTCAGCGCATCGGACATTGACTCCCCGGTCATGGGTTATGTGGTCACGGAGGATCCGGCGCGCCTGTGTTTTGAGGTCGCCGCGGCGGACAACATATCCGACATGATGTTTACGGACGGAAAGGTCTTCATTTCGGTCCGTGACCTCCCTTCAGAAAGGGGCGGCTTTGCGTACAGCATGCCGGTATCCGGTGACGAACGGGGGTTTATCCCCTGTGAGCTGGGCGACGCTCTTCTCGGAGAAGACGACAGGGACATGATCGATTTCTTCCTGATCAGTTCAGAAGAAGCCATTGAAGCCGCTGCGGACTATCTCCGCGGGCTCGGCCATCCGGACATTTCCTGGCAGTTCGCGGACGCCGCCCCGGCGTTGGACACGGCCGCGGAGCGCTATATCGTGCATATTCTGGACCAGTACGGGGAGCCCGTGGCCGGCGCGGCCGTCATTTTCTGCACGGACGCCACCTGCACGCCCTGCATATCCGACAGGAACGGGATCGCCGCCTTCGACGGCGCGAAGGATAATTACCACGTGCAGCTGATGAAGGTGCCGGACGGATACAGCTTCGATAAAGACTTCGACATGTACACCGGCGCTGATTACGGCGAATGGGCAGTGCGCGTCCGGAAAGACTGACCGGCGATGCGGCTGCCTGTGAGGCGCCATACATAAATCGGGCGGGACGGAGATCTGCATCCGTCCCGCCCGTTTTATTACCGCTGTTTCCTCACGAGCCTTCGCGGCCGATGAATAAAGCGCGGCATGGACGCCGCCCCGCGTCCATTTGAAAAGCCCGGGGCATATCTTTTGCGCCGTTCTTTATTCTGCCCGGATCCATTCGACGGATTCCCTGATCCCCTCCAGCATATGCCCGGGGCTGTATCCATACATCTCCACGATCATCGGCCAGTCCCCCGCCATGGACAGGATCCCGGCGATCCCGATATTTCCTTTTCCGACCGGGGCCGGATACCGGAAGGTCCCGTCAAGGATGCGTATCCCCTCGTCGTCCGCGTTGATCGGGGCCGCGCGCCGGTCCTTCAGGTGCATGGCGCCGATCCGGCCGCGGAACTGCCTGAAGGCTTCGGCCTCGTCTTCCCCGTGCATGATCCAGTTGCCGGTGTCAAAGCAGCAGCCGAGCCCCGGGACCCGGTCCAGGAACGTCCGCACGCCGCTGATGCTGTTGTACGGGGAATCCGGCTGGTCAAGGTCCTCCATATACACCCGGATGCCCTTCGTTTTCCCGTAGTCCACGGCGTCCCGCATCCCCGCGATCAGGGTATCGATATGGTTGCCTTCGCACACGGGCACGATCAGCGCGTGGTCCGTGCCCATTTCCTTCGCCCGGTCGATCACACGGCGGGCTTCCGTTCCGTTTTCGCTGAATTTGATCCACGCGTGGAGCCCGGTGACCTCCGCTCCCGTCCTCTTCAGCGTCTCCGCGATCTCGTCCGCGTATTCCGCAGCGCTCTCATAGCTTATATACAGCCCGCGCAGCCCGGATGCGCACAGCGCGGAGACCGCTTCCGCCATCGGAATGCCGTCGTGCACGGCGCCGGTCCTGATGTTTTCATAAAACGCGGCGATCGTTCCTGACGTTTTCATTTGCTTTCCTCCAAAGGGTATTCCGGGTTTTACCCGGTTTCCTCCGGCTCATCCATTTCCGGGTAAAGTTTATAGCGCGGATGTTTCCCTTTCAATATTGCCGGGCATGGGTATTTCCGCGTGCCGGGCTGGGCTGCGCCATTCGGCCTGTATCCCGTGCTTCAGGGGCCTCCGCGGCCCCCGAACCTAAGCGGCATGGGCGTTTGCCCCTGCACCCTGATCCGGCCTCCGGGAAACACGCCCTCAGTCCGTCAGCATATACTTCAGTGCACGGTTGTATTTGGCCTGGCGCTCCACATCCCGCATGGTGATCTCAGCCAGGCGGGAAAGGTTGCTGTTGTCGATCAGGTCGCTGATCTTCACCTGCCGGGCGACGGGATTCTGCTTTACGCGCTTCAGGTAATCGTCCCATTCCTCCCCGTCCCGCCTGCTGACGGCGTCCACCGCCGAAGCCGTTTCCGGGCCGAATTCCCCTTCGATCTCCGAAAGCGTCAGTTCCGTATCCTCCACCGTGTCGTGCAGCCAGCCTACCACCTGCGCTTCCGGGCTCTTCAGCCGCCCCGCGACGCGGGCCGGATGCCCGATATACGGGTTTCCGGCCTTATCCGTTTGTCCCCGGTGCATTTTTTCAGCCCATGCCCGGGCTTTTTCCACGTCCCTGCTCAGCATATACCCTCCTTGAGTATTGTCATGGTATTCCCGGGAAAAACGATCAGTCCTCTTCGATCACATATTCCCGGATAGCCCTGACCAGCTTTTCGCACTCTCCCCCGTCCAGCCCGGCGGGATCCAGGTACATCTGATCCTTTGCCGAATACATCAGCGCCAGGAACCCCAGGGACGATTTGGCGTCCACGCAGTATTTCCCCGCCTTCAAAAGGATCTCCCCCTTGAATTTGGCGCAGGCAGCGCTCAGCGCCTCCGCGTCCTGCATGGAATCGGCCTTGATCCGTATCTTCATATCGTTTCCTCCTTGAAAACCCACCGGGTTTTTGATCTTTTTCTTTTGATTATATGATCATCCGAAGGATACCGTCAATACCGCCGTCCCCTGTGCTGTCCGCATACGTCCGGCATATGCGTCCCGCTCCTGCCCCGGATGCCTTTCTCGGATGGGGGTCCGGGGGAAACCGCTCTTTGGGCACAAAGAGCGGTCTCCCCCGGCTCCGTCCGTATCTTGTCCGCGGCCTCAAAATGTTGTACACTGTTCCCGGCCGGCACGGCCGAAAGGAGAAGGCACATGTTCACCTCAGCGCTGCCCGTCATCGACCCGAAAGACCTGGAACAGGCCACCCGGGCCATTTCGTCCCTGGACGTAAGAACGGCCGTCACCGCCCTGTGCTGCCTGGCGGGCGGCATCGCGGTCACGCAGGTCATCCTGCAGATACTGAAAAGGCTGATGAAGAAAGACCGTCTGGAGAAGACGGCCGGCCATTTCCTGGTGGTCTTCCTGCGGGTGTTCCTGCTGCTGCTCACCTTCATTATCACCCTGGACCGCCTGGGCATGCCGGTCACGTCCCTTGTGGCGCTGCTCAGCATGTTCGCCCTGGCGGTGTCCCTCAGCGTACAGAACGTGATGAGCAACGTGGTGAACGGCATCGTTATCCTGGTCAACAAGCCCTTCCGGGCCGGCGACTTCATCGAGGCGGGGGCCGTATCCGGCACGGTGAAGGATATCAACCTGGTCTACACCCGCGTGGTCACGGTGGACAACCGGCTGGTGATGGTCCCCAATTCCGCGGTCTCCTCGGCGCAGGTCACCAATTATTCGGTGCTGCCCGTCCGCCGGCTGGAGGTCAGCGTCCGGGTGAGCATGGCGGAGGACGACCGCGCGGTGATGGACGCCCTTCTGGAGGCGGCAAAGCGCGCCATGCCGGAGTGCACGGACGAAAAATGCGAAGTGCCGGAGGCCATGCCCGTCGCCTTCGACGGGCCCAATATCAAATTCGCCGTCCGCGTATGGACGCCCTCCGCCGATTACCGCAGGGTCAACAAAAAACTGCTGCTCTCCGTCCGCGAGGTCTTTGCGGAGCAAGGCATCAAAATGGTATGATTATTTAGCTGTCAATGCCGTGCACGAGTCATGTCCCTCCGAAGGCGTTGAAGAACGCGCGCTCGCCGAACGCCTTTTTCTTCGGCTCCTGCGCCTCCCCCTCCGCCCTGCCGACCGGCAGGAAACACACCAGCTCGTATCCCTCCGGCGCACCGAGGATGCGGGCCATTTTGTCACCGATCCGGTCCGTATCGGTGATGTGCCCCTCAAACCAGCAGCTCTCGTAGCCAAGGGATACGATGGCGAGCAGCATGTTTTCGATGGCCGCGGCGTAATCCTGCACGTTGAAGCACCGGTCCCGGTAAGCGATGATCTTCTGCGTCAGCACGCAGATCATGGCAGGCGCCGTCTCTCCTTTCGCCGGATCGATGACGGAGCGCAGCTTTGCGAGCGTTTCCGGGTCGTCCACCGCGATCAGGGACACGGTCTGCTTGTTGCAGCCCGAGGGCGCGGCGAGGCCCGCCTCCATGATCTTTTTCAGGTCCTCCCTGGGCACCGGCCGGGGCAGATATTTTCCGCGGTAGCTGCGCCTTGAAAGGATCGCTTCCATTGTATCCATATTCGTTCCTCCCGCTGTTTTTATCGAATTCATTATACCATCGCCTCAGCCGCAGTCAAGGCGTCCGCGGGCGGACAGATAATGAAGGTATAGAAAAAACCGCTTCCAGACAGGTTTTAAGAAACGGTTGGAAAACATATAGATTTACAAAACACACAGGTCTTATCATAATCAAACTTGCTTATGTCATGTTTTTGGCATTTTTGCTGCGATCAGCGCCACGATTCTGCTGCTGTTCTCCCGCACTGTGTAGAACCTGTGAATCTGTGATTTGGAATACGCATAATGAGTACCGGCAGTCTGCTGAATCAAGTATTCTTCGAAAAAGTTCTCCCAACTGAAATACCGCTGTGGATCGATGCCCTCGCTTGGGTTTTCAAGCACTGCATCAAGGCCCGGTATGTCGATCAGCCCCGATTGCAGGATCAGCCACTCAAAGCATTCCGGCAAGCATAAGGTAATCTTATCGGGAAACTGATGCTGCAATTCCATGACGCGGCTCATCTCCGAGCCGAATGCAGCGCCATCGGCAACAACAAACACTTTTTCATCGTGATGTTCCTGAAGCCATGAGAAGATGCCTGAATTGGATCCGGCAGAACTGCAGACAACCGAGGTGCCATCGTAATGATACCGGTAAAACTGATACCCCGCGTGTGAATCTTCTGTCAGTAAAGCAAAAGGCTTTGTCCTTCCCTCAGCTTTGGCGTACACATAATCCTTCTGCCGGCGATAAATCTTCTTGAAAGTATGAAGCTTTTTACTGGTCTTGATTTCGTAAATCTCCTCCACACTGTAAGGAAGTTCGTGAAGGGATTCTCTGCAGAAGATGACATAGTAGTTATCCGTATGACGGATGGCTGAGGCAAAGGAATGTGACGCGATGTATTTCCCTGAACGACAGTGATATTTCGAACCAGCTCGAAGCTGTACCGAACTCTCTTATCAGAGACTTTTACCGTATGCTTTCCGTTCATGATGCCTCACACAAACTCGCCCGCAAGCAGGACGAGCTCCCGCATATTGTGCGCGATCTTCTTTTTGTTCATCACCATGATTTTAAACTCTTCATCCCCAAAGTCCATAAGGTGGCGGAGATTGACAACGATTTTTCCTGTCTGCGGCGATCTTCAGCAGCCACTTGTCGCAATTGTCACCGCATTTGGACGCATTGAAAACTTGATCCCTGACCTTGCTGATCAGGATCAGTGTTTAGACACCGCCGGATAGCTGGACAGGAGAAATCGCACCGAGGACCGGACTCTGAATCAGATTGGCCCCGATTATACCGCAATTAAAACAAGTCAGCAAAGTTATTTTTCGCATTGAAACCCGCGTTCCTTTCTGCTATAATGCCCTTTGCCCGGGACCGTTCCCGGACCGACAGTTCATTTGTACCTTCCTGTCGTTAAGCAAAACCGGGACTCACGCAATGGGGCGCCGCCGCCGTTGCAGTGTGGCTTTGCGTTTTGCAGGGCCTATTTTTTTGTCTTTTTGCGTTCCGCAAAGCATCTTTTTATCATTCGGAGGTTTTATGAAAGCGCTTGTGTTGTTTTCCGGCGGGCTCGACAGCACCGTCTGCCTGGGGCTGGCGGTCAGGGCTTACGGGGCCGGGGAGGTCCTGGCCCTGTCCGTTTACTACGGCCAGAAGCACAAAAAGGAGATGGAAGCGTCCCAAAGGATCGCGGACTTCTACGGCGTAAAGCGCCTGACGCTGGACCTGGGCGAGATCTTCAGGGGCAGCACCTGCACGCTGCTTGAAGGCGCGGCGGAAGGCATCCCCCACGCGGATTATTCCTCCCAGCTGGCGGGGGCCGACGGCGCGCCGGTCTCCACCTATGTGCCCTTCCGGAACGGCCTGTTCCTTTCCTCGGCGGCGGCCGTCGCCATAAGCCGCGGGTGCGGGGTGATCTATTACGGCGCCCACGCGGACGACGCTGCAGGGGCAGCGTATCCGGACACCAGCGCGGCCTTCAACAGCGCCATCGCCGACGCCGTTTTCATCGGCAGCGGGAACGCGGTCCGCATCGAAGCGCCCTTTATCGACAAGCCGAAGTCGGCCGTCGTCGCGGCGGGGAAAGAGCTTGGGGTCCCCTTTGAAATGACCTGGAGCTGCTACGAGGGCCGCGAAAAGGCCTGCGGCGTATGCGGCACCTGCCGCGACCGCATCCGCGCCTTCCGGGAAAACGGCCTGGAGGACCCCATCGAATACGATTTTTTTCCTTCACCAGCGCTCAGACATCATGAGAGTACGCCTTCTCTCAAACTCGACTCTCTTATTTTAGAAAATGGAGAAAGCACACATGCCGAATGAACTGATCTTTATCGTCACCGTCCTTATTTACCTCGGCAGCGTCCTGGGCCTGTACAGGCTCTTCGGCAAAAACGGGCTGTATGCCTTCGCCATTTTCGCCACCCTCCTGGGCAACATCGCCGTATGCAAAAACGTGGACATCTTCGGGGTCGCCACCACCGCGGGAAACGTGCTGTACGCCTCCACCTTCCTGGTGACGGACATCCTTTCCGAAAAGTACGGCAAAAAGGACGCCGCCAGGGCGGTCGCCTACAGCTTTTCGGTGATGGTTTTGTGGATGCTGGGCACGCAGCTGATCCTGTGGTTCACGCCCAACGCGAACGATTATATCAACGACAGCCTGAAGACGGTGTTCGGCCTTGTTCCCAGGATCACGGCCGCAAGCCTCGTCGGGTTCATCATCAGCCAGCGCCTGGACGTTTTCCTTTATCATTATATCTGGTCCAGGACCGGGAGCGGCAGGGCGAAACTGTGGCTGCGGAACAATCTGAGCACCCTGACCAGCCAGTTGATCGACACCGTCATATTCACCTTTATCGCCTTCTGGGGCGTTTACCCGAACAGCGTTTTCTTCAGCATCCTGCTCACCACTTACCTGTTCAAGGCCGTCGTGGCGCTGCTGGACACGCCGTTTATGTACCTGTCCAGGAAGATCACGCCGATGAATGAAAGGACTGAATGACCATGAGGGAAAAAGAAAACCTGACGAAGCTCGGGAGCGCGAAAACGGACTACCCCAGGGATTACGATCCCACCGTGCTTGAATCCTTCTCCAACCGGCACCCGGAAAACGATTATTTTGTGAAGTTCAACTGCCCGGAGTTCACCAGCCTCTGCCCCATCACCGGGCAGCCGGACTATGCGAACATCGTCATCTCCTACGTGCCGGACCAGAGGCTGGTGGAGAGCAAATCCCTGAAGATCTATATGTTCTCCTTCCGCAACCACGGCGATTTCCACGAGGACGTGGTCAACCGGATCATGAAGGACCTGATCGCGCTCCTGGATCCCAAATATATCGAGGTCTGGGGCAAATTCCTCCCCCGGGGCGGCCTTTCCATCGACCCATACTGCAACTGGGGCAAGCCCGGCACCCGCTGGGAGCAGGTGGCCTGGGAGCGCTTGCGGTATCACGACATGTACCCGGAAAAGGTCGACAACCGGTAAATTTTGTTCTGTTCCGGTCCGGACGCATCTTTCCGGGCACGCCGGATATGACATATCGTGAAAAGGGACCCAGCCGGGCCGGAAGGCTTCGGCTGGGTCCTGTGCTTGCCTTGAGAGCGCGTGCAGGCATTGCCGCCCAAACATTGAACCCTGGGGACAGTTCTCCGGCATCGCGGGCAGCCGCGAACCATGGAGAAAGGAACCTTATCCGGACACGCTGCGGTCATCGTCCGGAGCTGAAAACAGTACATCGGACTGTTTCCGGGCGCTCCTTTTCCCTGCCCGGTGGAGGCTTGCGGGGTCTTCCGTGAAGGTTGGATGAGGAAGATCGGGATCCGGGATGTCATGCACAGAGAACCGTCCCCTGTGTTGTTTATAAAACTGGAAACTATTTAGAGATGGTAATAACCAGTAAAGTGCAATTTATGCCTTTCGTTTTCCGAATATCCTTGAGAAAAAGCTTGATTTTGAGGCACTGTCCGTACACTTCTCTCCGGAGGAAGGGGAACAGGAAGCTGTGTTCAGCCCCACGCCGACAGGCTTCTCTGTTTGACTTATTCCTTCCTTCTTTGACAGGATGATACCATTGTAAGACCCCTTTGGGATTTCAACAGCCAACAACAAGCTGTCGGCATGTTGATCTTTGCTCAGTACCGAGCATCGCTCCCCAACAACTTTTCCATTCTCAACTCTATCCTTCAGAAAAATTGCCCGGACAACCCCCGGAGGACAGATTTGCTGTCCCGTTCCGTCGGTTATATTCAGCACATCTCCTTCCCGGATTTCTCCCCGAATTACTCTTCCGGAGAAACTCGTACGGGCGGTATCGATTTTGGCAATAGCCTCCGCTTGAAACAGTGTGTTCATCTGATCAAGCGGAATCATAGGTGCTTTTACCGGCTGAGGAGGGTCTTTCTCTGTGGCTTTCAGCTGAAAGACAGCCCATGGGAAACAGGGTTTAAGCACTGATAAGGCTTTTCCCAGCAGGTCATCGGTGCCTTTTATAATGTCATAATTGCACAGCACTGTCATTTTCATTCCTGGAAGGCCAGGATGGATGTTCTCAAGGATCGCGCCTAGTGCAATCGCGATACAGTTCGGAAAGTAGTTTGCTTTTTGAATTGCGCAGATTTCTGCAAGTCCACCATTGACTGTTCCCGAATGTGCTTCAATGAGGCTCCTGCCAATTTGACAGGCAAGAGAAAAGCGATCATCAGGATTAAGGGTATGAGCAAGAATATTTGCAGGTTGTCCGTTCGCAGTGATCAGGTGCCCGCTTTTTCTTAAGTCCTCAAATGCGCCCATATGAATCTGGAACAAGCTCGGAATAATTGTTTCATTTTCTTCCTTGATCCGCTGATTCAACTGATTCCAGTTTTCTCTGACATCCATTCGGTTACCTCCATCCTTCAAGAAACAATAAGGTTATACCGACAAGCGTAGTAATACAACGTGTTATAGTTGCTTCCTGTCTTTTTCCTTACTGTTACTTGATCCTTGCGAGCTCATGGTTAGAATATGCACTGTCATTCGTTACTTCGCGGATCACATCAATTCCGTCCGGGAACTCGATTTCCTGATTCTCGCTATAAAGCTCGATTTCCATAATAGCTTTGTCCGGCCAGTCCGGATAGATGTCGATCTCATAATAGAGTCCGTTTTCACTAAGACAGTACCGCTCCTTGCGAATTGGTCTGTAAGCTGGATCTGCCTGTACCATCAGAGAAACATATTCTTCTTGGGTGAGTCTTTCTTCTTCTTCAATCCGCTTCATGTCACTGAGCTTCTTTTTTCTTGTTTTGAAGTAGATGTAATGGCCATTTGCTCCGCGCTGGCGGATACGCAGCTCTTCAGTATCCTTATCCGTTTTCAGATAAGTCTGTATAATGTCCACCCGTTCGCAGTTAGGCAGCGTCTCCAGCATGTGTAGACTGGGACGCTCAATCAGGAATTTCCGTTCGATCTCCATGGGAGCAGGTTCTCCCAGGAAGGCAGTAATTTCACGGATGAGCCGAAGCATTTTTTCTTCAAAACCAGTTGAATTATCAATAACCCGGAAGTGCGGATGCCCAGTCCATGCGGCAATTAGCTTATCATCCAAGGATGACGCCTCTTCAAGCGTCTCTGTCCTCGCCTGATTATTCGCCAGGGTGTAATACTTTTCTGCACCTTTCGCCGCTGTAACCAAGTGAAACACAGCATCATACTGATCTCGCATTGCCACTTTGTTCGTCTGCATTTGCTTAAGCACCCAACCGAATTCCTGCTCTGTCATATATGCGCAGTTATCCATTGCCGCTCTGTCGCAGACAATGAGTATCTTGTCACTTTTCATTGTTTTGGCAATGTCTGCAAACGCCATCTCTTTCGCCACCTGCAATTGGAGCAGATGCAATTGAAAATCCTTATTAGAGTTGTTGAGCCATGGCGCAGCGCCGCCAGTAATAAGCTGCGTCGCTGTTTCATCCACAAACAGTACAGCGTAGCCTAATTTGGTAAAAGCGTTCTGAATCCAGCTCATGGCAGTGGTCTTTCCGGCACAGGGACCACCAGTGATCACGATCTTTGTGATCTTTTTCTCCGTCAAAGATGCATGAAGCAGATCATCCAGTGATACACTTAGAATGTCTGCCAGCTTATTCACGATTTCCAGCCCCGGTTTAGCCTGACCGTTTTCCCATTTAGATACGGCTTTATTGGATACACCAACCATCTCGCCTAATTGAGATTGGGACAAATGTGCTTTCCGCCTGAGTTGGTACAATCTGTTTCCGAATTCATAGTCCTTCATGTTATCACCTCCAGTTGAAGTGTAATCTGAAATCTTTATCCATACAAGGGAATACTGTCTCCTTCAGGTAGACTTTCTCATCAGATATATAAAAAGATTCTACAGCTTGTTGAATCTCTCCATTAGCGGAACAAAACAGTCCATATCCGATCTGTGCTGGAATACATCTGCCACAACAATACAGGTAATCTTCCCTGCTTTGGACTATACTGTCTCTGATATTGTTTCATCACAAGAACATTATACCACAAAAAGGACCTCCATGCCTTTTTTCAAAGGTCAGAGGCACTTTTTGTTTCTTCCCGTTGGGACTGTGACTTTTTTCACAGCCCCTTTCCTTGCTTTTTTATTGTCGATCATTTGCTGTTTGGGCTTTCCTGCTGATAAACTCGGGAAGGGTTTCTGTTATATATTTCCATGTCTGTCCGCTGTTAATTGTGTTATAATAGGCGGGTCATATATTTTTTTTGCTCATTTTATAAAACCGTTGCGCGGTCTTGTCAGCGATCACAGGAGACAGCCCCCCGATCCCCGCACCGAACAGAAAAGGAGCCGACCCCCTTATGCCAAAGAACAAAAAAAGAAACAAGGAATTCGACTACGTTCATGACGGAATCGGCAGCCTGTACCGCCGGCTGCTGCCCTCGGCCATCGGGTCCCTGCTGACGGCCACGGTGGCTTCGTTTATCGACGTGGTGATCCTCAGCCATTATCTCGGTCCGGATATGCTGGCGGTGGTGAACCTTTGCATGCCGGTCTACATGCTGGTGAACACGCTGGGCATGCTGATCGCCTCAGGCGCGTCCACGCTTTACGCCCAGCACCTTGGGGAAGGAGACAAAGAAGAGGCTCTGCGCTGCTTCTCCGTTTCCGTGGTCCATATGGTCCTTTGCGGCGCGGTGCTGACGCTCGTCGGGCTGCTGTTCCCGGGGCCCGTGGTGCGGCTGCTGGGGGCCAACGACGCCGTGTTCGCTCCGACGATGGAATACGCCCACGTGCTGTTCTTCTTTATGATCCCGCTGATCGTGTATGTGCACCTGCTGTTTTTCGTCAGGGTAGACAACGACCCCAGCCGGGTGCTGATCGCCACCGCCACCTGCGCCGTGGTGAACCTTGGGCTGGATATCCTGTTCGTCGGCCCGCTGGGACTGGGGCCGAAGGGGGCGGCCATGGCCACATGCCTGGCCTATACGCTGGGCATGGCCGTGAACATGACCCACTTTTTCAGCAAACGGAACACCCTGAAGTTCATGAAGGACTGTATGAAAGGCCGCCGCGGCCTGAGGATCTGGCGGGCGGGAATGCCCCTGGCCGCGTCCCAGCTGGGCATGACCATATCCACGAATATCTACAACAACACCATTATGCGGGTGGGCGGCCCGGATTATGTGTCCGTGTACGCTGTGATCACCCAATTGTCCATGACCTCCATGGCCATTTACGACGGCGTGGGCCAGGCCGCCCAGCCGATCCTTGCCGCGGCCACGGGCGCAAAGCTGCCGGACAGGATAAAGCAGGTGTTCCGGCACGGAGTGATCCTGGAACTCATCGGAACAATAGCGCTGCTCATCCTTTATACCACCCTGACCGTGCCGATCGCCGGGCTGCTCTCCATCCATGAAGGGGAGCTTCTGTCCCTGTGCCTGACGGGCGTCCGCATTTACGCGCTTTCGCTCCCTTTGATGGGACTGAACAGCATCATCATGTATTATTTCCAGGCCCAGGAAAAAGCAGGCCGTGCCCTGGCCATTTCGCTGCTCAGCGGCTCCGTTCTTCTGATCGCGGCGCTGCTGACGCTGATCGCCTGCTTCGGAGAAAAGGGCATTTGGTTCAGCTGGGTCGCCGCCCAGGCGCTGGCGCTGGCGATCAGCTTCACATTATATAAACAGGCACAGCATGGAAGGAGGCTCACGCAATGAACAAAGGATGGAATGAGTCCCCGGTCTCCATGACGGAGCTGGGCATCTATCTGGACTGGCGGAAAAACCCGCAGGGAACGGCCTATAATATCCCTTATCTCCTCCCGCTTCCGAAGGGAACGGATATCGAAAGGCTGCGGGACGCGCTGGCGAAGACCCTGCGCGCCCACCGGAACCTGATGTCCCATTTTAAAATGCAGCCGGACGGGACCGTGATCCGCCTGACTCCGGCGGACGGGGACGCCCCGGTGCAGGTACGGGAGGAGCAGGGCGAGCCAGATCTTAAAAAGCTGGTGCGGCCCTTCGAGGACCCGGAGGGCGATCTGTACCGCCTGACCGTCATTCAGGGAACAGAGCAGGCGTATCTTTTCGCGGACTTCCATCATATCCTGTTTGACGGCATGTCCGGCCCGGTATTTTTAAGCGAACTGGACCGGGCCTACAACGGGAAAGAGCCGGCAGGCGAAGATGTGACCGCCGCGGATGCGGCGCTTAACGAGCGGGAAGCGCGCAAAACAGACAGCTTTGCCGAAGCGGAAAAATGGTATGACGCGCTGCTTTCCGATCCGGAGATCAGCAGCGCCCCGATCCACGACCATGAGGGCGGGCAGCCGAAAAACGCTTATCTGGATCGGCCGCTGGATCTGGACGGCGGAAATCTCGCGGCGCTGGTAAAAAAAATGGGCATCAAAACCAGCACGTTTTTTACCGGCGCGTACGGCTATACGCTCAGCCGCTTCGCAGGGGCGAAGGAAGCGCTTTTCGCTTCCATCCACAATGGGCGCCTCCCCGGGACCGAAGGCAGCATCGGCATGTTCGTGAAGACCTTCCCGGTGCTGGAGCGCTTCGACTTAAAGGACAGCATTGCCGGTCACCTGAAAAGCCTGAACGAGCAATTGGTCATGAGCCGGAAAAACGGCCTGTATTCCTACGCCGACTTAAGCTCCCGGTATCATCTGACCGTCCCCACCATCTTCGCCTATCAGGGCGAGATGGAGCCCGCGTTGGATTTCCTGGGCGGCCGGGCCGTACCGCGGGTCATCCAGAGCGACGACCCCAAGGAAGAAGTGGTGGCCGAGGTGTTCCGCGCGGACGGCGCCTACCGCCTGCGCCTCTCCTACCGGACGGACCTTTTCGACCGGGAAAGCATGGAAAACTTCGCCCGGTCCTATGAAAAGACCGTGAATGAATTCCTGTGCCGGGAAACCTTCGGCCAGGTTGATATCGCCTCCGACGAACAAAAGAAAACGCTGGACAGCTTCCTCCCTCCCCTCTCCCGGGCGGAGGAGATCAACGACATCGTGTCCCTGTTCCGTGCCCAGGCCCGGATGCATCCCGGATCTGAGGCGCTGATCATCGGAGACGTGAAAAGGACCTACCGGGAGATCGACGAGACCTCCGACCGGATCGCGTACGCGCTGACTGAGAAGGGCATCGGCCGGGGCAAAGTGGTGTCCGTGCTGATCCACCGGAATGAATACATGGTATCCGCTTCCCTGGGCGCGCTGAAATCCGGGGCGGGCTACCAGCCGCTTGACCCCTCTTATCCGCCGGAGCGCCTGCTCTTTATGGTACAGGACGCGGAGGCCGCCCTGGTGATCGCCGACGAGGACCTGACCGGCCTTTTGAACGGCTATACGGGCGAATTCCTGCTGACGAAGGATATTCCCGGCCTGCCCGCCGTCCCGACGGACGCGAAGCTTCCGACGCCCGACGGGCACGACCTGTTCACCCTTTTGTATACCTCCGGCTCCACCGGCGTGCCCAAGGGCGTTATGCTGGAGCACGGCAACCTGGTGAATTTCTGCAGGTGGTATCAGAAGGAATACGGTCTGGACGTGGGCACCGTCCACGCGGCCTACGCCAGCTACGGCTTCGACGCCAACATGATGGACCTGTATCCCGCCCTGACCTCAGGCGGGTGCGTGTGCGTGGTGCCCGAGGACATCCGTCTGAACCTGCCGGAGCTGGGCCGGTACCTGGAAAAGAATCATGTGAGCGTGGCGTTCATGACCACCCAGGTGGGGCGTCAGTTCGCCGTGTCCAATTTCAAGCCCGCCTGTCTTCGGTCGCTGAGCGTGGGCGGCGAGAAGCTGGCCCCCTTGGCCCCGCCGGCGGGCATTGAATTCTTTAACGTGTACGGCCCCACGGAATGCACCATCCTGGTCACAAAGAAAAAGGTGGACAGGGAATACCTGCGCATCCCCATCGGCGGGCCCACCGCCGGCACGCTGCTGTACGTGGTGGACGGGCAGGGCCGCCGGGTGCCGCCCTGCGTGCCGGGAGAATTGTGGATCGCCGGGCGCTGCGTGGGCCGCGGATACCTGAACCGCCCCGAAAAGAACGCAGAAAGCTTTACGCCCAATCCCTTCTGCTCCGCCGAGGGCTTTGACCGGGTGTACCACACCGGCGACGTGGTGCGTTACCTGCCCGGCGGCGAGATCGACTTCATCGGCCGGAGCGACGGACAGGTGAAGATCCGCGGCTTCCGCATCGAGCTGTCCGAGATCGAATCCGTCATCCGGGAATATCCCGCCATCGCGGACGTGACCGTGCAGGCCTTTGACAACGAAAGCGGCAGCGGCAAATACATTGCCGCGTACATCGTGGTGAAAGAAGGGGAAAACATCGCCCCCGGCGCGCTGGAAGCCTTTATCCGCCAGCGCAAGCCGCCCTATATGGTGCCTGCCGTCGTCATGCAGCTGGACGCCATTCCCCTGAACCAGAACCAGAAGGTGGACAAGCGCAAGCTGCCCAAACCGGAAAGAAAGCAGAGCGGGGAAGAAAGCGGCGCCGCGCGGGAAATGACCGCCCTGGAGCAGGAGCTTTTTGAGGTCTGCGCTCATGTGATCGGCAATAAGGACTTCGGCGTTTCCACCGTACTGACGGAGGCCGGACTCACCTCCATTTCCACCATGCAGCTGATGGTGGAGCTGGAAGACAAATACGGCTTCAGCCCCGATGTGAACGAGCTGCTCCAGGGCATGCGCATCCTGGACATCGAAAACGCCCTGGTGTCTCATTGGCGGGGGGGCGGAACGCCCGTAAAGGAAGAAGCGGCAAAGGAGGAGATCTTATCCGCGCCGCTGACCCAGACCCAGCTGGGCATTTACCTGGAATGCCGCATGGACGAGACCAGCGACAAATACAATATCCCCTTCCTGCTGAAAATGACCGAGGACGCCGACGAAAAGCGCCTGGCGGAGGCCATCCGGACCGCCGTGGAAGCCCATCCCGCCATGAAATGTTCCATTGAGCCCAGCAAGACAGGCAGCGCGGAGATGATCGCCCATCCCGACCTTAAGTGGAACGTTGAAACGGAAGAGTCACCCCTTTCCGACGGGGAACTGGAAGCGGAAGTAAACCGGGAACCGCTGGTGTTCAAGCTGTCACGCGCGCCGCTTTTCCGCTTCCGCCTGATCAGGACGAAGACCTCCCTTTACCTTTCCATGGTGTTTCATCACATCCTCATGGACGGCACCTCCGTGGCCGTGCTGATGGAGGATATCGAAAAAGCTTACCGGGGCGAAAAACTGACGCCGGAAACCTATACCTGCCTTAATTTGGCCCTGGACGAAAAAGAGCGCCGGGCAACGGACGCCCTGGCAAAAGCCAGGGCTGTGTATGACGGCATTTTCAGCGGCGTGAGCGTATCCTCCCTGCCCGCGCCGGAAAAGGCCGCACCCAAGGAGGGGACCGGGAAAGCGGCGGCGGCGGAACTCACCCTGAACGGCGTCACCGCGGAGGAAGTGACTGCCTTCTGCCTAGAAAACAAACTGACCGAAAACGCGCTGTTTACATCCGCCTTCGCCCTGCTTCTGGCCCGGATGAACGGCAGCGGCGAAGCCCTGTTCTCCGCCATCTATAACGGCCGCACGCGCATGGAGACCCTGCGCATCATGGGGATGCTGGTGAAAACCTATCCCATCTATGTGAACGCGGAGGAGGATCAGGACGCCAAAGACTTTATCCTCTCCGTGCAGAAGCGCATCCAGGAACTGACCGCCAACGACCTTTATTCCTTCGCGGAAGCCGTGAGGGACCTGGACGTGAACGCCGACGTGCTGTTCGCCTACCAGGGCGACACCTTTACGGGCTTCACCGTTGCGGGACAGAAGGCCGTCGAGATCCCCCAGCCCTTTGAGGACGCCAAAGAACCCCTCAGCGTGGACGTGTGGAAGAAAAACGGAGGCTATACCTTCGCCGCCGAATACCGGGCGGATATGTACACCCGGGACCAGATGGAATGGATGGCCGACCTGTACGGCACGATCGTCCGGGGCCTGATGACCCGGAAAACGCTCTCGGACCTCCCCCTGTTGTCCCCGGCGGCGGAAAAGTTCCTGCACGAGGTCAACGATACCGACGTGCCGCTTTCCTTCCGTCCCGTATGCCGCCTGCTGGAGGAGAACGCGGCGAAAACCCCCGACCGTTTGGCCGTGATCACCCCCACAGCCAGGGTGACCTATCGTGAACTTAATGAAAGCGCCAACCGCATCGCCCACGCGCTGATGGAAAAGAACACCGCGGGCCGCATCGTTTCCCTGATGCTGCCCCGAAGCGAGCAGGTCTATATGGTGCGTCAGGGCATTTTAAAGGCCGGATGTGCGTTCCTGTCCATTGCCCCGAATTATCCCGACGAGCGGGTGCGGGTGATGGCGGAGGATTCCGATTCCGCCGTGCTCATCGTAACAGAAGAACTGCTTAGGGAGCGGAAGGAGTTCCTCTTATCCCTGGCCTGCCCCGTGACGACGGTGGAAGAACTGCTGGCGAATGAACGGACGGACGATCCCGGACTGCCCGCCCGAAAGGATGACCTGGCTTACTGTATCTTCACCTCCGGTTCCACCGGCAAACCCAAGGGCGTGATGCTCACCCAGGGCAACCTGTTCAATTTCCTGGACGCGAATCCGAAAAACCCGGAGATCCTGGGCTACACGGAAAGGACCCACGTGTCCCTGGCCCTGGCTGCGATCACCTTCGACGTGTCCGTCATGGAGGAATTCATTCCCCTTTGCCACGGTATGACCGTCTGCATGGCCACGGAGGAGGAGATCCACAATCCCGCCGCCCTGGCCAAATTCATGACGGACAACGGCGTGGACATGATGACCTGTACGCCTTCCTTCCTGTCCAACATCATCGGCCTGAGCGTAATGACGGACGCGCTGAAAAACGTGCGCTCCTACGATCTGGGGGCGGAGGCATTCCCGGCGGCGATGTACTTTAAGATCGTCGCCCTGAACCCCGACGCCTATATCATGAACGGCTACGGCCCCACGGAGGCCACCATTTCCTGCACCATGGACCAGGTGACCGATCCCGGCATGATCACCATCGGCCGCCCCGCCTCCAACGTGCGGGCGTACATTGTGGACGGCCGGGGCCGCGTCCTGCCGCCGCTGGCTCCCGGCGAACTTGTGATCGCGGGCGAAGGAGTGGGCAGGGGCTATGTGGGCCGTCCCGACCTGACGGCGGAAAAGTTCATCACGCTGGAGGGCCGCCCGGCATACCGCACCGGCGACGTGGCGGCCTGGACCTCGGACGGACGCCTGCGCTTCCATGGCCGGGCGGACAACCAGGTGAAGCTGCGGGGACTCCGGGTGGAACTGGGCGAGATCGAAAACGCCATAAACGCGGTGCCCGGGGTGATGACCAGCATCGTGGTGATGACCGGCGAGGAAAACAACAAATTCCTGGCGGGTTACTACACGGCCGGCCGGGAAATATCGCCGGACGAAATGAAAGCAGAGATCAGCAAAACGCTCACGCCCTATATGGTGCCCGGCGTGCTGATGCAATTGGATGCCATGCCCCTGACCCAGAACGGGAAAATCGACAAAAAAAAGCTGCCCAGGGTGGAATTCGTGCCCGACCCGGCAGAATACAGGGAACCTGCCAACGACGTGGAACGGGACTTCTGTGCCTGGTTTGCCGACGTACTGAACATGGAAAAGGTCAGCGCCGAAGGCAATTTCTTCGAGCTGGGCGGCACGAGCCTGTCCGCCTCCGTCATCGCCATGAACGCGGCGGACAAAGGCTATCCCGTGGTATACGCCGATATCTTCAAATGCCAGACCCCCAGGAAACTGGCGGCGCTGGTGACGGGAGAAACTGCCCAGGGCACGGAACAGCCGGAAATGGCGGAGATCCGTTCCTTTGATTACAGTCGTCTCCCCCTTTCCGCCAACTGCAGGGAAAGCCTTGGGGATATCCGGACCGGTCCCATCGGCAGCCTTCTTCTGACCGGGGCCACCGGCTTCCTTGGCATCCATGTGCTGCGGGAATACCTGAAAACATCGGACGGCACGGCCTTCTGCCTGCTGCGCGGAAAAGCGCCGGACAAGCGGCTGAAGCAATTGTATTTCTATTACTTTGACGAAGCCCTCGACCCCTATTTTGAGTTGGGTCGCGTGCGCATCCTGCCCGGCGACATTACGGACGAGAAGGCTTTGAAAGAGGCAGAAAAGCTTCCCTTCGACACGCTGATCAACTGCGCCGCGCTGGTAAAGCATTTCGTGAAGGACGACAGCCTGGAGCGCGTCAACGTGCTGGGCGTGAAGAACCTGATCGCCCTTTGCCGGGCCGCGGGAAAGCGCCTCATCCAAACCTCCACCGTCTCCGTTGCGGGCGACGGGCTGGACGGCAGGCCGCCCAGGGACTGGAAGATCAAAGAAAACGAGCTGTATAACGGCCAGCTGCTGGACAACGCCTACGCCCTGACCAAGTTCAAAGCCGAGAAGGCGGTCCTGGAAGCGGTGGCCCGGGGGCTGGATGGGAAAATAATGCGGCTCGGCAACCTGATGGGCCGGCACTCCGACGGCGAATTCCAGGTGAATTTCAACAGCAACGCTTTCATCCGCTCCCTGGCCAGCTACAAAGCCATCGGCGCCGTGCCCTATTCCATCATGAACGCGGGCACCGATTTCTCCGAGATCGACATGACGGCCCGGGCCATCCTGCTGCTCAGCGGCACCGACAGAAAATTTACCGTGTTCCATCCCGTCAACAACCACTTTGTCACCTACGCGGATATCGTGTACTCCATGCGGGAATACGGCTTCTCTGTCGACGCCGTGGAGGACGCGGAATTCGGCCGCCGCATGGCTGAGGCGGGCGACGTTTCCGGAGCGCTGATCGCCTACAACAGCAAGGAAGGCGAACGCCGGTATATGCTGGACCAGGATTGCGCCTTCACCACCAACGCGCTCTACCGCCTGGGCTTCAAATGGCCCGTGTCCGGGGAGAAGTACATCGTGCAGATGATCAAAGCCCTGGACGAACTGACGATGTTCGAGGATTGACCTGCCTTGTGAAAGCGAATATATCCTGATCAGAGAGTCGAGTTTGATAAAAGGCGTACTCTCATGATGCCTGAACGCCGGTGAAGGCAGGAAAAACGCTTTTCCGCCGCCGTTCGGGCAGGACCTGAAAAACACGAGAATCAAACAGGAGGGATCCATATGACCATTGAAAAAAACGTCCTTGGGAACACCGTCGAACTGAAGCTGAGCGGCTGGCTGGACACCCAGACCACGCCCCAGCTGGAAGCGGAAGTAAACGCGCTGGACGAGGACGTGTCCGCTCTGGCGCTGGACTTCGCGGATTTGGAATACATTTCCTCCGCCGGACTCAGGCAGATCGTGGCCGCCTATAAAAAAATGAAGGGGGCGCTGACCCTGCGCCATGTGTCCGACGAGATCATGAACGTGATCAGCATGACCGGCCTGGACAAGCGGATAAAGATCGAATGAAAAAAAACTCCATCAATCACTGGATCATGCTGTGGTTTACTGCCATTCTGGCGATCTCATTCGCCGGAACGGCAGTGGAAAACTATTTCGCGACGCGCGACGAAATGACCGCCCAGGCAAAAAAATCGGTGGAAAGATGCGCCAGCATCGTTTCCTACCTGCTGGACCGGTGGGATCTGGATATTGTAAGCGACCCCTCCGACCCCGAACGGTACAATGAAGTGCGGGGCATACTGCGCAATCTCTGCCAGAGTTTCGGCCTTGATTACCTGGATATTTACACCATCGACCCCATGACCGAGACAAGGGTCTATCTTTTCTGCGTGGCCGATACGGATGAAGTCGACGAGCAGATAAGGGAAACATTCCCCCCGGGCAAAGAGCTCCGGGGCGAACTGCATCCGGGCGAATTGACGATCCTCTCCGGGTACAATGACACCCAGATGGACCTGGTGTTCAATCAGTACGGCGATGAAATGAGCTGGATGGCGCCGTATCTGAATGACAGCGGCAGCATGCGCGCGGTGATCGGTATGGACACCGACTTTTCCGTGAGTGAGGAACTCTTCCGTACAAGCTTCCTGAAACGCATGGCCCCCAAAGCGGTCCTTTTGGTGGCTGCGCAGATAGTGATGCTGCTGTTGGTGAAGCGGAGGATCATCGTGCCGATCAACGCGATCTCCGCAAACATGAAGCGCTTTGCCCGGGACAGCAGCCGCATCCCCGAATCGCTGAATCTCCGCTCCAAAGACGAGATCGGGGAGATCAGCAGATCATTTGAAAAAATGACGGGCGACATCAGCGCCTATGTGAACAACATCGAAGCGCTGACAAAGGAACGCCTGGAAACCAATGTGCAGTTGGACATTGCCAGGCGCATCCAGTACGGCCTTGTGCCGGAAACAATGGCGCTGGACGGGCCCGGTTGCAGCGTCAGCGCCATGACCCGGCCCGCCAAAGCCGTAGGCGGGGATTTCTACGACTGCTTCCGGCGGGATGAAAACGACGTATGCGTCTTCATCGGCGACGTATCCGGCAAAGGGATCTCCGCCGCCATATTCATGGCCATGACGAAAACCATGCTGCGGGAAAAACTGCGTTCCGGCCTTGGCCCGGCGGAAGCGCTGAACCAGGCAAACGCCGCCCTCTGCGCCCAGAATCCCGAGGGCCTGTTCGCCACGGCTTTCGTCGCGGTGCTGAATTCCGGGACCGGGGAAATGCGTTATGCCAACGCGGGCCACACCTATCCCGTGCTGCTGGGGAAAACGCCTTCCCTCTTCCGGCCGGATCAGGGCATCGCGCTTGGGATCTTTGAAGATTCTAACATTCGGGAATCCACCATGCGCTTATCGCCCGGCGAAGGCATCCTGCTCTATACGGACGGCGTGACGGAAGCGGTCAATCCCCGGCGGCAATTCTTCGGGGAAGCGCGGGTGATCGACGCCCTGCGGGATATCCCCGTTTCGGAGGATACCGCCGGGGAAGCCATCCGCCGGGTCAGCGGCGCGGTACAGGACTTCTGCGAAGGAAACGAGCAGTTTGACGATATGGCCATCCTGGCTCTGGTCCACCGGGAAGGGCAAACGGAATACGATTGGAAGCCGCTCCCTGTGGCGCTGTCCTCTTTTAATGAGATCAGGCAGGCTGTGTTCTCATCTGCGGGCGAAACGCCGGACGCGCGGCGCGCTTTGCTGGCATGCGACGAGGTGCTCGCCAACATCGTCCATTATTCCAGCGCCGGGAAACTGGCCTTTTCCTGCTCAAAGGAAGGCGATGCCCTCCGGGTCGCTTTTAAGGACGACGGCGTCCCCTTTGACCCCGTCACCGCCCCCGCGGAGGATAAAGAGTTCGATATGCTGGACAGCGGCGGCATGGGCCTGCACATGATCCGGCAGTCTTCGTCGAAAATCGAATATGAGCGGAAAGGGGACCGCAACATACTCACCCTGTATTTTCCCCTGCAGCCGTCCGCGTGACAGAGAGGCCGATCGATCGTTCCATTCCCGCCGCCGGCAAAACAAAAAAATGCCCGCCCTCATTACTGAAGGCGGGTTTTATTGGGATCCGGCGGCGTCCTATCCTCCCGGGCCGTTTCCAGCCAAGTACTTTCGGCGCTGATGGGCTTAACTTCTGTGTTCGGGATGGGAACAGGTGGGACC